>JAJFLY010000001.1 GCA_021772455.1 Chlamydiota bacterium
TTTTGTTGTTATAGTGCTTAGATGCCTCCATCTGCTAAGTCTCGACACTCGACAAGGGAGGAACCCTTGCCTTCGCATCGAGCCTACGCATCTGAATGCATCTAAGCACTATAACAACAAGTTTAGGTAGCAATCAGGGTCGTAGATAGTTTAAAGTAATCTGCACAATTTTGGAGCGCTTAAAGTTATTTGGCTGCTCCCATATTAAACGTGTTTTATTAAAACAATACACTATTTATTAATTATTACTTATAATTATAAATAAGATAATTAATTACACGGTTATTAATATGACAGGTCCGAAACCTCTACACTCAAATTCAAATCATCATTTTACAGGTAGAGCTGGGAAACAACCTGCTTTAAACCCTACTGAAGCAAAAGTTCAAGAGATCTCATCCTTTGTAGCTCCCCTAGGGAAAGCCTTAAAAGCATTTAAAGAGAACTTATTACAAGCACCAGGTCATTCTTTTAGCTCAGGTTTTAGTAGCACATCATCGAGTAAAACCCAATCTGTCTTCAACCATTGGAAAAAACTATCCGAAACGCCTATGCCAGCTCTACTCCAAATAGCAATATCGGAACTCTCCAAACCAGATCTCGATTATAAAACGACCTATCAAACCCCTCCTAGTGAAGAGTCGTATGGAAAATTCCAGGAGGCTATTGTTGCAAATCAATCATTTTCCAATGCAATCGGAAAAGCGGGAGCTGAAGATGTGGCTGTCGCAGCAGAATTCATACTGGTAATTTTCAAGGGCATGCAAGATGTGGGGGATCCGCTGCTCAACTGGAATGAAGTACAAGACATTGTAATGGAAGAGATGTTTAATCCAGGAAACATTCTAAAAAAAATTACAGACTCTCTTCCAGAAGAGAAAATTCCCACTTTTAAAGCTCTTCTGGCACATTTATCTCAAATTACCAACCACTCACCACCCGAACAAAACGCAGTTGTCAACCTATCAAAAATTTTCTCTGCCGTGCTCTTTTCAGATACGTCTGAAGATGTCAAAGAAGAGCAAAGTAACGTGCTACAAACCTTAATTATCTCTTATAGGTTTGAAACATTAGGCGGGCTCTGATGCTATCTCTTCTTCTTTGTAGCGAACAAGGATTAGCGAGCCTAGAAGGCAGAAAAGGGAGCCGACGAGCATGACGGTGACCGAATTGAAGAG
Source organism: Chlamydiota bacterium (assembly GCA_021772455.1). Lineage (GTDB taxonomy): Bacteria > Chlamydiota > Chlamydiia > Chlamydiales > JAAKFR01 > JAJACP01. Next base: position 1,179 of record JAJFLY010000001.1, read on the forward strand.
GTAAAAAAGGAAACTACCAAGGAAGGGTATGACACAGCCGCGCAGTCCCACGGCTAAAATATTGGTCTCGCTAAAGGGCAGACTCTCTTTTTTGCGCGAGAAGACGGCAGGCGAAAGGTGCCAGCTGAGCTCGCTACCCGACTGCATCAAGCCGTAGGCGATATAGGCGATGTAGCAGAGCCAAATCTCCCACTTTGCCCCAATTAGGATGAGAGGGAAACAGAAGGCGAGAAGAGCAATCAAAAAGCTAAACTGAAAGATCGGGAGTCTCTTAAATAGCCTCACCCACATTGGCGAGGCGGCGGCATACCCGATCCCCTTACAGACCGAGAGGGCAATCATCATCTCTGTGTAGGAAAACTGGAGCTCATCGACAAAAAAGATCGGCAGTACAGGCTGAATCACCATTAGGCCCGCTCCCCCCATCATAAATCCCATAAGATAGGTGCGGAAAGCGGCATGGTTTTTCACGATGGAAAAGGCATTTTTCCAAGGGAGAAGAACCTTCTTTTTGATGGGGCGCGTTTCAGATGAGAGGACATTTGGAAGGCGGAGCATCATGATACTAGAGGCCAAACCAAGAAGCGCTGTTAAGGGGAAAAGGACGCGCCAGAGGTTGGCGTTATAATCCAGGACCATTCCGATGGCGATTGGAAAAATCGTCGTTCCCAAATATTCGCACGTGTTGCCGAGGGCAAAAAGGCGATGTTGAGACTCTTTAGGTAGGTGCTTTCTAAACAGCTCGGTCCAAACAGGCATGCTCCCTCGGCTGAGGATCATGTAGAAAGAAAAACAAATTATGACAGTCCATGCCGAATTGACACTAAAGAAAAAAAGGAAGGGAATGAACCGAATGAGGTTGGTTAAGACAAAATTGCGGTTTTTACCTGAAAAAAAGCAGCTCCAGTATGAGGCGAGAACGGCTGTCATCGGCTTGAGGGCAATCAGGAGGGTCACCATAATCGGCGAGACATGAAACTCCTTGTAGAGGATGATTGCGAGAGTATTTAGCATCACCCAAAACGGAATGCTTAACACCCTGGACCAGATAAAAGCTCGTGAGATTGTCGATAACATATAGTAATTATATTATTGTTAAGGAATTAGAGCAATTCTATAGAATCTTTACGTCTCAGTTCATCAAATTGTTTGGCTAATTTAAGCACCTCATCCTCTGAATGCTTCCCACTGTGGATCTCCATTTTGATCTTTTCACGTGTCTGCATCCACTGCCTATCAAGAATTTTTTGAATCGTCTCTAAAAACTGCCCATCAGCCCGTTCTCTGTTTACTTTCTTTTTTAAAATCTCATCGAGCAAGGCAGGCTCTTCTAGATCCCCCGCAAGTGAAAGAAGATCTACCGTATTGCTTTCCATGATTTTTTTGAAAAGAGCGCGACACGCAGGGGTCCAAAAATGGTCTTCAGTTAAGTACTGAGCCGTTGTTTTATGGAATTTTTCATTAATTAAAATCAGCCACCTGAGCAAATCGAGCTCGAGGACGCGATTAGGATCGACCTGCTCAGAGGGGTGGGAACCATGATTTTTGATATAGAGATTGGGAGCAAAATTTTGTTTCAACCCAATTGCCTCCTCAGGGATATGGACCATCGAAGCTAGCTTGCGCAAACTTTCATGGACCATGACAGGATCTTCCCAGCTGTCGATCTGCTTTTTTAGTACTTTGACAAGCTCGGCCTTACCGGCTGGAGAATTCATATTGATCTCACGCCCAAGATAACTCACTTGAAAAGCAAGATAGCTCTCTGCCTGATCGAGCATCTCAAGTAGGCGCTCCGTCCCAAGCTTATTGAGTATCGTATCGGGATCGCTGCCAGCGGGAGGACGGACGACATGCACTTCAATCCCCACCTTCTGAAAAAAATCGCCCGCCTTCGAAGCGGCAGCATCACCAGCTTGATCTCCATCGAAGAAAAGATAGGCCTGCCTTAATCCAAGCTGCTTTAAAATCGCAACGTGACTCTCCCCAAACGCTGTTCCAAGAGACGCAATGGTGAGATCGAGCCCAGCTTCGATCAATTTGAGACAGTCGATTTGCCCCTCGACAAGAATCGCCCGTCGCTCTTTGGCGATCCGCCTGCGTGCATAATTTAACCCAAAAAGGGTGCGCGATTTTTTGAAAAGAGCGGTTTCAGAGGTGTTGATGTATTTGCCACCAAAAACCTCTTCGGAAATTTTGCGCGCAGAAAACCCGATGATGCGCCCTGCGTGATCGCGTACAGGAAAGGTGATGCGCTCGCGAAAAAAGGGGCGCCCAGACTCATTCATTAAGCCCGTTTCCATCAACTCCTGCTTATCCTTTAAAACTTTGAACATCAAAGATGAAGAAGGCGCATACCCTATTTCAAACCGCCTGATAAAATCAATCCCCATCCCTCGCTTAAAGAGGTAATCGAGAGCCGGCCTCCCCTCTTCAGAATAGAGTAAATACTCGTGGAAAAAGAGCGAAGCTGTTTCCAAACACTCCTTCAATGTTCGTTTATTGATCCCCGTTTCTTCTTTTTGATTATCTCGTTCGAGGGGGATCTGAAACTTTTCTGCAAGCGATTCGACCGCTTCGACAAAGGTGAGGTTGAGGTAATTCATTAAAAATTGAATTGCATCCCCATGGGCGCCGCACCCAAAGCAGTGGAAGTGGGTATCGCCTCTTTGGACGACAAAGGAGGGCGATTTTTCCTGATGGAATGGGCAAAGTGCTTTATAAGTGGTGCCAGCCCGCTTTAGCTCGATGTGTGGCTCGATCACTTCGATTAGTTCGATCCGCTCGCGGAGTTTTTCTAAGCTCTCTTTGGTAAACATGTCTAGAACTGTACAAGAATCGGAAATTTTTGGTAATCCGTAACACTTTATTGCACTACTTCAACTGAATAAAGAGCCAATCCAGATCAGAAAATCTAAGAATTCGCTACAGAAATAAGCTCTCATCCTTTATAATTAATATCTTATTTTTAAATAAAATCATGGGTAGTAGCGAAGCCACAATTAATTTAGAACTAGTACCCTACCTACATCCAAGGCATCCTCCCTCAAAACCATGTACATACCCCATCGCTCTTGCCACAATCATGAGCATTGGAGGAATTGGGTTCGCTGCTTATTACCAAGTGCAATCTCTTAACATTTATGGTTTTGCTATCTTGATGGGAGTAAGTGGTGGAGGACTTATCTGCAGTATCCAAGAGTACTATAAAATCTCTTCCTCTAAGAAACAGCCTCGCTCTTTTGAAATAGAGATGAATCGGCTGGATCCAACTATCGTTGAGAATGCATGCAAAATTTTAAACATTCCTCTCGATCAGAGAAGTAATCAGGCATTTATCATAAAGAATTATGCTAAAATACTCAGGGGACTAGAAATAAAACACAAAAGATGCTCTCATTCTCGTGTTGTTTCTAATGCAATTCAAAAAATGATTGATGATGTAAAAAATGCATATACGACATTATCTACCGGAGACACCAACTAAAGATCATTTAATATCTTAGTGTATGGATAAAGTTGATTCTATTTAATTTTTTCTAAAAGATGAGTCATATAACTTTTTGAATCCACAACACTTTATGAACCTATTTCAGATAGCTTAAAAAACTGGTTATTTTTCCCGATGTTAGGATTGATTACAGCAAAGTCTTCTTCCCGACCTAAAATTTCAGGAGCATAACGAAAGGTCATATTCATGCGAGCCCCTTCAAATGGCAAGGATTTTGGTGCAGAATTTGGGTGCATCTCATAAATTGCATGCCAAATATGACGACAATCTCCCCCAAATACAAGAGCATCTCCTGAGTGCAGTGTTACACGATGGGCAAGGTTTTTTGGATTCGCTAAAGAATGATGTGGAGAAACCCGAGGCTTGCTATGGCAGAGGAGAAAATCGCAGCTATCTCCAAGCGATATAGAAACAACAGGAAAGGCTCCTTTTCCATCATTTTCTCCATTATCTTGATGCCATGGAATATGAGGCGACAACCCTAAACTCTTGTAGTAAAGGAGAATCAAATGGGTAGGCTTGACAGAGGTTAACGTGTGATCGACACTTTGAGCACGCTTTAAAGCATCCATGCCAGCCAAAGGAAATAGCTTCGGAAAGGCTTCCACTCTATTAAAAATTCTTCCACGGCTCTCGGTGCAGTTAAGTTTTTGATGATTCTCCCAAAACCCTCCGCTTGCTCTGCTCCCTTCTTGCATAAGAAGGGTCGCTAATTTTACTTGCTCCTCTAGGGGTAAAAACCTCTTCACATGGACAAGACCCGGCTCCAAAGGAAGAATGTTCCTAGAAATAACTCGACACATTTGCTTCTCCACTTTCACTTAGATAGACAGTAAAAATCATATTCTCGAGTCAATAAAAAAAGAAGTTTTTAAATTTGACCGACCTTTGACCCTAATTGCTACCTAGCTCTGTCCTTATTTTCAAAATCTTGTTTAAACAAAAGAGCTAGAAATCGAAAGAGGGCATGCCAGCATGTCCAGGGGATTTTGTGAAGACGAAGGTTGAGTCGACTGTTGCTTAAGATCGCTGGAAACAATCCGAGGCTATACTGCACCCATTAAGGACATAAAAGTGCTAAGACCCTGATTGCTACCTAAACTTGTTGTTATAGTGCTTAGATGCATTCAGATGCGTAGGCTCGATGCGAAGACAAGGGTTCCTCCCTTGTCGAGTGTCGAGACTTAGCAGATGGAGGCATCTAAGCGCTATAACAACAAA
>JAJFLY010000002.1 GCA_021772455.1 Chlamydiota bacterium
ACTCGTCTAGGAACCGTTTGAGCACGCCATCTACTGCCTGCGTCGCCTCGGCAAGGGAGGAACCCTTGCCTTCAGCTCCGCAGTTGTATCTGTCGCACTCAAACGGTTCCTAGACGAGGTTTAGGTAGCAATCAGGGTCTATGCACCCATGTTTTTTTCCTGCACAGAGAAATAGAGCTATTCTTCAACAATCCCAGAGTTCCATTTGCCCCTATATGTTCGGGTTTAAAATCTCCGAGTTTGAGATCTATGGCCACGAGTCGATAATTCTGTGCGCATTATTGTAGTACTCGGATTTTTTTTAAAACAGCATAACGAAGGAAAAATTAAAATTGATTATTGATAATCAATCAAGCTAAATCAAACCTAAGCAGTGGTTGATATGCAGGACGCAACTAAAGAGGAGACTTGAATCGTAATTGCTCTCTTGGTAAAATGGTTGCCATTGTAGTTGTAATGTTAAATTTTATAAGGAAAGGTCTATGCCAAGCGTGAAAGTTCGCATCGGAGAAACGATCGATAAGGCTCTTAGAGCGTTGAAAAAGAAACTTGATAAGGAAGGGGTGATGAAGTCTACAAAGGCCCACCGTTTTTATGACAAACCTTCTATAAAGAAGCGTGCAAAGTCAAAAGCAGCAGCTAAATATCGTAACCGATGAACGAAAAAACCATGGATTATTACGAGATTTTAGGGGTCTCCAAAGGGTGCTCGCAAGACGAGATCAAAAAAGGGTATCGAAAGATGGCCTTGAAGTATCATCCTGATAAAAATCAGGGAGATGCGGATGCGGAAGCCCATTTTAAAGAGGTCTCTGAAGCTTATGAAGCCCTGAGCGACCCTCAGAAACGGGAGATGTACGACCGTTATGGGAAGGAAGGGGCTTTTGCAGGAGCCGGTGGCCCGGGAGGTCCTCAAGGTTTTGGTTCTATGGAAGATGCCCTGCGCACCTTTATGGGCGCATTTGGTGGCGGTGGCGGTGGCGGCGGTGAGTCTATCTTCGACTCTCTTTTTGGGGGAGGTGGCGCTCAAGGTGGTGCCTATGCCAGACAGGGAGCTAGTAAAAAAGCATCTATTCGCATCTCATTTGAAGAGGCGGCCAAAGGTGTGGAGAAAGAGCTTGCTGTTACGCGCTTAATGCAATGCGGCACATGCAGTGGACGTGGAGCTGCTAGCCCAAGTGGTGTGAAAACGTGTCCACAGTGTCAAGGGCAAGGACAAGTTTACCAGACGCGTGGTTTTTTCAGTATGTCTTCAGCATGTCCACAGTGTCATGGGGAAGGAAAAGTTGTGACCGATCCATGCACCGACTGCCGTGGGCAGGGGCGTGTGCGCGACAAGCAGCATGTAAAGGTTCATATTCCTGCTGGTGTTGATTCGGGGATGCGGTTAAAGATGTCAGGATATGGTGATGAAGGTGAAGGGGGGGGCTATCCGGGCGATCTCTATGTCTTTATCAATGTTGACTCCCACCCTATTTTTGAACGGGAAGGGGATAATTTACTTTTAGATCTTCCGATTGGCTTTTCGGAAGCTGCGCTTGGTGTGAAAAAAGAGATTCCGACTTTGGCAGAAGCGTGTCGTCTTACGATTCCAGATGGAACTCAGAGTGGAAAAGTCTTTAGAGTGCGTGGAAAAGGATTTCCAAATGTACACGGACGTGGTAAAGGGGATCTGTTAGTGAGAGCGGTTGTCGAAACACCAACCCATCTTACAGAAAGCCAAAAAATGATGCTAAAAGAGTTTGGTGATACAGAAGGTGTCGAGAATTTACCGCATAAAAAGAGCTTTATGGAGAAGATAAAGGGTTTTTTTTCAGAATCTTAAGTTTTCAGAGAGGGGGAATTTATAATGGCTGAAACACAGGCTTTCACAACATCAGAAAAAGCACTTCAGGTGCTGAAGTTGATGTACACATCGCGCTTTGCCGATCAGAAGATGGCAAAACTCGTGAAGCAAAACAAGGGAGGGACGTTCCAGCTCTCTTCTGCTGGTCACGAGCTTGTTGGTGTTGTATGTGGACAAATGCTAAAAGCGGGATCTGACTGGGGCCTTCCTTACTACCGCGATCAAGGATTTGCTGTTGGCCTTGGATGTGAGCTTTCCGAGCTGTTTGGTGTCTTTCTAGGGCGCGCAACAAAGAACCATTCTGGTGGGCGGATGATGCCTCACCACTACTCTCACAAAGATTTACGGATTGTCTGCCAGTCGAGCGTTGTCGGTTCGCAGTTTTTACATGCAACTGGACGCGCGTGGGCAAATAAGAACTTAAATACCGATGAGGTCGTTTACGTCTCGGGTGGAGATGGCTCAACCTCGCAGGGGGATTTTCACGAATCGTTGAACTTTGCCGCCATCCATAAGCTTCCTGTCATTTTTGTGATCCAGAACAATGGGTGGGCGATCTCCGTTCCAGCTCATGAGCAGACGGCAGGAGGGACGATCGCCGATGTCGCGCGTGGATATGAAGGAATGGCTGTCGCCGAGGTCGATGGAACCGATTATGTTGCCATGACAGATGCGATGGGAGAGGCGATTCGAAGAGGACGCGCCTCTGAGGGGCCGACGGTCTTGATCGCGCACGTTCCCCGTCTTGCCGCCCACAGTAATAGTGATGATCCCAAGAAATACCAGTCGGCTGAAATGGTCGAAGAAGAGACTTTACGCGACCCGATCGAGCGCTTTGAGCGATGGTTGATCGAGGAGAAGGGGCACGATGCGAGCGAACTCGAAGCTCTTCGAGAAAGTGCACACGCCGCTGTTGAAAAAGCTGCTAAAGAGGCTGATGCATTGCCGTTTCCTGAAAAAGGGAGCAGCAGCCAAAACGTTTTTGCCCCTTTCGAGCCAACGAGCTCTTTGAGTGAGATTCCTGCCGAGGGAGAGAAGGTTGGGATTATGGATGCGATTAATCACGCGCTTGCAGAAGAGATGGCTCTCGATCCCAATGTCGTTGTATTTGGACAAGATGTTGCTCATGGGAAAGGGGGCGTTTTTGGTATTACCCGCGGTCTGACCGAAAAATATGGCAAAAACAGGTGTTTCAACACTCCACTTGCCGAGTCAACGATTGTGGGACTTGCGATTGGGATGAGCGTTGATGGACTCCACAAACCCGTAGCAGAAGTGCAATTTGCCGATTATGTGTGGACGGGCATCAACCAACTTTTCAATGAAGCATCGAGTATTCACTACCGCTCGAATGGTGAGTGGCAAGTGCCGATCGTCATGCGTATGCCTTATGGTGGCTACATTCAGGGTGGCCCTTATCACTCTCAAAGTATTGAAGGATTCCTCACCCATTGCCCCGGTTTAAAAGTTGTTATTCCAAGTAATGCAGCCGATGCAAAAGGGCTCATGAAAACAGCGATTCGCGACCCTAACCCCGTCGTCTTCCTCGAGCACAAAGCGCTCTATCGCCAGCAGAAATTTTGCGCAAGGCCAGAGCCGAGCAAAGAGTATATGCTTCCATTTGGGGAGGCAAATGTAGTGCGCGAGGGAACTGACTTGACGATCGTCTGTTGGGGGATGATGGTTGTGATGGCGTGGGAAGTGGCTGAGAAGCTTGCTAAAGAGGGTATTTCCGTTGAAGTGATCGATCTGCGCACACTCGTACCACTTGATAGCGCAACAATCATAAGCTCCGTCCAAAAAACCGGTAAGCTTCTTGTCGCACACGAGGCGCCCCGTAACTGCGGTTTTGGTGCCGAAATCGCTGCTCGTATTGCTGAGGAGGCCTTTGAGTATCTTGACGGCCCCGTTCACCGCTTATGTGGTTTTGACAGCGCCGTTCCGTACAGCAAGCCGCTTGAGAACGAAGTTTTACCGCAGCCGAGTGATCTCGAAGCTGAAATCCGTCGGCAGGTCCGTTATTAGTGAATAGATACAACAACCCAGAAACCATCTATCATGGTAAACGGGTCGACCTGCTCACCATTGATTCGCTCGATCCAAAAGGGGGCGTGGTGCGGCGCGAGGTTGTCTCTCATCCAGGCGCCGTTGTCATTCTCCCCATTCTCGATCCTGAGACCATCATTCTTATTCAAAATGAGCGTCCTGTCGTCCAGGAAACGTTGTGGGAACTTCCAGCAGGGACACTTGAAAAGGATGAAGATCCGCTAACTTGTGCAGGGCGTGAGCTCGAAGAGGAGACGGGGTATCGGGCAAAGCACATCGAGCCTCTTTTTACCTGCTTTTCTACGCCTGGCTTTTGTAATGAGAAGCTCTTCATCTTCTTGGCACGTGAGCTAACCTTCGTTGGACAGAATCTCGATGAGACCGAGAAAATTGATGTTGAATTACTTAAGATTAACAAAGCTCTTGAGATGATCAAAGCAGGCACTATTTGCGATGCAAAAACCATTGCCAGCCTGCTCTATTTCAATTATACATGGGATTGTTGAAGAATAGCTCTATTCTCCCCTTTTGGCTGCTTTTTGCCCAATTTGAACGATCGCTCGCTCGCCGTATGGAAAATACTGTCTTCGCTCGCGATCGTCCAACTCGAACAAAAATCACCAAAGCTCTTATTTGCATCTATAAGTTCTTTTTTTAGACGAATCGACGCAGGCAGTAGACGGCGTGCTCAAATGGTTTCTAGACGAGTGAAAGGTTGCAATCAGGGTCTAAGGGCATTATTGTGCTTCTAAGGCATCAATCTTAATCGCCAGCGCACCACGAAGATTGCCTCTATCCGGAGGAAAGGCGATAATATTAATACTAGACCCTTTTTTATGCTTTCCAACGGAACCTGTCATCATTCCTTCACTCGTATCTACCCCTTCTTGGCATCTGACGTAACTAGCCTTTTTGGTGTTTGGATAGATGGAGTCTTGAAACCTCATCAACTCTGAGAGAGAGAAGAGAAAGGCCATATCAAGCATACTCGGTTTTGGAAAATCATCATCTACATAATTGTTGGAGACCAACATCCAACAGGGGCCTCCCCTCTCTTCACTCCCAAACAATTTGGCTAAAATTGGCTCGATCTCAATTCTAAATTCCGGGCCATGCAATTGTCGAACCTTGTCCAAAGACAATTTTCCAGGTTTAAAATATAGGGTAAATCCAAGATCTCCCTTAACCCTAGAAGAGAATTCTTCAACAGCTTGGGCAACTTGTTGTTTATTATATGAGAGGTTCTCTCCAAAAGTAACGTCTATTCCATCGAAATATGGCGCCATGTCTTCAGGATGAATGACTGTAACCTTGCTCAGGGAGCCACCTAAAAGCTCTTCTGAAGATGCGCTCCACTGCTCATGAACTTGACCGCTTCTAGATAGTTCCGAAACGAAAGGAAGATGGGATAATACACCTTGTAATAATCCCTCAGGAAGACAACTTTGCCCCAATTTTGGAGTAACTGAAGAAGCCATAAAATACCCTATGTCATAAAATTAAAATTTTAATAAATATAGGCTACAACAATTGGGCTTTTCCTGCTAGGTAGGATTTAGCCCTAGGTCGTTATCCTTCGAGTTTGCGTCAGGGATCTGTGGAGGCGGAGGAGGAGGGGTCTCATGCTCACGCTTGAAAAGCTTATCCTGATCCAATAGGCGTTGCTGCTTCTTCTCAGTATCCCAATCACCATTGATAATATCGCGAACATCCTCGGCATTGAGAGTCTCAAACTCCATCAACATCTTGGTCATCAGCTCAATCTTATCACGATTCTCTTCGACGATCTTTGTAGCAAGTGCGTACGCCTCATCAAGTAGCTTTCGCACCTCATCATCGATCGCGCGAGCGGTATCCTCAGAGTAGGTCTTCTCATGATAGCTTCCGTACCCACCGCCACCATCAGAGCGCTCATCGTAGGCAACTTTACCCAGATTGTCACTCATTCCCCATTCGCAAACCATGCTGCGAGCGATACGTGTTGCTTGCGAGATGTCTTGCTGCGCTCCACTTGAGATATCACCAAGGAAGATCTCTTCAGCAACACGCCCTCCCATTAAGACCGCAAGCTGATCATGAAGTTCTTTTCTCCAGTAGCTTATCCGGTTTTTCTCAGGAAGAAAGTGGGTCGCTCCAAGTGACATGCCACGTGGAATAATGGTGACCTTATCAACTGGATCAGAGTGGGTCACAATCAAACTCACAACTGCATGACCAGATTCATGATATGCAGTAGTAAGCTTCTCGTTTTCATCAAGTTCCATACTACGCCGCTCTTTTCCATAAAGAACTTTATCGCGTGCTTCGGCAACTTCAGGACCGGTAACAGCAGAGCGTCCTAAACGAGCTGCTAAAAGAGCCGCTTCATTGAGTAGGTTTTCGAGATCAGCACCTGACGCCCCAGGAGTTGATTTGGCAATACTTAGTAAATCGACAGAAGGGTCTATTTTGATCTTACGAGCGTGCACTTTGAGGATTGCATAACGCCCTTTAATATCAGGGAGCCCAATCACCACACGACGGTCAAAACGACCGGGACGCAAGAGGGCTTTATCGAGAACGTCAGGACGGTTTGTAGCTGCCATCAGGATAACACCTTCGTTCGTGTCAAATCCATCCATCTCAACCAAAAGCTGGTTTAGCGTCTGCTCACGCTCATCATGACCACCGCCAATACCAGCTCCACGATGACGCCCAACAGCATCGATCTCATCGATAAAAATAATACAAGGAGCGTTTTTCTTTGCTTGATCAAACATGTCACGGATTCGGCTTGCCCCAACCCCAACGAACATTTCGACAAAATCAGATCCGGCAATCGAGAAGAAAGGACGGTCAGCTTCACCTGCAACAGCTTTAGCTACAAGAGTTTTTCCCGTTCCTGGAGGTCCAACCAACAGAACGCCTTTTGGAATGCGTCCACCAAGCGATGTGAATTTACCTGGGTTCTTTAAGAAGTCGACGAGCTCTACAAGCTCTTCTTTACCTTCATCAATCCCCGCAACATCCTTAAAAGTGACTTTGTTTTTCCCTTGTTCCAACATTTTGGCAGGCGATTTTCCAAAATTCATCGCTGAGCCGCCCCCCATCCCTTTCATCTGCTTCGAGAAGACAAAATAAAGGAGAAGAATCACAAGTGCAATTGGCAGAATTGTTAGAATATAGCTCATGTAATTCGGAGCTTGTTCTTCACTCTTAAACGTCTTTTCAAGAGCTAATGTACGTGGCTGATCTGGAGCCTTGAACGGCAGACCGTGGTTGACTTTGAAGTTATCCCACTCTTCTCGTGCATTAGCAAACCAGTGACTATAGGTTTCGGCATCTTGACGTTCTAATGCACGGCTTGAGAGCTCCTTATTATTGAAAAACCAGATAACGCTAGAAACAGCCCCGCGCGCTTTATCAAGCTGCGCCTCATTTTGTTCAAGCGTTAGGTTGACCGTTCCATATTGTTGTAGGCGCTCTTCATATTGGCGAACAGAGCGGAGTTCACTCAAACGCACATGCTCGACTGGCTGGTTCAAAACAACTACCATCTCTTGAAGCTTAGAAAGAGCCCGTTCATAGACAGCAATCTTTGCCGCTGCAGAATTAGAAGGATCTTGAACCCCTTCAACATCTCTAGCTAAAGTCTTGAGCTCCTGCTTCATCGACTCAGCCCCAATTCCAAGAACAGGAGAACGGAAGTTTGCAACGAGTCCGGCTAAGTCGGTCTCAAAACCAACAAGATCTTCTCTTCCCCCAACTTTGATGCGCTGCAGACGCTCTTGCATCTCACGGAGGTTGGCCATATCCCTTTCTGGGATCTCTTTGATAATAATGGCATTTTCCCGCTCAGGGAGATTGTAAGCTTCATCAATCACACGATATCCACCCTCAGGAATGGGGAGGCCAGAGATTTCTAAAAACCATTTCGCAGATTCATGAATATTCCCATCTAAACGATCCAAAGAGACAAGAATTTCGGTTTTTTCACTTCTGAGGGCATGATTCTTTTCGAGAAGCTCCAGATACTTGAAGCGCTTACGCCCCTCTTCGGTCTCACGCTCACGAAATTTTCCGCTAAAGGTCACTAAATTATCATTGAGCGAAACCTTGCGACTATCCTCGGGAACAATCAGTTGTAAATTCACAAGATGCTCAACCTGATGGCTAAAAGCAACTTTTGCCGATTTGGTCGTCATGAAGTTTTGCAATGTGATCACAATCAATATGATTGCTAACAAAAAGAGAAAGAAAGTCGTTGGAAAGCTTTTCTTAGGTTCATTCTTGTTGTTGTTATCTGGAGCCATGATGTATAACTTGCTTTATTTTTAAAAACGCCTATAGCTAATTATAGGAACAAAATAATTATTTCAGTATTAAATTTTACAACAAAATCAAATTGCGCGCAAAAATCTTTAATCTGAACGCCTTAGCATACCCGATTTTCCCATTCCGTTTCAACCTATAAACTGAATAATTTTAACTTTCTGATTGTTAAGTTTCCACGATGGATTTCTACCTGTTTTTGCCCAACTTGAATCGTTTTATGTGCGTTATTTTTCTGAAGGTGAAAAAGGAGCGTTTCCATAACGGATTTTGAAAGTGTAAGTCGCTGCTGTTCAAAAAAATCACGAACTACAGCTTTGTAAATAAAGGGTGATTGTGTAGAAAATTGTTTGAAATCAAGCGACACCCATTCATCATGATCAACTACCTGATCGCGAAAGGGTTTAAGTATGATTTGAAGAAATGCGGAAAGTTCAGCCGCTTGTTCGCCCAATCGGCACAAATTCATTTCGATCTGTTTTCCAAATTGGTCCGATAAAGTAGGTAATATCCGCGCGCGCATCCGATTTCTCAAAAAACGGGTATCCAGATTTGTTGGATCGGTAAAATACGGGATTTTTCTCTCCTCAAGCCACTCTAAAATCACCTCTTTTCGCACACTCAAAAGAGGGCGATAGAGGGTCAAATCACCGATTTGGGTCTTAGAAGCAAGCCCCTGAAGTTTAGGGAGAGAGGCTCCCTCAAACACTCTTTTTAAGACCGTTTCGGCCTGATCATCAGCGTGATGGCCGAGCACTACCCCTTCTAACCCTTCGGCGAGACAAATTTCCCGAAATACCCTGTGGCGAGCCTGCCTCGAGAGATCCTCGAGATTAGGGCCTTCCAGCTTCAGGGAGCGAATATGACAGCCAATTCCCCATTTTTCGCACATTTTGACGATCTCAGCTGCCTCGGAGGCGCTCTCGGGGCGCCAGCCATGGTCAATGTGAGCAACTTGAAAGGGATGGTTCAGCTCCAAGAGAATATGCATCAGAGCCGTTGAGTCTGGCCCTCCGGAAAGCCCTAAGAGAAGAGGTACCTCCTCTAGATTGAAAGAATTCAGGAAATTCTTAATCATTGATTAACAGCTATTTGTTATAATGGTGGGAAATTATATAATATCAGAGGAAATTATGACACCTCCCATTTTAAAAAAAGAGCAACTCGTGGAAAGTATCCACAGAGATAAGATGGGCTTTATTGTTGGCTGCGCACTTACAGCTGCAACTATGGGTGTAGCAGGTCTAATTCTCGCTGCTGGGTTTGGCATAAAGAAAAAAATCGATGAAAACCACCTAGATCTATTGAATCAAAGATGCTAGAATAGCCCTCCTTATAAAGGATAGGCTATGCCAATTTTTGGGCGTTATTTACTCACTCACTACCTGAAAGTTCTCATACTTTCCCTCACCTCTTTTGTTGCCATCTTACTTGTCAGCCGCTTGGAAGAGATTGCCCATTTCGCTTCGCTCGGCGCCCCCCTCTCCTATCTAGCACTTTTTACCCTCTATCAAATCCCCTATTTTCTACCGATTGCGATCCCAATCTCCTGCCTGATCTCATCGATGATCCTTTTCCAGCGCCTCTCCCACACCCATGAACTGACAGCCTTGCGTGCCGGGGGCTTTTCCATCAAACAGATCATAGGGCCGATTTTGATCGCAGCAGCTTTTATCTCTCTTGGCACCTTTTATATCGCCTCAGAACTGGCAACCACCTCCCACCTAGCGACCAGAAAAATGGCCTACGATCTCACCTCGAAAAACCCGCTCCTTCTTTTGCAGAGCGCCAAAATTGCGCAGTTGAAGGGCTCATACGTCCAAATGGACCCTATTCACAATGGGCGGAGCGCAAAAGATCTTCTCATCGCAATGCAAAACCAAGAAAGACTCAACCTCTGCTTAGCAAAAAGGGTCGATATGGAAAATGGCGAGCTAAAGGGGCAAGAGGTGAGCGTGATCTCCGGTGCAGACAATTTAGTCATCGAAAATCAAGCGCTCCTAACCTCTGAGGCTTCAAAGTTTGCCCATTTATTACGTAAGAAGGGGTGGAAGATTTCGAACGACCATTTAAAGTTCAGTTTGCTGAGGGTGCGTGAGAAGGCTTTGCGAGAAGAGGGAGGAGGAAAACTCGCTAAATGCCATACCGAATTCGTAAGACGCGCTGCCCTTGGACTTGCTGCCTTCACCTTTACCTTGGCGGGTATCGCATTTGGAATGGAAATTAGCCGCGGATCATCAAAAAGGGGGATTTTCTTGGTCCTATCCCTTACAGGTTTGACACTACTTGCCTTTTTTGTAGGGAGTGAATTCGACCATCTTTTTTGGATCGCCTCTGTACTCTTGCTCCTCCCACACCTATTGATTATCCTTGCCTCCCTTTGGACTCTATCGCGCATCAGGAGAGGAATAGAATGATTTGGAAACGTTACTTCCTAAAGGAACTGGCTAAAGTTTTTCTTCTCTTTATGGGTACATTCTATTTTCTCTATGTACTAATCGACTACTCAGCACACTCGAAAATATTTCATCAAGAAGGGGTCCGTTTTGTTGACTGTCTTCTCTACTATGTTTTTCAATTCACCAAACGCGCCGATATCCTGATTCCAATTGCCCTGTTAATCGCCACGGTTAAAGTGTTGACAACACTTAATATACGCAATGAAATCGTCGCCTTACTTTCGGGTGGTGTCCCCTTAAAAAGTTTGATGCGCCCCTTTCTTTTTGCAGGCGCTATCTGCGCTGCTCTTCTCTACCTCAACTTCCAATTTTTGCAGCCCTTCTCCCTCTCCTCTATAAATGCGTTTGAGGAGAATCACCTCAAAGAGCGCTCGGGCAAGCACCCGATCGGCGCCCTTCCCCTCGCCGACAACACACTCTTGATCTATCAAAAATTCGATCCCGAAAATCAAGCCTTCTTCGATGCCTATTGGTATAAAGATCACGATTTAATCTACCGCATTGAAAACCTCTACCCTTATGAAGAGATCCCAATCGGAAAAAATGTTGTTGTTTTAGCGCGTGATAATGGGCAGCTAAGGCGCACCGAGACCTTCGACACCTTGCCCTTCCCAGGTATTCAATTCGATAAAAAATCGCTCTTTAGCGCATTTCACCCTCCACGGTCCCAATCCCTTACCCAACTTTTCTTAAATCTTGGATGGAGCAAAATACTGACAGACAAGGAGGCCGAGGCGCAATCGGTATTTCTTTATAAGCTGACAATTCCCCTTGCGTGTCTGCTTGTTGTGATCGCCCCCGCACCCTTTTGTTTGCGCTTTGGACGCTCGCTTCCTGTCTTTTTTATTTATGCGTTGTCGCTGTTTGGGATAATTACCTTTTTTACCTTTGTCAATGCATGTGCTATATTGGGCCAGAGTCAAGTTATCCCCCCATTGTGGGCCCTGCTCACACCGCTTGTACTCTTTTTTGGACTCTTTGGATGGAGATATGCCAAGCTCTAGCACATTAATCATCAATCTCGACGCAATTGAAACCAATATCCACCGCTTTAAGCAAAAGGGGCGGGTTATCGCGATGGTCAAAGCCAATGCCTATGGAATAGGTGCTCTTGCGCTCACTCCCCATTTAATAGAGTTCGGCGTCTCGATGCTAGGCGTTGCCCATGTAAGCGAGGCGGTCGCGCTTAGAAATGCAGGAATCGAGATCCCCATCTTTGTTGTTTCAGCTCCCCCATTCGAAGCAGCTGAAGTAGCCCACTACCACTTGGAACCCGCTGTCAGCACACTCGAAGAAATTGAGGCCTTAAGCCTAGCAGCTAAAGAAGTAATCCCTGTCCACTTACACATCGATACTGGCATGAACCGGTTTGGCGCCCCTCCAGAAGAGGCTCTTGCCCTCTCACGCGCAATTCACCACGCTTCCAATCTTCTCTTAGTAGGATTGATGACCCATTTCACCTCAGCAGAACTTCCCGAAATGGACGCATACACAAATGAGCAAATCTCTCTTTTTAAAAATGTAGTCGACGCGCTTGATACATCCCCTCGCTGGATCCACGCCGCAAACAGCCCAGGGATCCGCTTCACCCTCCCTTTTTGTAACCTAGTGCGTGTCGGAATTTCCCTTTTCGAATCGGCCCTTACCCTTGAATCGCACCTCTCTTATGTAAGCCAAGCGAAAAAGGGAGAAACAGTCGGATACCACTGCGCCTACAAGGTTGAGCGCGATATGACAATCGGCGTCATTCCCTTTGGCTATCACGACGGCTTGCACCGCCATTATAAAGAGAAAGGGTATGTGCTCATCCACGGAAAGCAAGCGCCAATGATCGGCAACATTTGCATGGATTTCATGATGGTCGATCTTAGTGCTATACCCGAGGCCCAAGTGGGAGACCGCGTCACCATTTTTGATCAAAATTTACCCCCAGAAACCGTTGCGAGTTGGGGAAATACCGATGTGCGCGAACTTCTCGCAAGCATTGGCCCACGAACTCAACGCATACTTACCAGGAACAGCCATGAACAAAGAGTACGAAGCCCTATTTGCCAAATCGAAGAAAATCCGCCTTCTGGACAGCATCTCCTACCTGCTTGAGTGGGATCAAGAGACCTACATGCCTGTTGCTGGCTCATCGGTACGTGCCGAACAGATCGAGCTCATGGCAAGCCTCGCTCATCAGGAACGAACAAGCGGTGAGTTTGAAAAAAGCCTCGCCAAACTGAGCGATATGGAAAGCGATCTTTCCCCTGAACAACAAGCCAATTTACGCGAATGGAGGCGCGATTTCAAGATCGCCACGTGCCTGCCCAATGAATTTGTTAAAGAGTTCGCGAGACTTTCCTCAGAGGCTCTCACAGTTTGGGGAAAAGCGCGCAAAGAAAACTCCTTTAAGACCTTTGCCCCCTACCTCGAAAAAATGGTCGCCCTTTCTCAAAAGAAAGCTGAGCTGCTCGGATACAAAGACCACCCGTATGATGCGCTTTTAGACACATTTGAGCCCGATACGACCTCGAAAGAACTCACTGAACTTTTTTCGAAAGTGAAAAGTGAGATCCAAACGTTATTAAAAAAGATAGAGGGAGCCAAACAAGTCGATGGGAGCTGCCTCCACGGCAATTTTTCACCAGACAAACAGCTTGAGTTTGGAAAAGTCGTATTAGAAGCGATGGGCTACGATCTTGACAAAGGGCGCCTTGACCTCTCGACCCACCCCTTCTCGATGGCAATCCACCCATCCGATAGCCGCATCACAACACGTATTCACCAATCCTCGCTCTTCGATTCCCTTTCGTGTGTCTTGCATGAAGGTGGGCATAGCTTATATGAAATGGGGATGTTGCCCGAATATTACGGCTCGCCACTTTGTGAAGCTGTCTCCTTGGGCATCCACGAGAGCCAGTCACGCCTTTGGGAAACGCGTATTGGCCAGTCCAAACCGTTCTGGAACCATTTTCTTCCAAAGCTTGCCAACACCTTTCCCACGCTCAAAGAGGTCCCCTTAGAGACTTTTTACAAGGCGATCAACAAAGTCGCCCCTTCACTTATCCGCATTGAATCAGATGAGGTGACCTACTCGCTCCATGTGATTATACGCTTTGAGTTGGAGAAAAAACTCATCGAAGGGTCACTTAAAGTCGCCGATCTACCCGAAGCGTGGAACGCTGAAATGCAAAAAACTTTGGGCATCACACCACCAACAGATACAGAAGGGTGTTTACAAGATATCCACTGGTCGATGGGCGCTTTTGGATATTTCCCCACCTATGCGCTTGGCAATCTTTACGCCTCACAGTTTTTTGCTACCCTCCAAGAAAAATTCCCCGACTGGGAGAAACGCGTGGCAAGCGGAGACCTGCTGTTTGTACGCGAATGGCTGCGCGAGCAGATCCATCAACACGGCAAAACCTACCGAGCTGCCGATCTGGTCAAAAAAGTGACTGGCAAGCCCCTCTCGCCCGAGCCCTACATCACCTATTTAAACACAAAATATTCCAAAATTTATGAGTGACGCTGTTGTCATCGGTTCGGGACCAAATGGGCTCGCTGCCGCAATCACACTCGCAAAAGCAGGCTTATCAGTTGTTATCTATGAAGCGCATGCCACAGTCGGCGGAGGGATGCGCTCCGAAGAGTTGACCCTGCCAGGCTACGTCCACGACGTCTGCTCTGCGATCCACCCTCTAGCCCTCTCCTCTCCTTTCTTCCACACCCTTCCCCTTGAAATTGAATGGATCCACCCCCCCACGCCTCTCGCCCATCCTCACGATGATGGAACCGCTGTCCTTCTCGAAAACTCCCTCGAGCTGACCGCAAAAAATCTTGGAAACGATGGAGACGCCTATACAAAACTCATGGAACCGCTCGTCAAAAACTGGGAAAAACTCGCCCCTGAAATTTTAGCACCCCTTCACCTGCCACGCCACCCCTGGCTCCTCTCCCGTTTTGGCTGGTATGGCCTAAAGCCCGCCGAAAAATTGTGGAATCAACAGTTTAAAGAAGAGCGGGCAAGAAGCTTGTTTGCCGGTTTAGCCGCACACTCCATGATGCCGCTTGATAGACGTCTCACATCAGCTTTTGGGCTTGTTTTGAGCATTCAAGCCCACCACAACGGATGGCCCCTTCCAAAAGGTGGCTCGCAAACCATCGCCGATACCCTCGCCACCTATTTTAAATCGCTCGGAGGCAAAATCGTCACAAACACCAAGATCGAAACCCTTCCAGACGCCAAAATCGTCATGTGTGACACCTCTCCAAAGCAGCTTATGAAGCTCGCACAATTCCCCGAAAAGTATAAACGCAAACTCGAAAATTTTCGCTACGGACAAGGAGTATTTAAACTCGACTGGGCCCTTTCAGATCCCATCCCCTGGAAAGCTAAAGAAGCCAAAGAGGCCGGGACACTCCATATTGGCGGGACTGCCGAAGAGATCGCCAGATGCGAAAAACAGGTTTGGGAAAACATCCACCCCGAAAAACCGTTCGTGATTCTTTCCCAACCCACTTTATTTGATCCCACACGAGCTCCCAGGGGCAAGCACACCGCATGGGCCTACTGCCACGTGCCCGCCCATTCAGACGTTGACATGACCGAACAGATTGAAAATCAGATCGAACGATTTGCGCCAGGATTTAAAGAGTGTATCCTAGCAAGAAGTAAGAGAACGACTACCCAAATTGAACAGTACAATCCTAATTATGTCGGGGGCGATATCAACAGTGGGGTGGAAACCTTTTTCCCTTATAAAACGCCCCTAAAAGGCGTCTACCTCTGCTCGGCATCGACCCCTCCCGGTGGTGGCGTCCACGGCATATGTGGCTTCATTTCAGCGAAACAGGCTCTTGCCGCAATCGGCTTATGAGTGATAGAAGGAGAGCATTGTTTCATAGACAACTACTCCCCATCTATTTGCGCAATACAGCTATTCTCCGCCAAACAATACAGAGCTATGTTGTGCTACAGACTCTGCACCGTCACCCACGGTATCAATAGAGCCATGAGCCGATGCTACAGCACGCGGTTGTACAGACTCTCCTGAACCATCGATAGATTCCTCTCCACGCCTAACAGCATCTGGCACGGCAGCAAACACACTTCCTTGTGTACTCATTACAGATGCATCAATTGCAGGGTTTACTGATGATGCTGTTGAAGGAGCATGAGCTAATACACTGGCTTGAGAAGCTAAACCCAAACCGCCTAGTGCTCCATTTGCCGCTCCGGCAGCAGCAGGCGCTGCTCCTCTAAGCGCTGCTTGTGCTGCTCTTCCAGCCGCTTCCACCATTTTTGGAACTATTTCATCCACAGATCCATGTAATGATTCCCGAACACCTCTTTCGACATGACCCTCATTAACAGAAGAACTTGAACTAGAACATGATATTGACATAAAATAATCTCCTCATTGAAAATTTTAAACCTTTGTCTCAAGGTTTTGTATTTGTGTACTGTTTTGGTGTTTTTATAAAAATTGAAGTTGGAGTATCTGAAAAATGAATGTCTACCAATGCCAACTTTTCAAGAGCCCATGTAAGGCAATTATGCTTACGCCAATTTGGCATTTTTTCAAGCTTAAACTGCCAAATATTTTCAACTGAATCACTAATTGATGCAATCGAATCTACTATCGATGAACCAAGAGTTTGGGAATCTCCTGCAAGATTATATCCGATGTTGTGGGTAGCGTATTCCCGATCAACCCCGATAGAATTTAATAACTTTTGTATGCTCTCCACGGGGCGAATAAAGGTACTGCTGTAACCAACAATTGGATTGTCAATTAAATACCCATCAGCAAATGAGACTTTATAATTCTTTGAATCAAAATATCTTATGCGAGTTTTTTCATGATATACAAGATCAGCAAGGTGTTGAAAATAACGTCCCTCTGCTACCCCCTCTATAACAATGCGTGCATGCCCTCCCCAGGAAAGGGGATCTACCCCTGAGCTTGCAGAATCCACCAAAGTAATAGCCCAATTACTGCAGTCTATGCTTAATTCTGGATCAAACTTACTTTCGCTGCTTACTTTTGGTAAAAAACTAACCGGTCCAATCAAATTAGGGGATTTATACATGAATACTCTCCGGTATTCTTCGTTGTATTTTCTACTGAATTGCCTTGGGAATTGGATCTCACACTCTCTTAAATATTCTATGCGCTGTTCAATAGTTTTATCCGAGGAGATAGGAATATACTCTGCAACATCGTATTTATGATCACTATCTGTGGCACGATGAGCGATATATCCCAATCCATTTTGATTTTGATAAAATGTAATTTGATAGCGATCTTCTAGATTGTATACATCACGAACATGTAGTTCTTTTCCTGATGCTATTTCAGTCGCAAGGCGAATTGTTTCAGAGTCGACCTCCTGCTTATCAAAATTATTTTCCGTAGGAACAAAATGCATCGTTCCTTTTAAGTTAATTCGGGTTTTCTGTTTTTCTGTGGGTAGAATTATACAATTTTTTAATTCTGAAATCACCTCATCAATATTCTCGCCACCAAGATTAATACTTCCTGAGTATTCATCAGATGGATACACACCATTATAATAAAGAGAATTGGGATGTTCTGGTAATGGAAGCCCCGGACTTTCAGAATCATAATATCTTTTTACGAGATATTCTAATTTATTCTGATTTCGATAGAGAGTCACGTTAAATTTCTGAGTTGAGAAATGCACATCCCAAACGTGCAATTTTGTAAGCGTCAATTCAATCTCACGCGCGCATTCATAGAGAGCTTCAATTTTTAGCTGGAGTGGAAAATTTATATCTTTAAAAGCTTTCTTTCCAAAATCTTGAATATCAGTTTTTTCTGAAGAGTAATTAGATTTTTTCCATCCCTCGTATAGTTTAGCATACACACTTTCTTCCGCACCGGAGCCTTTAATTTTTTTAAAAGTGGCTTGTGCGACCTCGACAATGAGCGAACTTTCACGAGAGTATAGCGGCATGTACCAGGCACATCTTCTAAGAAGTCCTGGCACATGAAGAAATGGCTTTGGCGTTACAGAACTTGAAGACATAACCACACCCTTGGATTATTAAGACACTGTAAACATCATGCTTTTTTTTTGTAATTTGTCAAGTTGATAAGTGTGGACCTACAAAACGCCCTTCAAAAGCATCGACCCCTCCCGGTGGTGGCGTCCACGGCATATGTGGCTTCATTTCAGCGAAACAGGCTCTTGCCGCAATCGGCTTATGATCGCTCAAGTTCGTCCGCGGGCAGTTTAGTCCAACTCCCATAACAGGAATGTTCGAAATGCTCCCAGATTTGACTGCAATCCAATCGATGCGCGTATTGAGAATTTGATAAGGGTTGGTGCACGTCGGCTCCAAATACTTCTCATAATCGACCATATAGCCAGCATCCTTCAAGAGATTCATCCGCGGATGAGAGGCTGTGACGTTCGAATCCATCGCTATGAGTTTCATATCGGCACGAACGCTATCCAAAACCTCTATCAAAACAAGTAGATCGCCATCACCCTGTGCAGAATCATCTCCAACTCGGAGAAAAGGGTTGCATCCTCTAAGATGTCCCGTTCCCACAGCGACTGTTTTACCAGTATCGATTTGGCGCAGTAGAAGGACGTAAGAGCGTCCGAGCACATTGCCGATCTCCTCAACAAGCTCGAAACGTTCATGATTCCACGCGATGCCATTTACAGAATGGTTACTCCCCGCAAAGCGGACAGAATAATTTTCAGGGAAAAGAGAAGCATCGAGATAGTCGGCCTCCTGCAAAGCGATGATGTCGTACTTCAGCTCGTTTGCAAAAATGCGTTTTGCCATCACACGCCGCGTTGCATCGATCGACGCGTTTGATAGAGTCGTCTCCTCAGAGCGCGTTAAGTCTTTTACATGCTCCAAAAGAAGTGTGTGCACCTCTTCATCGTGGATCACAATCGCTTCTGAGAGCTCTCGCCACTTCTGATTAGGCTTTTCAGCCGCAATCAAAGGGATCAGCCCCTCATACTCACTATTAGTCCACTCCTCCAAATCTTCGGGCTCCTCAGTGAAACATATCTTCAAAGCAAGAGCTTCCACCTTTTGAACTAAATCCATCAGCTCAGGCTCTTCATCATAGCGCTGTTGAACAACCTTGTGCAAACTCACGGCGCGGATGTAGTCGTAGTGATCAGAAAGGGCGCCACAGTTATAGGAACAGACGGTGAATTGCTCTGTAGAGAAGAGAGGGGTGCAAACAAGCGAAAAAACAATTAATAGTTTGGATATGAAAGACATAAGAACTCCTTTGAGCCTTAAAAGATACCAAAATACCCCAATAAAAAAAAGCACCTAGACAATATGCCTAGATGCTTCTTAGGTGAAAGAGAAAGAAAGAATTACTTCTTCTTGTCTTTGCATCCCATAGCAATCAAAATTAGTACACCAGCGCCCATTCCAAATAAGCCAATGAGCGTATCGCCCATTGCTGGCATTTGCATGCCTGTTACCATTGGTAGTCCTCTGAAGAAAAGATATACCGCTAAAAAAATCATTCCTAATGTTCTAACAACATTCATATTTCCATCCTTGTAGAAATTTACGTTCTAATCGCAAACTAAAAAAAAACAGGTATTAAGTAAAATATTTTTTACCCCCTTTCTCGTTTTTTTTCTCTACATTTCAATATCAACACCCAAAACAACTAAGACTATTCACTTTGTAAAAAAACCCCCCCCCCTTGTATACTACTACCGAAATTAATATAACAATTGAGAGGTCAAATGGATTCAATTCGAAAAAAATGGCTAAATTCCTTTCTCGTAAAGGTTGGAATGCAGTTTATCCTCTTGGACCCTGATTGCTACCTAAACTTGTTGTTATAGTGCTTAGATGCATTCAGATGCGTAGGCTCGATGCGAAGGCAAGGGTTCCTCCCTTGTCGAGTGTCGAGACTTAGCAGATGGAGGCATCTAAGCACTATAACAACAAAA
>JAJFLY010000011.1 GCA_021772455.1 Chlamydiota bacterium
AAGGACAGAGCGCGGATTTTTACTTAAAGTAATCTGCACAATTTTGGCCTACAGTTTCTCGTGTATTTGCAACCCTTCACTCGTCTAGAAACCGTTTGAGCACGCCATCTACTGCCTGCATCGCCAAAGGCAAGGGAGGAACCCTTGCCTTCAGCTCCGCAGTTGTATCTGTCGCACCCAAACGGTTTCTAGACGAGGTTTAGGTAGCAATCAGGGTCTTATGTGCAATAATCCCTGACAGGGCTAAAGGATCGCCTATGGATCGGACACGGCCCAAACTTCTCCAAAGCCTCTCTGTGCATAGCTGTCCCATACCCTTTGTG
This sequence comes from Chlamydiota bacterium, assembly GCA_021772455.1. Lineage (GTDB taxonomy): Bacteria > Chlamydiota > Chlamydiia > Chlamydiales > JAAKFR01 > JAJACP01. The sequence goes on from JAJFLY010000011.1 coordinate 324, forward strand.
GGCGTTGAAACCGTATTCGGGATAACGGTCGTGGTATTTTAGCATCAACTCATCGCGCACCTCCTTGGCGATGATCGATGCAGCCGCGATCACTTGCGAGCGCTGATCCCCCTTGATCACTGCTTCGGCTGGGATATTTGCCACGTCGATGGCGATATTCCCATCGATAAGGAGGTAGTCTGGCCTTTTAGGTAAAGCCAAAACTGCCTCGCGCATGGCGCGCAAGGTCGCTTGTAAGATGTTGATTTCGTCAATGATAGAAGGCTCAATGACCGCAATCCCAAAGCTCAGATCGGGATGGTGTTTGAGCTCTTTGTAGAGCACTTTGCGCCTTACAGGCGTAAGCAGTTTGCTATCGTTGATTCCGGGAAAAAACTGATGGGTTTTGAACACACAGGCTGCGGCGACCACAGGGCCGGCCAATGGCCCGCGCCCTGCTTCGTCTACGCCGGCAATTAGGCGAAATCCTTTCGCCTTAGCCTGTTGTTCTAGATCCACAAGTTTTAGAAGACGTTCTTTCTCACTCTGGAGAAGTCGTTTCTGCGGTCTCTGTTTTAGGTTCGGCAATAGTCGGTTCGCTTGCTGTAGTTTCAGGCTCGGTCGGTTTCGCTTTTGCAACAGCTGGAGCTTTTTTACGCACTCCAATCTTCTCTTTAACTTTCGCAGCTTTACCTGTCTTACCACGTAGATCGTAGAGCTTTGCGCGACGTGTATCACCACGCTTCACAATCTCAAACTTCACAATACGGGGACTATTGAGATAGAATACACGCTCCATTCCCTCGCCGTATGAGACGCGGTGAAGAGAAAATGTCTCTGCAAGGCCTTTTCCTTTACGCGCAATAACAGTCCCTTGAAAGACCTGAATACGCTCTTTTTCCCCTTCGATAATTTTTGTCGAAACACGAATAGTGTCTCCAATCTGGAAATCGGGAATTTCCTGTTTTAGCTGTTCATTGTCAAACTCTTCAATCAAGGCATCCATTTTACTAATCCTTTTTATTCTTCTGTAACTTTGTAGCGCTCATAAAGGTCAGGCCTTTTCTCACGTGTTTTGGCAAGTGCGCGCTCTTTTCTCCATTTAGCTATCTTAGCATGATTCCCATCTAACAAAACTTGTGGGACATGCATGCCCTCAAATACCTCCGGCCGCGTGTAGTGTGGACAATCGAAAATTCCCTCTTCAAAAGATTCTTCGTTTGCCGCCTCTTCATGCCCAAGCACGCCCGGTATAAAGCGCGAAACGGCGTCGATTAAAACGATCGCCGCAAGTGCCCCATTTGTGAGCACATAGTCGCCAATGCTTATCTCTTCATCCACCTCTTTGTCCAAAATGCGCTCATCAATCCCTTCGTAGTGACCACAGAGCAAAACCAGGTGGGGTTTTTCCGCAAGCTCGCGACATTTGGCAGGTGATAAGAGTTGTCCTTGAGGCGAAAGATGAATCACATAAGAATCATCCCGCCGCACATGGTTAATCGCTAAGCTGACCGGTTCGGGTTTTAAAACCATTCCCGGCCCACCCCCATAAGGGCGGTCATCAACTTTCCGATGCTTATCAAATGCAAAGTCGCGAATTTGCGTGTGATGAATATTGAGAAGTTCTTTTTCCCTGGCCCGTTTCAACATACTTACATCAAAGGGGCCTAAAAAATATTCGGGGAAAAGGGAGAGAATCTCAATATCCATCCTTTATGCGAGAGCAGCCTCCTTCTTGCGAGACGCTTTACGTTTTTCACGCAGCTTCACGCGCTTCTCTTCTGCTTTTTTACGCATCACAGCAATCACTTCAGGAGCGGCGCGCTCAACAAGCTTTTCAGCCTTCTCTGTGAGAACAGCCCCAAGTTGCAACCAATGTAGAACACGATCGCTTTCAACTTTCAGGTTTTTCTCAGCTTCTGCTTCCTGAGGATTGTACCATCCCAGAAGTTCGATGTATTTCCCATCGCGCGGTGAGCGAGAATCGCTCAAAACTAGACGATACACAAGGCTATTTTTTCTTCCTTGCTGTCGCAAACGAATTTTTAATGACATTACATTCCTCCCATCATTTTCTCTAACATCTTCTTATTGGGGGCATTTTTAAAAAACTGTTTGGATTTCTTAAAGCTCTTCTTGAGCTTGTTGATATCCTGAACTGTTGTCCCACTTCCACGCGCAATACGCTTCATGCGGCCCATCGATAACTCATCTTTCTCCAAACGCTCATGTGGGGTCATCGAAAGGATCATCGCTTCAATTTTAAAAAACTCTTTCTCCGAATCCTCTAAATCGGGGATTTTGGATGCCCCTGGCATCATTTTCATTAACCCCTTAAACGATCCCATTTTTCGAACAGCTTGCATCTGTTTGAGATAATCGTCGTAGGTGAATGTGGCTTTGCGCATTTTCTCTTCCATGGCTTTCGCCTCTTCATCCGAGATATGCTCTTTGGCCTTCTTCACGAGGTTAATTGTATCCCCCATTCCAAGGATCCGGTCCGCCATCGATTTGGCGTTAAAAAGTTGGAGGTCCTCAACTTTTTCACCAACCCCTTCAAATTTCAATGGCTTACCCGTTACCTCTTGAATAGAGATTGCGGCCCCCGCGCGGGTATCACCATCGAGCATTGTCAGAATCGTACCTGAAACGGCTAAGCGTTGGTTAAACGCATCGGCCGTTGTCACGGCGTCTTGACCTGTTGCTGCATTTGCGACAAAAAGGATTTCGTGAGGATTTGTCGCTTCTTTAATTTGTTCTAGCTCTTTCATCAATGCGTCATCGAGATGTAAACGCCCTGCTGTGTCTAAAATCACAACATCGTGCCGACCCTCTTTAGCAGCCTTCACAGCTTGTTTTGCCACCTTCACAGGGTTTTTCTCCCCTTCGACAGCAAAGACTGGGACATTGATTTGTGTGCCAAGTGCTTTAAGTTGTTCAACAGCGGCGGGTCGTTGTAAATCGCACGCGACCAAAAGAGGCTTTTTGTGGTAGTCGGACTTCGTTAAAAAGACAGCAAGTTTGGCCGCATGTGTCGTTTTTCCGGCCCCTTGAAGGCCACAAAGCATGATAACAGCAGGCTTCTCGCTAAGTTCTAAAACCGCTTCTCCCCCACCCATAAGAGCAACCAGCTCGTCGTGGATCACCTGGATAAATTGTTGGCCAGCTGTGACTGATTTGATGACCTCTTCACCTAGAACTTTCTCTTTAACGCGAGTAATAAATTTCTTTGTAACCCCATAATTCACGTCAGCATCGAGAAGCGCTAGGCGCACTTCACGGACAGCTTCCGAGAGGTTCTCTTCGGTTAAACGCTTTTTTCCAGCAACCTTGGAGAATATATCAGTTAATTTATCGGTTAAAGATCCAAACATAGACAGCAATTATACAGTAAAAAATCAATCTATTTCAAGGAAAAAGAAGCGCGTGTGTCCCGACCAATCATTCTCGACCTGCCCACGCCCATTAAATATTTTTTTCACATCTTCACCTTGACCACTTCCAAGCTCAAACCACGCCATCCCTTCGGGGTTAATATGGTTGGAAAGCTCAGCAGCAATGCGCTCGTAAAAAGTTAATCCTCCAACAAGCGCCATTTTGGGCTCCACTTGCACCTCAGGAGTGAGTGTAGCATACTCCTCATCTGTCACATAAGGAGGATTACACACAAAAAAATCACACTTTTCACCTTTAAAAGGAGCGAACAAATCACCTTGTTTAAAGGTTACCCCCTCTCCATTTTGACGCGCCACAGCCAGAGCTTTTTCAGAAAGGTCTGATAAAATTACGGTCAATTCAGGGAATTTTTTTTTCAAGGCGTGGCCGATACAGCCCGAACCACAGCACATATCCCAAAGAATCTTTCCCTCCAGATCTTTCCGCTTAAGCGTTTCAGCGATTTTTTCTACAAGAATTTCTGTTTCAGGTCGCGGAATTAATACGTCTGACGTCACTTTGATCGAAAGATCTGAAAATTGAACGGAGCCCGCGATATAGGCTGTGGGCTCATGGTTGCCCCTTCTCACGATCGGGTCGCGCAAATTTACCAATTCCGTTTCCGAAAGAGGGCGTTCAAATTGCATATAAAGGTCGAGACGTCGCATTCCAAGAGCATCCGCGATCACCTCTTCAGCTTCCCGACGCGGTCTTTCAATCCCCTTATCCCTTAAATAGAGTTCGGAACGCTTTATTATCTCAAGTAACGTCTTCACGAAGAGAGTTTTTCTTGGTAGTAATGTTTCACAAGAGGTTCCGTAAGCATATCTAAATCCCCCTGCATGACTTGATCAAGATTATAGAAGGTCAGATTAATTCTGTGGTCGGTTACACGGTTTTGAGGAAAATTGTAGGTACGAATCCGTTCTGAACGGTCTCCGGTCCCAACCTGCGAAGCTCTAAGTAATGCTTCCTCATCTTGACGCTTCTGTCTTTCAGCATCGGCAATTTTAGCGCTAAGTAAACGCATTGCTCTATCCTTATTCTTGTGCTGAGAGCGCTCATCTTGACAATAGGCAACAACACCTGTTGGAATGTGCGTGATACGAACGGCTGAGTCGGTCGTGTTAATATGCTGACCTCCAGCTCCCGAAGCGCGGTACGTATCGATACGCAGATCTTTTTCGTCGAGTGCGACCTCTTCCTCTTTGGTTGGCTCAAGCATGACAGCAAGAGTAATGGCTGAGGTATGGACGCGCCCTTGAGTCTCTGTATCAGGAACGCGCTGCACCCGATGAGTCCCCGCTTCATATTGCAAAAAGCGTTTTACCTTAGCCCCAGAGATAGCCATGATATATTCTTTATATCCACCCACATCTGAGGGGCTGCATGCCATGAGTTCATACTTCCACCCTTTTCGATCAGCATAGAGCTGATACATGCGCACACAATCGCCTACAAATAGAGCCGCTTCATCTCCACCGGTCCCTGCTCGCAATTCTAAAAGGATATTCCGATCATCATCAGGGTCTGGAGGAACTAAAAGGGTTTCAAGCTTCGTTTCCAATTGGGGAACACGACTCTCGAGAAAAGTGATCTCCTCTTCGAGAAGAGCGCGCATTTCTTGATCCGTTTCGGAAGGATAGAGCGCTTTATTTTCATCCAGAGCTTTGCGAGCAGAGCGAAGTTCTTCAGCAGCATTTTTGATACCCGATAGATAGGCATGCTCCTGTGTAAGCTTTCGGTATGCCTTCGGGTCATTAAATGCATCGGGACTTGCAAGCGCCTCTTCAACTGAAGAAAAGCGCTGCAAGAGCTCAGTGATTTTTTTTTCCAAGCGAGACTACTTCTTTTTTTTCTTTTTCGTCGCTTTCTTCTCTTCACTAGCAGGCTGCGGCTCTTTCTTTTCAGGCTGCGCCTTATTAGCATAACGCTTCAAGAACTTATCAACACGACCTTCTGTATCGATAAACTGATTGCTACCTGTAAAGAAAGGATGGGAAGCTGAAGAGACGGTTACGTGGCAAACAGGATACTCTTTCCCTTCGTGAATTTCTGTCTCAGTTGGCTGCATGGTTGATCCACACACAAATTTTGTCCCTGTAGAAGTATCAACAAAAAGAATATCTTGATAGGCAGGGTGAATATCTTTTTTCATTATTATCTCCGAAAATAGTGATTGAAGTAGATAAATCTACCTTGTAACTTGGAAAAAGACAAGGGAAATTGTATAATGACGAGCATGATGAAAAAGTGGTTACTGATTTTTTGTTTTTTGAGCACCCCACTCTGTGCTGAGATCCGTTTAAAGGACAAACTCGCTGAGGCGGACCCTGGAAGCTATGTTGTGACCGAGCAAAATAAAAATTTTACGCTCGTTCATATCTACAACCTCACTGAACACTCCATTGTGATCGAAGAGGTAACGATTCCCGCAGCTCGCTACGCTCGAAGCCCCCTCCCCTGGAAGCAATGGTTTGAGAGCGGCGCGCCCGGACATACATCCTGGACAATGTCACAAATTAATTTAGAAACGGGCCAATTTGAAGAGACCTTTTCATTCACTCATCAAGGGTGGATTAACATGAAAGATTCCAATCCTTTTTTGACAACCCTTCTTAATCTCGCTTTCCAACCCGTTCCAGAAGAAAAACGACGACGTGTTGGCCACTCTCCTGGAGTTGGCAGGCCCGATTGCCGACCGATTTGGAACCCTCTTTTGACCGTTGAGGGGAGACGCATTTCCCAAGTTCCCTTTTCAGCTTGGCGCGCCAAGTGGCCATCGGACGGTACCGAGCTTGCAAAAAAACGGATCGAAATCTACCTCCCCCATGATATTGACGATCCAAACCTTGCCGAATATCCTACTTATTTCCCCTACTGGATCGAGGTCGATAGTTGCGTAGGTTCAGCAAAAGTTCGTATTGTTGATTCTGGAACAGGTGCACACTCTCCAAAGCCAGCCCTTCCCCTCCGCCCTCCGAAATTGATTGGCGAAGGAAAGATACACGATGATGGGTTTGCTTTACATCTAGAAACCCCCTCTTACTATCAAGATTTCCTTGTTCTAGCCGAAGAGACCGATGGATTTTTTGGAAATACGTTTCCTCTTAGATGCGAAGTGACTCAACTCGATGAACAAAGCGTCTCCTTATTTATAAGCCGCGATCAGCTGGATGCATTCATGACACCAGGGGAAACTTACCGTTTTGTAATATCTCCAAAAGAAGATCCTTCCATTTGTTTGGTTACTTGCAACCGCTTATAAACAAACTTGTAAACAAATCAACTATCCCGCAAACGCCTGAAAATCATCGACTTACCTATTTTATTTAAGTAAAAATCATGGCATACAGACATTCTATAAACAATGTTCCCACACCCTAGTCCGTTCAAAACAACAAACACTAGGGTATGCATGCGAATATTTAGCGTACTTACTTTTCAACATTGCTTGTAAAAATGAAGTGGCATAAACTCTGAAACTATGTTTTTACGCAAGAGTCGAAGAATATTACGAAACGGTGTGCGGTTGCTTAAAAAAAAGGGCAACAGGCTCATAGAGCGCGAGCGGCTCGAGTTTGAAAAAGACTTGCGCACGTTGGACCGAGCAATTCTTAATAAGGATAAGAGCGAGGCTGTCGAGAGTGCGAAACGTGTCTCTTCGTTTATCAAAACCCATTTTCCTAAAACCGCCTTTGATCAGATAAAAGAACTCGTCTGCGCTCTGACATTTGCAATTGTAATCGCCTTTTTGATCCGTCAATTTTGGTTTGAGCTATATGAAGTGCCAACGGGATCGATGCGTCCCACTATTGAAGAGCTCGATAGAATGGTTGTTTCTAAGACCCCATTTGGCCTGAATATCCCATTCCTAAAGAAACCTCTTTTCTACTCTGACGCGCTACTTAAACGGGGTGGAGTGATCGTTTTTACCACTGAGGGCATGGATATTCCCGACAACGATATGCTCTATTTCTATTTATTCCCCGGCAAAAAGCGTTTCGTCAAGCGCGCAATGGGAAAACCGGGTGACACCCTCTACTTTTATGGCGGCTATATCTATGGGATTGACAGAGATGGAAACCCCATTAAAGAGTTAGCCGACCCTGACTTTTTGGAGCGGCACGGAATTGAGCGTATTGACCACATCCCCTTTATCACCTTTGATGGAAAGATGGTCCTCAGCAAATCCGTTGCCCCTAACGTCTATGATTCGGTCCAAATCAAGCAGATGAATCGCACTGTTGGAAAATTGCAAATAACAAGTTCTGGAAAAATCGAGGGTTCCTTCTACGACGGGAGTGGCTGGGTCTCTGACCAACCAAACGCGTTAAAAGCCCCTCATGAAACGCCCGTTAGTTACAGCGACCTTTGGGGAATCAGAAATTATGCGATGGCCCGCATTCTCACAAAGGAACAAGCAGAAAGCTTTTATGCTAAAGTTCCTGAAAACAAGGATTCAGAACTCTATCTTGAATTGAGACACACTCCTAATTTAACTTACCCAAAACCCGAGATGCGGCGCGATGAGTATGGGCATATACACCCCATGATTACACCCTCCGCCACCCTTATCCCTCTCAACCAGACCCACCTTGATGCGCTTCAAAATGCCCTTTATACAGCACGCTTTTTTGTCACAAATGGACGCGCCTACCGCTATCAAGAGGGGCGATCCCGCCCGCAGCGCGCTGAATACGACATCAAATTTTCAGGCGTTCCAGATGGCCTGTACGAATTTTACTACGGACAGGGCTACAAAATCCATACCGGTGGGATCCAAACCAAGCTTCCGGAGGACCACCCCCTCTATAGCAAGGATCCTGGCAACATCCAGAAACTCTTTAACACAGGGATTGCTGTTAACAAAGTTTTTGAGCCGATGGCCGCAAACCAGCCCTACAATCCCCAACGCTTCGCCTACTACCGCGATGGAGATCTATATGTGATGGGCGCGCCCATCATGAAGAAAAGCGATCCGACCTTAATCCGTTTTGTCCAAAGCGAGCAGGAGAGAGAAGAAAAATCGGGTCGCGAAACACCTTATATAGCGTTCATCGATCACGGTCCCCCTCTTAAAGATGGAAAGATCGACTGGGAATTTATCGACGCTTTTGGCCTAAAAGTTCCGGAGGATGGGGTTCTAGCTCTTGGGGATAATTACGCCATGAGCGCTGATAGCCGCGATTTTGGCTTTGCTCCAACCATTAACCTACGTGGGGCCCCTTCCTTTACGTTTTGGCCGCCGGGCAAACGCTTAGGGGCGCTGGCTCAACCCTCTTACCCATGGCTAACACCTTCAAATATAATTGTTTGGACGTTGGTCATCTTAGTTCTTCTTGGGTGCTGGATCTATGCGCGTAAGAGAAACCGCACATCCTTTTTTGACTAATAATAACTTGACACTGCCGCTTATGTGTTTATAATCTTCTGAAAAATAGGAGTTTAAATTATGAAAAAAGTACTTTTATCAATTCTACTATTAGGAATCTCCAGCACATTGATGGCCCACGAGCCCGATGAGACAGAAATAATGCTCCAAAAAAAAATCGAGTGGTGCCAAGCCCAAGGACAAAAGCTTTACACTCAATCTTATGAAGACAACGTCTTTTACGGTGCGTCCTTAGATGCCGCGCTGAAGTTTTTTAAACTCGAGCGTGAGTACATTGAAGAGCTTCGCTGGCACCATTTATTCACCTTAATTGCCGACGAGTTTAATGATGATTGGGATTGGGACGATGATGATGATGATGATGATGATGATTGTGATCCTAGATTCAAGCGTGCCCAATTAATCAAGCTACTCAAACGTTCTAAATAACATATGGGGGCTTATCCAGCCCCCACTCCTATACCTTCTCAATAAAGATGGCTGTTGGCTCGCCGTTGATATCCCACTGAGTACTATCGGAAGAAAAGGCGTAGTCAAGCTCGACTGCCAAAACTTCATCCCTCAAATAATCGCCATGGATAAGCAAAGATTGCTTCACTTTTTCTGAGGTGCCAAGTTTCAGGCGGATGCGGTCTGTCACAGCAAAGTTCGCCTCGCGCCGCATCGTGTTAATCTTATTCACAAGCTCACGCGCTATCCCCTCAAGAATCAATCCTTCTGAGAGTTCGGTATCCAGAGCGATCGTGATCGCGCCCACATTCATCGCGACCCATCCCTCATGGACTTTTCGGGTGATTTCCACATCGTCAGTTGTCAGTAGAAACGACTCCCCGCCAAGCACAATCGGAAGAGGGTGGCCATGAACCACAGTATTAATTTGATCCTGATCGAGTTCTTGAATAAGGATTTGAGCCTCTTTCATATGTTTACCCACCTTTTTACCAAGGACACGGAAGTTGGGTTTAATCGAGAGCTTTACAAATTCCTGGCTCTCCTTATGGAAATGGACTTTTTTCACATTAAGCTCGTCTTCAATAAGATGTTCCTGATGCTTGAGGAATTGCATAACATGCTCTTCTCCACAGACGACATGGGCAGCTGGCAGGGGTTGACGCACCTTAAATTTATGCTCTTTACGAAGCGCGTGCCCTAAACTGACAACCGTTTGAAGAGCGTCCATCCCCTCTTCCAACGTTTGGTTGCGGCTCTCAGCGTGATATTCTGGATAATCACAAAGATGGACCGATTCCGCCATATTTTCAGAACGGATATTGCGGTAGATCGCTTCGCTTAAATAGGGAACAAAGGGGGCGGCGATTTTGCAAAGTTCGATAAGGACATGATGGAGGGTCTCAAAAGCTTGACGGCGATCGGGTGTATCCTCGTCGGACCAAAAACGGCGGCGGCTGCGGCGAATATACCAGTTGGTGAGCTGGTCAATGAACCCAACAAATGGCTCAACGGCTCTGCTTAAATCGTACCCATCCATCCCCTCTTCAACATCGAGAATCAACTTGTTAAGCTGCGCAATGATCCAACGGTCAATCACCGCTTCAGGGGTGATGCGATGAGACGTGGGGCGCCAGTTGTAAATGCGGGCGTATGTCATAAAAAATGCGTGTGCATTCCAAAGTGGAATCAAAATCTGGCGCAAAACAAGCTCGACTCCCCTCTCGGAAAAGCGCAAGTCATCGGCTTTGACGGCGGGGCTATGGAGCATGTATAAACGGACCGCGTCTGCCCCATATTTATGGACAACCAGATCGGGATCAGGGTAGTTCTTGAGCCGCTTGGACATCTTGTTACCATCCCCGGCAAGCAAAATCCCATTTGCAATCACATTCTTATAGGCAGGTGAATCGAAAAGAGTGGTGGATAGAACAAGGAGTGTATAAAACCAGGCGCGTGTCTGATCGACCCCTTCTGCAATAAAGTCCGCTGGGAAATTTTTCTCAGTCTCTTCTTTGTTCTCGAATGGGTAGTGGTTTTGCGCATAGGGCATCGATCCCGACTCAAACCAGCAGTCAAACACTTCTGGAATCCGTTTGAACTCTTTGCCGTTTTTCGTGAAGGTCAACTCATCGATAAAGTGGCGGTGGAGATCTTCCACCTTTTTACCCGTTAACTCCTCAAGCTCAGCAATACTGCCGACAACATGAATCTCCCCATCTTCGCTGCGCCACAGTGGAATCGGCGTTCCCCAGTAGCGGTTGCGGCTAATCGCCCAGTCACGCGCCCCTTCGAGCCACTTTCCAAATCGCCCCTCTTTCAGGTGGCCAGGAACCCAATGAACCTTTTCATTAGCTGCAATCATGCGATCTTTCACCTTCTCGACATTCAAAAACCACGTCGTGATCGCCTTATAGATAAGGGGTGTATCAGAGCGCCAGCAAAATGGATAGCGGTGGCGCAAAGTGCCTCGGAAAAAAAGGCGTCCAGAGTCTTTAAGAGCGCGGACGATCCCTTTATCAGCATCTTTAACAAAGAGCCCTTGATATTCGGGAATCTCAGATGTGAATCGCCCATTATTATCAACAGGACAAACAAGAGGAATACCTGCTTTTTTACACGCATAAAAGTCGGTCTCACCAAAGGCTGGAGCTGTATGGACAATCCCCGTTCCATCTTCAGTGGAGACAAAATCGTCAGCAATGACCTTAAAAGCCCCTTCTCTGTCTGAAAAATACGAAAAAGCGGGCTCGTAGCGTATTCCAAGGAGATCTTTTCCTTTATACGAGTCAACAATTTCAATCTCTTCAAACCATCTAGAGACCGCTTCTTTTGCAAGAATATAAAATTTCTCGCCTTGCTTTACTTTAACGTAATCGATCTCTTCGCCAACTGTCGCAGCCATATTCGAAATCAACGTCCAGGGTGTTGTGGTCCAAACGATGAGTGCGGTATTCGGATCATCGATGAGGGGAAGCGTGACGACGATCGATGGGTCATCGACCTCTTTGTAGTTGTCTGTCGCCTCGAAATTAGAGAGTGGAGTTCCAAGCTTAGCAGAGAAAGGCATCACCTTAAATCCCTCGTAGATCAACCCCTTCTCGTAATTTTGTTTGAAGACCCACCACACCGATTCCATGAAGTTTGGGTCCATCGTCTTCCACGTCTTAGAAAAATCGACCCAACGCCCAAACCGCTCAACCTTCGATTTCCATTCCGAGGTGTAGCGGAGGACAATTTTGCGACACTCTTCGTTGAACTTCGCAATTCCAAATTCCTCGATAGAGGGAGCTCCTGAAAGCTCGAAGTTTTTTTCGATTTCATTTTCGACAGGAAGACCGTGGCAATCCCATCCAAAACGGCGCGGCACATGGTACCCTTTCATCGTTTTGTAGCGGGGGATCACATCTTTAATCGTTCCGGCTAAGAGATGGCCATAATGAGGAAGGCCTGTAGCAAATGGGGGGCCGTCGTAGAAGGCAAAAGAGGGGCCATTCTCACGGTTTTGGAGCGATTTTTGGAAAATACCACCCTCTTTCCAAAAATGCAAAATCCGCTCTTCGCGCGCTCCAAACGTCTCGTTTTCTATCTCTTCAAACATTTTCCACAACCCATTAAAAATCGATCAGAATACCCTATTTTTATCTTTAAGTCTACTATCAGGTTCGACTATGATGACCCATATGGATATAGAAGAGCTCCCCTTTAATGTGACCGCTAAGATCGGCAAGGCCGAGATCCCAATGAGCGCCTATCTTGGATTACAAGTTGGGGATATACTCCTTTTGGACCAAAAAGTGGGAGAGCCCTTCACCATCGAGGTTGGAGAAAAGGCGTGTTTCAGCGCCCATCCCGGCCTCAGTGAAACCCGAAAAGCAGTGAAAATAGATGAGCGAATTCACCCCCGATGAGATTGAAGGGATTATCAAAGCGATGTCCCACGAGCCCCTCGAACAGGATGAGGAGGGCAAAATCCCCCTACTTCCCCCCGGAAGCTATGGAGCCATCTCGAAGGTTGCCTTCACTCCGATAGAGGGTGAAAAACCGCGTCCCCTCTCAGAGCTAACTGAAAAAGAAAGGACCGATTTCGAGAGCTTAAAAGCCCATATCGAGGTGGTATACGGTAAAACCAAGCTCAACCTAAAGGAGCTTGCTGCCCTTAAAGAGGGCTCGCTCATTCCCCTTGACGACCTATGTGACGACCTTGTTGAGGTCTATGTAAACGGGATTAAAGTTGGGCGTGGCGAGGTTGTGACAGTCGACGGCAGCTTCGGGGTTAAAATCGTTGATTTCAGTTAAAACCCCTTGATTTTTAAGGTCCAAAGAAATATTTTTTTATGGTATAATATATATGGGGGTGTAAAGGTTTCGACTTGGAAATAAAGTATTAGGCGCATGCGGAGGATATCGGTTGGCCTCCTTAAAAAACCGGTGAAAACATTAAATGCT
>JAJFLY010000012.1 GCA_021772455.1 Chlamydiota bacterium
GACTACAATCAGGAAAGGCCACATACAAGCCTGAAAGGACTGAGTCCCCAGCAATTTTTGAATAGCATAAATGAGCAAAACAAGTGTAAATTAATCGCGTAACCTCCAGTCCTTGGTGGAGCTAATCATGGGGCAAGGTCACAACCTGGCAAAGAATTGGAGTGGGTTGAAAAAATCGAAAAACAATACAGCAAAAGAATTTCTTGTTTTTTCTTGATAAAAATAAGGATCCAGACATACATTGCCTGTCTTAAAGAAAAATTAATCTTTCAAGACTTATAAAGGAGCAAAGCATGTCAGGAATCAAGGGTAAAATTTTTAGTTTCTGCGCTATATTAATACTATGTTTTTCAGTTTGTTATGCATCTTCACCTCAGATGGATAATCAGCTGGGACTAACCAAAGCATATGTCACGCAGGATAACATATTTTTCCAAGATGATTGTATGTTGATTGTTGATGGTCAAAACGTGTTGTGTGTGAAAACACTTCATCAAGATTCTAGCGGTGTGTATTATTACCATGCTTCCTTGTATGGAAACTGTCCAAATGGACATCCTTATACTGCTGATGGAGGCTGTTTAGGTTATAATTGCCCCTATAATTAAAATATGAAATATTACGTTGGCTTGATGAAAAAAACTCTCTGTCTATTCCTTTTTTTTTATACAAGCTTCATTCAGGCAGAAGAAATTCTGCCTGAATGGCACAAATCCCTGAATAGGCTAAATTCAGAAGAGAAACTTTATCTTGAATCTTTTTTTTACACGATGCTTACCAATTCGGAAGGGGGCTTTGTGCTTACAGGATCCAAGCCTGTTTGTATGGAAGGAATCTATTCTCCAGACAAGATCAATGTTGGACAAATCGGAACAAAACCCCATCGACGCTCGGTTGATTTGTGTGAAGGGTATCGTATCTGGAAAAAATACTTCAAATCCATCCCTTCTCAAAAATTAATAGTATGTTGTAAAGACCATCCGGATCACGTGTACTCTGATTGGGTACATTTAATGTGGATCAATCCTAAAAAATTGATTGAGGTGGTTGAAAATAACCTTCCACTATTTCAATATGTGCTTGGACCTCAGGTAACACCTACTTCCTTTTTAGATTATTTAACTGATCCTTCTCAAGACATACCGCACGATTACACATTAACCGGTATTTTTTTGGGATTTGGATGTCAAAACGCTCTTTACTATAGGCGATTAGAATTGATTCAAAAACAAATTTTTAGCAGGGAAACTCCTCCTCTTAAGCTTAAAAATGAACGGTTAAAGATTCCCAATCTTGGCTACTTTGGATGCGATAAGATTGAGGCATTTGATACTGAACCAGCCTTTAGCTATTCAACTCTTCGTGAGGAATACCAAAGCATAGAGGAAATGGGTACTTCTTCAATCGAAACCTTCCCCTCATCTCTTTTCAAAATTCCTCTTTTTGCTGTTTATAAAAAAGATCAAGAGACAATCGATGTTCTTTTACGCTATCAAATGGATAAGAAAGTGATCGAAAATCTCTTATTAAAACCAGATTTCCTAGAACAAACATTAAAATGTATTTTTGAATGAATTTGTTAACTTTAACTCTATTTTTTTTACTCATTTCGCCTGCTAGTATATTTTCCGAAGAGAAGATTCCTTCAGCTTATTTGATTGCTGATCAAATTAAAAAAGGGCTCGAAAATCAAGAAGATAAATATATCTCTGCCTTAATATCTGGTATAGAAGCCAGAGAAGAAGGCATCTTACTTTCCTCCAATGAGCAGCGTGTCTATGCTCTTTACATAGAAAAACAAAGAGAGTTTCTTGCTCAAAAAAATCTACGTGAAGCCGAAAAGGGTATGAAATATCTTCAATCAAAGAAAAATGTGCATTCCATTGTACCATCGAAATTGGCCTATTCTACCATCAAGCGAGGTAATGGGGCTTTATTGACTCGAGAGTCTGGAAAAGTTTCTGTCAATTATTCTATTAAACAATTAGGAGACCATTTCCCCGAAACTGCAGCAAAGGGAAAAGAGCTCGATTTAACACAGGTAATCCCTGGACTTGCTCAAGGGATGCTTTCTATGCAAGAAGGAGAAATACGCACTATCTACATTCACCCTGAATTGGCGTATCGAACCAATAATTTTGATCCCAATGTTGTCTTGGAAGCCACTGTTGAACTTATGCAGATCCTCCCTGGTCGGGTTGAAATACCCTCTCTTGGCGAAATCCCGCGTTTTGATTCTCCTGAAATTACGCAAGATGAATTAGATAAACTTCAACTGACAAATTACTATGTTCTAGGCTGGAAGCTATGGGATCATTTGAGATGGGGATACGAACTATTTAGCAAAGAGGATGTGATCTCATTTTTACGAAAAGAACCATTACAAATCACTCATTCAGAATATTATGAAGAAATTAATAAAATCCATTGGATAATCTACCATCAACGTATTAAGGAAGAAAATAATGCCGCTGATGTCTATTTTAAAAGCCTGTCATCTCAACCTGATATAAAATGTCTTGCACCCGGCTATCTCTATTGCAGGACAAAAAAATTGAGAGAAATACCTTCCTCAGACTCTTTGCTGAAAGCAAAAATGATGATTAAAGATAGAGAAGGCAAAATATTGCGCAATGAACGAACAGAGACTGTGAAAGTAGAGGAAGCAATAGAAGGATTAAAGAAGAGTTTGCCCTATTTGGTCTCACAAGAACCAGCAACTTTATTTATTCATCCAAAATGGGCATATCAAAATATTGATGGTCCTATGGGAGACACTCTATTAGTCATTGATGTAATGATGGAGTAAGTGAAGGAAAATTTAGACATCTTCTTAGTGGAGCTAATCTAGGGGCAAGGTCAGTTGGGTGATAAGGGATGTTCCCAAAAAAGCATGCATCCTCTAGATTATGGAACCTCTGATTAACTGCTTTTCCAGAGATTGTAGCAAATTTTTTGTCAGAAGCAAGGTTTGGAGTTCGAAGCAAACATTTGTGTGTTAGCGAGAACGAAAACGAGCTTCTGGCGAAAAAGAGGCCGCAAGATTCGGGAAATGAGTTGATCTGAGGTTCCTTAAGTAGGTTCATAATCTAGAGGTTTTTTTATGCCACAAAAGTTTTCTGTAGGTGATTCGCTTGGGGATTTCGTCATCACTAAAGTGTCTGATATCGATGAGATCCAAACAACGTTGATCGAGCTTGAGCATCTCCCAAGTGGTGCGCAGGTCATACAGCTGGCAAATGACGACCAGGAAAACCTATTCAACCTCTCGTTCAAGACGTGGCCAGAAAAGTCTAATGGCGTCGCCCATGTGTTGGAGCATGTAATCTTATGCGGCTCTGAAAATTTTCCAGTGCGCGATCCATTTTTCTCGATGAACCGGCGTAGCCTTAACACTTTCATGAATGCTCTTACCGGCGCCGATTTCACCTGCTATCCGGCTGCTTCCCAGGTCGAAGGTGACTTCTATAATCTTATGAAAGTCTATCTAGACGCTGTTTTTAAGCCGAAATTGACCAAAGAGAGCTTTTTGCAAGAGGGGCACCGCCTAGAATTTCTTGAGCCCGACGACCCGAATTCGCCTCTGTTATTTAAGGGAATCGTTTTTAATGAGATGAAAGGGGCAATGGCAACGGGTGATGCGCGTTTATCGGAGGCGCTTATGCAAGGCTTATTGCCCGATTTAACCTACGGAGTGAACTCTGGGGGCGATCCGAAAGAAATCCCGAACTTAACGTACGAGGATTTAAAACATTTTCATGAGCGCTTTTACCACCCAAGCCGCTGCCTATTTTTCTTTTATGGAAATATTCCTTTGGAAAAAAATCTCCAATTTATCGAAGAGCAGACGCTAAAAGGGGTGAAAAAACTCCCCCCCCTTCCTCTTTTACCCAAACAGCCGCGCTTTAAGAAAGGGGTAGAAAAAACGCTTGGCTATCCCATTTCGGATGAGGATGAGGGGGAAGATAAGGCACTTTTTGGGATGTCGTGGCTTACGTGTAATATTCTAGAGCAAGTTGAGCTGATGGCCCTATGCATCCTCGATGTGATTTTGATGGGCACCGATGCGGCTCCGCTGAAAATGGCGTTGCTAAAATCGAATCTGTGTAAGCAAACCGATTCGATGCTCGACACTGAGATGAGTGAGATCCCGTTCACACTCGTATGTAAAGGGTGCAAAGGGGAAGATGCTCAAAAAATCGAAGATGTGATTCGCGAGGCAATCGAAAAACTGGTCCAAGAGGGCATTCCAAGCCACTTAATCGATGGAGCAATTCATCAAATCGAAATGGCGCGCACCGAAATTACAGGCAACTCTTCTCCATACGGCCTCCACCTCTACTTCCGTTCGGCCCTTCTTAAGCAACATGGGGGAAATCCAGAGGATGGCTTGCGCGTCCATACTTTGTTTAACCAACTGCGCGAAAAGGTGAAAGACCCAAAATATCTCACAGGTCTAATTGAGAAGCATTTGCTACAAAATCCCCACTACGTTCGCATTGCGATGCTTCCTGAAAAAAGTCTCGCTTTGGAAGAGATGAAAGAGGAACAAGAGCACTTAGCAAAAATCTGCACCTCGCTTAAGGATCCTGACGTGAAGGAGATTCTTAAGCAGGCAAAAAACTTGCAAAAAGAGGCCGCAGCGGAGGATCTCAGCGTCTTGCCTAAAGTCACTCTCAAAGATGTAGCACCACGTGGACAAGAGTTCCCCTTAAAAGAGGAAAAGTGTGGCCCGTTTAAGCTCTATTACCACCCTTGTTTCACCAATGATCTTGTTTATGCCGATCTCGTATTCGACCTTCCCGCAATTTCAGAGGCCGATCTCCCCTACTTACGCCTTTTCTCGCTTATCCTCCCTCAAGTTGGGTGTGGAGGGCGTGACTACCGCCAAAATCTCGAATACCAGCTCGAACATACGGGCGGAATTGGTGTTGCACTCGACCTTGGCATCCAAGTGGATAACCCTGGAAAAACACACCCCTCCTTAAGCATTCGCGGCAAAGCACTAAATCGCAAAATGGACAAGCTATTTCCTCTCTTTCGGGATTTAGTGATCAGTGCAGATTTTCAAGATATATCCCGCATTGAAGAGGTGTTAAAACAACATTACCTGGGATTGGAAAGCAGCATCCAAAATAGCTCTCTGCGCTATGCGGTTAACCTCGCGGCATGTGGCCTCTCTGTACCTTCAACGATTGGAAATGCGTGGTATGGACTCGACTACTTTTACGCCCTCAAAAAAATTGTCGAAACATTCGAAAAGAAGCCCGAGACACTCATCTCTAAGCTTCAAGAGCTGCAACAACTTTGCCTCGGTTTAAAGGGAAGCTGTTTGGTCTTAAGTTGTGATCAAAAGACCGTGGATAAACTCAAACAAGAAAAGTTTTACGGGCTCACGGAGATCCCCTCAAAAATATTTTCTCCTTGGAATGGAGAGTATCCAGTTAAAAAGACCGAATCTCAAGGGCGAATTACCGCCTCCCCTGTCGCCTTTACAGCGTTGCTTTTTGAATCAGTATGTTATACCCACCCCGATGCGGCGGCACTAAGCATCGCCTCGGAAATCATGGAAAACAAAGTGCTGCACAAGCGGATTCGCGAACAAGGTGGTGCTTATGGTACTGGCGCTGTGAATGGCGTGTTATCAGGGCAGTTCTATTTCTATGCTTACCGTGATCCCCATCTGAAAACCTCTATCGAAGCTTTCCACGAGTCCATTCATGTGCTTGCAAAAGGTGAGTTTAAGGACTCGGATATCGAAGAGGCACAACTCGGTCTTTTCCAAGATCTCGACTCTCCGACTCCCCCCGGATCGCGGGCAATGACCACGTTTGGACGTTTGCGTGGAAACCGCACTCCTGAAGCACGCCAGCTGTTTCGGGAGAGACTCCTAAAATTATCCAAAAAAGAGATCGTAGAGGCTGTGAAAGAGCACTTGATCCCAGGAATTGAAAATGGGGTTTTGGTTGCGTTTGCTGGAAAAGAGTTTCTTGAAAAAGAAAATGAGCAGCTCAATAAACCGCTTCCCCTTTATCCAATTTGAACCCCCAATTGCCTAAAATGCTAGATATTTCTGTATTACAAGAGCTGTTTGCAAAACAAAAAGACGAGGTCTTTCAAGACTTTTTCTCTTTTTTGCGCTTTAAAAGCATCGCAACAGATCCGAACTATGATGACGAGGTCGAAGCCTGTGCCGATTGGGTGAGCAGCTATCTTAAAGGTTATGGCCTTTCAGTAGAAAAGTGGGAGACGGGGAGAGCTCCTGTCATTTTTGCTTCCGATCTGAGGGCTGGACCCGAAAAAGAGACGCTCCTTCTCTACTGCCACTACGATGTTCAACCTGTCGACCCCCTCGAGGAGTGGCTATCACCCCCTTTTGAACCAACAATTCGCGATGGTGAGGTTTATGCGCGAGGAGCTGTTGATAATAAAGGACAATGCTTCTACACCCTTGTCGCCATAAAAACCCTTCTCAAACAACTCGGCCAGCTCTCTGTAAACCTGAAGATTGTAATCGAAGGAGAAGAAGAGAGTGGTAGCGTCGGACTTTCCAAAATTCTTGAAGAGAAAAGAGAAGCTTTGAAGGCTGACTATCTGCTAATTGTCGATAGTGGAGTCTATAAGCTAGAGGAGCCGGCAATCACTTTAGGAGCGCGTGGAATTACATGCATGGAAGTAAGCGTCCAAGAAGCCGATTATGATCTCCACTCTGGTATGGCCGGCGGAATGGCCTACAACCCTAATCGCGCACTTGCTGAAATGCTCTCCAAGCTCCATCATGAAGATGGGAGTGTCGCAATTCCAGGATTTAACGATGAAGTGATTGAGATCGCTCCGAGAGAAAAAGAGGCGCTCTGCTTTAAGTTCGACCCCGTGCAATTTCACACCCTCTTTGGATTTGAACCGACGGGGATGGAAACAGGCTTTACCCCAACTGAAGCGTGCAGCCTCCGTCCTACCCTTGAAATCAACGGGATGTGGGGAGGCTATACAGGCCCTGGCTTTAAAACAATCGTCCCTGCAACAGCCCATGCAAAACTCTCATGCAGACTCGTCCCAGACCAAGTTCCTGAACGGATTACTGCGCTTGTTCGTGATTTTTTAATCAGCAATACACCTAAAGGATTAAAGACCAAAGTCGAAATCTTTAAGGGGAGCGGACGTGGTTTTCGCACCAATCCAGGCTCTCGCATCGCTCAATTGATGACAGAAAGCTACACGCAGGTTTTTCAAAAGCCGTGCAAAAAGATTCTCATGGGGGGGACCATTCCGATCGCAGTTGAACTTGCAGAAACAGCCAAAGCAGAGATGCTTTTGGTCGGACTCGCCCTTCCTGGCGATCATATCCACGCCCCTAATGAACATTTTGGCCTCGATCGCTTTGAGCAAGGTTATTTGACAATTTGCCGAACCCTTGAACTTTTCGGGTAATCGAGATATAGTTCACACATCTACACATCTTGGAGATAGCAATGCAAACATCTTTTAATAAACTATTTATGTTTTCTGTAAGTGCTTTAATGATTTTCTCGCCCGCTTATTCTGAAACCAATGAAGCGCTGCTAAAGCAAATTTCTAAAGGTTTTTCAACCGTAGCCAAAAAAGCAACACCTGCAGTTGTCTACATCGAAAGTCAAGGAGCTGAAAAAACACAGAAGCTTCCCCGCAAACAAGGACCTATTGAAAACCCATTCGACCAATTCAACGACGATTTTTTCAACCGCTTTTTTGGTTTCCCCTATCAACAGCAACAGCCAAAGCAAAAAAAGCAGGATATGGTGCGTGGATCGGGTTTTCTTGTAAGTGAAGACGGCTATATTGTGACAAATAACCACGTTGTCGAAAACGCCACCAAAGTCACTGTTACCTTTAATAATGGCAAGAAACTTCTCGCGACGATCATCGGCACTGATCCTAAGACAGACTTGGCTGTTATTAAGATCGAGGAGAAAAAACTTCCCTTCCTCACTTTTGCCGATTCAGAAAAGCTTGAAGTTGGTGACTGGTCGATTGCAATTGGAAATCCTTTTGGACTTCAGGCAACAGTCACAGTTGGTGTTGTCAGCGCAAAAGGGCGTAGTCAACTTCATATCGCCGATTTCGAAGACTTTATTCAGACAGATGCTGCTATTAACCCTGGCAATTCAGGTGGACCTCTGCTTGATATCGAAAGCGAAGTGATCGGTGTCAATACCGCAATCGTTAGTGGATCAGGCGGTTACATGGGAATTGGTTTTGCCATCCCAAGCAATATGGCAAAACGTATCATCGAGCAATTGATTAGCGATGGTCAGGTTACCAGAGGCTTTTTAGGAGTCTCCCTCCAACCAATCGATAGCGATTTAGCAAGTTTTTACAAGCTTAAATCGACAAATGGAGCGCTTGTCGCCGATGTCGTCAAAGGTTCTCCGGCAGAAAAAGGAGGCTTGCAGCAAGAAGATATCATCCTTAACTATAACGGAATGGCTGTAGACAGTATCAGCTCGCTTCGCAACGACGTCTCTTTGATGGCACCCGGCACCAAACTGAAATTGCGTATCAACAGAGATGGAAAAGAGAAAGATTTGAATATCGTGATCACTTCTATTCCAGAAGAAGCAGCCCAACCAGGAAGCTCGATTCAAAAGCTCGGGCTCATTGTCGAAAATTTAACACCAGAGCTCTCTCAAAAGCTCAACTATGCTGAAAATGAGGGAGTTGTCATTACACAGGTAGAGCCTGGCAGCCCTGCTGCTGAAGCAGCTTTAAGTCCTGGCAGCCTAATCATTGCGGTTAATAGACGTAAGGTCTCCAACTTGGAAGAGCTTACAAAGGCAGTACAAGCTGCAGCAAAAGAGAAGAGGGTTCTCTTAATGGTGCGCCAGGGCGAGTCTGTACGTTTCGTCGCCCTCCATTTCGACGAGTAGCTAGAGAGTTTTGGTAGTCTTTGGAATCTTTTTGCCTCATTCGACCGATCTCGAGCGAAGATAGTGTGAGTAATACAGCGAGCGAGAGATCGTTCAAGTACCGTCCACTAACCCTATTCCACGGAGTCGCTGAGGTGGGTGATAAGGGTTAATATTTGATCCATCACTTCTTGTGCGTGGTGGGAACATGTGGGATGGGAGCGAATGATCGTAGAGAGCGTTTCACGCTGATCGTAGAAATATGCTAAAACCTCTTCTTGCGAATGCAATAGAGCTGCTAACTGCCCCTCCTCGATCTTCTCGAGTTGTTCCCTGATTCTTTGGACCTCTTTTTCAGCGATCGCCTCTTCTAGTCGGAGTACGCGCGATTGGGCGTGGGTCAACTCTGTTTGAGCGTGGCTCAAATCGCGTTTTAACTCGGGAAGCCCACCGCGCAATGAAGCGTGGGCGTGCGCCCCGACTATAAGTAGCATCAATAGAAAACGCTGTATGATGGCAACCCTCCCTGTTGGAAAGATTGCATAGCAAAGAAATTGCAAATATAGCAAGAAAAAATTACTGCGAGTGTGTACGCTCGAAGGATTGAAAGTGGGGATCGTTGCGAATTTGGTCAAATTCTGTGCGCCCAATCGCCTCTTTTACAGAGGTTAATCCTTCCCTTTGCGAACACTCAAGCCACCCAACTGCCGGCTCAACACGCGACATCGCAGCAAATGCAAGTGCATTGATCAAAGCGGTGTCAGCTGAGGGGTTATCTTGAAAGCACTTGTTTCCTATCTCCGCAACGGTTTTGTAGTCACCATTCATATAGGCTAAAAAATGGAAGGTTGCAAGATTTTCGCCAGAAAGAGTTTTGCGAAGGGGGAGCAGAAGTCGATACGCCTCTTCATAACGCTCCTGACTGCGATAAATCTCGGCCATTTCCTGAGTTGCAACCGTAAAGAGGATCCCCTCATTGGTTTGCTCTTGGATCTGCCGAAGCTTTGTGAGCGCCTCTTCAGAGCGGCCCGCTTGAAAATCGGCATCGGCAGATTTCATCAACTCCTGCAAGTCGGTATCGCGATCCTTCTCGGTGAAGATTTTGTAGTAACGGAGCGAGCGGAAGCTCTCGAAAGTTAAAATCAAAAATAGAGCCCCGATTAAAAACATGCCCATGGCAAAAAAGAAAATACTGATGGCCACAGCGATCACAAGACCAGTAATAATTGCCATCTTCACCCCTTTAAACCCAAATATGGCTTCGAGGATGATACTCAATAGATGCCCCCCATCTAGGGGAAGGACTGGAACGAGGTTGATGACTGTCCAGAAGAGATTGGCAACAAATGTGAACTTTACTAAAAATGCAATTGACTGTGATTCAATCGCTACGTTCTGATAAATGACATAGGCGATCAGAAAAAGAAGAAATCCAGCGGCAGGACCATTCAAGACAACAAGAAACTCTTCCCATAGCTTGAGCTTGCGCCCTTCCCGATAGGTAAATCCCCCGAAAGCAGCGAGCTCAATGCGCGCCTTTTGCCCAAAAAGCATCGAAGTGAGAGCATGGCCAAACTCATGAAATATGACAGAAAACAAGATCACCGCCACACAGATAAGCGCCCCAGTGAGGGTCGAGGTCCACATCCAGCCAATAAAAAAGGAGATCAACCAAAAAAGAGGGTGGATCGAAAGGGGAATTTTCCCAGGGATTGTGAGCATTAAAGTACCGATTTTAACGTTTCGCCAATTATTGAAGGGGTTGAGGCTACTGCCACACCCGCTGCTTTAAGGGCGGCTATTTTGTCCTTTGCAGTCCCTTTTCCGCCAGAAATAATTGCGCCTGCGTGTCCCATTCGTCTTCCAGGAGGGGCGGTTTGGCCCGCAATAAAAGCGACAACCGGCTTTGAAGCGTGCGCCTTGATCCAGTCAGCCGCTTCCTCCTCAGCTGTCCCTCCAATCTCCCCAATCATCAACATCGCCTCTGTTTCGGGGTCATTTTCGAAAAGTTCGAGCATGTCGATGAAATTTGTCCCATTTAGAGGATCGCCCCCGATTCCCACACATGTACTTTGTCCAAATCCTTGCTGCGTCGTCTGCCAAACAGCCTCATAAGTCAATGTTCCTGAGCGCGAAACGATTCCCACCTTCCCTCTTTTGTGAATATAGCCCGGCATAATGCCGATTTTACACTCACCAGGGGTGATAATTCCCGGGCAATTAGGCCCGATCAAACGGCTTGTTTTGCTGTGCTTCATCACCTGCGAAACTTCCAACATATCGCGAACCGGAATCCCCTCAGTTATACAGATAATCAGAGGGATATCGGAATCCTCAGCCTCTAAGATTGCCTCGGCAGCAAATGGAGCTGGTACAAAGATCAAACTCGCATCACAATCGGTTGCAAGCTTCGCCTCTTTGACCGTATCAAAAACCGGAAGACCGAGATGAGTCTGCCCTCCCTTTCCCGGAGTGACCCCACCCACATATTTAGAGCCATACGCAATCCCCTGCTCGGTATGGAATGACCCCGCTTTTCCGGTGAGTCCCTGCGTAATCACCTTTGTTTCTTTATCAACTAGGACTGCCATTACCCATTCTCCTTTGCTGCTTCAACCGCTTTGATCGCCCCATTGGCCATCGTATCGACTGTGATGATATTCAGCCCCGATTCCTTTAGAACCTTCTTTCCAATATCTACGTTGGTTCCTTCCATTCTTACGATCAGTGGTACGCGCACCCGATCGATTTTGCTCGCCTCTACGATCCCATGGGCCAAAACACCACAGTCCATAATCCCTCCGAAGATATTCACAAAAATTGCTTTTACCTTCGGGTCGAGCAAAATAATTTTAAACCCGTGCGCAACCACTTCTTTAGAAGCTCCCCCTCCCACATCCAAAAAATTTGCAGGCTCGCCCCCATAATGATGGATGATGTCCATCGTTGCCATTGCAAGCCCTGCCCCATTGACCAAACATCCGATCTCTCCATCCAGACCGATGTAGGCCAAGTCATATTCCTTTGCCATCACCTCATTGGGTGTCTGCTGAGAGGGATCGTACCACCCAGCAATCTCAGGCTGACGATAAAGAGCGTTGTCATCGACCGTGAATTTCGCATCGATTGCAGACAATTTCCCCTCTTCAGTAACAACAAGAGGATTAATTTCTAAAAGAGCGGCATCGGTTTCAATAAATGCCTTCGCCAGATTGGCAACGAGGCGCATCCCTTCTTTTGCCAACTCCCCACTCCATCCCATAAACTTGGCAATGTTTTGTAAATGATAGCGCTTAACTGTCCCATCAATGCCAAAAGTAACCTTGAGAATCCTCTCCGGATTGGTCTCAGCGATCTCCTCAATTTCCATCCCCCCTTCCTGAGAGGCGATCAAAATAGGTAAACCCATTGAACGATCGATTGTCGCCGCCAAATAGTACTCTTTTTTAATCGAGACGGGGGGAGCAATCAGCACACTATTTGCAACCACCCCAAGTGGGCCTGTCTGGTTGTTCACAATCTTCATCCCGATCAGCTCAGACGAGACGCGCTCGATCTCTTCGGGAGATTTGGCAAACTTTACCCCACCAGCTTTTCCACGGCCGCCAGCATGTATCTGCACTTTGACAACCGCTTCATCTGTCTTAAGCTCTTTAATCGCTGCCTTAACTTCTTCAGCATTTGAAGCAATCGCAAATGGCGGGACCGGAATGCCATACTTTACTAATAATTTTTTAGCTTGAAACTCATGAATATTCATTTTCTTCCTCTCTGATCCCCTTATGTGCTATGCTAGATTTTCATTCAATGACGGAAACAGAGCTATGTTGAAATTCTTTGGTAAAAAACTACGCGACCTCTTCAAAGGAAAAGTCAACGAAGAGATGTTAGAAGAGCTAGAAGAGCTCTTTTATAAGGCAGATTTGGGACCTGCAACCAGCCACGCCCTTGCCGAGCATGTCCGTGTATTAGCGAAAAAAAATGCCTCCTGCGAAGAGATCCTCGACGAAATTAAGGAAGACCTTGTTCAACAACTTCTTACCCTTCCGACCTCCTCTACCGAGAGTGGCAATCCCCATATCGTCCTCATTGTCGGTGTGAACGGAAATGGGAAAACCACCTCCGTTGCCAAACTCGCCCACCACTATCAAGCCCAAGGAAAAAAAGTGCTCATCGCCGCTGCCGACACCTTTCGTGCAGCCGCAATCGAGCAGCTTGAAAAGTGGGCAGACCAAACAGGGTGCGCGCTTGTGAAAGGGCGCCACGGGAGTGACCCTGCTGCTGTTGTGTTCGATGCCATCGAAGCTGCCAAAAGCCGCGAGTGTGATATCGTGCTCGTTGATACGGCAGGACGGCTGCACACCAAAACAGATTTAATGAAAGAACTGGAAAAGATTTGCAGAGTCTGTGGAAAAGCACTTCCTGGTGCCCCGCATGAAACACTTCTTGTGCTGGACGCCACGATCGGACAAAACGGCGTTGAGCAAGCGCTTATCTTCCATAAATTTACCCCTTTAAGTGGCCTTATCCTAACGAAACTCGATGGATCGGCAAAAGGGGGAACAGCGATTGCCATTCAAAAGAAGTTGCAACTCCCGATCAAGTACATCGGAACAGGAGAGACCCTCGAAGCCTTCTCCCGTTTTAATCCCAAAGAGTTTGTGAACGCTTTATTTGGCTAAACTTGTGCTCTTCTTGAACACAATCCGATGGTGTGACAACTCGAAACTAAATATGCACACAATATCATGGAACTAAGAGCTCTACAAGAAAGATACCCTGCAACACCTAACCCCCCTAAGGTAATAGGCACAGCAAGAGTCCATAGAATTGACAACCTAAATAAGCTTCCCTCCATCCGCTCTTTTAACTTACCAGTGGTCATATTGAAAAAAAATGCTCCTCCCCCTAATCCAAGAGCAAGGTAGCCCATAGTAACATCCGAAAAAGCACTAAACATCCCAATAAGACTAACAACAAAAAGAGCGACCTCGGCAATCCTTTTCACCCCTTGCGTCATACAGCAGTGTGGTTCAACCTCTCGCAGAGCATGTTCCCCTGTCCCAAGCCTCCTGCAACAGCTTAAAAATGTCATAATCTCTTCCCCTTCTAATTTAAGCATTAGTTATAGCTTATTCCTTAAAATTTCACTAGAACGGAACCTTCAGTAAAAATATTTTTGAAACATTACAAGGAACCTCAATCCCTTTATCACTACAAGCAATTGGGCCTGACAAAGGCCTCAATAATAAATTGAGGTTTATATGATCGAGGCTTTCTGCTATACTGACCCTTCGAAAACAATTAGGGTGTCAGATGAAAAAGCCGATTGATTGGGGAATGGCGAGTTTTTTAATCTCTTACCAGCTCTTTTTACTTATCTCTCTTCCGTTTTACTTCTATTTCGCAACTACTAGCCTTGCGATGTTCGGGATCGGCGCTCTCTTGCTTTATACCGCAGGTCTTAGTGTAACGGCGGGTTACCATCGCTATTTCTCGCACCGGACCTACAAAACGCGTCCTATTGTCGAGTCGGTCCTGTTATTTTTTGGAGCTCTCGCGCTGCAAGGAAGCGCGCTTAAATGGTCCCATGATCACCGCCTCCACCATGCCCATGTCGATACGGATGAAGATCCCTATTCAATCAATAAGGGGTTCTGGTACGCCCACTTCCTATGGATGTTGGAAAAAGCCAAGCCGATCGAGCCAAAACTCGTCAGTGATTTAATGCAAAACCCGCGGGTCATGTTCCAACATCGCTTTATTCTTCCTCTGATGTTTGGATCAAACGCTCTTGTCTGGCTCCTTGTGGGCTGGCTAATGAATGATTATCTTGGCTCTTTCTTTATCGCAGTTGCTTTACGTATTTTTGTTCTTCACCACTTTACCTGGTTTATTAACTCTCTCGCTCATACGTGGGGAGATAGACCTTTTTGCCAAGAACAAACGGCTGTAAATAACTACGCTCTTTGCTTCCTAACCTTCGGGGAAGGGTACCACAACTACCATCATGTTTTTGCAAAAGATTATCGAAACGGTGTGCGCTGGTTCCATTTTGATCCGACAAAGTGGCTCATTTGGACGCTATCCAGATTTGGTCTCATAAAAGATTTGCGCCGTATGGATAAGCTCACAATCAAAAAGCGTCTGGTTCTTGAGCGCAAAGCCCTTCTTCTGGAGAAGATCGAAAAGCTCCCCCACGTCAAACAGCAGCAGCTGGTTGATCAAGTCGAGTCGGCGTCTAGTAAAATGCTTGATAAGCTCGTTAGTTTCAATAATCTCTACAAAGAGCTACGCACAGTTAAGCAGCCTGCACTCATCAAAGAATTTAAGCTGATTCAAGCGAGTCTTAAAGAGGACTGGAAAAACTGGAAGCAGCTTTCAAGAGGGATCTTGAATCAGAAAACTATTTCTACTTAAGACGGTTGATAAAATCGAGAATTGCGCTTCTGCTTGAACGACTCCCGTTCCAGCTGAGCGCAATTCGTATATAAGAGCAACCGGTTTGGCTGCAACTATCACCTTCTCCCTGAAGAGAAAATTCTTAGCAGATACCAGAAGATCATGATGACGTTGATGTACATCTTCAGCGCCATGACCATCGAGAGCTTGTAAGAAGCGACCGAATTGACGTCCACTTGCATGCTATAGGCACGGATTGTCTGCGCATCATAAGCTGTTAGGCCAACAAAAATCGCGAGCCCTAAGTAGCTAATCAAGAGGTTAGCAAATGGCATCGGGGTGAAAAAGGAGAGGATCATAAATAGAAATGTGAGCGCAATGAGGCCAATTAAACCAAATGTGAGGATGCGACCTAAGCTTGTCAGATCATTTTTTGTAAACATTCCATACCCCATCGCAAGGGCAAAAATAGCTGAAGCTGTGAGGAAGGCCGACCAAATTACCTGTCCACCAAATGCGGCGGCAAATACAGGAAGAATGGTTCCAAATATGACCCCTTCAAGGGCAGCGTAGGTGAGAAATAGTCCGATGACACCTCCGATTGAAAGGCGCTTAAGCCCTGCATTGAAGCTCATCGCAATGCCAAATGCAGCAAAGGCAAACACCCACCAAAAGGGCATCAGCTTGACGTAAAGAGCTGAGCGATACAAGAAATAGGCGATAAAAGCTGTGACTCCAAGCCCGATAGCCATCCATCCGTATACGCGGGTGGAAAAGGTTCCAACAGCTTGCGCGTCTTGAATATGTCCTCTTTGCATAGGATTCCTCCTTTTAGACAGGAGTATAGCGCTTTGTTAGATTTTCACCAACATGATGATCAGTTCAAATACGATAAATAAAATTAAAATTGTAAGGACAATGCGGCCGCCAAATATGATGCGGGGGCCTTGAAACTTCAATGTATAACGCCCGCGCCACGCCATAAGAATTGGCAGCAAACCCAAAAGCAGGGCACATCCAAATCCTCCAGCATAGCGAAGTGCGCTCAGAAAGACGCACGGATTGATCATGGCAAAAACAAGTGGAGGGCCGTAGATCATAAGCGTAAGGAGAAAGCGGCCGCTCGGAGTTTTTTTAACTTTTAGGCCATCTGCAAGAAAGTCGAGCAGCCCGAGCGTGACCCCTAAAAAGGAAGTGACAAGGGCAAAAAAGGCAAAAAACTCGCCAACGCGGTAGAGCCAAGGGTGGAGAATAACTTTCCGTAGGGGGTAAACAGCTGATTGGCCAATCGTGCGCGCCTCTTCAAGGGCAGCAAGTGGAATCACACCAAGAATCAACCCTTCCCAAATGATGTAGCAGATAAGGGGGATGAGGCTACCGATAATAATCGCTTTTTTAACGCGCGCAGGGTTGCGGTCGAGGTAATTGGTTAGCGTCGGCACAATTCCTTGGAAGCCAAAAGAGGTAAAAACTACGGGCGTTGCTAATAGTGCCAATGGGAAATCAACCCGCTCCAATAGGTTGAGCTCGATGTGGTTAACCCCAAGTACTATAAAAACAAGGAAAGAGAGAATGAGCCCTGCCATGAGGAGAGCATTGATCTTATCAACGGCTTTGGCACCAATCGCGACAAAGGGTGCAAAAATCAAAACAAAGATGAGGGGCCCAAGCCGCAGAGGATAATCTTGTTTGCCAATTGCCTCAAAAAGATCTTTGATAAGACCTCCCCCACCAGAGAGATAGGCGATTGTAAGCGAATAAAAGAGGAAGAGATAGAGTACCCAGGCAATGATTTTACCTGGATTACCAAGTGTCATCTTGGCCATCGAGACGATGTTGACCTCTTCCTTGCTCCATAGCACGATTTCTAGAAGGAGGAGTCCGGTTGCTGTCATAAAGAGCCAGCAGAGAACATAGATCAAAATCGCGGGCAAAAAACCACCTGCTGCCGTGAGCACGGGAAGGGCTAACATCCCTCCACCGATCGCCGTTCCCGCGACTAAAAGAGAGCCGCCAAGAAGATGTCCACCTTTAGAAAATTCCATAGCGAACCAGGATAAACAATTGAACCGTTCTACTCAACTGTTACAGATTTTGCGAGGTTGCGGGGCTGATCAATTTCGGTCCCACGCTCTTTTGCGACATAATAAGAAAAAAGCTGCCCCACAATTGTGGAGGCAACCGGGGCAAGTTCATCGAGCGTTGGGGGAACCCAGATTACATCATCGGCAATGGCAGCAATGTCGGAGGCGCCACCAGGAGCAATCGCCAAAACCTTCCCGCCGCGCGCTTTCACTTCCATCAAGTTACTGAGCATTTTTGGATAGGTGTAGGTATCAGCACAAAAAGCAACCGTCGGACACATTTCGTTAATGAGCGCGATCGGTCCGTGTTTCATCTCGCCTGCTGGATAGCCATTGGCATTGACGTAGGCAATCTCTTTGAGTTTTAAAGCCCCCTCTAGTGCCGTAGGATACATGTATCTACGGCCGAGATAGAAGAAGTTTTCATACGCGGCATATTTTTTCGCAATCTCGATGATCTGCCCACTCCCGAGTAAAACCTGGCGAATCTGCTCAGGAAGTTTTGTCAGGGCATCAATAAACAGAACCCCCTCTTGCTGGCTCATCTGCCGCATGCGGGCAAAGTGTAGGCTCAGCAGGGAGAGGACAATTAACTGACTGGTAAAGGTTTTCGAAGCGGCAACCCCAATTTCGGGTCCTGCACGTAAGAAGAGGCAACTATCGACCTCACGCGCCATTGTGGAGCCTTGCATATTGCAAATTCCTAAAATCCGCGCTCCTTTTTCACGAAGTTCTCGCATTGCGGCTAACGTGTCGGCAGTCTCTCCCGATTGACTAATTGCGATTGCCAATGTGTTGTCTTTCACAATGGGATTTTTGTAGCGAAACTCCGAGGATATCTCGACCTCAACGGGAATACGTGCTTTCTCCTCAAGCATGTGGGCGGCAATCATACCCGCATGGAGCGAGGTTCCGCATGCGAGGATGACGATACGCTCGACTTTCTTGAGCTCTTCATCGGAAAAATTGAGGTTATCGAGTGTCGCAGTTCCATAATCGCGACTAAAACGGGCGAGAAGAGCATTTTGCAGAGTTTGGGGCTGCTCATGAATCTCTTTGAGCATGAAATGCTGGTAGTCCCCTTTTGAGGCCTCTTCTACAGAGTGGGATAACTCTTCACGTTTTTTTTCGATCGGGGCAAATTGAGCATCGAAGGCCTCAACTCCATGTTCGGTCAGAAGTGCAACCTCTGAAGCTCCTAAATAGATGGCTCTCCGGGTGTATTTCAAAAAGGCACCAGAATCAGAAGCGACAAACATCTCTCCCTTTCCAATTCCAATTGCCAAAGGACTTTCTTTGGCAGCGCATACAATTTCACCGGGATGAGCGTGGTGGATCACAGCGATCGCAAAGGCCCCTTTAAGAAGAGGCAGCGCACGTTGGACGGCACGTAAGAAATTCCCTTTGTAGAGATAGGCGATCAAATGTGCAATCACCTCGGTGTCGGTGTCGCTTATGCATGTGATGCCTCTTTTTTCGAGTAAATGGCGTACTGTATCGTGATTTTCGATGATGCCGTTGTGGACAACTGCACATTTCTTTTGAGTATCTAAATGAGGATGGGCGTTGCCTTGTGTCGGCCTACCGTGTGTTGCCCAGCGGGTGTGGGCAATCGCGAGGTTTGTCTCCCAATTTTTAGCCGAGACAACCTCTTGCAACCTGGAAACTTTTCCAACCTCTTTCTCATGACAGAGGACACCATCGTTGATCA
Organism: Chlamydiota bacterium; assembly: GCA_021772455.1. Classification (GTDB taxonomy): domain Bacteria; phylum Chlamydiota; class Chlamydiia; order Chlamydiales; family JAAKFR01; genus JAJACP01. Next base: position 19,083 of record JAJFLY010000012.1, read on the forward strand.
TCGCAATCCCAGCGGAATCGTATCCCCTATACTCGAGCTTCTGAATACCATCCAAGACAATAGAGGTGGCCTCGCGCGGCCCGATATATCCAAAAATCCCGCACACTAGTGTTTCTTCGCTCCAATTTCTTTTTCGATCTCTTTTGCAATTTTTTGAGCTAAGAGATCAACTTGATGTTTCTTTGGCCCTTCAACCATGACACGGCATAAATCTTGTGTTCCCGAATAGCGTATCAAGACCCGCCCGTGTTCGGAAAGCTCAGCTTCGACCTCTTCGATCGCTCTTTGAACTCCCGTAAGTTTTTCCATCGGCATTTTGTTTGTAACCGGTATATTAATCAGAGTTTGAGGGAATTTTTTCACACAAGCGGTTAAATCAGAGAGGGTCGATTCGCTCTCGATCATGATTTTTAGAACTTGCATGGCACACACAATCCCGTCACCTGTTGTATTGTGCTCAAGAAAGATCATATGCCCGCTCTGCTCGCCACCTAAAAAGGCTTGATTTGCAAGCATTTCTTGAATGACATTCCGATCTCCAACTTTTGAGAGGTGGACCTCAATTCCGAGAGACTCTAGATATTTCACAACACCGTAGTTGCTCATCACAGTCGCAACGACACAGTTATTTTTTAACTCTCCGCGCCGCTTAAGATCCGCTGCACAAATTGCAAGTATGGTATCTCCATCGATGACTTGCCCCTTTTCATCGACCATAATGACCCGATCAGCATCACCGTCGAGTGCAATTCCCACATCAGCTTTGTGCTCGATCACCCCTTTTTGAATAATTGAAGGGTGTAGAGAGCCACACCCTTCGTTGATATTAATCCCGTCAGGTTCATTCCCCGTCACAACAACTTGGGCATCTAACTCCCAAAAAGCTGAGGGCGCAACGCGGTGCGCAGCTCCGTTGGCACAATCTAAAAATATTTTTATTCCTTTAAGTGTTTTGCCTTTAGGAAAAGTTGCTTTCACAAATTCGATGTACCGCCCCGCTGCATCTTCGATCCGTATATTGCGTCCCAATTCACAGTCAGGGGGTATATCTTCGAATTTCCCCGAAGCAATCATTGTTTCCATTTCGTGCTCAACTTCGTCGGGAAGCTTGATTCCATCAGCGGTGAATATTTTGATCCCATTATCATGGTAGGGGTTGTGAGAAGCCGAAATCACGATTCCAGCGTCGGCACGGTAAGCACGCGTGATGAATGCAACGGCAGGAGTTGGAAGGGGGCCGAGCATAAGCGTGTCGACTCCCATCGAATTCAGACCAGCGATGAGGGCATTTTCGAACATGTAACAGGAAAGACGTGTGTCCTTTCCGATCGCGACACGGTGTTTGCCATCATGGCGCCGCAAAACGACCGCAACCGCTTTTCCAAGCATCAAAGCGATCTCAACTGTCATCGGAAAGTGGTTCGCGCGCCCTCTAACCCCATCGGTACCAAAGAGTTTAAATCCAGATTGCCTATCCATCTTATTCCATGTACTTTTGTGTAAACATATAGTAGAAAGGGTTTTTTTTCCATCATGAGACTATCCAACTCCTTGAAAAACTCTCTTTTTGTGTCTTTTTCCACATCTTTTAGAGCCACTTCTTGGCCTACTAGCCTAAGTATGTTCTGCGAAGCGGTTCTAAAACCTGTGAAAAAATCCATTAAAAATCAAATTGTTCAAATAGTGGGATAGCCTCATGCAAACACACAACACGACTGTTGAAGAGATTCAAAAAAAGGTGCGTATGCACTCAGGACTCCTACACTTTTCCTCAAAGGCATCCTCAAATACTTTAAGGAATCGCCCAAAAGATGGGATAGACCTCTCAAAGCTCACCAATATCTTGGAGATTGGGCAAGAATGGGCTTACGTGGAACCAGGCGTGACCTTCGCAAATTTGTGCACAGAAACCCTGAAACAAGGGTTGCTTCCCCCTGTGGTTCCGGAATTTATGACAATCACTGTCGGTGGAGCTGTCATGGGTGCGGCGCTAGAGAGCAGCTCCCACAGATTTGGGCAGTTTAGCGATACGTGTCTAGAGTATGAGGTCATCTTAGGAAATGGGGAGGTTGTACAGGCAAGTCCCGATAATAACGCCGATCTATTTTACGGATTATCTGGAAGTTACGGAACCTTAGGGGTTCTGAGCTCAATCAAATTACGTCTGATTAAAGCTGAAAAATACATTCAAATCTCCAGCCAAAAACTTTCTAATAAAGATCTTATCGATTTTTTGACACAGCCACAAGAAGCCGATTTTGTCGAAGGGATTGCATTGAATCGCGAATCTGGGGTGGCTCTGATTGGCAAGATGACAGCGGAGCCAAAATCCCCTCTTTTTCGTCAAAATCGCTACTGGTCTTCCTGGTACATCCAACAGGTGATAGAAAATCCAAATTTCAACTTTTGCATGACAACCAAAGAATACCTTTTTCGACTCGATAGAGGAGCCTTTTGGATGGGGCAGTACACTCTTTCAATCCCGACCATGCTACGCTTACTTCTACATATCGGCATCCCCAAACTGAGTATGCAAGCCCTCTATCCCAAATCGATTTTTCGTTTATTATTCGGATGGATGTTGTCCAGTGGCCGTCTCTATAAAATTTGGCACCGCGTCCCCAAAAAAATCTCAGAAAATCTTTTTTTTGTGCACGATTTCTATGCGCCTGTCGCAAAAGCCCATGAAGTTTTTACCCATTTTATCGAGCAAACGGAGATTTTTCCTATTTGGCTTTGCCCGGTCAAAGGGACCTCTTCACCACAAATTTTTGCCCCACACTTTGGCAATGAGCGCTTTTTGAATATCGGGGTGTATGGGATGCCAAAATCCTCCCTTTCTACCCCTGAATTATCGGCAAAATTAGAAAACGAAATAACCCTTTTTGGGGGACGAAAAATGTTGTATAGCTATACCTATTATGACCGTGAAAATTTTTCAAAAATTTACGATGAAACCCACTATGACGCCTTGCGCCAGAAATTTTTTGCCGAAAAGGCCTTTCCACACATCTACAATAAAATCGTGATGTGCTAAGCTATCTCGCCCATGAAAGAAAAAATCTATACCGAAAAAGATCACCACATCCGCAACGACCTCATCGACCCAAGCGCGCTTACCGTGCTCAAAAAACTCCATGAGGCAGGCTATACTGCTTATTTAGTTGGAGGGGGTGTCCGAGATCTTCTTATGCGCAAAAAACCCAAGGACTTCGATATCTCTACGTCGGCAAAACCCGAGGAGATCAAAGCCGTTTTTCAGCGCAGTTGTCTCCTAATTGGACGCCGTTTTCGGCTCGCTCACATCCGTTTTGGACGGACGATCATTGAGGTTTCCACATTCCGTGCAGGCGATCCTACCGATGGCGAGCTTATCGTTCACGACAACATATGGGGATCTCCCGAGGAAGATGCCTTAAGGCGTGATTTCACGATCAATGGACTTTTTTACGATCCGCTTGACCATAAAATCATCGATTATGTCGGTGGCTTTGAGGATCTTAAAGAGCATTGCCTGCGAGCAATCGGCGATCCAACTTTGCGCTTTAAGCAAGACCCTGTTCGAATGATCCGGATGCTAAAATTTCGCGCACGTTTTGGCTTCAATGTTGATCCAAAAGCCCTCGAAGCATTGGATGGCTGCCGGGAAGAAATCAAGAAAAGCTCCCCTGCACGGGTGTTAGAAGAGATCTTTCGGATGCTCGAATCAGGAGCCTCGGAACCCTTTTTCCACCTCCTAGCAGAATCAAAAATCCTTAAAATCCTTTTCCCCCAGCTGAATATCTACTTTCATGAGCCCATAGCTGAGCGCATCTACGCCTATTTAAAAGCGTCCGACTCGATGAACGCCCAAGCGGGATATCGTACGCTCGACAGGTCTATTTTAACAGCAGCCATGATCTTCCCTATTTTAGATGAGGAACTTAAACGCCTGGATCCCCCTCCTCACTTCGGCGAGATCATAGATCACTCTCATGATATGATTGAAGAGTTGCTTACCGAATCATGCGCACATTTTCCCCGCAAAATCCGTTTACGCTGCCACTTTATCCTCCAGACACAATACCGCTTAACCCCCTTTGATAAGAACAAGCGACCCCGCTCGCGAATCGTGAACCAAAAAGAATTTATCTATGCCCTCACGTTTTTAAAACTGCGCGCGCTCATCCACCCCGAGTACTTTAAAACGTATGAGCATTGGAAGCGTCTATCAACCAAGAGGACTTAAGGATTGAAACGCCTTGACTGTGATGGCACTGAAATCTGTTACCTTGGACTCGGCCCTGAAGCCGGGCCACTGCCCGCGCTCTTCTATTTCTCCCTTTCTGGAGAGGAAAGTTTAACACTTTCTCCCTACAATTCCCCTGCAGCTTTGCTTGAAGGAGCACCTCTGCGTGTTTTTTCGATGACGATCCCTGGCCATGGCGAAGATTTTGACAAGCTTCATGCGATCAAATACTGGGCCGATCAAATGGCCGAAGAGAACTATATCCTCGAAGAATTTTTTGAAAAAATCACCTCCTCAATCGACTGGCTGATTGAGAATGGTTATGTCGATCCAGACCACATCGCTGTGGGAGGACTTTCGCGAGGAGCCTTTGTGGCGACCCATGTCGCAGCACTCGAGAAACGAATCAAAATAATTCTAGGCTTTGCCCCCCTCACTAAATTGAGTGCTACAGAGGAATTTTCTTCTGCCGAACGGGGAGTTCGTGTTAAAGTACGTGCTGCCACTCTTGATTTAGAGCATTTAGCAGAAAAACTCACCCATATCCATAATCTTCGATTCTATATCGGGAACAGGGATGAGCGTGTGAGTACCGATGCCTGCTATTGCTTTCTTCGAAAATTGGCCAATACCGCCCATGAAATCCGAGCGCGGCACATGAATGTTGAATTAAACCTCACCCAAGCAATTGGGCATAAGGGGCACGGAACATCTCCTCAAACTTTTGAAGAGGGAACTCTTTGGGTAAAAGACCACCTACTAGGGAAAAGGTAAACAGATGCGTTATTCCATTGTTATTCCAATTAAGAACGAAGAAGAAAATATCGAAGATCTCGTTGCCGAGATCGAACCTGTAATGGAAGGGATGAAACACCCGTGGGAGTTGATCTGCATCGACGACGGCTCAACAGACAGCAGCCTTTTACTATTACAAGACCTATGCAAGCAAAAGCCCTATTTACGCGTCTTAACCTTCACACGCAACTTTGGGCAGTCGGCAGCCTTTGCCGCCGGTTTTAAAGCCGCACGGGGAGAGTTTATTATCACTCTCGATGGAGATCGCCAAAACGATCCCGCTGACATTCCAAAGCTTACAGCTGCCATGACAGATTGTGATCTTGTTGTAGGGTGGCGGGTTAACCGAAAAGATCCCTTGAAAAAACGACTCGTCTCCCGCCTCTCCAACTGGGTGCGTAGCCGCCTTTGCCGCGATGAAATGCATGACACAGGCTGCTCGCTCAAGGTCTATCGCAGTACATCGCTTAAACAGATTAAGATGTACACAGGGATGCACCGTTTTTTACCAGCCCTGTTTAAAATTGAAGGGTTTCGCATAAAAGAGGTTCCCGTTAACCACCGTGAGCGGGCAAAAGGCGAGACAAAATACCACTTCTTCAACCGCTCGATCGGCCCCATTGTCGATATGTTTGTCGTCCGCTGGATGCGGAGGCGCGCTCTGCATCACAAAATACGCGAAGAAATTTCTCATGAACGTTGATGCTTTACGCTCCTTCCTCTACCCCCTTGGGCTGATTGCGAGCCTCTTATTTGGCCTTAGATTCCTCTTTCAATGGATTCAAAGCGAGCGCAAAGGGGCGAGTACCGTCACCCACCTCTTTTGGGTCATCTCTCTTGTCGCAAATGGGATTATGTGCGTACATGCCTACATCCAACTCCAGTATCCAGTCTGCCTTCTCCAAGCCCTCAACGCCGTGATTGCCTGGCGCAATCTCAACCTAATGGGCGCACGCCCCCTCGCCAAAAAACGTGTGGTGACACTCATGGTGTTGACAACCGCTGCAATCTCATTGCTTTTCATACGCGAAAATATCTGGATGCGCCCTCCCACAATGCCATGGAGTGGCAACCATGCGACAAACCCCGCCACTTTTTGGCATGTAATCGGATTTGGTGGGATGCTCCTCTTTGCCAGCCGTTTTTGGATCCAATGGTGGCTCGCCGAAAAACACCAAAAGAGCTTCCTAAGCAAACCCTTTTGGTGGACAAGTCTTTTCGGCGCTCTACTCTCGCTCGCCTATTTTATCCGCTTGAACGACCCCGTCAATATCCTCGGCTATAGCGTTGGTATCATCCCTTACATCCGCAACCTCATGCTTCTTAACAAGCCCATACAAAAAAAAGGGGAAGGATTATTCCTATTTGCAGGAGAGACAAGCGGTGATGTTTTAGGAGGAAAGTTAGTCGAAGCCCTCAAGCAGCGCGACCCCACCCTCTCCATTTCAGGAGTTGGCGGCCCCCTCATGCGAACAGCTGGCATGGAGATCACCCATCCCATGGAACGGTTTCAGGTGATGGGCTTCTCCGATGTCCTCTTCGCCTTGCCCCGCTTACTTATGGATATGCGAAGAATCAAAAAGCGCATCCTAAAAGAGCAGCCCGCAGGTGTCGTTCTGATCGACTATGCCGATTTTAACATGCTCCTAGCAAAGGCACTACGCAAAAAAGGGTATCAAGGAAAACTCGTCCACTACGTCTGCCCCTCTGTTTGGGCATGGCGCAAAAACCGCGTCAAATCGCTTGCAAAAACACTCGATAGCCTCCTTTCAATCCTCCCCTTTGAAGAGAACTGCTTCACAGGAACCAAACTCCCCGTCACCTATGTCGGCCATCCCCTCGTCGCCGCAATCGACACCTACACATACGATGCCACCTACGAGCTGCCAACAGATAAACCCATCTTAGCCCTCTTTCCCGGCAGCCGCCGCCACGAAATTGCTCTAAACCTACCCATTCAATGGGAAATTGCCAAAAAATTCCCTGACTACACACCTGTAATTTCTGTCGCCCGCCCCGAGCTGATGGAAGAAATAAAAAAGCATGTCGGTCCAGATGCACATTTTGTTCCCCAAGACAAGCGGTACGAGCTGATGCGCGCAGCTAAACTTGCCCTTGCCACTTCCGGGACAATCGTCTTGGAGATTGGGCTTCACGCTGTTCCCACAGTCGTCACCTACCAGGTGGCCGGACTAAACTATCTACTTGGGCGCTACATCTTCCGCATCCACCTCCCCTTCTATACGCTTGTCAACATCATCTGTGAGCGCGAGGTCTATCCCGAATTTATCCACAAAGACCTCTCTGTCGATGAGATCGCGACAACGCTGCGGAACTTGGATGTAAAGAAATGCCGAGAAGCGTGCTTCGAGTTGCGCAAGAGACTACTTGGGCAAAACGCGAGCCAGGAAGCTGCCAAGACGATCGAGAATTTGATCAAAGAACCCACATAATTTTTCCATGTGTTCCACCTGCAATTGGTGCAATCATGATACAGCTACATCTGGAACACGATATACAACCTTATTGGATGCTATGAAGCCTTTTTTAATTATTTGCACACTTTGCATACTCTTTTTATCGAAAGGATTTGCAACCCCCTATGCCATACAAGATCGAACGATTGCCAAACTCGACAGGTTTGAAAAAGCTCTCGATTGGCTCGTTACACATCGTAAACAATTAACTGAAGAGCAGAGTAAAACACTTGAAGAACTTGGACTTTTAGATGAAGTAAGCAATGCTAATGAAATTATCGAGCAGGAAATGATTAAGGCTCAAGAAGCCTTTAGGCAACTGCGTCAACATATCTACCAAATTGTCCTTGCCGCCAATGTTAGTAACCATGAAGTAAAAGAGTTGATTATTCAATCTCAAGCAGAGCTTGTGAACTGGTACACAGCGTATATGGAAAACATAGTATTCCCCGAAAATTGGGAGACTTGCTTTCAAGCATATCTTGATAAAAAAGATAGATAAAGAAGCTCAGAGACTCTTTCTGATTTTTTGGATGATACCCTTGCGAGCCAGATCGGCCGCGCCGTGGATCCCGTTGATTAGCGCTTGCTGGTCAGAGTAGCCATGACACTTAACCACAAGCGCGTCGAGACCACACAACATAGCACCAGGATGTTCCGAGTAGTTAAACCGTTGGTTGAGATGAGAAACAATCTCAGGAACCTCAAAGTGCTTTTCAAGGTAATCGACTAAAAAGCTTGAAATCCCCTCAGATGTTTTTAAGAAGACGTTTCCAGTAAAGCCATCGGTCACGAGGATATCGACCTTCCCCTGAAAGACAGCGCGCCCCTCGGCATTCCCCAAAAAACGGTTTTGAAACGCCTCTTGCAAAAGAGAATAGGTCTCCTTCATCTCTTTTGTCCCTTTCTGCTCTTCAGTTCCAATATTTAGAAGACCAATCGAAGGTTTCTCCAGGCCGTGGTAATAGGTACGGAAAAGGGAACCTAATCTTGCATAGGAAACAAGTTGATGAGGCTTTGGCATCACATTTGCCCCCACATCCAGCACGACAACTTCTCCATTCGCCGTCGGCATAGTCACTAAGAGAGCCGGTCTTTCGACACCTGGAAGTGTTTCCAAATGGTGCATCGCTGTCGCGACAAGTGCTCCTGTACTCCCAGTGGAGATGAACGCATCAAGCTCCTTTTCCTTAAGAAGGCGCATCCCGGCCGCCATCGAAGAATTTTTCTTGCGACGTACGGCAAGCAGAGGCGGTTCATCCATTTCGATGAACTCTTCTGTTGTGATGAATTCGATTTGGGGATGAGATTTTTCAGAAAGCGACGAATAAAGCGCATGCGTAGCCAACACAACTAACTGATCAGATGTTGTATTGGCTACGTGTAAGACCGCTTCGAAAATCGCTTCAGGAGGTTGCTCCCCTCCCATTAAATCTACGCCGATGCGAAGTAGATTTGAAGAAGCCAACTTATGTTTCTTCCTTCTTCACGACTAAGCGGTTGTTATAATACCCGCAAGAGGGGCAAACACGGTGAGAAAGGCGCGGACTTGCACAATTTGAGCAAGCTGTTGCCATTTTTGGTTTTTTTGCATGGTGAGCGCGTCTTGAATTTTTACGCTGATTGCTCACACGACTTCGTGGGACTGCCATTGTTCTTAACTCCTAAAAAAGTATCGTGCTATATCCTCTCGCCGGGGGCACTTTCCATCGGCACACTCCGCGCGGGAGGGAAGTTCAAGTAAGATTGCTTCTCTCAAGATATCTTTAAAATTAAAGACATCTCCTTTAATATTTTTCAACTCTTCAGTGTGGCAAAGGCCTGACACCTCTACCTTCACCTGTACATCTTCATTGCAGACGGCGCAGGGCATGGTCGCTTCTGTTTCGACATCAAGCCGAAGCAGCAAGGCTTGATCCACAAACTCAGCCTCTCCATGAACTTTGACCGGCACTGAAAATGCAAGGTCTTCTTCATGGATCTCCATAAAATCTGAAGAGAATGTCTCTTCAATTATTTCTTTTTGCCCATCCTTCAGCCTGTGGACATAAATCTTAAATTCATCACCCATTTGGCAGATCAATTTAGGGGAAAATGGGTTTTAAAGCTAGTTTTTTCTGGAAAAGTTCGCCCGCTTGCCCTATACTTGTGGACAACGTAAACGAAATATTTATTCAATGCGCGGATTAGAAGAGTTACTTACGAAGTTATTTTCCCCGAAAGGGTCTCATTTATTTAAATTATTTTTTGCGTCCTTTTTCCTCGAAACTATGAAAAAGTTATTGCTGTTTTCCTTTCCAACACTTCTTCTTCCGCCAAGACTTAAGGTAAACCGATGGACAACGATATTCTTCTCAATGTGGAATCTAAAGAGATTCGCTATGCACACCTAAGAAATGGCCAGCTCCGAGATCTGATCTTGGAAAGAAAAAAAGCGCGCCAGCTCACAGGTAACATTTACCGTGGCCGAGTCACGAATACCCTACAAAACATTCAATCTGCCTTCATCGATGTCGGTGAGGGGGAGAATGGCTTTATCCATATGTCGGATATTCTCGAAAATACGAAAAAATTCGAGCAAATGTTCGACATGGACTTCGATTTGGATTACGACATCCAAACAGTTGACGTGCGGAAACAAAAAAAACTCAATATTGAAGAGGTGATGAAAATCGACCAGCCCGTCCTGGTCCAAGTCGTTAAAGAACCAATCGGCTCTAAGGGAGCGCGCCTCACTTCCAATATATCGATTGCGGGGCGTTACCTTGTCCTTCTGCCCAACTCCCCTCACCGTGGTGTTTCACGTAAAATCGAAGATCGCGGCGCTAGGGAACGGTTAAAAAAACTAATTCGCGCCTTTGAAATGCCTCATGATATGGGATTAATTTGCCGCACGGCGAGCAGCCAAGCAACAACGGATATGTTAATCAGCGAGGCGCACGAACTGCTCGAAGGCTGGCAGCAAATTATGGAAAAATTCAACGATTCTACCAACCCTACGCTTCTTTTTGAAGAATCTGATATCCTGAAACGCTCCGTGATGACGTGTGTCGACAAAAAATACGATAGGCTCCTTGTCGATGACTATAACACCTACTTAAAATGTAAGAGATACCATAAAAAATTCAGCCTCGAACACCCACTTCGTATCGAATATTATCGAGATAAAACCCCCATGTTCGAACGCTTCAATGTCGAGCGGGAAATTGAAAAGGCGCTGAGGAGAAAAATTTGGCTTCCAAGCGGCGGCTATCTCTTTTTTGATCGAACCGAGGCTATGTTCACAATCGATGTCAACTCAGGACGCAGCACTACAACTGAAGGGAATGTGGAAGAGACACTTGTACGCATTAACCTTGAGGCGGCCGATGAGATTGCCCGCCAGCTTCGGTTGCGTAACGTCGGAGGACTTGTAATTGTCGACTTTATCGACATGCGCGTACGGAAAAATCAAAGGCGCGTTCTTGAACGTCTCAAAGAGTTTATGAAGGAAGATCCAGCAAAATGCACGATCCTTAGCATGAGTGAATTTGGACTTGTTGAGATGACACGCCAAAGAAACCGTGAATCACTGGTCCAAACGCTATTCACCTCCTGCCCTTACTGCAGTGGAAGTGGCTTGATTAAAACTCATGAGAGTGTTGTGATCGAAATCGAGCGGGCAATAAAAAAAGCGACACACAAGTTCGAACAATTTGGTTTGCTACTAACTGTCCACCCTGATCTATACAAATACATGAAAAATGAAGGGGATCTTTCCTATCTGGAGTCTTTTGCAAAAAAACTAAAAGCGAAAATCGAATTCGAAGAGTCCGATCGCCTCCACTTGAATGATTTCCGATTAATTTCCACCGTAACCCACGAATTGCTTGAAGTATGATATTTCTAGATAGGCTCAAACAAGCCCTCCATGAGGGAAAAATTGATGAGAGAAACAGCGAGATTATTACTAGCCTCTATGAGAGTTATGCGCTGTCGCTGAAAGTGTGTGGACTCGATATGTCCCCACATGATCCTGTTTTCATCTCCCTTTTACAACTTGTCTGCAAGCAAATTGCTAATCCTTATCAATTTGAGTCGTACCACCATAAGATCACTCAACCATATAACTACTACGAATTTGGTTTAAAGTTCCTCCGCCCCCTTGTTGATAAAGGGCGGAGCCGAGTCTTTCATCTTGAAAACGTCAAAAAGATGAATGAGCAAGTTCAAAGGGGTGAAAATGTCATCCTCTTTGCTAATCATCAAACCGAGGTCGATCCTCTGTTGCTGAGCCTAGCTCTTGAAGAGACTTATCTCGATTTTGCCTCAGAGGTGATCTCTGTTGCCGGCGACCGAGTTGTCACAGATCCATTAGCCGTTCCCTTTAGTATGGGGCTGAATTTGCTATGCATCTACTCTAAACGCCATATCGACAACCCACCTGAGCTTAAAGCTGAAAAGCAACACCACAACCAACGTACGATGAAACGAATGAGAGAACTTCTCTCCGAGGGTGGCAAATGCATCTATGTTGCTCCCAGCGGTGGTCGCGACCGTCCAAATGCCCAGGGGGAAGTCGTTGTCTCTCCCTTTGACCCACAGAGTATTGAAATGTTTCGCCTAATGGGGAAACAAGCCAAAAAGCCCGTCCATTTTTACCCCCTTGCTCTCGCAACTTTTGACATCCTTCCCCCACCCCAAGCTATTGAAACTGAGATTGGTGAGGAAAGGCGCACAAAACGGGAAGGGATTCTTCTCTCTTTTGGAAGCGAGATCGACCTCGATCAATTCCCAGGCTCTGAGATGCAAGATCGCCATGCAAAACGGAGCGCCCGGGCGATGCATATCTGGAATCTCGTTAAAACAGATTACGCAATGATCAAGCAAGGACTCTCATCATGAAAAAAATGCTTCTAGCTACCCTTCTATGCACTTCGGGTTTCAGTGTTGAAGTGATCGAAGACAAGTCAAATTTAACGATCGAGACACCCGCCTTAGCTCAAAGAGAGACGCGAAAATTGCGTTTGGAAAACGGACTTGAAGTTTTTTTGATCTCCGACCCTGAAACCAAAGAATCGGGAGCTGCACTTGCTGTTGCTGTCGGAAGTTGGGATGATCCTACTGATCGCCCAGGTATGGCCCATTTCGTCGAACACTTGCTTTTTCTTGGTACAAGCAAATATCCCGAAGAGGAAGGGTACACCCGTTTCTTAGATGAACATGGAGGCTCACGCAATGCCTTCACTATGGCTGATCGCACAGTTTATATGTTCTCCGTCAATAACGAAGGATTTTCAGGCGCGCTCGATCGGTTCGGACAATTTTTTATCGAGCCTCTCTTCACCCCTTCAGGAGTCGATCGGGAATGCAAGGCGATTCATCAAGAATTTTGTAAAGATGTCCCCTTAGATCCTTGGCGTGTACTTCATGTGAAAAAGGAACTAGCTAATATCAACCACCCCTTTCACCGGTTTAGCATCGGAAATAGCGATACGCTTCGCTATATTTCTCAAGATGAGCTGAAAGATTGGTATAGAGCCCATTACAGCGCCGATTTGATGCACCTGGTCGTCTACTCTTCAGAAGATCTCGATACCCTGGAAGAAGAAGTCTCGACCCTCTTTTCAAGCGTCAAAGACAAACAACGCACCCCTTCTCGTAGCTCCGAATCACTTTTCATATCTGAAAATTTCGGGAAAATGGTCGCAGTTACCCCCCTTCAAGACCTTCAAATCCTTGAAATGAGTTGGGAGCTTCCTCGCCCTTTTGGAAGAGATCTTGAGGTCCATGCAAACCAGCTTGTCAGCCATATTCTTGGACATGAAGGCTCTTCGAGCTTGTTAGCTCAGCTCAAGCGAGAAAATTTAGCAACATCCCTAAGTTCTGGGAGTTTTAACGCAGGAAACGACCAAAGTCTTTTTACTCTTTCGATCCAATTAACCTCGAAAGGGGTCAAAGAGTATGAAACTGTCATAGAGCGCTGTTTTCAGGCTATTGCCTCTTTGCGCTCCTCTAGCATTCCTCGCTATTTATTTGATGAGGTCGTTGAGATTGAAGAGATCAAATACCGCTTCCAATCGCGTAGAGAAGTGTTTGATGTTGTCACAGATCTTGCAGTTAACCTTGTCGACGAGCCGATTGAGACATTTCCAAACCAAACCCTTATTCCGACAACTTATGCCCCAGAAAAAGTCGATAGTCTCGTTGAAAATCTGACACCTTATACGTGTCATTTTACCCTCATAGCCCATCCTGAGGTGACCAAACGCAAGCCAACTGCAAATGAAACGTGGATGGGGGTGGAATATAGCGTAGGGACGATCACAAAAGATAAACTCGACAAGTGGGCAGCACTGGGACCCCATTTCCACATCTCAATTCCACGCCCCAATCCCTTTTTACCAGACTCGATTTCAGTTGTTGGAACCCCTTCTGATGAAAAAACCCTACCAACACCCACTCTCCTAGTAGATACGCCAAAAGGCAAGCTCTATACATGCAAAGACGATCGCTTCCTCGTTCCTGAAGTTTGCTGGTCATTTACCATTAAAACGCCTGCCATCTCTGCTGCAAATCCAAAAAGCGTCGCTTTAGCAGACCTCTACTGCCAATCAGTAAACGAAGAGCTCAATAACACCGCATACGAAGCGATGATTGCAGGCCTCTCCTACTCGCTTAAACCCACCCAAAATGGGATTGAGCTCAAACTAATCGGCTATAGCGACAAGGCAAACGCCTTTTTAGAAACGATTCTAGCGGCGATGAAAACCGCGCATCCGACGCAAGAGCAGTTTGCTATTTACCAAGACCAGCAACTCCGCGACTATTTCAACCAAGCCAACGTCACCCCTCTTAAACAAGGTGGAGAGCTCCTCTGGACAATCCTTTACAAAGACTTTGCCAGCTTAGATGCTCGCAGCGCAGCTTTGAAAAAAATCCGCCCCTCTCACTATGACGCATTTTGCAAAACTCTTTTTGAGGAGTCGTACGTCGAAGGGATGCTTTATGGAAATGGCCCCACAGCTGACGTATGGAATACTTTTGAGAAAACCCTTACCGGTCGCCCCTTTCCTCTGAGCAAACACCCAAAGAAAGAGCTTGCTTCCCTTCCCGACCAAAACCATTCAACCTTCCTTAAGCTCGATAGCGAGCATCCCGCAAATGCTCTGATTCTAACAGCTGATTGCGGCCCTTTCACATTTAAGCGAAGAGCTGCACAGGAAATTCTTTCCAAAGGCCTTGAGGAGCCCTTCTTCTCAGAGCTACGTACACGCCAACAAACAGCTTACATCGTCTCAAATTGGTCACAAGAGCTCGAGCGCCACCTCTACAGTTTTTTTGCGATCCAATCGAGCTCCCACGACACGCGCGATTTGCTCGCACGCTTTGAGCTCTTTTTAGAATCAAGTGTCCAACATTTACAAGAGAGCGTGATTCCTCAAGACCGTTTCGAAGCGATTCAGGCCGCTCTTGTCTACAAGCTTGAGCATCCAGCCGAAAATCTTCCCAAAATGGGAGGGGTTCTCCATATGCTCGCTTTTGACTATGATGGCGATTTTGAATGGATGGAGAAGCGAAAAGCAGCGATCAGCGCGCTTACCTATAACGAATTCCTTGAGTATGCACATGAGTTTCTCGGAAAGCAAAACCCCCGCAGGTTAGCCCTCTTTATAAACGGAGCCCTTCCAAATAAGGGGCGCCTCTCCTACAAAGAGACCACTAATCCGAAAAAGATTCGCAACAAAATCTCTTACCAGGGAAGAGAAAATCAATGAGAACGACCCAACTCTTTTTCCAGACGTTTAAAGAGGCTCCTTCCGACGCTGATATCATCTCCCATCAGCTCTTAGAGCGAGGTGGCTACATCAAGCGCCTTGGAAGAGGTATTTACTCTTACACCCCCCTCATGATGCGCGTCTTCAAGAAGATGCTCACAATTGTCCGCGAGGAGCTTGAGAATGCTGGCGCTCAAGAGATCTCTCTCCCCTTTCTCCACCCAGCTCAACTTTGGAAAGAGAGTGGAAGGTGGGATGATTTCACCGCCGAAAAACTCCTCTACACCCTCGAAGACCGTGAAGGGCACTCCTACTGCCTCGCCCCTACTCACGAAGAGGTCGTCGTTTCGCTTGTAACCAACTGGGTCACAAGCTACAAACAATTCCCCTTCAACCTCTACCAGATAGGCAACAAATTTCGCGATGAGATCCGTCCCCGTTTTGGCCTCATGCGTGGAAAAGAATTTCTCATGAAGGATGGCTACTCCTTTTGCCGCAACGAGCAAGAGATGGATGCGCAATATAAAGCGATGCGCACCGCCTACTCCAATATTTTCAGACGCCTTGGCCTAGAGTTTGTTCTCGTCGAGGCGCATGGTGGAAAGATTGGCAAAGGGAAATCCGAAGAGTTTCAAGTGATTGCCGATGTTGGAGAAGATGCTGTGATGGTGTGTGGCGAATATGCCGCCAACGTCGAAGCGACCAAATCGATTCCCCCCTCTTACACCTATGAGAATTCCCTTAAAAGTATGGAGCAAGTCGCGACCCCTGAAACAAAGACCATCGAAGAGCTATCAGTTTTTTTAAAAGTCGATCCACAGCAGATTTTAAAGACCCTTGTGTTCAAATTGATTTACGCCGATCGCAAGGAGTTTGTCGCCATTGGGATCCGAGGAGATCGACAAATCAACCTCTTAAAGGTCGAAGAAAAGTTTGGCCCAATTGAGACCCTCCAAGCTTCTGAGGATGAGGTGAAACGTTTGACAGGAGCCAACGTTGGCTTCATCGGCCCCCTCAACACAAAGCTCACATTCCATGCGGACAAAAGCACAGAGCCTATGACCAACTTTGTGTGCGCAAGTAACGAAGACGATCTCCACACTATCAACGTTAACTGGGAACGCGATCTACCTAAACCAGAATTCGATGACTTTTTGCTTGCAGAAGAGGGAGATAGCTGCCCCCATATCCCTGATGGTACCTACAAAGTGCAGCGCGGTATTGAGGTAGGACATATCTTCAACATCGGAACCAAATACACCGAAAAGCTCGGCGCCCATTTTCAAGATGAGAATGGCAAAATGAAGCCGATCTGGATGGGAACATACGGGATTGGGATTGGACGAACAGCTGCCGCTTGCATCGAGCAGAGCCATGATGAAAGAGGGATTATCTGGCCCAAGATTCTCGCCCCTTTCCGCATCATGATTACCGCAGCTTCCTCGAAGGATCCGGCACTCGTTGAAACAGCTGAGAAGCTCTATAAGGAGCTCGCCTCATACGAGCCGCTTATGGATGATCGCAATGAACGTCTAGGATTTAAACTTAGAGATAGCGATCTGATTGGCATCCCCTTCAAACTCATTGTTGGAAAGAGTTTCACAAATGAAGGAAAAGTAGAGATCGAATCGCGCGTGGGAGAAAAGCACCTTATTGCGCCTGAGGATATTGGCTCGTGGGCTCAGAAGCACTTAGCCTTATAAGAGCCTTTTTAGCAAATGTATCTCCCTGAGCTTCAGAAAGGCCGTAAAGCTTCTTGGCTTCCTCATAAGATGGCTCGGTTACCCCAACCCCTTTCTCATAGCACAGGCCAAGATTGTACTGAGCTGGCGCATACCCCTGATTAGCAGCATGTGATAAAAGTCTAATTGCTTCTTTAGGTTTTTTGGGTACCCCATCTCCCTTTATATAACAAATTGCTAGATTGCTAAGACCCTGATTGCTGCCTAAACCTCGTCTAGAAACCGTTTGGGTGCGACAGATACAACTGCATCGCCAAAGGCAAGGGTTCCTCCCTTGCCTTTGGCGATGCAGGCAGTAGATGGCGTGCTCAAACGGTTTCTAGACGAGTGAAGGGTTGCAAATA
>JAJFLY010000013.1 GCA_021772455.1 Chlamydiota bacterium
AGACGACGGTTGAGTCGGCTGTTACTCAAGATCGTAGGAAACAATCCAAGACGCTGACAGAAATATCTCGTTTTCACATAGTTGCTGTGAAAAAATTTTGCTGCCACAACAGCAAAAGTCATCACTTCCGCATTTTCCATCTTTGCATGAGGGTCGTCTTGTACGCCAAGGATTTTCAGCAGTTCTGAACTAACCACGTAAACTACAGTTGCATAAAGCTCCATACTATCCTCCATTTGGATTTGGTAGGGCACTATAACAACAAGTTTAGGTAGCAATCAGGGTCTAGGCTATGCTTCGATAGACAAGAGTTCGGATAGGCGCTCAAGGTCATCAAGGCTGTAGTAGTGGAGAACAATTTTTCCCCCGCGTCTTGAAGGGACAACTTCCACCTTTGTTCCAAACTGCTGTTTCATAAGATCTTCCATCTCATCAATATGAGGATCCCTTGAAGTCTGAGTCTTTTTAGGCGTGAATTTTCGACTCTGCTTCTCTGCATCGCGCACATTAAGCTGCTTTTCTTGAATCATTTTGGTAAGCATGTTTTGCAACTCGGCACCATCGAGCGAGAGAATCGCCTTTGCGTGCCCCATAGAAATTTCCCCCTTCGAAAGAGCGTGTTGAATCGATTCGGGGAGGGTTAATAGGCGCAAGTAATTGGCAACGGTCGAGCGTTTCTTACCAACTTTTTCTGCGACATCTTCCTGGGTCATCCGGAACACGTCGATTAACTTCTGAAAAGCTTCAGCCATTTCCATTGGATCGAGATTGACCCGCTGGACATTTTCAATCAGCGTCGATTTAGCCGCATGCTCATCATTTGAATCACGCACTAAAACAGAGAGTTTTTCGAGGCCCGCCTTCTTGGAAGCACGCCACCGACGCTCACCTGCAATCAGCTCATAATACAACACCTTTCCTCCGGAGGCCACCTTCCGCACAACAGGCGGATGAATTAGGCCAACAGCACGGATAGAAGAGGCCAATTCTTCGAGTTCTTCCTCCGAAAAATGACGGCGTGGCTGAAATGGACTTACCCGAACAGCATCCCAACTAATTATCTCAATTGTCTCTTCCACTATTTCTTACCTTTTTTAGCGCTCTTGCCACATAGATAGCATAAACTCCTCATAACTTCGAGAAAAATGGATAAGATATTGCATCTTTGGCAACATCTCCTTTAGAACCTTTTTCAACAAAAATCAATATTGCGATTTTTTTCATGAGCTGTATAATATAGCGCATTCAATATGGAAGAACATAAATTTCTTAACTTTTTTAGCAAACACTGGTCCAAACTCCTACTCGGATTTTTGGCAATTGCCTCTATTGCAGCGTGGGGAGAACGTTTTTTTTCCTCAAACCGCTCGCAATCGCAGCAAGATTTTGTCGTTGCCGGTCAAATTTTAGAACGATTCCAAAATGGGGAAACTTTGCCCATCGAATCGATCGAAACTACAGAACTGATTTTGAAGCGTCACCCAGAGCTGCACCCAAAATACGACATGATGCTTGCGATGACCTATCTGGCACACGCTAACCCATCAAAAGGGTTGCCATACACCAAAGCATCGGTGGGTAATGCGAACCAAGACCTCCCAGCCTTTTACAAAACATATGCAAATACCTCTCACTTAATAGCAGAGAAAAGATACAAGGAAGCCTATAGCCAAGCGCAGGCTCTTGATGTTCAATTGAAAAATGATGACGCCCATTCTACCCTTTACGCATTGAACTTGCTAAGACAGGTGAGCCTCGAAATGGAAATCGGCTCTAGATCTGAAGCGTGGGAACAACTCAAAGCCCATCCCGCTTTCCCTTCGATCGCCACCCTTTTTCAAGAAGGCTCCCTCTTATTAGAAGATTGGCACTCACTTCGCTTGAATAATTAAGAATAAATTGTTATTTAATAAAGCAATTACCTACTCATTAAATAAAGTAGGTTAACGACACCGGATCAAGGTGGATGGAAAGAGCAAAAAGGGAGGTGAAGTGTCTACTGGTGCTCAAAGCCACAAAGATCAGGTTTGGAATTAGCATGAATTAGGAGCCTGTCACTGCGGAATCCGGCTGTGATGGGATTGGAAGATTAGGAGTTATAACCTTGAGTACATCAACAAACCTACTCACATTAGAGGTAGGCGGTGGGTGTGAGGTCTTAGAATCTACAACAACTGAGTACGACCATGAGAAAAATGGATCAGAAGAGATTGTTATGATTTCGGGAACTCTTACGGTTTCACCGTAACCGCCACTACAACCTACTAGCCCTCGCCACCTGGCGGGGGCTTTATTTTCTTTATATTAAAGATTAAACCCCATAAAGTCTTATCTAATATGATAAGTGTCACAATCATAATTAAAAATGGAGAGCGCCGCATAAAAGAAGTTTTAGGTGCCCTTCAAAAATTTGATGAGGTAGTCCTCTTTGATACGGGCTCAACCGATCAAACGCTTGAAATCGCAAAGAATTTTTCCAATGTCGCGATCTATGAGCGTCCGTTTAACGGATTTGGCCCTGCCCACAATGCTGCCGCAGCCCTTGCCAAGCACGAATGGGTATTGTCGATCGACGCTGATGAGGTCCTTTCCGAGGAGCTTATACAAGAAATTCTAGAAATGCCCCTGAAGCCTCAGACAGTCTATGCTCTTCCTTTCCACAATTATTACAACGGGAAGCACATCAAATGGTGTGGCTGGTATCCCGAATCCCATATCCGCCTCTATAATAAAACTGAGACAGCTTTTACCGAAGCAATGGTCCACGAAGGCGTGATAAAAAAAGGGCATAAGGAAATCGCATTTAAACATCCGGTCCTCCACTACTCATACGATTCGATTTCAGATTTCCTTATCAAAATGGAGCGTTACTCCACCCTATTTGCCACCCAGTACCATCATAAAAGAAAATCCTCGCCTCTGATCGCCCTTAAACATGGCGCTGCCGCCTTCATGAAAAGTTACGTCTTAAAAAAAGGTTTTTTGGGTGGCTTCGAAGGCTTTTTGATCTCCGCCTACAACGGCCATACCGCATTTTATAAATACCTAAAACTCTATCAGGTCAATAAATGCTCCTAGCAATTATGTACCATAGAGTTGGCACTGGGAAGCACACAAACTCAAAAGAGATGCTCCGCTCACATCTTACGTTCCTCAAGGAACGTTATGCAATTGTTTTACCGGGAGATCCACTGCAGAAGCGGAAATTTTCTATTTGCTTAACCTTTGATGACGCCTCGTTTGATTTTTACCATTTTGTCTTTCCCATGCTCAAAGAGCTAAATATCAAAGCCCTCCTAGGCGTTCCAGCCCGCTATATTCTCGATTCTTCAACGCTTGCCCCAGAGGAGCGGCTCAGCGTTCCCTATACAATGGCCATGCAAGACGGTTTTTTTGATCAAAAAGCTCCCTTTTGCACATGGGAGGAGATTGACGAGATGGTCGAATCGGGCCATGTGGAGGTTGCATCCCACTCCTTCATGCACTGCAATCTTACTTTTGACTTTGTCGACCTCAATCGTGAAGTGGTCACCTCTAAACAGATCATTGAGACAAATCTTTCCCAATCGATCAATTCATTTATCTATCCATTTGGGAGGAGTAACGTGCGTCTGCATGAATATGTCGCTGAGCACTACCCCTACGCATTTAGAATTGGCTCTTCTCTTAACTGGGGGTGGGGAAACGGAAAGAAGCCCATCACCCGCATCATTGGCGACCAGATGCGAGGATATGCCGATTTGCTCTCTTATCCAAATCTCGCAAAATATATGGGCAAAGCTCTCTTAAGCTAGGACCAGTTGCTTGTGTATACTCACGCAGCTCTTTTAGCACAGAAAAAGGAGTTGGAAAACAATAACTAGTGAATCAGAGGCTTATTAAGCTAAAAAATTCAAAATTGACTGCAGAGAAGAGATAAACTGGTCGATCTCCTCGAAGGTGTTGTAGATGCCAAAGGAGATGCGCGCCACACTCGTCTCCCCAAAACGCTCTAAAGCTGGCTGGCTACAATGATGACCCGTGCGAATAGAAATTCCACGACAGTCAAGAAGGGTCGCCAAGTCGAGTGGATGGATTCCATCAACAACAAAACTAATGATCGCCCCTTTCTTGGGAGCGGTGCCGATGATTTTTACCCCCTCTATCTGGCCCAATTTCTTTGTGGCGTATGCAAGCAGCTCCTGCTCCCAGGTAGCAATGGTATCCATCCCAATTTCTTGGAGGTAATCAATCGCCGCGCCCAAAGCGATCACTTCTGCAATCATGGGGGTACCTGCCTCAAACTTTGAGGGGAGGGTGTTGTATGTGCTCTCACGCAAGGTCACCTGTTCGATCATATCACCACCACCTTCTTGTGGAGGCATTTTTTCGAGCAATTCACGCTTTCCATACAAAATGCCAACGCCGTTTGGACCATATAGCTTATGACCAGAAAAGGCGTAAAAATCGACACCTAACGCCTCGACATCAACGGGTAGATGGGCAATTGCCTGCGCACCATCGAGACAGACGTGAGCACCCACTTTATGGGCAGCGTCAATGATTTCTTGGACAGGGTGGAGTGTCCCGAGCACATTCGACATATGGGCGATACTCACAAGCTTCACCTTCTCATCAAGCTGAGCTAGCAACTCCTCGAAAATAAGTTCTCCTGCATCATTGACAGGAACAATACGCAATACGGCTCCACTCTCTTCACAAATCATTTGCCAAGGAACGATGTTCGAGTGGTGCTCGATCTCTGAAATAATAATCGCATCGCCTGTGCGCAAAAAAGCCTTGGCATAAGACCTTGCCAATAAATTTAATGAGGCGGTGGTTCCACGAGTAAAGATGATCTCTTCGGGATGGGCAGCGTTGATAAAACGTTGAATTTTCCCTCTCGCCCCATGAAAAAGCTCGGTCGCATTGCGCGCAAGCTTATACACTCCTCTATTGACCGTCCCATAATGGTTTGAATAGAAATCGCATAAAGCGTCGATTACAACTTGCGGCTTTTGAGCGCTTGCAGCTGTGTCAAAGTAGATCTGTCCCTCACGAATCATGGGGAAATCTTTACGAAAATCGACACATGTCTGCATGAGGTCCTTCGATTAAATCTAAAATTTCCTGACAAAACCCTTTGACAAGCATCTGCTTAGCCATATCCTGTGGAATGCCGCGTGTTTTCAGGTAGAAGAGTTGCTCCTCATCGAGTTGTCCGACAGTTGAGCCGTGAGAAGCTTTTACATCATCGGCAAAGATCTCGAGATTCGGTTTACTGCTTGCCGACGCCCGTGGATTTAAGATCAGATTATTGTTCATCTGAAATGCTTCTGTTTTCTGCGCTGCCTGGTGAACATAGATCTTCCCTTCGAAGCTGGTTCGAGAAACCCCCTTCAATACGTTTTTGAAGTGCTGCAAGGAGCGGCAGTTTGGAGCGTGATGTTCCATAAGGATATTAACATGATGATGACTCCTCTCTTCAAGCTGACACACGCCATAAAGCGAGGCCTCAGCACGCTCTTCTAAAAGGTGAATAACATAATCCTGACGGGCTGTAGCGCCTCCTTTTCCGAGCATATAGCTTGTAAAGTGACTCTCTTGTTTCAAGGTGGCCCGGATAGCATCGAAGTGCCAACTCTCTTCATTTTCATCAAGGACTGTCGTCATCGTAACATGTGCCCGTTCATCTAGGGCGACATCTATATAGCTTGTCACCCAATGCTGAGCTTGATGGGATACAAAAATCTTCGCCTCAGACTCTTTTCCGGCATAAATATGGAGGCGAGGGGCGATTACAACAGGTTTTGCGTGCTCTGTGATATGGTGAACAATTTCAATGCGGCTAGTCGATTTAGGAGGAAGATAGAGAAAAAGAGCGTTGTCACAAAGGGCGCCGTTAAGCGCCGCAAAGGGGTCTTTTTCATTTTTTAACTGCGTAGCAAGACGGTGATTGAGGAAACTTCCATACGTTTTTTTTGCCTGTGCAAGTGGCTGCACAATGATCCCTGAAGCAGGGCATGAAAGCTCTTCGCTATAACGTCCGTTGATAAAAACAAGCTGCCCCTCTTTTGGAGTGAGTGCAGGGGTTGCAGTCCCTGCCTTTTCAAAACTATGCGAATAGAGATCGTTTAAGCGGACATAGCGAAATACTTCCGAGTTTTTTGTTGGAAGGCCGAGTGATATAAAACGGTCCCAGGCCACTTGGTCTGTAACGTGTTTCTCAAGTGTCTCAAGCATCGACGTATCCTTGCGCTTCAAGCTCTAGTGCCAGGCTAGCATCACCGGATCGTACGATTTTTCCGTCAGCAAGCACATGGACAAAATGGGGGTTGATGTAGTCGAGAAGACGTTGGTAGTGGGTAATCAGAAGAAGAGCGCGCTCGCTATTCATCAATCCATTCACTCCATCAGCAACAATGCGCATCGCGTCGATATCAAGCCCCGAGTCGGTCTCATCTAAAATAGCAAGTTTGGGCTCCAAAACTGCCATCTGTAAAATCTCATTACGCTTTTTCTCACCGCCGGAAAATCCTTCATTCACATGGCGCTTTTTAAATTCGCCACGCATTTTTACACTCTCCATCTTCTCATCTAACAAAGTGGAGAACGCCTCTTCAGAAAGGGGCTTTTCCAGCTTGGCATTCAAAGCGTGGTGCAAAAATTGAAAGTTTGTGACACCGGCAATTTCGGGAGGGTACTGAAAGCTCATAAAAAGCCCTAATTTGGCGCGCTCTTCTGGCTCCATCTCCAAAATATTTTCCCCTTCAAAGAGAATTTCCCCCTCAGTGACTTCATACGCCGGATGGCCAGAGATAATTTTTGCTAATGTCGATTTTCCGGCGCCGTTGGGTCCCATAATGGCATGAATTTCACCAGCCTTGATGGTGAGATTAATCCCTTTTAAAATGGATGTTCCTTCAACAGTAGCGTGCAAATTAATGATTTCTAACATGTTAACCCACAGAGTTTTCGAGTTTTATGGCTAATAATTTTTTCGCTTCCTCAGCAAATTCAAGCGGCAGCTCTTGGATCACCTCTTTTCCAAATCCATTGACTACAAGGTTGATCGCATCTTCCCGGTCGATGCCGCGCGATTGAAGATAAAAGAGTTGTTCTTCATTCATTTTCGAAGTAGAGGCTTCGTGTTCGATCTCTGCCGTTTCGTTTCCAACTTCGATGTAGGGAAAGGTGTTGGCAGAGCATTGATCTCCGACAAGCATGGAATCGCACTGAGTGTAATTGCGCGCTCCCTCTGCTTTGGGGGCGATTTTTACAAGGCCGCGGTAGCTATTATGCGACTCATCGGCCGAAATCCCTTTAGAGATGATTGTCGAATGGGTATTTTTTCCTAAATGAATCATTTTTGTCCCTGTATCGGCCTGCATTTTTCCATTTGTCAGGGCAATCGAGTAAAATTCTCCAACAGAATGATCTCCCTCAAGGATACAGCTGGGGTACTTCCATGTGATTGCGGCGCCAACTTCGACCTGTGTCCAGGAAATTTTTGCATGCTCGAGACAACGACCTCTTTTGGTGACAAAATTATAGACGCCCCCCTCTCCAGTTTTGCGATCGCCTGCGTACCAGTTTTGAACCGTCGAGTATTTGATTTCAGCCTTCTTATGAGCAACGAGTTCAACAACAGCAGCGTGAAGCTGATTTTTTGAAAAGGCAGGTGCTGTGCATCCCTCAAGATAGCTCACATGCGACCCCTCCTCAGCGATGATCAGTGTGCGTTCAAACTGCCCCGACTCCTGGTCGTTAATGCGGAAGTAGGTTGAAAGCTCCATTGGAGACCTGACCCCTTTTGGAACATACACAAATGAACCGTCAGTAAACACTGCTGAGTTCAGTGTTGCAAAGTAGTTATCCCCAATCGGAACGACGCTTCCTAAGTATTGCTCAAGAAGCTCGGGATAGCGGTGGACCGCTTCTGAAATCGAACAAAGAACAACACCGGCCTCATCGAGTTTTTTCTTAAAAGTTGTTCCAATGGAAACGGAATCGAAAACCATATCAACGGCGACATTGGCGAGCCGCTTTTGCTCATCCACGGGAATCCCAAGACGCTCAAATGTTTTGAGCACTTCTGGGTCGACTTCATCCAAACTGCCAAGCTGAGGTTTTTTCTTAGGAGCGGAGTAGTAGGTAATATCTTGGTAGTCAATGGGAGGGTGAGAGAGATTTGCCCAATTGGGCTCCTTCGACTCGAGCCATCTTCGATAAGCCTTGAGACGAAACGCGAGCATGAAAGGAGGCTCATTTTTCATCTCCGAGATTAGACGAACCGTCTCCTCGTTAAGCCCCTTGGGAATAGACTCACTCTCCACATTGGTGACAAAACCAGGTTTATATTCGGAACGTTCTTTTAAAATTTCTTCTGTAGATGTCGACATAACAGAAAATCATACTAAAAAAATGGGTAATTTTCTAGGTAAAATTCTCTGTTCTGGTTAGTAAAATTTTTTCTACCCGCCTGCGCTCGACTTTTAGAATTTCAAAGCGGTAGTGTCCAACCACAAAAGTGTCCCCTTTCTTTGGAATTGATCCGATCTGGGACATACACAACCCCGAAAGAGTGCGGTAGCGCGCTCGTCCTTCCTCAGGTAAATGCTCTAAATGAAAATTTTCTTTAAACTCATCGATAGGATAACTCCCTTCCAACATCCACGATCTAGGGCCCACTTTGACCATATCGGAGGGGCTTCGTTCTTCGATATCACGTACGATCGCATTCATGATATCGTTTGTGGTAATCATCCCTTGAATCGAGCCATATTCATCAGTAACAAGGGCAAGCGTCACCTGATGCTTTCGCAAAAGATCTAAAAGTTCGAAAACAAGGGTGTTTTCATTCACAAAAAGAGGAGAGGCCGCTATCTCTTTGATATCAATTCCTTCCCCCATCCACGCTTTTCCAAGCAAGTCTTGAGAGTGAATTACCCCGATTACTCGATCGATATCCCCTTGGCAAACGGGGAAGCGATGGTGTTTGGAGACAATAATTTGGTCACGAATTTTCTCCTGCGAATCATCGATGTCAAGCCATTCGATATCGACACGTGGACGCATCAACATCCCAACGCGCCGATCGCCTAAGCGGAAGATGTTTTCCACCATGTCTTGTTCTGCCTCTTCGATCACACCCGCTTTGGTTCCTGTTTCAAGGGCAACTAGAATATCTTCTTCGGTGATGTACTCTTGTTTTTTTCCTCGAGCGAGCAACTTGGCAAAAATATTGAATGAAACGACAAAAGGATATGTCAAATAGATCAAAAATTTTATCGGACGGGCAAAAAATGGGGCCAGCTGCTTCCAGTAGAGAGCTCCTACAGTTTTAGGAAGCATTTCAGTCCAATAGAGCATGGTCAACGTCAGAATAATGGAGCCAAGAGCCAACCAACGATCTCCGTACAACTCAACAACGCTCGCTCCAACACCCGCAGCTCCAATTGTATGTGATATGGTATTCAGGGTTAAAATTGCAGCTAGCGGACGATCAATCTTTCCTTTTAACTCTCCAAGAATGCCCGCTACTGAAGAACCGCGTTTTTTAAGAATCGCGACATAGCTATCGGTACACGAAAGGAGGGTTGCTTCAAAGATTGAGCAAAAAAACGAAACGATGTGCGATACGACGAAATATAGAACTAATGCCTGCATATGAGAACCATACTTTTCTTGAAGCTGGAAAGGAAGAAGCTTTTTCAGCGGAAAGCGTCCCTAAACTGACAATTATCCTAATTTGTGCCAGAAAAATAATATTACCCACTGAAAAAAAGAATTTTAGGTGATTTTTGTTTCAGTTGAATAATCGCGAGCGAAGACAGTGTTTTTCCATACGGCAAGCGAGCGATTCTTCGAGTGGAGCAAAAAGCAGCCAAAAGAGAAACTAATCCTCGGAATAAATTAAGACAAAAAAAGGAGTTTGGTGGTAGAAGAGTCTTCTTATGCGTTGGATTTTACTCATTTCTGTATTTCTTTCTGCCTGCAGACCCTGTGGTTACAATTACTGTATGGAAGGGGCGCAAGAATTTGTGCTCGACTCGTACCAAATCGCTCAAGGTAAATCCTCTATCTTAGAACTCGAAGGCGAATGGGTGGAGTCTCTTCCCTGTTGCTACCTTGAAGAATATGAAGATCTAATCGATGAAGACGATGTATTAACTATTGCGCTATTTCATCCAAGTCGCAAAGATTTAGTGGATTCTGTTACAAGTATTGGGCAAACGGTTGGGTATCGAGTTGTCAATGGCCAGATCTATCTTCCTGGGCTTGACCCGGTCCGTTTAGCGGGGCTTACTCTCGACCAAGCGCGTACGCGTATCCAGGGAATGTATACCCAGGAAATTGCTAATGTGAATGTCTTTTTGGAGTATTCCGAGCGTCTTCATAGCAAGGTTGAGTTAATAGGCGCTGTCAAAATTCCCGAAATCCCTATCAATGGCCGGATCCGCCTCTATGAAGTGCTCTGCTTGGCGGGTGTTCCCCCTGGCGCAAATCTCTTTAAAAGTTATGTGGTGCGCTGCGGCGAAATACTCCCGGTCGACCTATACAAATTGGTTCATGAAGGGGATATGTACCAAAATATTGTGATGCACCCGAAAGATAAGATCTTTATTGCCGATCCGATGGCCTCTACTGTTACGGTGATGGGAGAGGTAGGCTTGCCACAGGTTATCCCTGTCCCCTCTGGCTCCATCTCCTTGCGTGAAGCGCTCGCAGCTGCAGGAGGGATCCCCTTCACGGGCGACAAAAGATGTATCCAGGTCATCCGCGGTAACATCATCAATCCTAAGATCTACCGTCTCTCATGGAATCATATTACCTACCTTCCGAATAACAGCCTCTTGTTGATGCCCGGTGACACTGTCTACATCTCAGAAAAGCCGATTACAAAATGGAATCGTTTCATCGAACAGCTTTTACCAAGCTCGCTTTTGATCGATCTTGGGATCAAAACGCGAGGTCTTCTCCATTGATTACTCTCTCCTTATCTGATTGCTGGCAAGCGATGAAGCAGGCGAGATGGATGATTCTTATCTCCGCACTTGTTTTTGGCGTGCTTGCCTTTGCCTATTACCTCATTAAGCCGCCAACATACACTGCCGAAGCGCTCTTTAAAGGCAATAAGGAGGCAAGTTCGACGGGAATTTCAAAAGCACTAGAATTTCTTGGCAATAGCGAACACTATTCAGCCGCAGATGACGCGAAGGTCTTCTTGCGCAGCTATCCTGTTATGGAAGGTGTTGCACGTTCTCTTAACCTGCAACTGGCCATCCGCGAAAAGAAACGAGCAAACCCCCTAAGACAGATTTGGCATACGCTAAAAGCTGAACGTGCGCAACGCCTGATCAAAACCAAACAGCCCGATTCACCAATTCTCACAGAGCCTGTCCCCTCGAAGATGATGCTTCCTGACCAAGCTGTTTCAATTACGTGCACAAAACTCGATTACCCCGAGCTTATAAGCGCCGAGCTAGATCTAGTTTTTCTCGATGACAAACACTTTCATGTCCTCCAAAAAAAACGGCTGATAGGGGAGGGGGAGCTTGAAAAACCTTTTTGGTGGAAGGGGAGCTGTTTCACCCTAGCAGCCTCAACGCCCGTCTCTGGAAAGTCCTTTCACCTGACGTTTATTCCACTGCATGCGGCCGCAAAAAGCCTTGAAAAATCTATTTCCGTTAAACGAAGCAAAGATCACAAGAGCCTCGTTCATGTCTCTTTCACCCATCCAAACCGCCATTTAGCAACAAGCGTTGTTAACAGTGCCATGGCAAGCTTTCAGGAATATCTGAAAGACGAGGGGAAGCGCAAAATTTCTCAGCAGACGGGTTATCTAAAGCAAAGACAGCAGGAAACAATCGGGGAACTTGAAGCTGTGCTCGAAGAGCACAAAACCTATCTTGAAGCACATCTCAAGGCTGGAGAGCTCTTTTCATTAGGAAACGAGCTCGAATTCATGGCTAAAAAGCAAACAAAAGCGCGCATGGAACGTGAGGCGATCGCGGGAGAAATAGGAGCGTTGGAACAAAGGGGCGTCCAAAAACACACACCCTCCCAACCACAAATCTTGACCCTTGCAGGAGCACGAGAGCTTGTAAATGAGCAACAGCAAGCCATCGAGCGGCAGAAAATTGAACAGGAACAATATGAATATTGCTTAGAGAGGCTTGCGGAGACGCATTTTGACACCTCCTCACTTGCCAAGCTAATCGACAATCCCACTTTTTTTGACAAAATTCACGCTCTGCACCGCAATCTCAACGACGAAAAAAATTGGACAAGCAAAGAGAGAGAAAACCTTCTAGAAGAACTGGAGACCGAACGTCGGTTTCTTATAAAGCACATTAACCATTTGATAGAGGGCTCCCGGGTAAAAGAAGAGGTATTTCGAAACCACCTCCTTGATCTCCAGGGATTAATGCTAGTGCTCTTACGCGAACGCCATGAAGGGGTTGAAGAGGATTTACGCACGTTTGCCCTTCAGGCATCCCATTTTCCTGAGCAGTGGCTCACTGAGAGAAAAATTGAGCTCAACACCAAACTTCAGGCAGAGATCACCGAATCGATTACAAAAATGCTTGAAGCTAAAAATATCGGCTACCACCTTGATTATCTTGGTGCAATCCCGCTTATGTGCGCCCCTTTACCTATGATTCCCAATTCTCCACACCTCCTTTTTGGATTTTTGAGTGGGAGTTTTCTCGGAATCTTTTTGATGTTAGCCGGACTCATTTTTAGAGAAATCTATCTCGGGCCAACAGCTTCATACGTCAATTTAAAGAGCGAGGGTAAGCTGGTCGTCTCTTTTGCTCACACAATGAACGACTTGAAAAACATTCACTACCACCTACGCGCAAAAGGGCGGGTCGTATCGCTGATCACAAAAAATCCTTCTGTGGTATCTGATCTCGCCTCCCTCTTTTCAAAGAGCGGCGAAGAGGTATGCGTCGTGGATTTATCGAAAGACGACGCACTCCTTAATCTGAACGCTCCTGAAGGGGATAAAGAAGTGGTCCTTGGAAGTCGCCGCTTTCGAGAGATTCTCGAAAGTCAGGAGGGGCGCATTTTACTCGTTTCCAATGCCCCACTTCAAAGCCTTGAAGTGCGTCTTCTTATCGACCTTGCCGACCACGTCACGGTGGTGCTACGTGATGAAAGATGGTCCGCCCTTCCCCATTTGCCAGAGGAAATATTGTTTGTGTCAGAGGTTACAAAGCCAACGCCCCTTTCCCTTAAACAAGTCGTTCCGTTCTTAGAGAGAGTTATTTCTTTTTCTTTTTTACAGAGCTCTTCAAAGCCTCAACATACTGAGAGTCACAGCTCTTTAGAAATTTAAGCTCATTATCTCCTTTTTGTTTCTCTCCATTCATGTAGTAGAGTCTGCCAAGAAGATAGTGGGTTTTTTCATGATCTAAATCGATCATCAATGTCTCATGCAAGGTCTCAATCGCCTGGCTATCCTCTTTCATATCGATATAAGAAATAGCCAGATAAAAAGAGGACTCACAATCTTTTGGATTAAGCTCCAGCGCTTTTTTAAACACCTTCACAGCTTTTTTGGGTTTGCTTGCCGTGAGATAGCAAAGACCTAGATTGTAGAAGCTATCTGAAACATCAGGGCGCAGATCGATCGCCCGTTCATAGGCGGTTGTCGCTTCGTTCCATTTCTTCTCATAGGAATGAAAAAGGCCCAACTTAATCCACCCCTTCCAATAGGAAGGATTGGCCTCAACTGTTTTATTAAGGCACTCTACAGCTTGGGCCGTATCACCCTGCTCACCAAGAACAAGAGCCAAATTATACGAAGCTTTGTAGTGAGTAGCATCGTGTTCAAGGGCCTCTTGGTAATACTTAACAGCATCTTGGAAACATCCAGCTTGGTCATAGGCACATCCCATGCTAAATAGGCACTCCGAATCACGCGGATGGTCGTGTAGATAAATTTTGTACTGCTTAATCGCTTCCTCAGGCTCCCCACGTCTTTCAAATGCCGCACCCAAACAGTAGTGGAGGTAGCCGTTTTCAGGATCGACCTCAAGACCCCGCTCACACCACCTCATTCCCACATCTACATCTCCTAATTCTAGAGAGATAATCCCTAAATAGCAGTAAGCGAGTGGTAAAGAGGGATCGTGGATAATCGCTTCTTGGAATTCAGCCTGCGCTTCCTCGTATTTCCCATCTAAAAACTTTCCCACCCCCGCACAGAAGTATTCTTTCGCAAGATTTGGCTCTCTAGCCGGCAATGAATTTTCCATAAAGCAGCACCTATGACAGTAGTTTTTCGCTACCATCTCAAATGCAAATTCAGTGCCAATTTGGAATTATTGATGAGACTCTTTAATTTCGCGCCATTTTTGGGTGATCTTAGCAACTAGAGGAGCTGCATCCAAACCAAACTCCCCATACCTTAAGTAGACGATCACAACAAGCTCAGGTTTAGAAAAATCCTCGCTCTCATAGGTAATCGCTCCGAACCAAATCATTTTTGACATCAAAGTTCCAGAGGTTCCATCAAGCCCGTATCTCTCCATCACCTCTGCTGTGCTCGTCTTTCCAATAATTTGATTCACAAGTTCTCTTGGAAACTGACGCTTTAAAATCCGCGCCGTTCCTTTCTCTCCCACCACTACTTGACGGAGCCCCTGCAACAAAACATCTTGCACCTCGCTCGGGAGGGAAAATGTCCAGCGCACTTCTTTTTCCTGCTCGGTAATTTGCGGCTTTAAAAGTTCTCCCCCATTGGCCAAAGAAGCCATCATGACAGCTGTCTGCAAGGGGGTTCCAACAAGTGAATGTTGCCCAATTGACATGGAATAAAGCCCAGTTCTATTGTAGGCGACATCTTTGGGGATTCTACCCGCATATTCACCTGGAAGATCGATCCCTGTTTGACTCCCATACCCAAGCAGATGGGATGCCGAGCAAATATCTTCAGGGTCCTTGATAACATCTCCTGAGAGCAAGGCAAAATAGGGATTGCTCGAGGTTTCAAGTGCGCGCACAAGATCGACACGCCCAACACCGGCATGCTCCGATCGTGGAAGTCTCCCCCCGTGATAATAAATGGGAATCGTGCGCCCATCAAGAGTATATCCCACATTCCACCCTCCACCTTTACCCCACGTCCGATGTTTATCATCAACGATCGTCAAGGGATTGAGAGTGGTTGGGTTTTGAAGGTGGCGCTGCCTAAGCGCTTCATAGGCAGGAATCAGTTTAAAAATAGACCCGATTGTCGTCGCCTGCCGAAACGCATGTGAACGGGCAAATCCATAGCCATATGTAGGATAAAATGCCGAAGCGAGATGTTTTTCTAGAGAACCATGCAATCCCGAGTACTTTCCAAGAAGAGGGCGGTCGAGCTCAGAAAAACAGCGTAAACTCTGTAAAAAAGGAGTGAGGACGGTTTTACTCTCAAAAGAATCGACACGATTTTTTAGCTGACAATAGTGATAAACCCAGGGAAGACCACTATGTGCCCCTAGCGAAAGCTCTTTAGCCCAACTTTTTAAGATCGAGATATATGGAGAGAGAGAATCGTCAACCAACTCTGTATTACCCGTTAGAAAAAGGGTGAGAAAATCCCAACGAAAACGTTCCCAAAAGAGATTAAAATGTGCTTTTTGAGCGCGCTCTAGATACTCTATGTAAGGGCGAGCGTATTTCCTTCCTGCCAACTTCTCTTCTTCCCGCTTTTGAGCAAGAAAATCCTTAAACTCCTCATCACGCCATCTTTTAAAATCGTTCTGCTCATAAATCTCTTTCACAATTTCAAAGACAGCTCCCTCAACGGAGACCATGCGTGCACAAGCATCCCGATACGCATTCAAGGAGACGTTTCCAACCGTGCTTGCTAAAAAGGGTGAAAACCGCCTGGCATCGACGGCGACTCGATAAAGATCGACTAAAAGTAGCTTTTCATAATTCAAGGGGAGAGATTGAAAATAAGGCTCGAGTTGGCAGCAGATCGCCTCAATTTGTGAGTGATACTCGACACGTTTTTCATCCAAAAATTCCTGCTCCTGAAGGGTAACTCTCGCACCAGTGGGAACTTCATCCCCATTTGAGTAGACCGCATCAAAAATTTTGGAGGGAGTGATCAAAAACCTATCTGAATGAAACAGGGCGAGTAACTCCTCAACCTTCCGCTGCATCCAGAGCGCGTCTTTTATAGAATTATGATTTTCAACAACTTGCCTAACAGGAGATTTCGCAGGTAAAACCGAGCACAAGTAGGTATCCCACCCCATTTCGATTTGTTCCTCATAAAATGTCTCTGAAAAATAGTCGAAACGCTCACGAGCAAGAGAGCTTTTAAGATCCCAAAGAGCCGCAATATACTCCTGCGTTTCTAGCCATCGATTGATAGAAGCATTTTTTTCGGCAACTTCTTGGGAATCCCCAGCGCGGATAAAGTCGTTTGGATCAAACCGGGGAAAAGAGGCAAGAGCATAAACCTCTCCTGTATGAGGATCCATCACCACGATAGCTCCCCCTTTAATCCAAGGTTGATTTTCGGGAATTTGAGTGCGCTGCTTAATCGCTGCCGGGCGGCTACTTGGGGGCGCTTGATCATATTCAATGAGCAGTTGTTCGGCATACGCTTGCAACTCAGATGAGAGGGAGAGAACGATGCGCTCGCCAGGTACTGAAGGCTCCGTACCCGAGAGCTCCTGGAGAAATTTTCCTCGAGTGTCGGAGAGATAGATATGTTTTCCCCGCCCCCCCCTCAAATTCTCATCGAATGCGGCTTCAACACCCATTTTCCCAACAAAATCGTTAATCGTATAGGCTCTTTTCTCAAGTTGGTCGAGGCGCTCTTTGACATCTTCAATTGTTTGATACCCCTTTGGAAAGGACAACATATCCCCCTCCTCCCACGCAGCAGCACACCCCCGCAGCTCATGCAGCTCTTCGGTGATCGTCTTATATTCATTCCTGCTAATGGGACCGAGATAGCCGATCACCTCTCCCCCAATCCGCCCCAATGGGTAGTGCCGTTTGGCTGCGATTTCAGCGTGGATTCCTGGCCAATCCTTTTCGAGCATTTTAAGCCGAAAATACTCCTCTTCAGAGATATCCTCTTTTAAAACGCACGGAACATTCCCCAAAATCGCCGCTTTCGAATGGATCAAATCTTCAATCCGCTCCGGATCGAGATGGAGCTCACACCCAAGTCTTTCTGAAAGTTCCGTTATATATTCTCTACGGTAATAATGCTTTTCCCTCTTTCCATCTGGGGATTTTCTCCATATCCACCTTGGAAGCTCTCGGATCCCCCCATAAGAAATGGCCGCATTATACTGCACCTTGTTCGTCGCAAGTGGGATATTGAAACGGTCGCAGATCGTCGCACGCTCAGCGCGCTCGGTCACCACTCGCAGCTGAGGTTTACGCGCCTCTGCGAGCTTTTCGTCGTGCTGCAACACAGCGAGATGCCAAACGCGAAAAAGAACCAAAAGAAGAGCTACCAGTACCCCATTTAGAATACGGTTCGCTTTTTCTGGAATATTATCTTTATTGAGACGTCGCCTGTTCACGATGACATGGTACCTTTCATTTTTTTCTTGGGTAAGAAAAAACTTTTGTGTAATTTTTTATATCAACCTTCACAAGGAGCATCGAACATGGGCAAGTACTTTCTTCTCCTCCTATTGTGCCTGCCCCAGTTTATTTCAGCTTTTGACGCCACGATTCCCGTCTTAGACCTGCAAGAGTTTCATAATCCCAAAACGCGAAACAAATTTCTCTCCGAATTAGAGACCGCCCTTCGCGAGAAAGGTTTTTTTGCGCTGACAAATCCCGGCATCGACCCCGAAATTTTAGATCAAGCCTACACCGCCTCTAAAGAGTTTTTCAAACAAGGTTTTCAAGAGAAAATGAAAATCAATGATCCCTCCAATAGCGGACTGCGCGGGTATGTGCTAAGTGAGTCTGCAAAAGGCGCGGAGTGCAAGGATTTTAAGGAGCTTCTTCATATTGGACGGGAAGAGTGCAACCCCAATCTCTGGCCAAACTCGATGGAGCTAAAGGAACCCATGATTGCCCTTTTTAATGCACTCGATCAAGGGATCATGCCTCTTCAAGAAGCCTTTGCTGCTCTCGTGAGGAAACCACCCGATTATTTCGCAAAAATGACCAAAGAGGGAAACTGCCTCCTCCGTTTGACCCGCTACCCAGCAAATCCTCCCAAAGGACACATTTGGGCAGCCGAACATACAGATATCGATCTATTTACAATTACAATCCTTCCACAAACAACCACTAAAGGTTTACAAATTAAAAATATAGAAGGCAATTGGGTCGATGTCAAAGTGCCCAGCGGCGCGCTTGTCATCAATATCGGTGACATGATGGAAAATATGTCGAACGGACTTTTTCCAAGTCCTGTCCATCGCGTGGTTGATGGAGGACGACATGAGGAGCGATTTTCCATGCTCTTTTTTGTGCACGCTCGTGATCACGACGATTTAAGCCCTCTTCCTTACTGCATCAAGAAGTCGGGCGGCACTCAAAAATATGCTAACGGCACGGAATTCGATATGCTTTGCGAGCGACTTGCTGACTTGGGTCTTGCTTCAACAAAAATGCTTAAAGAGCTTGGTAGAAGCGGCTTTTTAGAGAAGCAGATCACTGTCGGCAGAGAGAGTATCGATGCCATGCGGGCTGTTGATAAGGCTGGATATGCGGGCCCCTTCGTCCAAAAACGTCTCGTCCAGCTCGACCAAGAACATTAAAAAATAACCAAAAGCTCTTAAACTCAAAAAATACTTTTAGCCGCTGCAAATCGGCCATCCGAGGCTGCTTATGGCAAAGATCTTGCTTTCAAAATCTTGTTTGAACAAAAGAGCTAGAAATCGAAAGAGGGCATGCCAACATGTCCAGGGGATTTTGTGAAGACGACGGTTGAGTCGACTGTTGCTTAAGATTGCTGGAAACAATCCGAGGCGCTTACAAAAATATCTCGTTTTCACATAGTTACTGTGAAAAAATTTTGCAGCCACAACAGCAAAAGTCATCACTTCTGCATTTTCCATTTTCGCTTGAGTGTCGTCTTATACGCCAAAGATTTTCAGCAGTTCAGAACTAATCACTTAAACTACAGTTGCATAAAGCTCCATACTATCCTCCATTTTGATTTGGTAGAGCAATATAAAACTTTTTGTTGTTATAGTGCTTAGATGCATTCAGATGCGTAGGCTCGATGCGAAGACAAGGGTTCCTCCCTTGTCGAGTGTCGAGACTTAGCAGATGGAGGCATCTAAGCGCTATAACAACAAGTTTAGGTAGCAATCAGGGTCTCAGGGCGGCGTTGCCGTTATGCGCTGCCAAAATGCAGCCTCCCTCTTGCAATAAAACTGGGATTCGTGTATGTTTCCTCTTCCATTGCGCGCCTGTAGCTCAATGGTAGAGCAGTAGCCTTCCAAGCTACTGGTGTCAGTTCGATTCTGATCAGGCGCTTCACTATATTATTAACACCAAGACCGAAATCTTGCCTTAAAGGCAAGATGCCGCGTCAAAAGTCAAAAGGGACAAGGCTTGGTATGAAAAAAGATGTCAGCATTAAAGATCTATTAGAAGCTGGAGCACATTTTGGGCACCAGAAACGTCGTTGGAATCCGAAGATGAAGCGATTCATTTTCGAGACGCGCAACGGTCTATATATCATCGATTTAGCAAAAACCCTTAACCAATTGAGAAAAGGGATCGAGATTGTTACTGAAACAACCTCGCAACGCAAATCCGTTTTATTCGTAGGAACAAAAAAACAGGCGAAATCAGTCATTCGCGAATGCGCTGAAGCGTGCGGCGAATTTTATGTGTGTGAGAGATGGCTTGGAGGAATGCTCACAAATATGAGCACCATCCGCCAGTCGATCAAAATGCTTGAAAAAATCGAACATAAGCTCACTGTTGGAACTGATGGATTGACGAAGAAGGAAATCTCGCTCTTAACCAAAGAGCAAGTAAAGCTCGACCGCAACCTTTCTGGAATTCGCTCCATGCGTAAACTTCCAGGTCTTTTGGTAATCGTTGATCCAAGCAACGAGCACATTGCAGTCGCAGAAGCAAGAAAGCTTGGTATTCCTATACTCGCCCTTGTAGATACAAACTGCAACCCCGATCCTATCGATTTGCCTATTCCTTGCAACGATGATGCCCTGAAAAGTGTTAAACTCATCATTCAGGCGCTTACACAAGCCATTATCGACCGCAAAAACGATCTCAACCTATCGTTAGAACAAGAAGGGGAAACACGTATCCCTTCAGCTAAGGAAGAAGTAGAGGAGGTTTCCGCATGACAGAAATAACAGCTAAAATGATCAAAGAGCTTCGCACACGTACTGGAATCGGTATGGGTAAGTGTAAAGAGGCTTTACAAGAAGCAAATGGCGATATTTCACTAGCAATCGATAACCTTCGTAAGAGTGGAATGGCCTCAGCTGTCAAAAAAGAGGGACGTGAGACCAACGAAGGTGTGATCTGCATAGCCGAAAATGGCAAGTCAACGGCTCTTGTTGAAGTAAACGCTGAGACCGATTTCGTTGTGAAAAACGAGCGTTTCCAAGAGTTTGCTACTAATTTGGCCGAAGAGATCTGTTCTTTACAGTCTACTTCGATCGACGAATTCCTCACGCAAGCCTACTCAAAAGAGCCTAGCTTAACGATCGACCAATATCGTGCAACCATTGTTCAGGGATTAGGTGAAAATATTCAGGTGCGTCGCATTGAGCTCTTTCCTAAAAAAGAGAATGCAACACTGGTTGTTTATTCGCACGGCGGCGGCGAACTTGTTACTCTTGTAGAAATCGAGGGTGCTAGCGATGAAGAAGAGCTTGCAAAAGACATCGCTATGCACATCGCAGCTGAAGCTCCAGAGTACCTCTCGTCAAACGAGGTTCCAGAACGCGTCATCGAACACGAAAGGGAAATTGCACAAGCCCAAGTTAAGGGCAAGCCTGAGAACATTCTTAATAAAATTTTAGAAGGGAAGCTGAAAGCCTACTTTAATCAAGTCTGCCTTCTCAACCAAAAATTTGTAAAAAACCCCGACTTAACGATTCAACAGCTTGTTGATCAGCGCGGCAAGGATAGTGGAAAACAACTCGTTGTTTCTCAATTCCTACGCTGGAAAGTTGGCGAGTAATATGGGTGCAAATCGCAGAGTTTTGCTAAAGCTATCTGGTGAAGCGCTCATGGGCGATCTAGAATACGGCATCTGTCCAGATGCCGTATCTCAGGTAACTGAGCAAATCTGCGAAGTACAAAAACAGGGATACCAAGTCGGAGTAGTATCTGGCGCCGGGAATTTATTTCGCGGCATCCAGCAAGGCCCAGAGCTTGGAATCGACCGAACTCCTGCCGATCAAATTGGCATGCTCTCCACCCTCATTAATGGAATCGCTCTGAAAGGAGCCTTAATCAAAGCAGGTTGTAAAGCGCGCATGATTTCTGCTTTAGACTGCCCAAAAATCGCCGATTCTTATCAATGGGAAAAAGTGATGAGCTATCTAGCAGATGGTGAAATCGTCCTCTTTGTTGGAGGGACCGGTCACCCTTACTTCACAACCGACACAAATGCCGCCCTGCGAGCGTGTGAAATCCATGCCGATATCCTTCTTAAGGCAACCATGCGCGTTGATGGTGTGTTTGATCAAGATCCGCGCAAACACCCCGATGCGAAGCCTTACAGCCAAATATCTTTCCCGGAAGTTTTAGAAAAACGCCTTGGCATTATGGATCTTTCTGCAGTTGCAATGTGTATGGAAGCCCAGATCCCGATCCGGGTGTTTAATTTTCACAAGGCCTCTCTACTAGAAGCTCTATCGGACAAACCAACAGGAACACTGATACACGGGTAATTTTATGGACACGATGAAAGAAACAGAAAAGAAGATGCAAGGAGCTCTTGACCATTTGAATCAAGAACTCAAAGGTCTTCGAACAAGCCGAGCCAATCCTGCTATTTTAGAAAGTGTGACGCTTGAGGTATACGGAGCGCGCATGCGCCTTCAGGACGTCGCCTCAGTCTCCGCTCCGGAGCCGCGTCAACTCTTAATCTCCCCTTTTGACGCGAATAATGTCCATGCAATTGCAAAGGGTGTGGAAGCTGCAAACCTCAACATGCAAGTCGTTGTAGACGGAAACGTTGTCCGCCTCAAGGTTCCTGAAATGGATCAATCGGTGCGCCAGGAAATGGTCAAACAAGCCCGTCGCAAATGCGAAGAGGCAAAAGTAGGCATCCGTAATGCGCGTCGCGATGGGAATGAAGCGCTTAAAAAGCAAAAAGCTGATGGCGATATTCCTGAAGATTTGATGAAAAAAATGGAAAAAAAGATCCAGGAACTCACTGACAAGTACTGCAAGGATGCCGATACGACGACAGATGAGAAAGAAAAAGAGATCGTAACAATTTAAGGGCTGCTACTTGTTGCCTTATATTAGCTCGATCTGTAGAATTATCACACTTTTAGTTGTTGTCCTAAACTGGCCCCATCGTCTAGTCTGGCCTAGGACACCGGGTTTTCATCCCGACAACAGGGGTTCGAATCCCCTTGGGGTCAATTTTTACTTGCGCCACCAGGCGTTAGGGTCTTTAGCTCAGTTGGTTAGAGCACCTCACTTTTAATGAGGGAGTCGATGGTTCGAGTCCATCAAGACCCATACTTCCTTCTCTTTGTAATTGTATAGCCTAGTCATGGCACGTCTACAAATAATCATTTTACTCTTTTTCTCTTTCACGCCGCTACTCGCTTGCGACCTAGATCATGCGATCGTTGCCATCTATGCCGTTCGGACCGATACAGGAGAGGTCTTAGTCGATCAAAATAGCGATTTAAGCATGATGCCTGCCTCCTGCTTAAAAATCGTAACAACAGCAGCAGCTCTTCACCTTCTTGGCCCAGAACATCGATTTGAAACCTATTTGGAACACGATGGCTCGATTGATTCGATAAAAACACTACATGGAAATATCTATATTCGTGGAGGAGGCGATCCCTGCCTAGGTTCAGACCGTGTTGTGGGGGCTCTTTCTTGGAAAAAGCAGATCGAAACTTGGGCCGATGCGATCCAAGAGAAGGGAATCGAAAAAATTACAGGCAAAGTCATTGGAGATGGATCGATATGGGAAAAAGCATTAGCCGTTCCTAGCTGGACATGGGAAGATTTGGGCAATTACTTTGGTGCGGGCGCTTCAGGCTTATCTTTCCATGAAAATTTCTACACCCTCGTTTTTAAACCGGGTCGAGAAGAAGGGGCCCCCGCTTCCATTTTACACACCGAGCCCCCTACATTGTCTCATACGATCCACAATGAGGTCACAACAGGCCCAGAAGGGTCTGGGGATCAGGCGTGGATCTATGGATCTGAGTATTCTTCTAAACAATTTGTGCGGGGAACTGTCCCGGCTGGTGCCTCCGAATTTGCAATCAAAGGGGCAATTCCCGATCCCGCAACCTACTGCGCCCAGTTGCTCGCTCAAGAGCTCGAAAAAAGAGGGGTCACAATCGAGCAGGCAAAATATCCCACCCCATCTCAACGAGTGCGTTTTCATACCACCTACTCCCCAACTGTTGCGGAAATCGTCTATTGGACCAACACCAAAAGCCTCAACCTCTATGCAGAGCACCTATTCAAAGCGATGGGGAAGATGGAAGGGGTTACACAATTTCTTCACTCACAAAATATTGACACTTCTGGGCTGAACATTGCAGATGGGTCGGGTCTATCAAGAAAAAATCTTATCACTCCAAAGCAGCTCACATACCTCTTAGTCAATATGAAAAGCTCTGATTTTTTTCCTCTGTATTTCAAATCCCTAACGCAAAACACTCCCCAAATCAGAGCAAAGTCGGGTAACAACACATTTGTGAAGGGATCCGTTGGATATGCAGATAACTGTGCATTTGTCATTTTGATTAACAACTGTGTCGATCGTGAAGCAATGCGCAAGCGCATCGACACCTTTCTTTGCGAGCTTCCTTAGAGCAACAGTTGAGTCAAATTTACCCAAGAATTTTGAGTGGGGTTGTAAAGGGCTGAAAAATTCGAAAAGAGCGCAAAATTTCATGGGAATATCGTGAAAAAAAATGTAATATCAAGTCAATTTTTTTCTTTGGGATTTCTTGATGCTTGAAAAGTACTTCCGCCCAATATACCAAACCCTATTTCTTGATCCGCT
Source organism: Chlamydiota bacterium (assembly GCA_021772455.1). GTDB lineage: Bacteria > Chlamydiota > Chlamydiia > Chlamydiales > JAAKFR01 > JAJACP01. The sequence goes on from JAJFLY010000013.1 coordinate 24,179, forward strand.
CGCCCGTGCGCTTGTATGCTTGCCCCCTATCTCACCAAACATGATCACATTTCTAGGATGTTTCCTTGGGCTTATCTGCGCTTTTTTTATCGCAATCGGCTGGCACTATCTCGCTCTTCTCTTCCTTCTACTTTCAGGTGGATGCGATACATTAGATGGAACGCTTGCCCGGCAAACAAATCGTGTCTCACAAGTGGGCACAGTGTGGGATATTGTCTGCGATCGAATTGTAGAGGCAGCGCTTGTCATCGGTCTCTTTTTATATGCCCCTGATGCGCGCGCGCTACTCTCTTTGCTAATGATGACGAGCATCCTGCTTTGTATCACCTCGTTTTTGGTTGTGGGAATTTTTAGCGAAAATCAAACAGAAAAAGGCTTTTACTACAGCCCTGGCATTATTGAGAGGGGCGAGGCGTTTGTTTTTTTTGCCTCGATGATCCTATTGCCTTCTTATTTCGTGATACTTAGTCTTTCCTTCACCTTCCTTGTTCTGTTGACCGCTGTGATCCGCCTTATTCAATTTGCAACCATTTTGCGCTCTTAGACCCTGATTGCTTCCTAAACCTCGTCTAGAAACCGTTTGGGTGCGACAGATACAACTGCATCGCCAAAGGCAAGGGTTCCTCCCTTGCCTTTGGCGATGCAGGCAGTAGATGGCGTGCTCAAACGGTTTCTAGACGAGTGAAGGGTTGCAAATA
>JAJFLY010000014.1 GCA_021772455.1 Chlamydiota bacterium
AAATTGTGCAGATTACTTTAAGTAAAAATTCGCGCTCTGTCCTTACTTTTAGATACCTAGGTAATAAATTCGCTATTGAACTAAAAGCCGTTTCTACTATCTGCCGCCTACTGCTGATTTCACGCTCTGCTTGTCTAGAACGTAGGCGTTTTTTCCCAGACACGCCGCGTTTAGCTAACAATTTATAGGGCGATTTAGAAGTTGCTTTTTTTTTGGTCTACAATTAAACCTAGATTTTAGGTGTTAAATTTCAACTAGACTTTAGGTGTTAAATTATGAGAATCATTTTTACTGTACTTTCTATTGTATCCATTTCTTTTTCAGTTTACTCTCTTACTTTTACAGTTGATCCAGGTGAAGTGCGTACGACTACACTTCCGTTGCCTGACCCTGGCGATCATGCAGTTGTGTCGGAAGGCGGCTCTATCACGACGATTGTTACAGCTATAACAATGGGTTCGGATGATCAAACAGCTGTCAATAATGGAGTCATTTCAACGTCGGTAGGTGTTAATGCTTTTGGAATCGACAATAATGGAGGTGATCGTGTTGTGATGTTAAACAACGGGCTTATCACAACAACTGGTTCAGGTGGCCATGCCATGCGGAGCACAAATGGTGCAGATGTTGTAATCAGGAATAATGGGAATATTGCCACTACAAATGCAGCGGCCTCCGGAATTAATCAGGATGGAAGCGACAGAGCAAGGCTTATAAATAGCGGTTACATTACAACTTTAGGGAGTATAGCTCATGGAATTGACAACAACGGTGATGATGTTGTCATCTTAAATACAGGTCACATCTCGACTGCGTTTGATTTCACTAGTGGCATTCATAATTTTACAGGCAATAGGGGGATGATCACAAACTCAGGTCGCATTATAACCTCGGGTATTTTTGCGGATGGGATTAACCATAGAGGCGATGACACTCAGATCATCAATAGTGGTTTGATTTTTGTTACAGGAAATGGCGCTAATGGGATTCAGGTTCCCTCTGGTGTTGGATCATTAGCTGACAACTTACATATTATTAACTCTGGAACGATCATATCGACAGAATCTTTTGCCATCGCTCAAGATGTTGGGTTAAATCCAACCTATACTTTGCTTCGAGGCTCTAATCTACAGGGTGGAGTATTAATAGCAAATTCGAATCAACTCAATTTGAACGTCGAAACAGGCTTGAATCTTGCCCTCACGCTTGATCCCCTTAGCACCACTCCCTTTGGAAATTTTGGAATTGAGGCTCCTTTTATTCATGTTGGGGATACAGTTGGTGTAATCGATCCAACAGGCTTGGCCTTGCAGTCCGATGTGATCGCTGATCTTTCAGATACAATCCTAAATGGAATTTATCGCCACAGTCTTGGATGCTGCACCCCATGTGGGTGTGGAGTATGGGCGCAAGGAATTGGCAGCTACCGAGCACGTAGTCATGCTCACGACCATGTTGGGTATGACAACTGGCAAGCTGGTTTTCTTGTTGGGTATGATAGAAATGTATCGAAGGGCTTTTTCGGGCTGTTTGCTGGTGCCACATATGGCGAGGCAGTTGTTGATCAACACACCCAAAAAGCTTTTATCAATAGCTATGTTGCTGGTTTGACCTATGAAACCTGTTTCTGCGATAACTTTATTGGGTTGGCAATCACAGCTGGTTATATAGACTGGGATAATGACCGCTTTGTGATGAATAACTTGGCTTCTGGAGGAGTCGAAACAGCACATGCTGATATCAATGGCCTCTTCCTGTCTCCAGAGCTCACAATAGCACGTCAATTTTCATGCTTATGCTTGGAACCGATCACGACGTTTACACTTCGTTATGCGGGATTTTTCCCAGGAGACTACCATGAAAATGGGTCTTTAACCGATTTATCTGTTGATAATCGCTATATCAACCTACTCACAACCCGTCTTGAAGCAGCCCTTCCTTTTGCTAATACATGTGGCAGATGTTGTTGGAGCTTTGAGCCGTACGTAGGCGTTTCTGGACGCTATCAAATTGGAAATTATGGAGTTGATGGAGAGTTGTTAGGGCAGTCTTTGAATTTTAATCAGGGTGGCCCCCGTAACGTGGCAGCCTTCCTCACAGGCTTTCGCGGTATCCAGTCGTTTGGCTGCCTCAATCTTTTCCTCAACTTAGAAGCGAGCTTTGACTCTCATAGCAGCGCTCGCATTTTAGGTGAAGGTGGGGTTAGTCTCAGTTTTTGAGCCTCGAATCATGCCAACGACACACAGCGCAGTGATGTAAACGACAATCACCATTGACGGAATATTTTCTACATAGACAGTTTTAAGCAAAATCGGGGGCGACTCTGTGAGCATAAGCAACTTCTCGCAGTACCAGCTGTTGATTGGGTGGAGTAGACCTCCTGTTGCCACCCCTAACAGAAATAGGAAGAGGGCGATACTCGAGCAAAAGGGGAAGAAGAGGTTGTAAAAGAGGCTGCTTAAGGGAAAGGTATGAAAATAATAGAGCAGGAGGGGGAGTAGTGCGAGGTGGACGGCGACGGTGAGGGCCAGGACATCGCGGAAAAGTGTTGCAGCAAGGTAGCCGTGTTGCCAAAGGAGAGGGTGCTCGACCACTTCCTTAGTGGAGAATTTAGGAATCCACAGTTGGAGCAAGCGGTTCATGGGGTTGTAAAGAAGAAGGATGCCTGCTGTGGCAAGGAAGCTGAGCTGAAAGCTGAGTGTAGTGGCTGATAGGGGGTTGAGGAGAATGGCGAGTAAAACGGCGAATCCTAGCGAGTTAAGGGCTTGGGGAGGGCGCTCACAAAGTTGTCCGAGAAGAAAAATCATGGCGACGATCCACGCTCTTTGGATCGAGGGGCTATCTCCGATAAAGAGGAGGTAGGTGGTTAGAAGGACGATGAGGAGAACGGCCTCCACTTTATAGGGCAAAAACAGACGAAGGATAAGGTGAAAGGCGAGGGTAAGGAGGGCGAAGTGAAAACCTGATATCGCCATGATATGAGAGAGGCCGAGGTTACCAAATTCTTGTAGCATGATCCGGTCTTCAAGGGCGCCTGTAACCATTCCAGTTAAAAAGTGGGCAGATCGCCTCTGCTTGATGTGCCTTTGGATATAGCTGCCGACCCATTTTTTTGCGTGGTAACGGATTTCAGCGAGCGAAAAACTCTTTTCGATAGGTTCCCACTTGAATGCTTTTAGTGAGTAAAATCGGCCGTTTTGTGAGTAGGTAATTCCGGTAATTTTGTAGGCTCTGTTTGCGGGGTAGCGTATTTTGCTGTGGATGTTACAGTGAATGCGTCCCTCTTCTGTTTTGAGCACACCGCGGTAGTTCCAACCTTTGGTAAAGCCGCGGCTATCCCGTACCGATTGGATATGAAAGTTTCCAGTGACGACGTCCTTTGAAGGTGGAAAGGTGTAGAAATGGTAGAGGTAGGCGATCGGCAGGATAAAGAGAATGGTTGCTTTGACTACATGTTTTTTGCTTAATAGGAGCAAAAATGGGAGGAGCGCCAGGGGAGACTGTAAGACAAACAGCGTTCCGAGTAGGAGAGCGAGTCCGTACAAAAGAGCCGGGTTTTTATCCCAAAATTTCAATAGTTTCATATTTCTTTGAAAATTGTATACTGATTAACTCTATGAGTGAATATTTTCCTGAGCCAAAACAACATTTTAATCGCGTGATCGCACTGCATGAGGAGCCGGATCTAAATTGGGAGGAGCTCTCTCAAATGATCCCTTTGCTTCCTCGTGGGTGGTTTGAACTCAGTCGATTGCCGACAGAAGATCGGATAGAATTTACGCGCGAATTTTGGCTTTCTAAACTCCCATTTATCTCACCTAATGAAAGCTATCTTGAAGAGAGACTCGACACGTTTTTTGAAACTCTTGAGGAGATCGAGTTTTTTGCCACGCAAATAAAAGCCGATCAGCCATTTGATGTGCATATGGTGTATGGATTGAAGGAGGCGAGCGGCTTTTTTCATGGCTCTCCCCCTGCATCCGAATCTGCAATGGCTACTTTGTACAAGCAATTTGCACATGTGAACTTGCCGCCCGATTATCTCGCCTTTTTACAAATTCACGATGGGTTTAGCAAGTATACCGATACAGGTATACTTAAATCTCGGGATATGGCGCGCATTTTTCAACATCTTCAATTACTTTTATCAGATGAAATTTTGGTGCGCCCGGATGGGCAGGGGATCGACCCTTCGAGTATCATTCCTTTTTACGAGTCGTTTGGGCTCCATTGCTATCAGTGTTTTTATGCTGACTGGTATCCACAAGGAGAGATGGGCAATATCTACTTTTCCGAACACGATCGAACGATCAGTAATTTTCTTGATCGCAATCATCTAGAAGATAATCTAGCCTTTTCTTCCTTTCTTGGGTGGCTTGTATTTTATCTTGAGGATATTTGGCATAACTAATGTACTTGATTAAGGAGTTATATCAGAAACATGGTGAGATTTTAGAACTTCAACTAGTTGCAGGAAAAGAGGGGATGGGAAGAAGTGTGTATGTCCCGGAAGTTCAACGGCCTGGATTGAGTTTGGCGGGGTATCTAAAAAATCATGCTGAAAGAAGAATCCTTGTTTTTGGAAAAGTTGAAGTTGAATATTTAGACCATTTGGCAGATTCCCTACGTGTTACGCGCCTAGAAGCGATTTTGACAGATAAAACTCCTGCGGTGATTGTGGCTCGCGACTATCTTCCCCCAAAAGAGCTTTTAGAACTATGTCAGAAGCGTGATATCCCTCTTTTTCGTGCAAAGATGACGACAATGAATTTGATGAGCAGGCTCACATTGCTCTTAACGGATGAATTTGCCCCCACACACTGTTATCACGGCTCTTTGGTCGAGGTTTTTGGAGTTGGTGTATTGATTAAAGGAGATTCTTCTGTAGGAAAGAGCGAGGCAGCTTTGGGGCTTATTGAGCGGGGACATCGCTTGATTTCGGATGACCTTGTAAAAGTTCGCCTTCGAGAAGGGGTCTTGGAAGGATTTGGAGCAGAGCTTTCGCGTCACCATATGGAGGTAAGAGGGATTGGAATCATCAATGTAGCTAATCTCTATGGCGCTGTATGTGTACGAGAAAAGAAAAGTCTTGATGTGGTTGTGAGGCTAGAAGTATGGAATGAGGGATATAATTATGATCGTGTCGGAATTGAAGAAAAAACTGTCATGATTTTAGGGGTTGAGGTTCCCCATCACCTTCTCCCAGTTAAACCTGGACGCGATGTTGTGTTGCTTCTTGAAACGATTGCACTGAATCATCGCTTAAAAAAGATGGGCTACCATTCCGCGAAAGAGTATACTGCCAAATTAACCTCAGCAATTGCTCTGAAGGGTAAGGGTCATCTATGAGTGAAGAAACACTTGTCAAAAAAGTACGTGTGATCAATGAGCTTGGTTTGCATACGCGTCCCGCAACATTGATTGTAAAACTTTTACAAGAGTGTAAGAGCGAGGTGACTTTCACGTGCAAAAAAGAGACGATAAATGCGCGTAGCATTTTGAATATTTTGATGTTAGCAGCTCAAAAAAATACCTTGATTACGATTGCCGTGAAAGGGGTTGATGCTCAAGAGACGATGGATCGTTTGGTGCAGAGTTTTGAAAGTCGGTTTGGGGAGGATCAGAAAGATGCCTAAGAAAAAAGAGATTCGCCTTCGTGGTTATCCCATCTGTCCAGGGATTGCAATCGGCCGCCCGGTTTATTTTGAGATTGCAGAGGAAAATATTCCCGAATTTTCAGTTCCTGATGACAAGATTGATCACGAAGTTAGCCGTTACTACAGCGCCTTGAAAAATTCGCGCAAAGATCTCCTCTCTTTACAGCAGCTTATGGAAAAAGAGGGTGGAAATGAAGCAGCGGCGATTTTGGGGGCGCATCTTGAAATTATGCGCGATCCACTTATGACGGTGGAGATGGAAGAGGCAATCCGCGAAAAAGGGAAAAATACCGAGTATGTCTTTTCGACGGTAATAGGGGAGTATGCCCTTAAATTCCAAAAAATTACTGATGTTTTTTTTCGCGAACGTCTAAGTGATGTTCAAGATATTTCCCGCCGTATCATCGGCCACCTGCGCCAGCACGATCGGCGCCCTCTTTCTCAACTTGAGTACAAATCGGTTATCTTTGCCCATGAACTCTCTCCATCCGATACAGCTGATGCGAATACCGACGTTATTGAAGCATTTGTTACCCGAACTGGCGCTGAAACATCCCATGTTGCAATCATGGCGCGCGCGAAAGGAATCCCCTTTGTATCTAATGTTGATTTTCCCGATTTTTCCATTTCGGCTCCTCCATATGTCATTGTGGATGGGCGATCAGGAGAAGTGATCATCAATCCGACCAAAGAGACCTTTGACTTGTATCAAGAAGAGGGGAAAAAATTAAAAATTCACGTAAAGGGCTTACAGAAGTCGGGTTCTTTGGCAGCCGAGACGTTGGATGGATGCAAGATACGCTTATCTGCCAATATCGAAATGTTCAATGAATTAGATGCCCTCCATCAGTATGGTGGGGAGGGTGTCGGGCTTTTTCGCTCAGAATACCTCTTCTTGGCACGCGATGCCTTCCCTTCCGAAGAAGAACAATTTTTAGTTTACCGAATGCTTGTCGAAAAAGTTGGTGGTCATCCAGCTGTTATTCGGACCTTTGATATCGGAGGGGACAAACTCGGAAATGTTCATATGAATCGCAGTGAAAAAAATCCCTATCTAGGCTGTCGAGCGATTCGCTTAATGTTAAAGGAGCGCGCCCTCTTTAAGACGCAGATTCGCGCGATTTTGCGTGCAAGTGCATTTGGTGAAGCGTGTATTCTCTTTCCTATGATTTCAGGTGTTTTAGAACTTCGAGAGGCTAAGAAAATCGTAGAGGAAGCGAAGCTTGAGCTGCTTGAAAAAGGGGTTCCTTTTGCCCGAAATCTTCCGATCGGTTGCATGATAGAAGTTCCTTCAGCGGCAATCACATGTGATCTTATTGCAAAAGAGTGCGACTTTCTTTCGATTGGAACCAACGACTTGGTGCAATATTCTCTTGCTGTTGACCGAGGGAATCCTACTATGAGCTATCTCTATACTGCTGCCCATCCTAGTATTTTACGGTTGATTAAGATGGTTGTAGATGCAGGAAGGCGGGCAGAAAAAGCCGTTTCTATTTGTGGGGAGATTGCCGGTAACCCGCTCTATACTCAATTACTTCTAGGTCTTGGGGTTCACGATTTTTCTGTTGCTACCCTCTCCTTGCCTGTCATTAAAAACGTGATCCGCAGCCTTTCAATCAAAGATGCGTGCAAGCTTGCAAAGAGTGCCCTCTCCCTCTCTACAGTAGATGAGGTTGAAGAGCTCTTACAAAAGTCCTATAGCAAATTGCAACTTGACGCTTAAAAGCCCATGCCAGGGAAGCCACCTGGAAGACCGCCAAGACCAGCAGATGAGCTCTTTTCGATCTTTTTAGCAGCGTCTGTATAGGCTGCGCGGATAAGATCTTCAAGACCTTCGATATCGTCGGGATCGACACAATCGGGTTTGATCTTGATATCAACCATCTCATGCTCTCCATTTAACGTGATGCTTACAAGTCCATTGCCAGCTGTTCCTTCAGCCTTCTCATCTTTTAGCTTCTCTTGCATCTCTTCGAATTTCTTTTGAAGCAGTTTGGCTTCTTTTTTCTTTTTGGCGTATCCACTACCCATAATATAAATCCTTATTATTAAATTGTTTTAAGAGCTCCGTTCAGCTCCTTGGCGGCAAAACGCATCAACGTATCATAATGGTTTTGCTCCTGGACGGTCACCGGTTTTGTTTTTGGAGCTGGTGGTGGGCTCTTTTCGACGTGCACTTTGGGAATAGTTACAGGCTTTGGTTTCGGGGGCGCTTTTTTAGGCTCAGGAGGAGGAGGTGGAGTGTCAGCAGCTACCCGCGCTTCTAAAGAAATCAGACGCTCCACTAATTGATCGAGCGAGACGCGGGTGTGTGTACGTAGAATCCTGAGCAGCAACATTTCAAGAGCTGTTTTTTCGGATGTAGCGAATTTAAGTGTTTGCGTCGCTTCAGTAACCAATTCAAGTATCTGCAAAAGCTGGTCGTTTCGATAGATTTGCGCAGAGTGGGCGTACTGTTTTTGATTGCGTCCCTGAACAGGCGCGCCGTTTTTCAGCAAAAAGAGCGTACGGAAGTGTTGTGTGAGCTCCTCAAGGAAAAAACCGAGATTTTTGCCAGCGCTAAAGACTTCTTCTGCAATGAGAAATGCAGCGGTCAGATCTTTTTTGCCGCCCGCTTCATCGAGAGAAAAGAGTGTTTCTCGAGAAGGTAGTCCAAGTACATCGATAACAACCTCTTGGGTAATCGGTGTTTTTTGATAGGCGATTACTTGGTCAAAAAGTGATTGGGCATCTCGCAAACTCCCTTCACTAAGCTCAGCCAAAGTAAGAAGCGCCTCATTATCAACTTGCAGTTCCAGGTCGGTTGCGATTTCGGCTAGTTTCTTGCACATTTTCTCATACTGGATGCGTCCCAGGTTAAAACGTTGGCAGCGGCTTAAGATCGTTGCAGGGATTTTATGTGGTTCGGTTGTGGCAAAAAAGAATTTTGCATGAGCAGGTGGTTCTTCAAGCGTTTTTAAAAGGGCGTTAAACGCCTCTTTTGTGAGCATGTGAACCTCGTCGATCAAGTAAATTTTGTATTTACCGTGTGTCGGCATAAATCCGATCGTCTCATTGATCTGCCGGATGTCTTCGATCCCGCGGTGTGAGGCGCCGTCTATTTCAAGCACATCCATCGCGTGGCCAGCGGCAATCTCCTTGCAGGAGGAGCAGGTGTTGCACGGCTCACCCTCATTCGATAGAGAAGAGCAATTGAGTGCCTTGGAGAAGAGGCGTGCGAGGGTCGTTTTCCCTGTTCCTCTACAGCCACAAAAAAGATAGGCGTGGGCTGTACGGTGCATGCGAATCGCATTGATCAGCGTTGAGACAATCGCCTCTTGGCCGACGACATCGGCAAAACGCTGGGGACGGTATTTTCGAGCTAAAACTTGATATTCAGACATAGTGGGGTCATTATATCAAAGTTTGCTTAAATTAGTCCAATCTCCTATCTTTAAGGTTAAATGGATGATATTTCTTCTGAAAATGGCGAATCTCCTGAAGAGGAGGACTTAAATGAGCTGCGTTTCTCGCGGGCTCAGAGCTATTTTGATAAAAGTTTAACGATCCGTCTTCTAATCGGCGGTTTTTTTGTTCTTTGCCTCTTCCTTTTTCTGCATTTTCGTGAGACATATGTAGAAAAATTGGAGCTAGGAACGGAAGCTAGCCGCTATGTGGTTGCCCAAACCGACTTTGCCTTTCCTGATGAAGAGGCGACGATCATTCTTAAACAAGAAGCTGCTCACGAAATTGGAGCCATCTACCGGATTAAAACCGATCAAATTCACGATAAGGTCACAGACTTTCAAAAATATATCACTCGCAATGAGATTGGGATAAAAAAATGGGAGAAGGTGAGTGAAGAGAGTGAGTTTGAAGATGTTGCTCTTGTATTAAGCCTTATTGCCGATGGACTTGGGCAGAAACGCTTTACCGATACAAAAACAATTCAGGTGATTGATCAATTCCCTATTGATGAGCTAACGATTAGCCCAAGTGAGTTTTTTCCCTATTACCCCTCGATTTATTCTGGGCCTCTTCCCCCCTCATTTTGGTCGAACTTCGGAACCAACTCGTTATCGGGTCTCGATGTTCCCCCCTCTGTATCGGTATTTATTATGGACTATTTCGAACCTGTTAAGTGGGAATTTGAAATGGATCAGGGGATGGAATACACTTTGCGCAAACTCGCGCAAAAAAGAATCCCTGAAACCTACACGCGTGTGCGCTCAGGAGATCGGCTGATCGACCAGGGAGAAAAAGTTTCGGCGCGTCATGTCGCCATGCTTAAAGCTATGAAAGAGAGTATGAGCCAAAAACGGAATCTGCTCGATCCTTTCACGATTGGGGGCACTTTGCTGATGACTTTGCTTCTCGTTGGAGTGGCTGTCGTTTATCTGGCTGAAAACCATAAAGATATTTTCCGATCTAACCGCAAAACGGCTTTACTTGCATCGATTCTTATTCTCTCGCTTCTTGTAGCAAAAGGGGTTGAGTTTTTCTTGATTCAAACACCTTCAAATGTCCTCGATCTGGTGCGCTTTCCTCTCTTTGTTCCTTTTGCAGCTATCTTACTTGCCAGCTTGATGAATGTGCGAATCAGTGCATTTGCGTCGGTCTTTTTAGCCATTGTCTATGCAATGGCGCTTTCTGTTGAGAGCATCCCCTTTTTAGTGATTAATCTTCTAACAGCAATGGTTGTGATTCTAATGGTTCGGCGTATCCGCAGACGCAAAGAGGTTTTTGTTGTATGCGCCAAGGCGTGGCTGGTCAGTGTTTTAGTGATTTTAGCTTTTAACCTATATGCGAACACAACGCTCTCAATCAATTTTGTTGGTGATCTCACAAGCACTTTTTTCTTCATGGCTATGACAGCTATTTTAGTGGTTGGCTTGCTTCCTGTTCTTGAGTCGATCTTTCGAATTATGACAGATATCACATTGATGGAGTTCATGGATCCAAGCAATGAGCTCCTACGTCGTTTGACAATTGAGGCGCCAGGTACATATCAACACTCGATGGTTGTAGGCAATCTTTCTGAAGCAGCCGCTTCGGCAATCGGTGCAAATGGACTTTTTTGTCGGGTTGCTACCCAGTATCATGACATCGGAAAACTGGCCAATCCGCATTACTTCACCGAAAACCAGCTTGGCGGATTGGATATGCACCGACTTCTAACCCCACTCGAGTCGACGCAAGTGATCATCGCTCACGTAAGCGAAGGTGTTGCCCTTGCTCGAAAAATGGGTCTTCCTGAACAGTTTATCGATGTCATCAAAGAGCACCACGGCACCACCCTTGCCTACTATTTCTACCACAAGCAGATCGAGCTGATGGAAGGGGATAAAAGTAAAATCGATCAAGGAGATTTTCGCTATAGCGGGCCAAAACCGCGCACCAAAGAATCGACGATCATTATGATTGCCGATACCTTGGAAGCCGCTTCACGTTGCCTCGATGAGTTTAATGAATCGACGGTCATAAATCTCGTTGAAACGCTCATCGCGCAAAAAATGGAGGATGGGCAATTCGATGAATCGCTTCTCACTTTTGAAGAGCTTGGTATTGTTAAAAACACGATTGTTAAAAACCTGCTTGCCGCAAGTCACCCACGAGTGAAATATCCACCGCACCACCCTGGAGAAGAGGGTTGAGAGCTCTTATAACGGGAGCGACGTCAGGGATTGGAAAAGCTCTTGCTCATCTACTCGCCTCCAAGGGGTATGCGCTGATTTTATCGGGCCGAAATGAGAGCCGTCTTCAAGAAATTTCTCATGCCCTCAAGACAGACTATGTGACTGCCGATCTCGAAGAAAAAGAGGGGCGCCAGAAGCTCATTGAGGTCGTGAAAAATGAACTTCCCGACCTTTTGGTGAATTGTGCCGGTTTTACTCAGTATGGAGAAATGATTTCCTCTTCTGTCGAGGAGCAGATGGCGGTCCTTGAGGTAAATGGGGTCGCTCCTATAGAATTGACGCTTCAAACTGCCCACGCCTTGATTAAAGCAAAAAAAAAAGGTGTTATTCTCAACGTCTCCTCTGCAGCTGGAGATTTTTGTTCGCCGGGGATGGGACTTTACGGACCTGCTAAAGCGTGCTTGACCAATTTTTCACGTACTCTCAATACCGAGTTGGCTCCAAGAGGGATCAATGTGCTGGTGAGCCTTCCTGGGATGGTCGATACCGAGTTTGCAGGGCGGGCTGCAGGTAAGCACGTAAAGCCCAGTGGTGTGGTTATGACCCCTGAATTTGCTGCGCAGCAAATATGGAAGCAGATAGAAAAAAGGCAGGAAAAACGGACCTTTAATTGGTTTTATCGCCTCTCGGTCTTACTTGTTCCCGCCTCACTTGCGAAAAATATGATATGGAGACGCATTAAACAACGCCTATGACATTCCAAACTTTTGATCTCGATCCTTTGATCCTCGACGCTCTCCGTGAGCTTGGCTATGAAAATGCCACACCCGTACAGGAAAAAGCCATCCCTGTTATCTTAGAAGGGAAAGATTTGATCGCCTTGGCCGAAACAGGTTCTGGTAAAACAGCTGCTTGCGCGATCCCCGTCTGCAATAAGGTCGATCCAAACCTCAAGCATATCCAAGCTCTGATCGTCGTTCCCACAAGAGAGCTCGCTTTGCAGTATGCGACAGAAACGCAAAAGATTGGCCGTTTTAAGGAAGTAAAAGCCTTTGCCCTTTTTGGGGGTGAGGATATGGATATGCAGCGCGCTAAATTAAAAGGGGGCGTGCAAGTGCTAGTTGCCACGCCGGGTCGTTTAATCGACTTTGTTTTTTCCCGTTCCATTGATCTTTCCAAAGTTGAGACGCTTGTTCTCGATGAGGCCGATCAGATGCTTGGCATGGGGTTCTATGAGGATTTGGAGTTTATCATTAATTGCTTGATTCATGACCACCAGACCCTTCTCTTCTCGGCAACGATGCCCAAGCAGATTAAACAGATCGCAAAAAACCACATGAAAGATCCGCTTGAGCTCACTCTGATCTCAAATTTGCCCACTCCTGAGAATTTGAAGCATCAATTGACTTTTTGCTCCAACCCTGGACAAAAACGCGAGGAGCTTCTCTGGCTTCTAAAAGAGCTCAATCCAGTCCAATGCTTGATTTTTGCAAACTCGCGCCGTGAGGTTGAAGCTCTTTATCGCGATTTGAAATCCAAACTCTCAGCAGTTGATTTTCTCCACGGAGGATTAGATCAAAGTCTCCGTTCGGTGATCACCAATAAGTTTCATCGGGGAAAAATCCGTTTTTTAGTTGCAACGGATATTGCTGCGCGCGGGCTTGATTTTTCTAATGTCACGCATGTAGTCAATTATCACTTTCCCTTTGAGAAAGAGACCTACACGCATAGATCAGGACGTACAGGCCGATCAGGACGGGATGGAGTTTGTGTCACTTTGGTTACTCGTAGGGAGCTCTCGAAAGTGGGCGAGCTCTTTAAAATGCTCAAGCGCGAGCCCGAATGGCTCAAAAAACCTCCTTCAGGTCATTGATTAGGAGCCAACGAGCATTTCCTTCATCAGATGCAAAATCTCGTCGAGACGGCGATCACACTTCTCAAGCGCTTTTTCCATGTCATGTTGATCAATGTGGTGGTGCTTCTCGTGAACAGCGCAGTAGAGCTTGATCTTGGGCTCGGTCCCGGAGGGGCGCACAACGATTTTTGTCCCATCCTCTAGCCAAAAACGCAATACATCCGATTTGGGCAGAACAAGCGTCTCTTTTTTGCCCGTTTCGAGATGGAGCTTGGTATGGGTGAGATAGTCTTCCATTACGGTCACAGGCTTGTCTGCAAGGATTTTAGGAGGTGTTTCGCGTAAGTGACGCATCATCTCTCTCATCTTATCGGCTCCTTCTTTCCCCCCAAAGGTGAGCGAGAGTAATTTTTCGCGGAAAATGCCATGCGTGCGGTAAATCTCATAAAGCAAATCAACAAGCGTCTTCCCTTCTCGCTTGAGCTGCAAAGCGGCTTCGCACACGCATGTGGCTGAAATAATGGCATCCTTGTCACGCACGTGTGTTCCTAGGAGGTAGCCATACGACTCTTCGCCACCAAAAATATAGTGGTGCTCAGGGACTCCTGATCCTTTCTCCTCTTCCCACTGTGCAATTTTCTCGCCAATATACTTAAAACCGGTCAGAACATCGAGACAGGTCCCTCCATGGTGCTCGGCAATTTTGCGAAAGAGCTCTGTTGTAACGATTGTTTTTACGAACATCGATTTCGAAGGCATCGAGTGGGTTTGATGGAGGGCGCGGCAGACATGCTCTAAAAGGATGCACGCCAACTCATTGCCGTTAAAGAAAAAGGGTTTGTTTTCATGCATGACCACAACACCCAAGCGATCGGTATCGGGATCGGTCGCGAGCAGAACATCACCGTTTACTTTTTTGAGCAGATCGATCCCCATCTCAAGGGCAGCATGCTCTTCAGGATTGGGGGATTTTATTGTGGGAAAGCTCCCGTCAGGTGTCTCCTGTTCTTTTACGATTGTGAGGTTGGTAAATCCCCAATCGCGCAGCGCTGGCGGGACCATTGTGATTCCAGCTCCATGGAGGCTCGAATAGACGACGTGGAGCTCCTTTCCGTGGGTATGGTTATCTCCTGGGTGGAATTGCCAATCGTGAATCGCTTTGAGGTAGGCGACATCGATCTCCCCATTCACTTCGTGCACAAGGGGGTGGGGGAGGGCGACTGTTTTGACCATCTTGTTTGACGTGATTTGATTTACCTCATCGATAATCCCTTTGTCGTGAGGGGGAAGGACCTGCCCTCCATAATCCCAATAGACTTTATAGCCATTATATTCGGGGGGATTGTGCGAGGCTGTCACCATAATTCCAGCAATTGCTTTCTTATAGAGCACGCCGAATGAAACGACAGGAACGGGGCGCAGGGCGCTATAGAGAAAGACTTCAATTCCACCCGCAGCTAAAACTTTTGCCGCTTCTTCGGCAAACTCACGGGAATGGTGGCGGCAATCGTAACCAATTACAACCGAGCCTTTAGAGGTTTGAGTTTTGATATAATTAGCAAGACCTTGGGTAGCAGCGCGGACGTTATAGGCGTTCATCCGATTGGTTCCTACGCCCATGATCCCACGCAAGCCTCCTGTTCCAAATGAGAGGGAGGTATAAAAGGCGTCGAGCAGCTCTTCTGAATTTTCACGCTGGAGGCGTCGGATTTCCTCCTTTGTCTGCTCATCGTAATCGCCGTATAGCCAGCTGTCGATATTATTTTGGGTCTTATTGTCGACCATTAGAAACCTCCGATTTGCCACACTCTAATAGATTAATGAGATTGTCAGCAAGGGAGTGGAAGGGCCCGGCGCAAGGAATTCCGTTGTCGCCTCCCTCTCGGATAGCCTCTTGAAGGGGAATTTTTGCTAAACAGGGGAGGGATAGGTTTTCTGCCAATTTCTCGCCCAAGCCTTCTCCAAAAGGGAAATAGCGCTTCCCATCGGGCGCATCATACGCTGAGAAGTTTTCAATCACGCCGAGCAGCGGCGTGTTGAGTTGATCAAAGGCATTAATCGCTTTGATCACATCTTGAAGGGCGACGAGCTGGGGAGTTGTCACGACAAGTGCGCCGTCGACTTTTAAGAGTTTTTGGATTGAGAGGGGAACATCGCCGGTTCCAGGTGGGAGATCGACAAGTAAGATGTCGAGCTTAGGCCACGCCACCCCTTCGATCATTTTTTGGAGCATCTGGTGGAGCATGGGACCGCGCCACAAAATAGAGCGGCTCTCCTCAAGAAAAAACCCGAGCGAAATTGTGTGCACACCAAATTTGGTAAAGGGAATCACATGACCCTCGCCTTGGGTGCGAGGGGAGAGCTGGCGTAGGCCGAGCATAATGGGAATAGAGGGACCGTAGAGATCTGCATCGAGAAGACCTACTCGCAAACCTTTGTCTGCCAAAGCGCAGGCTAGGTTAACAGTGACAGTTGATTTCCCAACCCCTCCTTTTCCAGCGC
The DNA here is from genome assembly GCA_021772455.1 of Chlamydiota bacterium. Taxonomy (GTDB): domain Bacteria; phylum Chlamydiota; class Chlamydiia; order Chlamydiales; family JAAKFR01; genus JAJACP01. The sequence goes on from JAJFLY010000014.1 coordinate 15,630, forward strand.
CGATTAAGAGTGTCTTATCAGCTATTGTCTTCATTGCGGCCAATTTGGATCAGTTCTTGCTCTTGTATAGTCTCAGTAGGGACAAGTTCGGCTTCATCATTAATCCCTTCGCACGAGTAGGCAGCTCCTTTCCAAGCTTTTTCTGAGCTGATATTTTGTGGCCACCAGGGGAACGTTTTACATTGGGTAGGGCGCGCTCCGTAGACTCTGCATTTGTTGTCTTTTAAGAAGATACACGAGTAGGTCTGTTTCATTTCAATCAGTGAGAAGCGACTCCCGACTCTACGCGTATACTTGCGCTTAAATTCATCGAGGGTAATCGCGAGAAAATGGGCCATTTCCTCCATCTCCTGGGTGTTTACCCAGACATAACCGGGGCTGCCTGTGCAACATTTTCCACACTCGGTGCAGGAAAATTTTAGCCCTTTTTTATACCAGGTTTCACTCTTCGTCATCTTTCCTTCGGATAATATCGCGCACGCCGGCAACCACAAAAAGGGTAAGGACGACGACGCAGATGATAAAGATGACAACAGCTTCGCGATCAATCATTATAAACGATGGGGTTATTCACGTAATTTGCAGTAAAAACAATGAGAAGATAGCACGCTTCTTTCTCGTTGTAAAGATGGGAGGGGTCTGTAAAGAAAAGCCCCTTGCCTGACTTTGAGATGAGAAGGCCCACCTCTCTCTCTTCAATCTCTCGAATCCCCTCTAGGTTCTCGATGAATGCATCATATGCAAACCGAATCGGTTTTCTGTCGAGCAATCCGGATGCGATGCCCCCTTGTTTCCGCGCAAGGGTCAGGATGTTTGGGATGGAACGGGAGAGGTTTTCATGGGTAGATTCTGAAAGTTCCGCGCGTCGCTTCAGAATCAGCTTCCATAACTCCTCGATTTCCTTTGAAGAAATAAGTCCATCAAAGGAGATATAGCCGTTGATCTGAAAAAATTTTTTGTGCTCAGGGGCAAGCGCGGTTCGTTTCATGCCCAGCAAGTTTATCTCAAACGGGATCTTTAGTCTATAGGTTGGCTAGGAAAAGGGCGATCTTTTGGTCGCTTCATCTCAACAACCATAATTTCAACGGGGTCTTTGCCTAGGTCGTTTTCCTCGATTTGTTGGAGATTTCCTCCATTTAAGCCGATCAAGATGCGATCTTGGCTAAATTTATCAAGTGGTTGACCCTGTGAAATAACGGTTTTCCACACGCAGACATGTTCGTTTTCAAATTGTAGATCCATAAATGTTGGCCTAAAAATCCCCTTAGTTCTATTCTTCCACCCTCTATTACTCTTAATTTTCTTTCAACAAAATGCAAAAATTTTTTCAAAATGAGATCGTTGAGAAGAAACTGAAGTGCTCTTTTAAAGACCCCTCGCTGCTCCTTTTAGCGTGTGTTCATCGTTCCTTTTGGAATGAAAATCAAGAGCTTGTGTCTGATCATAATGAGAGGTTAGAGTTTTTAGGGGACTCTGTTTTGGGGTTATTAGTTGCAAGCTACCTCTACCAGCAACATCCCGAACTTGATGAGGGGATTCTTTCAAAGCTTCGTTCTCAGCTTGTCGATGCTCCCGCTTGCTCCCAATATGTACAGAGGCTTGATATCAGCGAGCATTTGCTTCTTGGAAAGGGAGAGCAGATGAATCAAGGAAAAGGGCGCGAGTCGATTATGGCAGATCTTTTTGAGGCGGTTATCGGCGCCATCTATCTAGATCAAGGTTTAGAGGCTGCACGCCATTTTTTCTTTTCCCATTTCAAAAAAGAGATAGATTGCGTGATCGCCTCGCCGCAAAGAAACTGGAAGGCTGAGCTTCAGGATTGGGCGCAGAAAAAATACCAAGAGACACCGGAATATAGAGTTCTTGAAGAGTCAGGTCCTGCCCATCAAAAGGTGTTTCGTATCGCAGTGTGGATTCAATCTGAGAAAAAGGGTGAGGGGAGTGGTTCCTCGAAAAAGGAGGCTCAAACGTTTGCTGCGCAAGATGCCCTTTTACAAATAGAGAAGGAAAATGGCTAAGACAAAAACAGTTTGGCATTGTAACGAGTGTGGACATAGTGAACCTAAATGGGCAGGGCAGTGTCCGAGCTGCAAGGAGTGGAATTCGTTCCATGAAGAGATGCATTTCGAGGCGCGTTTTGAATCTCAGTTGAAACTTCCAGCAGCTCCAATCCGTTTGACTGAAGTTTCCGAAGAAGAGACGCCTCGTATGCAAACTCATATTAAGGAATTCGACCGCCTGCTCGGTGGGGGGCTTATGCAAGGATCGCTCTCGTTGGTGGGGGGGGAACCTGGAATCGGAAAGTCGACACTGCTGATGCAGGTTTCTAATGCGATTGCGCGCCAAGGCCTGGTTGTCCTTTATGTGTGTGGAGAAGAGTCTGTTTCGCAAACCTCGCAACGGGCCAGGCGCCTCGGAATCTCGAGCGAAAATCTCTTACTCCTCTCTGAAACCAACTTCTCGTTGATCAAAAAGCAAGTGGAAAAGGTCAAGCCCGATCTTGTGATTGTCGACTCGATTCAGATTATCTATAAAAGCGAGCTTTCATCGGCACCGGGATCTGTCACTCAGGTACGGGAAACGGCGACCGAACTGATGCATCTGGCCAAACAGAATGACATTTCGATCCTACTCATTGGACATGTCACTAAATCAGGTGAGATTGCAGGTCCGCGGGTGCTAGAACATTTAGTCGACACCGTTCTTTATTTTGAAGGGGATCGCCAACACAACTACCGGCTGATGCGCGTTGTGAAGAACCGGTTTGGATCGACAGATGAGATTGCTGTGTTTCAAATGGGAGAGGGGGGGCTCAAAGAGATTCCTAACCCCTCTGAGCTTTTTTTAGAAGAGCGTATGAAGGGAAATGCGGGGTCTGTAATCATTCCGACCGTTGAAGGGTCGCGTCCTATTCTTATTGAAGTGCAAGCACTTGTAACTGATACCGCTTATAGCACACCTTCTCGTCGTTGCGCAGGGCTCGACTCAAATCGCCTCGCCCTATTGCTCGCAGTTATGGAAAAACGGGTTGGGTATCAACTTCACAATCGCGATGTTTTTGTTTCTGTTGCTGGCGGGATGAAGATTACCGAGCCAGCGATTGATTTGGGAGTTGTTTTGGCCGTTGCCTCCTCGTTGATGAATCTGACTGTCGATCCAGAAACAATTGTGATTGGAGAAGTGGGGCTTGGAGGCGAAATTCGCAGCGTTCCCAGATTAGAAGAGCGTCTAAAAGAGGCTGTCCATATGGGGTTTAAAAAAGCGCTTATTCCCAAAAAAGGGTATCTAGAACACAAGCAAATTGAAACAGTAGGGATGGAACGTGTTGAAGAAGCAATCCGAGCCGTTTTTAATTAAAGTAGGCGCGCGCAGCTCCACCCTTTCTCGGCGTCAGGTTGAGGAGGTGCGGGCTGAGTTCCCTTACGTTAAATTCGATCCGATTTTTGTGAAGACGCATGGTGATCGTGACCGTGCAACCTCATTACGCGCCTTGGAAAAGACCGATTTTTTTACCCGTGAAATCGATGAGATGCTCTTACGAGGGGAGTGTCGCATTGCCATTCATTCCGCAAAAGATTTGCCCGAACCTTTGCCTAAAGGTCTTGAGTTAATTACTTTGACCAAAGGGGTTGATCCTTCCGATAGCCTTGTTCTGCGAAAAGAAGAGCACTTGTCAGAAGGATTTGTTGTGGCAACCTCTTCGGTGCGGCGCGAAGAGATGGTGCGCGAAATTTTGGACGATGTGAGGTTTGTCGATATCCGTGGGACGATTGAAGAGCGCCTTGCAAAACTGGAAAACAAAGAATTTGATGGTGTTGTCATTGCCGAGGCAGCACTTATTCGTTTAGGCTTAACCAGACTCAATCGGATCCGTTTGCCGGGAGAGACAACACCTCTTCAGGGACGTCTTGCCATTCTAGCTCGCTCTGGAGATAAAGAAATGTCTTCTCTGTTTGCGCTATGAAAACCCTCTATTTTGGACTCGACCCGAGCCGGTATCAATCCTCGGATGAAGTGACCCATTTCCCTTTAATCTCCACCCGCCCGTTTTCTTACGAAAATGTAAAAGCTTTCTTTGGTGTTGCCCATTCACACGTCTTATTTACAAGCCGCACCGCAGTTACCTACTATTTTGATTACACCGATGTGCGCGATAAAGTGTATCTGTGTGTTGGAGAGGCAACGGCAGCTAGGCTTGCCGATTTCGGGGTGAAAGCGACTCATACTGCTGAAGAGGCGTGTGGAGAAGGTGTGATTACTTTATTAAAGCAGCTCGATTGCGACCATATTCTCTATCCTCACTCAGCTCAAGCGCGCCGTCTGCTTCCCGACTACTTGAAGGGTAAGGGAACGGCTTTTGCCTTATACGACACCTTTGCAAATACCAAGACCCTTCCCGATCTTTCGCAATTTGATCGATTCGTTTTTACCAGCCCCTCTACGGTAGAGGTCTTTCGCTCTTTGTGTGCAGCGCTCCCCCATAGAGATAAGTGCGAAGCGATTGGTCCTGTAACCCTAAACGCATTGAACATTTTATTCGAATCGGCTAACCTACAGCCCAACAACCTTTGAATACGAGGAGAACCATGGTCAAGAAATTTACCCTTCCAGATTTGCCCTACGCTTATAACGCCCTTGAGCCTGTCATCAGCGCCGAAATCATGGAGTTGCATCACAAAAAGCACCATAATGCTTATGTGACCAAACTCAATGAAGCGCTTGAAAAATACGCAGAGGCCGAAGCAAAAGAAGATCTTTCTGCCATGATCGCCCTTCAGCCAGCCATTCGCTTTAACGGCGGCGGACATATCAATCATAGTATTTTTTGGACAAATCTTGCCCCTCAAAGCAAAGGTGGAGGCACCCCCCCAACAGGAGAGCTTGCCGATGCCATCAACGAGCGGTGGGGAACATTCGAAAAATTTGTTGAAATTTTTAATGCTACAGCCGTACCCGTACAAGGTTCGGGGTGGTGCTGGCTTGGTTTTTGCAAATCGACCCATCAATTAATTATTGAAACGTGTTCAAACCAAGATCCTCTGCTTGGGACAAAGAATGCGATCCCTCTTCTAGGAATCGATGTATGGGAGCATGCCTACTACTTGCAGTATAAGAACGTTCGTCCTGACTACTTAAAAGCGGTTTGGGGCGTTGTTAACTGGTCAAATGTGAGCGAGAGATATGGCCAAGTGAAAGAAACTTGCCCCGCTTGTGCCAAGTAAAAAGTTTATTACCATCTTTTTAATTAAAAAGATGGACTGTTTTTAGTTTAATAAAATATAATAGTTGGCATGCGTTTATTTTCAAGAGACAGACCTAAGATCAAAGTCGAATCATCAAAAGCTGACGGGTTCAGCGGTTGGTTAAAGTGTACCCATTGTCACGAGATGATTCACACAAATGAGCTTGCCGAAAATCGGAATTGCTGTCCGAAGTGCGACTACCATTATCGCCTCTCTGCTCGGGAGAGGATCGATATGTTGGCTGATCCGGACACATTCGAAGAATTATTTGACGACCTACGTTCTGTCGATGCCCTTAACTTCCAGGATTCGGAATCGTATCCAGACCGCATCAAGCGGGCAATGGAAAAGTCGGGTAGTACCGAAGGGGTTTTTGTTGGCACATGTACACTAAGTGGGCACAAAATCGCCCTCGGAGTCCTTAATTTTGCGTTTATGGCCGGTTCTATGGGGTCGGTTGTCGGAGAGCGTTTAACTCTTATTATTGAACTTGCCTTGGAGCAAAAAATTCCTTTAGTTATTGTCTCCGCTTCGGGAGGAGCGCGGATGCAGGAGTCTATTCTCTCGCTCATGCAGATGGCAAAAACCTCTGCTGCGCTTGCCAAGCTTCATGAAGCAGGGGTTCCCTTTATCTCCGTATTGACAAACCCGACATCGGGCGGAGTCACAGCTTCATTTGCCTCTCTTGGCGATATCATTATCGCCGAGCCCGAAGCGCTAATTTGCTTTGCCGGCCCGCGCGTCGTTGAGCAGGTTATTCGTCAAAAACTTCCTGAGGGTGCACAAAAATCAGAGTTCCTTCTCAAACACGGAATGATCGATAGCATCGTCAAGCGCCATCAAATGAAAGAGCAGCTCGCTCAGTTCCTCGACTTTTTAACAGGAAATGAACGCGAGTATGTTACGATGGACACAAATCAATTGTTTTTGTTGACAGATGAAGCATAAATAGTGATTATCGCTTCACTATGGAAAAAGAAATTGAGATTCCCATTATAACCGATACTGAGCGTTTGCCAGAGTATGCCTCCGAAGAGGCTGCTGGTGCTGACGTCCGAGCTCATCTCGATTCCCCCTTAATTATCCCCCCAGGCCAAACGGCACTTGTCCCAACAGGATTATTTTTTGAAATCCCCAATGGATTTGAAATTCAGGTACGTCCTCGCAGTGGGCTTGCCTTTAAAAATCAAATCACCGTTCTCAATACACCTGGCACAATCGATTCCGACTATAGAGGAGAACTTAAGGTGATTTTGATCAATCATGGACAACAAGAATTTGTTGTAGAGCCTGAGATGCGGGTTGCTCAAATCGTTATCGCGCCTGTTGTTCAGGCACGCTTTGTAAGAGTGGAGTCTCTCGCTCAAAGTGAGCGGGGTAGTGGAGGCTTTGGCCATACAGGAGTCCATTAATCATGTTCCCATCGAAGCACCCCTCAAAGCGCAAAGGACCCCAACTTTTAATATCCAAATATCTGAATCCCAAATTAGTAAAGCGTTTAGAGGTTGATGAGCGTGACGCAGCTCTTCAAGCACTCGTAGACCAACTCGACAGCGAAGGAATGCTAAAAGATAAAGAGGCTTTTTATCGGGCGATTTTGGAGCGTGAGCAGATTGTTTCGACGGGTATTGGAATGAGTGTTGCCGTTCCCCACGCCAAGCTTCCAGGATATGAGACCTTCTTTATTGCAATAGGGATTCATCCCAAAGGGATTGCTTGGGAGGCATTGGATGGCGTTCCAGTGCGACTCGTCTTTATGATTGGTGGTCCCGATGACAAGCAGACAGAATATCTTCAATTACTTTCTCGTCTCACATTAGCGATCAAGGATGAGGAGCGTCGAAAAAAAATGTTGCAACTGACCAAGCCGGAGGACATCATTGCCCTCTTTGGGGGGATATAGGACTATGGACTTAAAAATTAGAGATGTCGCCGAGTTATTAAATATTTCTGAAACCACAGTGCGTCGGTGGCTTTCAGATGGAAAGATTCCTGCATACCGCATCAATCGGCAGTACCGGTTTAGTCGATCGGAAATAGAAGACTGGCTCATTCAGCAGAAGCTGGATGGAGATTTTGGGGCGCAGCAAGAAGAGGTGCCCCAGAAAGGAAACATGCAGTTTAGTCTCTACCGAGCGCTCTACCGAGGTGAGGTCATAGACGGCATATCAGGGGAGACCAAGGAAGAATTGATTCGGAAGACGATGCAGCATATGGGGCAGCACTACGACCTTGATCCAGAGGTTTTGACCGATTTATTTATGGATCGAGAGCGTATGATGTCAACAGCTCTTGGGCACGGGATCGCTGTTCCACATACGCGTGATTTTCTGTTAGACACCCACTATGATGTGATGACAGTTGTCTATCCCAAGCATCCAATCGACTTTGCTTCTCTTGATGGAGAGCCTGTCCATTCGCTTTTTTTCCTCTTTGCCAGTGAGGATCGCCACCATCTCAATCTTCTTGCGAAGGTTGCGCATATCAATGCAGGTGAGAAGGCTCGGGCGTTTTTCCGCACCAAGCCCTCCAAGGAGCGACTCCTAGACTTCGTCAAGCACTGGGAAAGCTCTTTGAATGGTTAGGAAGCGTAGCTTTTGTAGGGGCTTTTGAACGCTCTCTCGCCTACACTATCTTCAGTTCTATTTTATTTACTTTAAAATTATTAGGTTATGTTTTATACTGTCCAAAAAAAAACTGGGTATTATTTGTGGGCATAAAAGATGTTTTAAGTGGAGACAATGCCTTTTATAATCGTCCTGATTATGAAGAGATCACGAGGCAAGCGATGGGCGCACATGAGCCTCCAGAAGACTTTGTCTACACGCACAATACCGAATATCCAGCTTGGCGAATTGCGAAGGACATCATTAGCATTGTGGTTTTTCCGATCGGAATCTGCCGAGTTATTCACTCTGTAGCGGCAAAATTCGGGATTCTTCCCGCCTCTATTTCACTCGCATACAGGGGGGAATCGCATCCAACTCATCTGCGTAGCAGTATTCAGCTCAATAAAGAGTTGAAAATGAAGCGCCTTTCGGTGAAAGTTGATGGCTACACAATCGATGCAGCTATAATGGGCAAGGCGTCAACCCTTGGGAATGGACGTTGGGTTGTCTATTCCAATGGTAATGGTGAGTTATATGAGCACAATCTTCACCGTTGCTCTTTCGAGCAAATTTTGACAGAGCTTAATGGAAATGCCATTGTTTTTAACTACCCAGGCGTTGCAGGAAGCAAAGGAATGCCAAACCGGGCGGCTATGGCTAAGGCTTATCGTGCGATACTCAATCTTATTGAGGATCAAGAAAGTGGAATTGGAGCGCGCGAGATCATCGGGTTTGGACATTCGCTGGGTGGTGCTGTGCAAGGTGAGGCGCTCCGATCACACCAGCTGAAGCAGAATATCAAGTATTGCTTTGTTAAAAGCCGCACATTCTCCGATCTTAGTTCAACTGCTACAAACATCACGGGCCTGAAGATTTTTGGTTTCTTAGTCAGATTTTTTTGTTGGAATATGAGCTCTATAAAATCCTCAATGAATCCGGATATACCAGAAATCATCATGCAAACCGCGGGCGTATATGAACCAACTGACATTGGACGACAGCCAGATTTAGTTGTAGATGATGATGTCATTGGTGCTGATGTCTCACTTGTAAAAAAACTCCTCGAATCAGGGCTGCAACCTTCTTCGAATAAATATTTTATGGGGATTCCTGAGCATCACAATGATCCCCTAGAGGATTTATCACGCGCACACTTGGTTAATCAGATCAACCATATGCTGGCTCTATGAAGACTGTAGTTGTAGGCATGTCTGGTGGGGTCGACTCGTCGGTCACAGCTCTTCTTCTAAAAGAGCAGGGGTACCGTGTCATAGGTCTTTTTATGAAAAACTGGGAGGAAGAGGGGGCGTGCCCTGCTGAGGTCGATTATGAAGACGTCGCCTGTGTCTGCGCGCACCTCGATATTCCCTTCTATACAGTCAATTTTGCAAAAGAGTATTGGGATAATGTCTTTTCCCACTGCCTCAAAGAGTATGCTGCCGGTTTTACGCCCAATCCCGATATCCTTTGCAACCGTGAAATCAAATTCAATGTCTTCCTTGATAAGGCGCTAGAACTTGGGGCTGACTATCTTGCAACGGGCCATTATTGTCGGAAGATAAAAGTAGATGGTAAATGGCAGCTGGGGCGGGGGCTCGATCCGGGAAAAGATCAAAGTTATTTCCTCTATACCCTCAAAAGTTCGATTTTGGACAAGGTTCTCTTTCCGATCGGAGAGCTGGAGAAAACCGAAGTGCGTAAGCGAGCCCATGAATCGGGATTGATCACGGCACAAAAAAAGGACAGCACCGGAATTTGTTTCATCGGAAAGCGCAATTTCAAGGAGTTTCTCACTAGATTTATCCCCAATAAGCCGGGGAATTTTGAGCAGTTAAATGGCAAGGTTGTAGGGAGCCATGATGGAATTGCCTACTACACCATTGGTCAGCGTCGTGGTCTCGATATTGGGGGGCCGGGAGAGGCTTGGTATGTCGTTGGTAAGGATGGAGCGCGCAATGTTGTCGTTGTGGAGCAGGGCGATGAGCATCCAGCCCTCTACAGCTCAGAACTGACCATGGGAGAGGTGAGCTGGGTTGCTGAACCTCCGATCTTCCCAGCTCGTTGTACGGCCAAGGTGCGCTACCGTAGTCCCGATGTTGCGTGTACGATCGTTTCTAATGAGCGCGTTGTTTTCGATGAACCCCAAAAAGCAATCACCCCTAGGCAGTCGATTGTCTTCTACCAAGGGGAGATTTGTTTAGGCGGCGCTATTATCGATTAGTTAGTTTCTTGTTTCACTAAGCTTTCTAGTTCTTCGAATTCGAGTTTTTCGTCTTTTACTTTCACAATATAGCGACGCTTTTCGCCTGGATGGCTGAGGAGCTTTTCAGCAAGAGGGTCTTCGATGTACTGCTCGATAACCCGTCTTAGCGGACGTGCTCCCATCTCTGGCATATTGCCAAGCTTCACAAGAAGTTGGATCGCCTCTTCGGTAAGCTCAACATGGATTTCGTGCTTAGCAAGACGCTGCTCGACCTTATCGATCTCTAGGTGGACGATATCAGCCAAAGCTTCTTCATCGAGTGGACGGAAGATAACAGTCCCATCGACTCGGTTGAGGAACTCGGGCTTAAGGTGCTTTTCCATCGCCCCTTTGATTTTCGTTTGCATAGTCTGGTAGTCAGGGATGCCAGATTTTGTGCCAAAGCCAATTTCTGTTGAGCGGCGGATTAAATCGGCTCCCAGATTGGAGGTCATGATCACAATCGCATGGCGGAAATTGACCTTACGTCCAAATGAGTCGGTCAGCCGTCCCTCTTCGAGAATCTGAAGAAGAAGATCCATCACATCAGGGTGCGCTTTTTCGATTTCATCAAAAAGAACGACACAATAGGGGCGCTGGCGGACCCGTTCTGTCAGCTGGCCACCCTCTTCGTGTCCCACATATCCCGGAGGCGAGCCTGTCATCCGGCTGATGGCAAACTTTTCCATGTACTCAGACATGTCAACCTGAATCAGCGCATCTTCGCCCCCATACATATGAGTGGCAAGAAGGCGGGCAAGGTGTGTTTTTCCAACTCCGGTTGGTCCAAGGAAAAGGAAAGAACCTGTAGGGCGGTTGGGATCTTTGATCCCTGTGCGTCCACGGCGAATTGCTCTGCAGACGATATCAACAGCATCGTCTTGACCGATAATTTTAGAGCGCAAGAGCTCTTCCATTTTCAGTAGTTTTTGCGTCTCTTCCTCGGTTAGTTGGGTTACAGGGATTCCTGTTTGGGCAGCGACAACTTGTGCTACAGACTCTTCATCAACAGGGATTTGATGCTCCTCTTTATGGGTCTCCCACTCAGACCGGATCGCTTGCAATTTCTCGCGCAGTTTTTTCTCTTCATCTCGCATCCGGGCAGCTTTTTCATACTCTTGGGTACTAATAGACTTCTCTTTAGCGCGGCGAGTCTCTTCAATCTCGCTCTCAAGAGCAGAGATGTCTGAAGGCTGACTCATTGTCGCAAGGCGCATGCGCGCACCCGCTTCATCTAACAAATCGATCGCCTTGTCTGGTAAAAAACGGCCGTGGACATAACGATCGGATAAAATGGCTGCTGCTTGGAGCGCCTCGTCGGTAATCGTCACATTGTGGTGGTCTTCGTACTGTTTTTTCAATCCCCGTAGGATCTCAATGGTTTCGTCGACACTCGGCGGTTGGACGACAATCTTTTGGAAACGGCGTTCTAAAGCGGCATCCTTTTCAATATGCTTGCGGTATTCATCAAGAGTGGTTGCGCCGATACACTGGAGCTCTCCTCGAGAAAGGGCAGGCTTCAGGATATTTGAGGCATCGATCGCTCCCTCTGCAGCACCTGCTCCAACAATCGTATGGAGCTCGTCGATAAAGAGTAGAACATTGCCGTGCTTTTTGATCTCATCCATCACCGCTTTAATACGCTCTTCGAACTGGCCGCGGTATTTGGTGCCCGCAATCATCAATGCGAGATCAAGGGTGATGAGTTTCTTTTTCCGTAAGTTATCGGGGACCTCGCCGCGCACGATCCGTTGAGCGAGCCCTTCGACGATTGCCGTTTTTCCAACACCAGCTTCTCCGATGAGTACCGGATTGTTCTTGCGGCGACGGCAGAGGATCAAAATCAGACGCTCGACCTCATCGTCCCGCCCAATTACGGGATCGAGCTTACTTTCGCGGCTCATCTCGGTCAAATCGTAGCCATACGTACGCAGCGCGGGGAGTTTTTCCGACCCTTTTTCATTAGGTTTCCCACCACCACCCGATTGGCCAGCAGGAGGAAGTTGTAAGTTGAAGGTTTCAAGCTCCTTCAAGACCTCTTTGCGCACCTCTTGCAGATCGACGTTTAGATTTTCAAGAACCTGCGCCGCAACGCCATCCATTTGGCGAAGTAAGCCGAGGAGGAGGTGTTCGGTCCCTACATAATTATGGCCCAGGTTTGTGGCTTCTTCGTTTGCATATTCAAAGACTTTTTTTACGCGTCCGGTGAGAGCTGGATCTCCGTAGACCTGGATTTCTGGGCCGTAGCCAACGAGGCGTTCGACCTCTCCGCGCACCGTTTCAAAATCGAGCCCGAGGTTGCGCAGGACATTGACAGCAACACCCTGTCCGAGTTTCAATAAACCAAGCAATATATGTTCGGTACCCAAGTAATTGTGGTTGAGTCTTTGAGCTTCTTTTTTTGCGAGTTTTATTACTTGCTTTGCACGATTTGTAAACTTTTCAAACATCGGTTTCTCACTGGTTCACTGTAGAAGATCTAGGATATACGGTAACAAGAATAATTCTGCTACCCCAAATCAATTTTTTTCTCGATAAAGCGCTGTTTCTATGGGAATTATTAAATAGATAATATTTTGTTAATTGTTTACGATTAGTGATTTATGTCATGCAGCGTTTTTATGAATTCAGTATCACCCTTTCCTTTTGATCAATTTAAAATTAGCCGTGAGGCCCCACATTTAATCTCCATCCTCTCCTCGCTACCGAAGGACACGGATGCGACTCTGTTGACTCTTCCAGTGGGTCTAGGTATCGACATATTCATTTTGGTAAACAAAAAATTTAAAGACTCAGAGATCTTTAGGCAAGAATGGTCTTCATCTGCGGCTATTTACGCAACATGGCCGTGAGTTTTTGATCCAGCTCCGATAACATGGGAATAACCCTTGCCTCGTCGACTCACCTTGTATCTATACCACCGCAAAACGCCGATATTACCGCTAGATGGTAACTTAAGTTTGAAACTATTTGTGTGATTCCTTACCCTTTTAAACCTTATGGGATGGAAACACATCGATACAGGGATCCGAAGTGCAGCTGCGAATATGGAGCTTGATGCTGCCCTCCTGTCAGACCTAAAGGAAGAAGAGGATGCGATCCTTCATCTCTACGAATGGGAAAAGGATTCTGCGACCTATGGCCATTTCATCGACCCCAAGAATTTTCTAAATATGGAGGGGGTGAAGAGCTCCTCTCTTGACCTAGCCAAGAGGCCAACAGGTGGGGGGATCATCTTCCATAACTGCGACCTCGCCTTTTCTGTCCTTGTTCCTTCAACCCATCCAAATTTTTCGGCCAACCCTCTCGAGAATTACGCTTTTGTCAACAATCGGGTGATTGGGGCGATCGAGCAAATGGTCGATTTTTCAGCCGAGTTGCTCCCTGAAGAGCCCTCCCCCCTTGATGAACATTGCAAAAGTTTTTGCATGGCCAAACCAACCAAATATGATGTGATGATTCAGGGGAAGAAAATCGGGGGCGCAGCTCAGCGTAAAACGCGTGATGGCTATCTCCATCAAGGATCAGTTTCGATCGGTTTTTTGTCTGAAAGCTACTTGCGTGAAATGTTAGCTCCTCAAACTCAGGTTTTTGAGGGGATGCGTGCGAACAGTTTTTCCCTTCTAGGGGAAAAGTGGACCTCAAAAGAATTGGAGGAAGCCCGCAGGGAATTGCGTGCCCATTTTGTGAAGGCTTTTAACGATTTATGAAACACGCACTATGTCTTTGTCTCTTCGTCTTCGCAAGTTTTTCGGTCGATGCAGAAGAGACAAATTCTATCATCGTATGTGAAAATAGCCTGGAAATGTTTGGGTGGGACCTCGAGTTTATCCGCCATGCCCAGCACTCAATAGACATCTCTCCCTGCTTTTTTGGGGGATGCATCGCGCGCGAGCTTCTTACTGAAATTGAAGCGCGCATGGAAGAGTGTCCAACTCTTCAGGTCAAAGTTTTAACGACGCCCATTCATCTAGAAGATGAAGATTACGTGATCATCAATCGCCTAAGAACCAAATATCCCGATAATTTTCAGCTTGTTCATGCGACAAATGTCACAATCGTTTGGCCCGATGTGACCGGAATTGATAACCATGTAAAGATGTGTGTCGTCGATGAGCACTATTTTTCTATGGGTGGAACGAATTTAGAGACCTCTCATTGTACCAATGGTGCCTATACGCCCCCCAAAAAAAATGATAAGACGAACACGATTGCAAATGGTGTCTCTGCCGGTACGCGCGACCAAGATATTGTTGGAAGAGGCCCTATGGCTAAAGAGCTTAGAAAGACCTTTTGCAAGCTCTTTGCGCTGTGGCACCACTACAATACCACCAACATTTTCGAGCGTAATCCAAATGCGTTTGAAGATAACCCCTTCTATTTTGAGATCTCAGAAAAACCCTTTGTCATCCGTTATGAGGCCTCGAAGCAGCCTTCCACCCTTGAAGAGGGACAAATGGAGCTCTTGCTTGGCGGCCCATTCCAAAAGAAAAACGTCATTACCTCAAAATATGTCGAATTGATTCGATCTGCAAAAAAAGAGATCAAAATAGCAAACCTCTACATCAATCCCACCGATGACATTTATGATGCGTTGCTCAATGCGGTCAACCGTGGAGTTAAGCTCTCGGTTATCTCAAATGGAGTGACTGATATTTCCCCCGATTATACCAGATATTTCGGGTGGGCAAATCGGCTCAACTATGTCCCCCTGCTTTATGGTGAAAATTTTCATTTCTGGGACTACTTCAGCGTGAAGGACAAAGCTCCTAATAAGACAGAGATTTACGAATATTATGTGAAAAATGTCTTGTTACATAAGAAAGTCATGATTGTAGATGATAAGACATCAGTGATCGGAAGCTATAATCTGGGAATGAAAAGCCATGTCTCTGATTATGAGATGATTATGGTGATTCATTCTCCTGAGATCGTCAAAAAATTCAATAAGATTTTTCAACTAGATTTGACCCACTCTCGGCGTGTGACGCTTGATGAGGCTCACGACTGGTATTTTGACCCAGTCACCTCATACATAGGCACCCTCCAAAAGCGCTTTGGTGGTTTGCTTTAGAGGGTACTATTTTCCACTTTTGGCTGTTTTTTGCCCCTCTCTATGTTCTCTCTATGCTCTATGACCCTGATTGCTATCTAAACTTGTTGTTATAGTGCCCTACCAAATCCGCAGTTGTATCTGTCGCACTCAAACGATTCCTAGACGAGGTTTAGGTAGCAATCAGGGTCTATGGTTAATTTCCTGAAAATCAAAAGACGTTTTAAACACTTGAAAAGTGGGTGAAAATGGCATATGATTCCGCCTTTATTATAAGGGATCTCTCTCATGCTCCATTTTTTTAGAAAACACCAGAAATACTTCTTTCTCTTCACGACAATTATCATTGTAACAAGCTTTGCTTTCTTCGGGAGCTACCAAGCTTTTGCCCCCTCTCCGGGTGGTAAAAAGGGAAGCGATCCTGTCGTTTTTCACTCCGTTGATGGCAAACCGGTGAAACAGGCCTATCTCGAACACATGAGCTTATTTCTTTCTCGTGAAGATTGGATGCAATCTGCGAAGATTTTTGATTCTAACTATCTAAATGACGGAATTGTCTCTAAAGACATCCTTGAAGGTGGCCTTAGCCCGATGCTGTTTGCCCATTTCAAAGACCACTATCTCGAAGAGCTTGAAAGGCGCCAAGCAAAAGAGCAAAACTACAGACCTTACCTCCATCCCTACATTCCTTCCCTTTCTGCTGCGACTGTTTGGGGACTTTTTGCTCCGGAGATTCCTGAAAAACTTGCCGCTTTTCAGCAATGCGAAGATCCAATTGCCTCGTTTGACGCCCGCGTTGAGCTCTTTTTGGCTGAAAGAAACTTTCCACCTGCTTTTTTAACCCAGGTACTACGCTACCAGGAAAGGGATCAGCCACGAGCTCCTGCCGATCCACGGCTTATGAAAGATGTAATCAGCTTGTTTGGGTACCACGATCTAAACGATTGGTTTGGCGAAAACTTTGTCCAAAGTGTAGCTGAGGTGGTGATTAATACCGCGGCCCTTGCAAGACAAAAAGGGTATTCAGTCTCCGAAGCAGAGCTACGTTCTGAGCTACTTTATAAAAGCGAAAAGACCTTTCAGGCTATTTCAGCCAATATCGATATCCCTGTCGAGAGTGGGCAGGAGTTTTTCCAAGTCTATTTGAGATCTAAAGGGTTAGATGAAGTAACAGCTCTGCGTATCTGGGAGGATATCTCCCTATGTAGAAGGATGATGCAGGATGTGGGGTCAGCAGCTCTTGTAGATGCTCTCCCTCTTGAGCAATTTTACAGCTTTGCAAATGAGCATGCCACGATTGATCTCTATCAAATGGCGCCTGAGCTCAGGTTCAAATCTGATGAGGAGTCGCAAATTTTTACCGCTTATCTTGAGGCTGTAGCACCGAACTTCTCCGGTTATGAGATTCCGACTGAATACGCCTCAGTTGAGACAGTAGAAGCAAGAGCACCTCAACTTGTGGGCAAACGGTACCGCATCTATGTCGGGGCTATAGAAAAACAAGCACTTGGTGCAAAAGTGAGCGTGAAAGAGACGTGGGATTGGGAGCTTGCAAATTGGGATGCGCTTAAAAGAGCTTTTCCTGAACTAAGTTTTCAAGCAGGGACGCCTTTTGAGATTCTAGAGAAGATGGAAAACCGCAAAAAGATCGATGCTTACGCACGCGCAAAAATTGTCGAGTCCCATCCTGAATGGATCGAGGATAGTGTTAAGCAAGCTTCGATGCGCGAGACCGAACTTTTTGTCTCTGCCTCTGGAGAGGGTGAGTTGCTTCCTGGAATCACTGACCGCGTTGCTTTCCAAAAGATGCTCGACACCGAAGAAGAGGTCGTAGGATTTACCCAAGATAAGAAACACTACTACCGCATTCTTGTTTATGAGCGTTCGGACACAAAAGAAATACTATCTTTTAAGGAAGCCAAAGGTCTTTTAAACCCTTCTTCCGATACTTCTGCTGTTTCTTTCGCCTCCTACCTGGAAAAATACCGCGATACGCCTGAAAAGGGGCTCTTTGGAATTGAGAAAAAAGAAGTTGTTGTGACACGGGCAAAACCAGGGGTGGTTTCACTCGATGAGGCCCTTGCCCTTGAGAAAGAGATCTACTCTTCTGTCGCTGTCGATGAGAATGAAGGAACCTATTGCTTTCGCTTGAAAGAGGTGCTCGTCGATACAACGATTCCGATGCAAAAGTGGATGGAAGCGCAAGAGCTACTCGCAAAAGAGATGCGTGCGCAGTTTTTTGAAAACGTACTTGGTCAGTTATGCTCGAAGAACTCGTCCCTTTAGTCCCTGTTCACTTCGTGCAGATTCAGGCTGATTGTTTTGCTGGAAAGCGTCTATCAGATAAACATCGTTTGCCTGATCTCTCCAAGTTAAATGGGCTGCGTTCCTTTGCGGATCTCTCTATAGGGTGGAGTGAAGAGGGGGTACGTATGCGTGTTGTGATTGAGGGGGCTTTTAATGAACCCGATTTCCCGAATTTCCAGACAGCCGATTCGATCGAGCTATTTTTCGATACGCGCGATGTGAAAACAACAGGTTACAACACTAGATTTTGCCATCACTTTTATTTTCTTCCTGAGGCCGTGCAACATGATGGAAATCGTATCGTGGCTGGTGAGGCGACTCGCTTCCGAACTGAGGATGTCCATGCATTGTGTGACGGCGATAAATTGGAGATTAAAAAAGGAAAAAAAGGGATTTTTGAAATTTTTATTCCCGCAGAATGTTTGCATGGGTATGATCCTGGCCAGTTTAATCGGATGGGGTTCACCTATCGGATCAACCGAATAAACAACACCTCGCAGTATTTTTCTGCAAATGATGAAGATTTTTCGATAGAACAACAACCATCGCTTTGGGCGAGTTTAAAGTTAGTCAAATGAAATACACAGAATCGCACGAATGGATCACATGTGAAGGGGATATTGCCACTGTAGGGATCACCGATCACGCCCAAAAAGAGCTTGGAGACATCGTCTACGTCGAGCTCCCAGTCGAAGGACACCCCGTTAAGATCGGAGATGAGGTGATCGTTTTAGAGTCTACAAAAGCGGCTGTCGATTTCTACACACCACTCACAGGTGAAATCACAGCGATAAACACCTCGCTTCGAGAATTTCCCGAGAAAGTGAATGCTACTGCACAGAGCGACGGGTGGCTTTTCAAAATAAAACTCACAAATCCACAAGAGTTAGATCTCTTGATGGATGAAAAAGCTTATTATAGTTATATAAAAAATCTTTAGGGTCTAAGACCCTGATTGCTACCTAAACCTCGTCTAGAAACCGTTTGGGTGCGACAGATACAACTCCCTTGCCTTTGGCGATGCAGGCAGTAGATGGCGTGCTCAAACGGTTTCTAGACGAGTGAAGGGTTGCAAATACACGAGAAACTGTAGGCCAAAATTGTGCAGATTACTTTAAGTAAAAATTCGCGCTCTGTCCTTACTTTTAGATACCTAGGTAATAAATTCGCTATTGAACTAAAAGCCGTTTCTACTATCTGCCGCCTACTGCTGATTTCACGCTCTGCTTGTCTAGAAC
>JAJFLY010000015.1 GCA_021772455.1 Chlamydiota bacterium
AGGCTTTGCAGCTTCCAAAAAACGGTATTTCTGCGGAATTAAGGTGCACATGCTTGTGACCGGAGATGGCAAACCGGTCGAAGTACATTTTAAATCTGGTGCCATGAGTGATGTCAAAGTTTTGTGGTCCATGGAGTTAGACATACCCAAAGATGCTCTTCTCTATGCAGATGGTGCGTACAACTCTTTTGAACTAGAGGATGTGCTTCAGGATGAAGGCATTAAATTGTTAGCTAAACGTGGCGTGTCTGGGAAAAAACGCCTACGTTCTAGACAAGCAGAGCGTGAAATCAGCAGTAGGCGACAGATAGTAGAAACGGAAAGAGAGGGATTCGAACCCTCGATACCCTTGCGGGTATGCGTCCTTAGCAGGGACGTGCTTTCGGCCACTCAGCCATCTTTCCAGATCGGTGGATAATAAGGGGTCTAGACCTTTTATCTCAAGTGAAGTATTCTCCACTGCTATGGCTAATAAAAAGATACGTGTAGCTCCACACTCTAAAGAATCTGAAATGATGGTGCTAGGTTGCATGCTCTCAAGCATCAACAGCATGAATATTGCAGCCGACTCTCTAGATGAAATCGATTTTTATTTCACCGAACATCAAATCATTTTCTCCGTCCTAAAAGGAGCTTATCGGCAGGACAAACCGGCTGATGTCCATTTAGTCTGCGAGGAGCTGAAGCGGAGCGAAAAGCTCGACGCTGTCGGCGGAGCTAGCTATGTAACGACACTTGCGCAATATGCTGGTACGTCTGCTTACATCGAAGAGTACGTTGACATCATTAAGTCCAAAGCGATGCTACGGAAAATGGTTCAAGCGGCGCAAATTGTGGAAAAAAATGCGCTCGAAGAGCCACAGGATGTCCACGGAGCTCTCGATGAAGCGCAAGGTCTTTTCTTTAAAATCAGCCAGTCAGCAAATGGTGGCGCCGGGGTCCTGATCAATGAGCTCCTCACCGGATTAAAAACTACCTCTCAAACCCCCTTCCTTAAAGAGCTCCAGGAAAGGCAAGAATCGTTCCGCTTAAAGGGACCTGAAGATCCGAAAATCACTGGAATCCCGACCCATTATATCGATCTCGATACGATGATCAATGGATTTAACGACTCAAACTTAATGATTCTTGCGGGTCGCCCGGCAATGGGAAAAACGGCTCTGGCACTCAATATTGCAGAAAATGTCTGTTTCAAAAATGGAATGCCGGTTGGGATCTTCTCGCTTGAAATGACAGCTGAACAGCTGATGCAACGGATGGTTTGCTCACAAGCTGAAGTAGAATCGGAAAAAATCCGGACAGGTTCGCTTAGCGGCGGGGAATTCCAGCGGATTGTGGCAGCTGTTGGAGATATGCAAAAGCATACGATGGTCATCGACGACCAACCTGGACTCAAGATTACCGACCTACGAGCACGAGCAAGACGGATGAAAGAGAGCTACGGCATCCGTTTTCTTGCTATCGACTACCTTCAGTTGATCGCAGGCTCAGGTTCGAATCGCACGATGGAAAGTCGGCAGAATGAGATCTCCGAGATCTCCCGAATGCTTAAAACTCTCGCTCGTGAGCTGAATATCCCGATTTTGTGCATGTCCCAGCTCTCGCGTAAAGTTGAAGATAGAGCAGGCCATCGCCCGATGATGAGCGATCTGCGCGAGAGCGGCTGTTTAACGGGCGATACGCGTATCCAGGATGCTCAGACCGGGCGCTTTTATTCCATCCGCGAGTTAGCGGAACGCACAAAACAAACCCCTATTTATGTTCATGCTGTTGATAGAAAATTAAAGATCGGCAAACACAAGATGATCAAGGCCTTTTACTCAGGAAGAAAAAAAGTTTTTGAACTCAAGATGCGGTCGGGACGGTCGATTAAGGCAAGCGCCAATCACCCTTTTCTTATGTTGAATGGATGGACCCGTCTTGATCAATTGAAGGTAGGCGATCATCTAGCCCTTCCGAGATCGATAGAAATTGAGAATGGTAATACCCAAGAAAATCTCGATGAATTTGGGTTACTTGCTCATCTTATCGGTGATGGATGCATTCTCCCTAACCAACCTTACCACTACACAAGTGAAGATGAAGAAAACCTCTCCTATGTAAGCGCCTGTTCTCATTCGCTTTTTGACATTCAACCAAAACGGGTTGCACAAGGAAACTGGACCCACATATATCTCCCCTCTCCTGTTCGTTTGACAAAAGGACGCTTCCATCCGATTACAGAATGGTACAATAAATTGGGTATTGAGCGAGTACGTTCTTATGAAAAACAGCTCCCTCAAGTTATTTTTGAAAGCTCAACAAGTACAATCGCCCATTTTCTCCAACATTTGTGGGCAACCGATGGAAACATCTCTTCTAGAGAGTTAAAAAAACGCAAGCCCTCTGCAGCTATCTATTATGCTTCTTCAAGCAAGACGTTGGCTATGCAGGTGCAACATTTGCTATTGCGACTCGAAATCCAAAGTACACTCAAAACAGTCATATCAAAAAAAGGGCACCGAAATATGTACAACGTGGTAGTGCAGGGTGCCCAAAGTCAAATCAGCTTCTTAAATCAAGTCAACAGTGCTGGGAAGAGAGGAAAACTCAAACAGAAACTTATTAATAATCTAAGTGCGATAAAAACAAATCCGAATAATGATATTATTCCGAAACTCCAGGAATTGGCAGAGTCGGATGTATTATGGGATACAATTGTGTCCATCACAGAGCTTGGAGAAGAAGATGTCTATGATGCAACTGTCGAAGGGGTCCATAATTTTGTCGCTAATGATATTCTAGTCCACAACAGTATCGAGCAAGATTCCGATATCGTCATGCTTATGCTCCGTCGCGATTATTATGATCCAAACGATAAGCCGGGGATGGCAGAGCTCATTGTGGCGAAAAACCGTCATGGAGGGGTTGGAAATATCAATCTTTCTTTTATCAAAGAATTGGGTCAATTCCGCAATTATACCTCGATTCAGATGCAGGCCGCAGAAGACTCCTTTGCAAATATCTAGTAATCAGGTAAAATTGTCCGTGAATTATTACCACTTAATGGGTTCACGATGTCTTCAGTAAAGAAAAAGAGAAAATGCAAAATCGCCAAGCACAAACGTAAGAAACGTCGTCGTCGCGATCGTCATAAAAACAAATAAAATTTTTCATGGATTTTCCACAAGAGTTTGACGTCATTGTTGTTGGCGGCGGGCACGCCGGCTGTGAGGCCGCTTTTGCCGCTGCTAGACGGGGTGCATCCACTCTCTTGTTAACCATGAATCTCGACACCATTGCCAAAATGAGCTGTAATCCCGCTATCGGGGGAATCGGCAAAGGGCACATGGTGCGTGAGATCGACGCTCTTGGCGGCGAAATGGGAAAGGTTATCGACCGCACGGGCATCCAATTTCGGATGCTCAATGCGACCAAGGGACCAGCTGTCTGGGCCCCGCGCGCGCAGGCCGATAAGGTCGCCTACCAAACGGAGATGAAACACCGTCTGGAAAAAGAGCCCAATCTCCATATTCTACAAGGAACGATCGAAGCCTTCGAGGTGAAAAATGGCCAGTTTGAGGCTGTTTTGACCCAAGAGGGAATTCGCTACCGTGGAAAAACGGTGATCCTTTCATCGGGCACTTTTATGCGCGGCCTCCTCCATATCGGCGAGACCAATTTCCCCGGTGGAAGGGCTGGCGACAAACCTTCTACAGGCCTCTCTCCATGCCTTGAGCGTCATGGAATAAAATTGGGGCGCCTCAAAACTGGAACACCTCCACGCGTTAATAAAAGAACGATAGACTTCCGCCAAGCTGAAGAGCAGCCGCCCGAAGAGGGTGTTCACTTTTCCTATGATCGCGAAGAGTTCACCCGATTACCACAAATCTCGTGTTGGATCACCTACACCTCAGCAGAAACGAAAGCACTTATTCAAGCCAATCTCCACAAATCTGCGATCTACTCAGGAAAAGTTCAAAGCATAGGTCCGCGCTACTGCCCCTCAATCGAAGATAAGATCGTCCGCTTCGCCGACAAGGAGCGTCATCAAATTTTCCTCGAGCCTGAAGGACTAAATACTGAAGAAGTGTATGTTAACGGCATCTCCTCCTCGCTCCCCTTCGATGTACAGATCGAGATGATCCACTCAATTCCCGCATTGCAAAATGCGCAAATCATGCGCCCCGCCTACGCCATCGAATACGACTATGTTTTGAGCGGACAAATTGGGCCAACGCTTCAAGCCAAAAACATCGAAGGGCTCTATTTAGCAGGTCAAATCAACGGGACAACAGGGTATGAGGAAGCAGCTGCTCAAGGATTAATTGCAGGGATTAACGCAGCAGGCAAGGTCTTGGAAAAACCGCCATTTGTTCTGGGACGCCATGAAGCGTACATCGGTGTGATGATCGACGATCTAATCACAAAACCACTCGATGAGCCCTACAGAATGTTCACCTCGCGCGCTGAACATCGCCTGCTTTTACGCCAAGACAATGCCGATCTACGCCTACGCGGCTATGGCTATGAACTGGGCCTGATTGATGAAGCACGCCACCTAAAAACAGAGGCCAAACGCACTTTGATTGAAAGCGAAACAGAGCGGTTTAGACATGTGTTTAAGCAGATCCGTGGGAAAGGAGCTTCACTTGCACAACTCCTATGCCGTCCCGAAAACACCTACGCCTCCATGATGGCAGAATTTTCTGAAATCGAAGACCACGGCACAGATATCAATTTCCAAATCGAACTTGGGCTAAAATACGCAGGCTATATCGACAGACAAAATCAAGATATCGCGAAATTCTCACAAGTCGAGTTGTTGAGAATCCCTGTTGGTTTTGATTTTCAAAAAATTGTCGGTTTGCGCAACGAAGCGAAAGAAAAACTCTCCCACTTTACCCCTCAAACAGTCGGGCAAGCCTCTCGTATTTCAGGCGTTTCACCCGCCGACATCCAAGTGTTAATGATTGGATTGAAACATGCACATTCTTAACCTAAAAAATGTCCCTATTCTCGAGCAGCTCTGCATCGAAGAGGCTCTACTCCGTGCCGACACGCACAATTGGTGCTTAATTAATACAGGCGCGCCCCCAGCCATTGTAATGGGAATCTCAGGAAAACCTCACTCCCTGCTCAATGTTGAGAAGGTGCGCTCCGATGGAATCCCCGTGATTAAGCGATTTAGCGGCGGTGGAACGGTCTACATCGATCCCAACACTGTTTTTGTGACATTGATTTGTAATGCAAGCGACGTTTCGGTCCTAACTCAACCAAAGCCAATCCTCGAATGGTCAGAAAAGCTCTATAGCCCCCTTTTCAAAGGGTTTGAAGCGCGTGAAAATGACTATGTTTTTGGTGAAAAAAAGTTTGGTGGCAACGCCCAATATATTCAAAAAGGACGCTTTCTCCACCACACTTCGTTCTTGTGGGATTATGAAGCTGCAAACATGGACTACTTGCTTCTTCCAGAAAGACGTCCTCAATACCGTGAGGATCGCGCCCACACCGATTTTCTCTGCACGCTCAAGGCCAACTTTCCCCAAAAAGAAGAGCTCGTCAATGCCCTCTGCACCCATCTGATGGCCACCTTTGACGCAAAAATAGCCGCTACAGATTTAGTGAAAGAGATTCAAGCGCGCCCACACAGAAAAGTGAGCACGCTTGTAGATCTGTAAATCTAGGCTCGCTCGTACTCATTTTCCCACACCTCTCCATCCATCGGGCAAAAACACGTTAAACATGATTTCAGGACATCTAAAGCAAGTTTTCCTGTTCTTGCACAGATATATCGAAGAGGCCTTTTTTTCCTCCTACGGTTCTGCAAAGCAGATGCTCTTCTTCAAGCCAACAGGGCTACAAAAGTAGGGAAACTCTCTTTATGCGTCCTTGATATCTTTTGCACACTGCAATTTTTCTTTTAAAATGTTCATAATGAATACTATACAGTCGCTAAAACGATTATTATGTCATCTATATGAGGTGTGTTCTTGTCCATACTATGCATCATAAGAATGGTGTTTGTCATTTATATGATGCAAAAAAACCTAAAAACTGTCTATCATAAAAACAACATATGTTATTTTTGTGATATTATAAGAGAGCGAAATCCATGAAGTTCATTGGTAGAGAAGAAGAACTTGAGCAATTAAATCAATTATTTAAAAAAAAATCAGCTTCTCTTGTTGTGATAAGAGGAAGACGTAGGATAGGGAAAAGCCGCTTAATTAAAGAGTTTCTGAAGGGAAAAAATAGTTGGTTATTTTCTGGTTTGCCTCCCACAAAAGACTCAACAAAGCAAAGTCAAACCGAGGAGTTTGCCAAACAGATGGCTCGAAACCTTGGAATGCCAAAATTGAGAACAGATGACTGGGGTGAGTTATTTTGGTATTTAGGGAAACAAGCGGAAAAAGGAAAAATCGTCATTGTTCTTGATGAAATTTCGTGGATGGGTTCCGAAGACATTGATTTTTTAGGACATCTAAAAAATGCTTGGGATCTATATTTTTCCAATAACCAAGATTTAGTATTGATATTGTGTGGCTCAGTATCGAGTTGGATTGAGGAGAATATTCTCAGTAGTACCGGATTTTTAGGTCGAGTATCAGTCGATAAAATCTTAGAAGAACTGCCGTTGGCAAAATGTCAAGATTTTTGGAAATCACAGAAGACGAGAGTAAGCGCTTATGAGAAATTCAAAGTATTAGCTGTCACAGGCGGGGTGCCTAAATATTTAGAAGAAATTATCTCAGAAGAATCGGCAGAACAGAATATTCAGAGATTATGTTTCATGCCTGAAGGATTGCTGTTTCGAGAATATAAGCAAATTTTTTCGGATTTATTTTCCAAAAAAGCCCCAACATACACCCGTATTATAGAAGTTCTTAGCGAGGGGGCTTTAGAATTTGGGGAAATATGCAATGCATTGAAATTAGAACCCAGTGGAGTTATGTCTGGTTACCTGCACGATTTGGTTTTAGCGGGATTTGTAAGCACCGATTGTACCTGGAATATAAAAAGTAAAACGATGTCTCGGTTAAGAAAATTTCGTCTAAAAGATAACTACATGAGATTTTATCTTAAGTATATAGAGCCTAATAGAGACAAAATTTCAAAAAAGCTATTCCAACCTAGCTTGATATCTGTGTTGCCTAGTTGGGAAACCATAATGGGTTTTCAGTTTGAAAATCTTGTTCTAAGCAATCTAAATGGATTGTTAAAGAAGATGTGCATCAACTCCAATGATGTGGTCATGATGGGACCTTTTTTTCAAAGGCAAACAAAAAGGCAAAAGGGCTGTCAGATCGATTTATTAATTCAAACGCGCTTCCATACACTCTATCTTTGCGAAATCAAATTCTTTGCAAGCGAAGTAAAAAAAAGGATCCTTGAGGAGGTTGAACAAAAAATCGAGCGGCTATTTTTTCCAAGAGGTTATTCAATAAGACCTGTATTAGTACATGTTAATGGTGTGAGTCAGAGTGTTCTAGAGAGCGATTTTTTTACTCAAATTATAGATTTTTCCGAGCTATTTGCCCAAGAATGAAATGTTTATTGACCTTGCCCCTAGATTAGCTCCACTAAAAACTGGAGGTTACGCGATTAATTTACACTTGTTTTGATCATTTATGCTATTCAAAAATTGCTGGGGACTTAGCCTCTTCAGGCTTGTATGTGGCCTTTTATGATTGTTTTAGCCTCCTGTAAGTTCTTAAACCAGTTTTCATTCAAACATTCATCTCGGAGTTTTCCGTTAAAGCTTTCAATATAACCATAAGGTATTTCCACCGGTAATATGCAGGAAACTTTAACTGCGATTCTCGGTAAAAATGCCTTGGGACCCTCATCGAAAGAGGGCATGCCAGCATGTCCAGGGGATTTTGTGAAGACGACGGTTGAGTCGACCAGGGTCTGAGGGGGAGAGTAAGGGAACACCTTCCATATTAATACACTTGTGGATCTGTAGGAGCCTCCCCAAGATACCCCTCACACTTGAAAATCAGCGCATATTTTACAGGCGCTCCCATCCAAGAATACAGAGGATAAGCTCCGACGTAAGAAACATTGTCAAAGTAGGGTTTGAGCCGCTCAAGATAGTGTTGCTCATACCATGGAATCGATTCTACATTCGTTTTTTCCAACATAACAAAGAATCCTGTTTTCCCAACCTCCTGTTCTTGCATTTGCGGCCAGTAGGAAAACTGATTTTTGCGCGTCTCGCTGATATTGAAAAAATAGGCACGCTTCTGCTCTGGACCATAAAAACTTAAAATACTAGCTGCTTGATACTTATTTCCTAATAAGAAATCCGTTTTAGGATTATAGCCAGCCTCTTCCAAAGCAGGCTTCACCTGATCCCAACCCACTGAGTGGCGAAACGTGTACCACGGTAGAAACAACGCAATACAAACCATTGCGATCGAAAACCACGTTCCAATATGGAGCCAAACGCGAAAACGGGGATAGGCGACCCATGCAACCAATACCATACCCGGCGGATAGAGATAGGCAGCCCAATTGGGTTGTATCTTATTAACGATAGAGGTTCCAAAATAGAAGAGAACAGCGAGTGGAAAAGCGCTGCAAAATAAAAGGGCGCGGTTACTTTGCTTCCACAGTTGGATGAAGGCTGCAACTAACAGAGCAAAGAACACGGGGGAAAGAAGTCCGATCTGAGCTGCCAAAAAGTCAAAGAAATTCCCTTTTTTAGCCCCTCCAATTGCGCCGCTTACATGTTTAAAAGTCGCCCATTCATGCGCCATGTTCCAGTAGACAGGTGGAAGAAGGGCGAAAAGCGAGATGATAATCCCCCAAATAACGCTCCATTTGCGCATCTTAGGGAAGAAGAGAAAGAAAAATAGGACAAAAGGCCACAAGGCAAACGCCGTCCACTTGTAGAGAGCTCCTAAAAGAATCCACACACCTGCCAGAGGGTAGTTAGGTCCCTCTTCATCGTTTATCCCTTTTGCAATGACCGCGATTCCTATCACCAAAAAGAGGATAGCTCCCCCATCGGTGGTCGCGGCTAGAGAGAGATAGATACCGAGGGGCGAAAAGGCCATGACGATGGCCGCCCAAAAAGAGGTTTTTTCCGACTGCCCAGATGACCGGGCAAGATAATAGACAGCCATAGCAAGTAAAAAGCCGATCGCAAGAGCACCTACGCGCACACCAAATGCCGTATGTCCAAAGAGTGCTGTTGATCCCCAGATTTGCCACGCAATAGCTGGCGGTTTGGAATAATAACCCCAGTCTAAGGCACGGCTCCACGTCCAGTATTGCGCCTCATCAGGAGAGAGCCCCACATGGTAGAAAGCGATCAAAAGCCCCAGTACAACGGCTTTTAGCAAAAGTAAAACAACTAGAGTTTTTTTCATTCACGATCCTGGAAGCTTAAAAGATCACGGAAGCCCTGAAGGGTAACATCTCGACCGATATCGGCGATACTATCTGTTAAGGGAATGTTCTTTGGGCACACCTCAACACAATTTTGGGCATTGCCACAGTCGCTAATTCCCCCTTCCTCCATCAATGGGCGCAAGCGCAAGCGGCGTTGCAACTTACCTGTAGGATGGGCATTAAAAAGACGCACTTGTGAAATCGGAGCTGGCCCCACAAATTTCGAGCGTTCATTGATTTGTGGACACGCCTCGGAGCAACAGCCGCACGTCATGCACGTCGAAAGAGAGTACATCACCTCTTGCTTGGACTGAGAAATCAGCGGTCCATAGCCAGATTCACGCGATCCTTCGGTATCGATCCACCCATGCACGTGTTTAAGATTCTCAAACATACGAGTTCGATCCACTATAAGATCGCGTACAAGAGGAAATTTTGTGAAAGGGGCGAGGGTGATGACATTCTTTCCCGTATCGCGGATATAATTTTCAATGAGAGCGGTGCACGCTTGGCGAGGGAAGCCATTGACAAGCATAGAGCACGAGCCACACACCTCCTCCAAACACCCTTGCTCCCACACGATGGGCTTGACCTTTTCTCCTGCGCGATTCACTGGGTTTTTCTGAATTTCCATCAAAGCACTGATCACATTCTCTGAAGAGCGCAAAGGGAGCTCAAACTCTTCCCAGTATTGCTTGCCGGGTGCACCACGAAAGATTTTTAAAATAA
Source organism: Chlamydiota bacterium (assembly GCA_021772455.1). Taxonomy (GTDB): domain Bacteria; phylum Chlamydiota; class Chlamydiia; order Chlamydiales; family JAAKFR01; genus JAJACP01. The sequence goes on from JAJFLY010000015.1 coordinate 10,111, forward strand.
ATGTGTTCATATCGGTAATGTGATGTGCTTCGGAATATTTTTCAACTCGTGATGTGCTTTTTTAGCGACCGTATAATCCCGTGTTACCGGCTCAACATGACACGTGTTGACCTCCTCATAGGAAATTTCAGGCTCGTCTGGGGCGTAGGTCGCGATTGTCGTTTTTAACCAATTTTTATCATCACGCTCGGGAAACTCAGGCTTAAAATGTGACCCACGAAACTCATCGCGTAAAAGCGCGCCTTTGGTCATCACAAGCGCAAGCTCTAGCATCGATCCAAATTGTTGGGCAAATTGGAAGGTCTGATTGGCAAACATGCCTCGATCATCAAGAGAAACACGTCCATACCTCTCTCTAAGCTCTTTAATTTTATCGAGCGTTTTTTTCAAATCGATATTGTTACGCTTAACCGTAACATTTTGGATCATCACCTCTGCCAATTCGTCGTGCAGAAGATGGACATTTTCCGGCCCATCGCGCTTAATCAACTCTTGCTTGAAAGCCTCCTCAACTGCAACCGCATCCTTGTAAGAAGCTTCGGAACACTCGCCCATGACGGTATCGAGATAGCGAGGCACCTCATCACCGGTTAAAAGCCCACTATACATGCATGAAAGAAGCGAATTGGCTCCGAGGCGGTTGGCCCCATGATACTGGTAATCCGACTCTCCACAGTTAAAACAGCCTGGTAAATTGGTCATTTGGCGAAAACGATGTTCCCGATCAGGATCGTCAGCTGCTGGCCAATCGACCCACGCTCCTCCCATCGAATAATGGACCGCAGGAAAAATCTTCATCGGCTTATGTCGTGGATCATCTCCAGTAAATTTCTGGTAGATGTCCAACACTGCTTCAAGCTTATGTTTTGTCTCCTCGGGAAGATGACGCACATCGAGATAGACTTGATTTTCGCCATCAACTCCAAGACCTAACTCGCAAACACGCAATACCTCGCGCGCGCCCACATCGCGACTCACCAAATTCCCATATCCTGGATACATCTCCTCGAGGAAATACCAAGGCTCACCCGTCTGTCCACATTGAATCGTCTCACCACTGGGCGCTAGTATGGTTTTCGATGCATCCCCCGGCACCCAAACGCGTCCCCCCTCGCCCCTTACAGATTCGGAGATCAAGCGCAGTTTATCGCGCCCAGGAATCGCTGTAGGGTGGATTTGGATAAACTCGCCGTTCGCATAGCGCATCCCTTGCATATAGAGTCGAGCATTGGCAGCTCCCGTACAAAAAGTTGAGTTGGTCGATTGCTTGAAAATAAGCCCAGGACCACCTGTCGCAATGACAACGGCATCTCCTTTTAACACCTCAAGCTTTTGATTAAAGAGGTTCATGAGGACAATGCCTCGTGCCCGCCCCTCCCCATCGAAGACAAGGCGCAAAAACTCATGGTTCTCAAATTTTTCGACAAACCCCTTAACCTCCCAACGGCGTACCTGCTCATCGAGGGTGTACATCAACTGCTGGCCAGTTGAAGCGCCACAAAAAACGGTGCGATTATAGAGCGTTCCCCCAAATCGGCGCGCATCGAGATGACCCGATGGCGTTCTGTTAAATGGGCAGCCAAAACGGTCCATCATCTGAATGATATGGGGCGCTGCCATGCACATCTCAAGAATCGGCGGTTGATTGGCAAGAAAATCGCCCCCCTTGATCGTATCGTAGGCGTGAATCTCAGGAGAATCATCTTCTCCTTTCAAGTTGAGAGCGGCGTTAATGCCCCCTTGCGCGCACACAGAGTGGGAGCGCTTAACCTTTGTCACCGAGATGAGCTTGACGCGGCACCCATTTTCAGCAAGGCGCATCGCCGCCGATAAACCTGCGAGCCCCCCTCCAACAACGATAACATCACGAGTTTGTTTCATTTTAAAATCACATTTGTCCAGTAGGTGCCCCAAGCCGACATAAGCCCCAAAAACATCACAACCGCCATCAGCGTTGTGGTGATTTTGCGCATCGTCTTCTGCGAGCGGCGTGTTAACGTAATCCCCCAGGTAATCATGAGTGTCCACAACCCGTTAAAGGCGTGATAAGTTGCCACGACAACAAAAATAGAATACAAAACAACCATCATGGGACTTGTAAACACCTGACGTACAATTAAAAAGAAAGCCGCACCCATACTTGGCGCCTTCGCAATCACTTGGCCATCTTCAGTTGAGAGTTGAACATTCAGATTTTTAGCTACGCGTGCAAGACCAGGATCGGATTGCAATTGGATAAAATAGAAACTTTTATCCCCATCTTGAATCTTAGTCGGATACTCTACGAAGCGCATCTGCACCACATGGGCAAGAATACCTACAAGAAGGATCCACGAAGTGATCCGCTGCCACGTGTAGGCTTTGTTGCGTTTGTATTGTGGAAGGGCAGGTTTCGTCCCATCGGTTTTGCGTGAATTTGATTTCCCCGACAGGGCGTACCACACACCCCATGCACCATGAATCAAGAATGGTAAGCCCAAAAACACGATCTCGATCACCTTCAAATAAGGAAGGGCGTGGATCGAGTTAACCATCCGAATAAACCCTGACCCTTCATCCTGAAAATAGAGGGCCATCTGTGAATTGACGAGTAGATGTTCAAACAAATAGATCACAAGCCAAAGACCAAGAATGGAGTGAAGGCGCCGCAAAATAAAGGGGCGCGGTAGCTTTACTTGCTCATCTGAAGGAAATTCTTTTTCATGAATTGGTGTAGTCATTTCAAGAAAAACTTAGCACCCTGATCTACCTTTGACAACTACAAATTATTATGTTCTGAAACATTATGTTTTCATGCATAATAATGAATATGGAATTTCTTAATCGCACTGAAGAAATGAGACGACTCGATCGCCTCGCACACTCCAAACAGGGGGGCTTGGCAGTCATTTGGGGGCGTCGGCGAGTGGGCAACAAGGCGTGAGGGAGTCTATTATGTAGCCGATGAATCAACCCCGTCAGTTCAACGTAAGTATCTTGCACTCGCTCTAACAGAGATTTTACCCCGTTTTGCAGAGGTGGAGTATCCCGATTGGCGCTCATTTAGATGCCAAAGAAGTTCTGAGCATTAGCAGCAGTGGCAGCCGCAAACTCTTCAAATGAGATGCCGCGCGCCTCTGCGAGGCATTTGGCCGTCTCCACAAGATAAGCTGGCTCATTGCGCTTACCACGATAGGGCAAAGGAGCCAAATAAGGAGCATCGGTTTCTATCAATAACCGATCGAGAGGGACAAGTCGAGCCACCTCGCGTAGCTCTTCGCTCTTCTTAAACGTAGCGATTCCGCTAAGCGAAAGGTACCAATCCCGCGCAATCACCTCTTTTGCCTCTTCTAGAGTACCTGTAAAACAGTGGAGCACGCCGCGAACCACTTTTTCGGAGTCGAGAACTCGGAAAAAATCGTCAAAAGCATCGCGACAATGAATCACAACGGGCAGCTCACATTCGGCAGCAAGCTTGAGGTAGCGACGTAAAAAATCTTGCTGAATCTCCGCAGAATCGCGCCAGTAGTAGTAGTCGAGCCCCGTCTCCCCAACTGCAACGAGATCGCCAGCGCGTGCATGGGTCGCAAAGGCTTCAAAAGAGGCCTCCCCTTCCTTCTCGACATCGTGAGGCGTCGTCGAGCCGACAGTATAAATCCAAGGATGTTGTTTAGAAAGGAGGAGCCCGCGTGCGAGCTCCTCAGGATTTGTGGTGATATTCACAATTTTTTCGACACCATGACTAAATGCCCGCGCGAGAATCTCTTCTAGATCCTCGGCGAGGGCCGCACTACACAGATGTGCGTGCGAATCAATCAACTTGCACCACAGTCTTAGGCGTTTCTAGCTTATCGAGATACTCGTGAACAACTTTACCACTAAGCGTCTGCGGTAAAATGACAGGCTTATCCTGCATATTGCTCGGATAGAGCACATAAACAGGGACCCCACTGCGCCCTAGCTTTTCGAGCTCAGCTGTGATCACCGGATTTTTTTTCGTCCAGTCGGCTGTCATCGTCACAACTCCCTTCTCTTCGAATGCCTTCGTGGTATCCGAAGAGCGCAACACAGCTTTATTTGCCTGGCAAATCAAGCACCACTTTGCGGTAAAATCGACAAAAACAGGCGTCCCGCTTGCACGCAGCTGCTCGACACGCTCAGGACTATATTTTTCCCAACCGCCATCGGAAACAGCATGCACCCCATCAACTTCCGTTGCAGCAAAGTCGCGGTGTTGCTTGGCTGTCGAAATCACAGCGCCGCCGCCCACAAAAAGCATTAAAGCTGCAACCCCTGTTGCTACATAACGTGTCAGTTTACGCTTTGTTGGCACTCCCCATCTTCCAAAGATCCATCCACCTACTGCTAGAACTAAAAGTGCAGCAAGAAGGACGAAAGTAGCCATGTTATCTGTTTGAGCACCAAATACCCAAACAAGCCATACAACTGTTGCCATCATCAAAAAGCCCATGAGCTGTTTGAAGGTGATCATCCAGTTACCAGGCTTCGGAAGGAAGCGCACGAGCTTTGGAAAGGCAGAGAAGAGCAGATATGGAAAGGCCATTCCAAGCCCCATCATTGTAAAGATCAAAAGTGCTTGAACAGGAGGCAACGTCATTGCAAATCCGAGTGCTGGACCTAAAAGTGGGCCCGTACAAGGAGTAGCTACAAGCGTTGCGAGAACCCCGCTCATAAATGAGCTTTTAAGAGGTGAGGTTGCTGAGGAAGCCCCCTTATTTCCAAGGGAAATCATCGACGTACCTAGTTCAAAGACTCCAAAGAGACTTAAGCCTAAGAGAAAAAGGATTCCTGCCAAGATCGCGACAAAAATCGGCTCCTGTAACTGAAAGCCCCAGCCAATCCCTTCACCATAGGCACGCAATACTAAAAGCGCCCCTGAGAGGACCCAAAACGAGACCACAACACCTAGCGAAAAGACACCACCGTGTTTCAAAATAACACTGCGTTTCTCTTGGGCCATTTTCACAAAGCCAAATATTTTTAACGCAATAACCGGCAAAACGCATGGCATCACATTCAAGATCAAACCACCTAAGAATGCGAAAAGCAGAGCGATTCCAACGCTTGAGACACCATCGAGAGAAACAGGAGAGCTAGCAGCTCCACCAGATGTATCTACATGGATGGCGCGCTTGACAGTACTTCCCTTTTCAGAGACGAGCAAAACACCTTTGAGCGCTTCGGGTTCGTTTCCAGCGGTCTTCACATTGAGCGTAATCCCTTCCTTCCCAATAAGGAAAGACTGAGGGGCTGCATAATCGATCACCTCACCTTCATGAGGAATAAATTGCATCTTTTCAATTTCTCCAAAGCTATCCAGCTTGGGCATGAAGTTCATGACAATCTCATCGGCCTGCATCTGAACAGATAAATCGCCATCTTCCAAGCCTAGCTGCCTTGGAAGCGCATCACGCGCCTCAGCAAACAAAGCTGACATTTGCGCGTCTACCTTTGGAGCCACGTCAGTGACAGGTAAAGATAATTCTAAATGGGCATTGCCCGGAACACACGAATCTTTACACGCAAGCCAATTCACATCAGCTGCGAGCATAACAGGTTGATCTGCCTTAAGATTCTCCGGAGGAGTAATCTTCGACATTAGAAGCACCGTATCTGTATACCCAAAGGCAACAAGAGACTCGTTTGTAAATGTTTCTGGATAGGGCCATTCAATCGGACCGGCCGTAAAGCCTTCCGGCAGTTGCCAGTTCACTTGGGTCGGAAAGCCCGAATCGCCCGGATTTTGCCAATAGGTATCCCACCCATCGGCCATTTTCAACTCAACACCTACCCAAAATGGGCGGCCTGGTTGAATCGACTGCTCTTCCGCGACAAGTTCTGCTTTGACAGGTTCGCTGATCGACTCACTGACTGTCGGCGTCTCAGCTGTAGCCATAGCAGTTAAGGGCGTAAAGAGAAGGAAACAACAGAGCGGGAGTACCCGCTTGAATAAAGAAAACCTTTTCATAATCCCCCGTAATGAAATTGGTTGTGTAAAAAATTATACATCATCATGATACCTAGAGTAAAGGTTTAAAAAAGTAAGTAACTAACTATGATGCAAATACTAATTACAAATCCGATCATCGATGCCTACAGCGTCTCAGACCTATTTGGTAAAATAATTTTTTTATCACTCGTGCTGCTTTCCATGATCACATGGATTATATTTGTACAAAAATTTTTATTACAAAGAAACGCAAAACGACAAGGATACGCGTTTGAGTCTTTTTTTCAAAAAAAACGCATGAATCCACTTTCCCTTGAGGCAAATGGAATCCACCCCTATGCCAGACTCTATCAAACCCTCAAACAACATACATTAGAGCTTCTGGGCAAAAATAAGACCGTCGTGGAGAAACAAAACGTCACCCTTTCAGCCTCCGATATCGATTTAATCGAAGCCCACTTAATGAGCACCATCTCCTCTCAAACCAAGAAGATGGAGCGCAATCTCTTTATCCTATCTACTGTCGTAAGCCTCGCCCCCTTCCTCGGTCTCCTCGGCACAGTGTGGGGAATTCTATTAACATTTAACGAGCTCCAAGCTGGTGCCTCTGTCAACACAAATGCAACTATTATGGGTGGGCTTGCCATGGCGCTCGGAACGACCATAGCGGGCCTTATCGTCGCAATTCCGGCACTCATCGGCTATAACTACCTCCGCGCATCCATATCGCAGTTTTCAGGCGAAATGGAAGATTTTTCCCACCACCTCGTAGCTTCAGTGGAGCTTCAGTACCGCCAGGTGGAAGTTACATGAGAAAAAGACCCCGCGAAACAATGGAAGAGGCTCCCATCAACCTCACCCCCCTAATTGACGTGGTCTTTGTGATCTTGATTATGTTTATCGTGGTGGCCCCCTTGCTTGAAATGGACCGCATAGAGCTTGCGAGCGGACCTTCTCAGAAGCAGCCGCCTCAGGCCGAGCAAAACCTCGTTATCCACGTCTTTCCCGACGATACCATCAGCTTTAATAAGCAGCCCGTCTCGCTTGCGCAGCTTGAGAAGCTACTTGTCCAGGCGCATGTCCAGTACCCAACTAAGCACCCCCAACTCTTCCACGATCGAACCGCCAGATTTGGGACGTATCAATCGGTTAAGAACGCTGTCGAGTCTGCTGGTTTTACCGAGCTCGACGTCCTTCTAAAGCCACAATAGAATCACCAAAAAATGATTGCAATCCATAGGCAAAAAAAACGCAGCCCCCAAAAATTAAGGGCTGCGAAAACTAACTAAGCAGAGCTAACGATTAGTATCCATAACCTAAGTGAAGCTCTCCAAGAACACGCCAGCTATCATCTGTGTCATAACTTCCTTCAACATTCCCTTGAAGGTCGAAGCACCCACACTGCTTATTGAACCGCACTCCAATAAAACCATAAACAATTGTATTGTCGAGCCCATCAGAAAAAGACTGATGATCTGTCAAAAGAGTTCCACTGAGATGATTACCATCAAATTGAAAACGTCCAGCGATACCAACGTATGGTTCGAAGCAGGTGCTCCTGCAAGGTGAAGCAAATTCACCACGCAGAGTGATCATTTGAATCGTGCGGTCTTGGACATCGAGTGTCCCAAGGATATCACGGTATTCGTAATCTCTAGCGAAGAAACCTGCATAGCGCAGTGTTGATGTGAAAACAGGATTCATGCAAAAGCAGTTAACTTCACGCGCATAGGTCAGCTCAGGACTCAAGAAAACACCTCGTGGTTGCTCATGAACTGTAATGCCCGGATTCGGTTTGAAGTGACGATCTTCTTTCAGGTATCCACCAGTAAAAGCAAATCCTACAAAGCTATCTTCACAGAAATGTTCCCATGTCATCCCGAAGAGAAGGCTATAAGTGTCATAGTAGCTCTCATTCTTCACATCAAGTTGTCCGTATGATCCTCCAACGAAGAAGTTAAAGTAGGAATCGCAAGAAAGTGCATAGTTATATCCAGCGAGGATTCCACCAAACCCATTTTCGTACTGGCTGCGGTTAGAATCAGACTGCCTTTCTCGATAGCTTCCAAAACCATCTACCCAAAAATTTCTCTCACAAGGATAGCGCACACCATTGAGGCGGTGATGGTAAATTCCGTTTAAAACAGAATCTGATAGATCGGCAACCAAATCACTTTGAGAGGCAAAAGGAGCCTTCGGTATCGCAAAAAGGGTCGATGCTGAAAATAAACACACAAATAGGGACAAAATATACTTCATAATCACACTCCGTTTAATTGAAGTTAGAGATAACTAAAATTTCAAAATAATGCAACCCCCACGTGTCGAAAAAATTGACTCACACAAAGTTCTCCTCTATAAAAGCAGTATGAGAATCCCAGGAATCGTTATTTTTGTGCATGTGCTGATCATCGCATGCCTCCTTTATTTGCGCACACCCCAGCCAAAATCCAAACCGCGCACACCCGTCAAAGTACAAACCTACGTTGTACAAGAACAAACCCCCAAACCCCAACCTGTCGTACAGCCAAAATCCCAACCCCAACCTACGCCCAAACCTGCCGCCGTACCCAAACCCGTTGTAAAAAAGAGTGCGCCCAAACCAACCTCCGAACCAAATCGGGACAAGCTCGTCCAGATGATGCAGCAAAGCCTCGCCTCATTGGATACAAAGCCTGCAGATTCAAAGCCCACCACCCCCTCAAAAAAGATTGGCGCCTTGGCAAGCGAAGCTCTTACATTTGAAACCGCTTATCAAGATCGGCTCATCACCTTTTTAGAAAATGCTCTCACACTCCCAGAAAAAGGAGATGTTAAAATTACATTGACCCTCAATCGCACCGGCGGCGTTAAATCAGTCTCCGTCAAACAAACTGCCAGTCAGCGCAACCGTACATATGTCGAATCGGCCCTCCCCTCCCTTCTTCTTCCTCCTTTTAAGGACAATTTCAAAGGAGAAAGTGCACATACTTTTTCCATAACATTGACAAGTTCATAGAAAGTTTGGTATCTCATTACTACTATGTCTAAGTTGCTAGCCCTTATTTTACTTTTCGTTCCCCTTTTTGCTGACGATGAAATCGTTGTGCACCTCTCCAGTGAAGAGAAATGCGCTCCCCTCTATCTCACTCCAATTGAAGACATTCGCTCCGGATTTGATACCCAATATCTACAGGCGCTCGAAAAAGTGCTTAGCTTTGATCTCGATCACAATGGACGGACAGGGGTGATTCCCCATACAAAAAAATATAAAGAGCAGGCAAAACAAGAATCTGGGCTTCACGTTTTTGAGCGAGAAAAATGGCGCGCCCTTGGGTGTGATTTTGTTGTAAAAACAGCCATCTCCAATAAGAAATTCACAACCACCCTCTTTTCAGTACAAACCGGGACAATCAAAGGGATCGACGGTGTTCAACTCAGCGGAAATATCCAACAGGATAGACGTATTATCCACTCGATCGCCGATTCCATGCACGAAGCACTCTTTGGAAAACGGGGCGTGTGTGACACGCGCATTCTCTATACAGTGCGCACACGAGCCGGAGCGAGCTCCTCCGACTGGGTAACCGAAGTGTGGGAATCCGACTACGATGGTGGAGGCGCCCGCCAAATCACCCGCCACGGCGGACTGTGCGTCACCCCAACATACATCCCCGCACCTGTCGGCGAGCGGTGCCACAACCTCCTCTACGTCTGCTACCAAGTTGGGCAACCCAAAATTTACACAACGACTGCCGGTAAAAGTGAATCGACACGCCTCACCTTCATGCGCGGCAACCAATTGATGCCAGCACTCTCACCCCTTCACAACCAAATCGCTTTTATCAGCGACATCACCGGCAACCCAGATCTTTTCGTCCAAGATTTTTCGCTAAATGACGGACTACTTGGAAAACCCAGACAAGTTTTTTGCGCCCCCCAAGCCGCCCAAGGAACCCCCACATACAGTCCCGACGGCCAAAAACTCGCCTTTGTTTCAAATAAAGACGGCACCCCCCGCATCTACCAACTCAAAATCCCTAAAGCTGGCGCCTCGCTAAAAGAGATCAAGCCACAGCTCATCTCCAAGAAAAATCGTAACAACACATGCCCCGCCTGGTCGCCTGATGGAACCAAAATCGCCTATAGCGCCACAACCGCCGGCGTCCGGCAAGTATGGGTTTACGACGTGGCAACAGCAACCGAATCGCAACTAACCGATGGCTATGGCCATAAAGAAAATCCAACCTGGGCTCCCGACAGTCTCCATTTGATGTTCAACTCATCAACTGAGACCACATCCGAACTTTTTCTGATCAACCTAAATCAGAAAAAAGGGGTAAAAATCACAAACGGCCCAGGAGAAAAACGCTTCCCAGCTTGGGAACCAACTACGAGGAAAATATGAAAAGACGCTCACTTTCACTCATGGCGTGCATCGCCTGCTTAGGGCTTTTAAGCTCATGTAACCGCTCCTCGCACGAAATGTGGGAAGATACCAAAACCTGTAGCCGCTACATGGGCAAAGGAGTCCGCTCCCTTTTCGGTAAACACGTCGACTCGCGCGAATACGCCTCATACTACGAAGCGTGGAACGAAGAACAAGAATTCGTACCGCTCGCCGATACTGAGCAATACCACATGAAAGACTACACCCCGATCTCCAAAGAATCCCCCGGCGATCCCGGTTCCCCTATTCCCGGAATTGACAACTTCTCCTCTCCAATGGGAAAACTCGCTTCCCTATTTAGCAACATTCACTTTGAGACCGACAAATATGTCGTTCAAGGGACCGAGAATATGCAAACCTTAAAAATGATTGCCGACTATCTCGCGAAAAACCCCCAAACCTACGTCTTTGTCGAAGGACACGCCGATGAACGGGGTGCTGCCGCCTACAACCTCGCCCTTGGCTCGCGCAGAGCAAACTCCGTGCGCACCTTCCTCATCCAAAACGGCGTCAACCCAGACCAGCTCTTCACCATTTCCTACGGCAAAGAGCATCCCATTGCGATGAGCCATGATACGAGTGGCTGGCAAAAAAATAGACGGGCCCAATTTAAAACCTATAGCCGCAGATGATGAAATACGCCTGTTTTTTACTTCTTACCATTAGCGGGGCCCTTTTTGGGGCTCCGCAACGTGAAAGCCTTGCCGTTCAAGAGATGCGTTCAGCCCTCGACCAAGTCGGCTTCCAAATCCATGGACACCAAGTTGAGATCGACCTTTTTCAAGAACGGCTCGACAAGCTCGAGAACTCCGTCGATAAACTCGGTGGACAAGTGCGCCAAGGAAAGCAGGACCGCACCCTTGAAGGGCGCCTCTCTAACCTAGAAAAAGCGCATGACACCCTCATCACCGACCTAAAAAGCTTGAAAGGGCACCTCAATGAGACGAGCACCGCCCTCACCTCCTGCCAAACTAAACTCACCCAAATCGATAAGCAACTCTCCTCTGACGTCAAAGGACTCAAACGCTCACTTGAGTCTATGCTCGCCCTTCTTCAAAAAGGTGAGCCGAGTGGTGCCTACGTCGTCAAACCCGGCGACTCCCTTGGGCAAATAGCTCTTGACCACAAGACCGACACCAAAACGCTTAAGCAGCTCAATAACCTCTCCTCCGATAAGATTGTCGTCGGCCAAAAGCTCACTCTTCCCCAGTAACTACGCCTTCAGAGACTTAAACAACAATCTTAATGTTTTATTAATAATTGTGTGCTATAATAATTACATGTTTATTAACAGGCAATCAACCTAATATAAATCTTAAGCAAAAACAACAAAGGATAATGTTATGCCATCAGCAATAAAGCATGGAGCATCAGCGGCAGAGAGACAAAAAAGCAGAACGAATTTTTGGGCATCGGTAATGAGACAACAACAAGCAATACAAACCAAAGATGCAAAGACTGCTGCTGCAGCTCAGGCACCAGGATCTCCCCTTGAAAAAAGAGATCCCTACGATGCCACAACTTTTATACCACCAGAACAAAAGCCCGCAAAGCCCGTAAAGCCCGGCATGTTTCAAAAAATTAAAAACCACCCATATAGAACAGGTGCAGCGGTCGTTGCTCTTGTCGCAATCGCGATCCTGATTGGTGGACTCGCCTACGTTCATTATGGGCCTGGATTCTCTACCGTGGGCCATAAGATCGCTGAAAGCGCACTTGCCAAAAAGGCTATCGTATTAGCACACCATGGTGCAACTACAGCTCAAAAAGGGTGGGCACAGTTCGCCGCTTTTATGAATAAAAAGCCTAATTTAAGCGTAGGTCACCTTAGTATGATTGGAACGGTTGGAATCGTGCTCTCTGCTGGCTGGATATTTCGCGGGTCGATCAAAAGTAGAATTGCAGAGATCTTTGCAAGACATTGGGAACAGTAGATAAGCGCTTGTTTATTAAGCAAAAAATAGGGGGCGAGAAATCGCCCCCACCTCCAACCAAACTAAACTCACCCAAATAGACAAATAACTCTCCTCCGATAAGATTATCGTCGGCCAAAAGCTCACCCTTTCCTAGTAACTGCGCTTTTGATATCTTAATCATTTCTTAATCAAAAGTCGCTATAATAATTACATATTGATTAACAGACAATCAATCCAACCTAAATCATAAGTAAAAATAACGAGGGATAATATTATGACATCGGGAACATCACCAGTAAAAAATGGAAAAAATCTACTCGAAGATGCTACTGCAAGCTTTAAAGAAAAAAGGCTGCAAGAGAAAAAAAACAATTTGAAGATTGAGATGGTTGTTTTGTTTAGTAGTCTGGTAATTTTAGGATTGGTGTTAGCAACTCATGCCACTATTGGAATCAATAGCGCAGGGTTGCATAAGGTCTGGTCCGTGCTCACAGCCCCGCAACCGTTCACCATAGGTCAACTGACTTTGGGTGGCGTGGCATTTATTGGAGTGCTCGGAGTTGTGGAAATCATTCGATGCAAGCGGAACTCCCAATCCCAAAATGATAGCTTACTGTCACCAAACCAACTAGAGGGACCAATGGCATCCGTTGTTAATTACGATCGGAAAGCTGGGTAAAAATGAATTTGGTTTTCCCACAACTCCCACTTGTTAGCAAAAACCTTTTCATTCATGCTCGTAGGCATGAGCGAAAAGGTTTCTTCATTTGATGGATTTTTATACAAAAACGAGCAGGGAGTGTGGCTCCTTTGTAATGCCCCAAATTTGAAAAGCTGCTGCCTAGAGTCACATGCCGTTGTCACTCTCGAAGGGGATTTTTCCCGCTATAAAGTCGATAGCGTTGTAACAGTAGAGGGTGTCTACAAAGGGGGAACATTGAGCGCTGTTTGCGTACATGAAAAAAGCAGCCCCTTTCCCTATTGGTCTTTGGGTGCTGCTTTGTTGATCATTTGCGTATGGATTACCCTGAAACGGCTGAAAGGGCGTCCTCTTCCTCTTTGAAACGATAACCCACTCCACGAACCGTCTCAATCCAATGGAAGTTGGGGCCAAGCTTTTTACGCAAAGCAGCGATGTGGACGTCAATATTTCGGTCCATAATGAAGGCATCATCATTCTGCACATCATCGAGGAGTTGATTCCGGGTAAGAACTTTTCCGCGGTTGGCCAAAAAACGACGCAAAATACCGAACTCAGAGAGAGTAATCGGAATGTATTTGTCCCCTTTACGTAGCAAGTAGCGGTCGACCTCGAGGGTAAAATCCCCGAAAGTAAGCGTTTTGGAAAGTTTTGCCGGCTCGCGACCGCGGCGTAAAACTGCCTTGATACGCGAGAACAAAATTTTTGGAGAAAAGGGCTTGGCAACGTAATCGTCAGCACCAAGCTCAAGTCCAAGTACAACATCGAGCTCTTCATTCTTAGCGGAAATGATGATCACGGGAATGTTTTTTAACTCGGGGTTGTGTTTCATCTTACGACAAATATCAAGCCCGTTTTGCCCGGGAAGCATAATATCTAAAATAACAAGGTCGGGTTTTTCCCTCTCCACAGCACGGTATCCATTGATTCCGTCTGTCTCAACATGCAATTTATGCCCGGATATATCTGCTTGCAGCTTAATGAGTGCTGCAATGTCCTCTTCATCTTCAATTAGTAAGATGCTCTTCTTTTGAGTCATTTTAAAGCTCCTGTAAAACTCCCATATCGCACAAAATAATAAACAGTGCAAGACGGAAATATTCACTTGTGTTATGCCTATTTTTAACACGATATTTTTATTATTGGTATTCCTTTTTTGTTTCCAAAAAAAAGAGGATCCTTAACACAATCTTTTTGTAAGAAATTAATTTGCATGAAACATGATCTAACTATACTATGTCGTTTCAGAACCCTTTGTTGTCTAAATGACAAAATGAATACAAAGAGGAGGGAACAGTGACTAAACGCGTGATCTTAATACTATCGTTGTTTGTAGGATGTACGGCCGGCTCGTATATGCTATTTAAACCAAAACCTAATTCACAAACAGGGCTCGCTCTTTCCCATTTAAAAGAGAACAACTTTACGGCCGCAGATAAAGCCCTGCGCGTACTTTCGACCCAGTCGACTGACTATCCCTTAGCCCTCTATAAGGGGTATATCGAACAAGCTCGGGGCCGCTATTTGGAGAGTAAACTCTACTTTCACGCACTTTTGAAAGACCCTCCTAAGAAATTAAGCGAAGAGGCAACTGTTGAAATTTTACTCGCCCAAGCGGCAAATGCCTTTTTCGAACAGCGCGATCCTGAACTCTTCCCTCTGATCGAAACAGCGCGTAACCTAGCACCTCACAATCCTTTTGTCTTTTTCTTCACTGGCCTACGCAATTACTTTAGTGCCGATTACAAAGAGGCTCTAAAATCGTGGAGCGCGTTTGACCCAGCAGAATCTACAGATGGATCAGGTTGGATGGCATCGATGATCGACATGCTTTTCCCCACCTCATGGCGCCAGTTACATATTGCCCACTGCTTAACAGAAGAGGGTGATCTATTATCGGGGCGTGAAATTTTGGAAAGGGAAAGCCACCAGTTGGATAACCAGGAGCTATCAAATCTGGCAACACTCTTTTTAGGGCTTACCTACCTTAAAGAGGCTCATCACATCCCCCTCGATCAAAGGGGCTCCTATTATAAGCTGGCACGTTTCTATTTTGAACGCTCGGGGACGATGGAGGCTTACGACAGAGAGCGGAAGTTGATTACGCACAACGTCGAAAAAGAGGCAAGAAACCTAATTCTCACAGATCTCGACAGTGAAAAGCTAAAGTGGGGTTTTGACTTTGTTCACACCCTTCTCGACTGGAAAGCAGACCATGCGATTGAATCGATTGCTGTCGAGCTTGCCGATAAGATGTTGCAACAAAGAGGGGCTGAGGAGGTCACTCTTTGCCAACAGATTAGACAAGAATTTCTCGGCAGTCCTTTTCATGCCCGCGTAACCCAAAAACTACTCGACACAATGACACTCAGCCTAAGGCAAGGAGCCACAGAAGAGCTCTATGACGTATGGGCTATGATCGAAACTCTGTCACCCTCACCAAAATTGCTTACAAAGGAGATCGCCTCACTTACATCTGAGGAAATCTTCCGCACAATCAATCGCGACGGGAAAACTCTTGCTCATACCCGCCGCTACATCACGTTTTGGGAAAAATTGGGACGCAGCGGCCAGGAACGTGAACAGCTTGCACGCGATCTTATGACCCATGCTAAACTCTTCTGGCAGCAGGAAAATCAAGAAAAAAAGGGTGAGCGGCTAATGGAGCTCGCTCTCAAGCTCTGCGTAAATAAAACACAGATGGAAGGGCAAATCGCTTCCTATTTGACCTCTCTCTACACGATGGCTGAAGAGAGCAATTTAATGGGACGTCTGATGCAAATCTTTGATGCGATGGACCGCTTCCAAATTAATAAGCAAGAGCTCGCAAATCCAAGTAAGCTGGCTAACCACCTCGCCGATGCCGAGTATTTGTACGATGCACATAACTACTCTCTTTGCAAAGCGCACGCTCTATGGGTATTGAAGCTTGACCCAGAAAGCGAACGTGCTCAACGACTTATAGGATTATCCTCCTTTAATCTCGGAGAGTATAACCGCGCCCTATGTGCACTAAAACAACTAGAAAACCCTGACGAAGATGCACGCAAAGCATTAATGCTAAGCCAAGTATTCGCTCCTCAAGAGCAAGAAAAACATCTTTGTCAAATCGATAACATCGACAATTTTGAAGAGACCGAATAAGGTTTAAAAACTTAGCCTTTACTGTTGATTATAGTTATAATTATACACTATAATGATAGTAGAGGTTTTTTATGTCCCAAAAAGTTAAGATTACCGATTTATTAAATCCGCACAATTACGACAAATACAAAGACGATTTAGTTAGGTATTTTGGAAATGGTGGCACCTGGCAAAGTCTTCTTGGCTACAGTGAAGATGTGATGATGGCGCAGTACAAAAAAGCGTATGATTTATTCCAAAATGCCGAATACAAAGATGCTGCGGCTTGTTTCACCTATCTAACGACGATGAATCCATACCAATACACCTATTGGATGGGTTTAGGCATCTCCAAGCAGAGTGAAAACCATTATGAAGAGGCGCTTGTTAGCTACACAGCAGCCGAGGCGATTGAACCTGAAAATCCCATTCCCCTTTTGCATTTATCCCAATGTTACTACGCCCTTCAGCTAAATGATCTGGCGATAGAATCTTTAGAACGTGCGATCAAAACAGCCGGTGATAAGCCTGAACACGCTCAGGCACGTCAAAAAGCGCAGGTGATCCTCGATCACCTGAAAAGGTAGGGAGTTATGGTTACAGGGGGAGTTGGTGGAGTCGGTGGTCACGGGGAGATCCCTTCTAGGGGCTTCCTAAATCCAGCTATTTGTCAAGCATACTTGAAGCAGCCGCTCTTTGATCTACCTGAACCAAGCGAGACTTCCAGTGACACTACAACAGATGATTCCACACCGCAATTAAGTCCCTCTCGGAGCTTTGATCTCACTTCACCAGTTCCTACAGAAAAACAGCTCGCAGTAATCGAGAGAATGGGCAACAAGTTTAACGAAATGACCGAGTTTATGGGAAGCCACCCATGGCTCTCTGCTGGAATGGTGATCGCGGTTTTGCTATTTCTTGCAACGTCGTACCTGACAGTCAGTGCCCTCATGGGTCACACGACGTTAACCCTTTTCAATGCTCATCCTCAAATTGGTGCAGGCGTCGCTGGCATGACTTTAGTCTCCAGCATTTCTCTAATCAATATGTGCAGGCACGCAGCTATAAATGATAAGTCAACAAAGCTGATCGAGCAATCAAATTTTGAAGAAACAGAGGATGTTGAAAAAAGAGCGCTTAGAAGCCAAGCGAAGCTTAACAAACGCCATACTGAGTTCCAAAAGAATCAAGCTAAAACCCTAGAAGAACTCAAAGCCATTCGTGAGGCTTTAGGAAAGTATAAAGACTCTTACGAACAAAAATTTAAAGCTGACCTTGAAACCATCACTTCCTCCATCGAGATATTGGAAGCCCAAGCCCCCCTTGCAGAACCAAAATTTGAAGTAGACCTCGCCCCGATCCAAACTGAATCGATGAAGGAAAATAAAGAAATAGCTCAGTCGATAGTAAAGAGTACTGAAAGTCTTTTCTCTAAAATCGCAACATATACTTTGGAAAATCCCGCTGCAGCTACACTCTTTGTTATAGCTGCAGGCATGTTAGCACTCACAGGTGTAGGGACTATCCTTTTTTTGCATGGGATGACTCACGCATACTTTCTTGGTACCCTAACCTCAACAACACTCGTTCCTATGTTAATATACGCTTTAACCATGGTATATGAGGGACACAATAGCTACGTCATTAACCAACGTACACAAGAGCTTGCTCTATCCGAATCTCAAACCGAAGAACGAAGACGCTTGCATCTAGCACAGCAGGAACGCGTAGAATGGGTTAAAAACAAAGCACTTGAGACCATAGAAAAGCAAGAGGTTGATCAAAATAAAAGACTTTGGAATATGAAAACTGACATTATAAGAGGCCTTGCCTTAATCAACGAATTCAAAAAGGTCTGTCCCAATCTTAAGTTTGACGAATCTAAAGCTCTTCAGAGCCTTGGAGAGGTCGAAAGAGGAGCGCTTATATTAAATCCATGGATTGCAGTTCCAAATCAATAATCTGTTGAAACCTATTCCAGAAAGGTGTATCAAACAGGCAATATGACCATTGCCGAAGCCGGATTTGATAAACAACACTATCAAACGCAAGTCTCTCGCTTGTGGACGCCAACCCTGCGCAGCTTTAGCCGCTTAATTCGCGCTTCGCTCTTCTTCAACCTCATATTTTTACTTCTTGCAACGGTAGAAATTGCTCTTTTTTTATCTTTTTTTGCCCTTCTTTCCCAGTCGACCGTCCTCGCCTTCACCCTCGCTATTTTTTTCCTGACGATTTTCTCCTACTTCGTCGTGCGCCTTTATGTGCAGGCAAAACGTCCCGAGCAACTGCTCGATTTATGCGAGGAATATCTGGAGAGGTGTAAAGAGATCATCCGCTACCAAGAGGGGATTCCTGAGCACCACATTGCCCTTGCAAATGTCGCACACAAATTCGCAGCCACCCTCCACGAGAGAGAGTATCTCTTTTTCACCCCACCCTTTTTTTTAAAGCCTCTCGCCCCGACGCTCGAAAAATTTAGCTGCTTTTGCTACTGGAAGGACATTCACCGCCTCAAAGAACTTTTGCTCACAACCTCTGTTGAAGAACATTTGAAAGTGGTCCAGTGCGAGCCGACAAATCTCGAAGTGCATGCTGCACTTGCGAACGCCTATGTGATGCTATCGAGTTTATATGCCGATCCACGCAAATACCACGATTACGACGAGGAGAGATGGGTCCCTCCTGAGCGCTATGCTGATGAGATGCAAGCCAAATTCCGTGCGATCGCTAAGCGGGCAATCGAGGAATTTAAGATTTTAAACGACTATGCCCCCGACGATCCATGGGTCCATGTCCAACTCGCCTATTCCTACCACGACCTCCAGATGCCCGAAGAGGAGATCCGGGAGTATGAGACAGTTCTCAAGCTCCGTCCTCAAGATAAAGACACTCTTTTCAAACTGGGAATGCTCTATTTCCACCAAGGAATGAACGCTAAAGGGTTGAGTATTTACGAGATGCTTAAGCACACCAACTACAAGAAGGCCGAGAGTCTTATCAAATTCTACGGCTCCTACGAAGACTGACCATTTACTAGGTCCATGTGAGATTTGTCGTGACTATTTCCACATGGGTATAGCAAATGGTTGGGGTTTTCCTTAAAGCGCTTGCCAGGCGACGGTTCCGACAACAAGGCCGGCAACACAAAGAAGGTTTGCCCACCAGTTAACCGCTTCCTTATAGACAAGTTGCGCCCACCCATTACAGAGCAAGATAATCCCGACAGAAAAGATGGGAAAAATCATCGCATTCTCCCATGCCGAGGCGACCTGTGGGGCTAAAATGAGGAAGAAGGTACACGCTCCGTTGGTTACCCCTCCTATTATACCGTAATAGACCTCAGCCCCTTTGGGTAGGTGGTGCCTTTTAACAAGGTAGATAATCCATTGGAATGCCGCTCCGACAAACACAATTGTTGGCATGAACCACTGAATATTGACAGCTTCCAAGTGAAAAGGGATCAAAATCGAATGGGGAAGGCCAGGCCTTAAAATCATTGCCCACCACTGCAGGAAGACAAGGAAGAGGGTATGGGCGACAAAAATAAAGGTGGCAAAGCACATCCAGACGGTTTTATTGGGGTTATGCTCGGATGTCCAGCCAGCCCAAAAGAGCCCGGCAACGACAAGAGCGGAGCCGATTGCGTTGCTTAAAGTATAGCCGTGCCCAAGAGCTGCTCCAAAGAGAAGAACAAGCGCGATCGCGGGCGCGACAGAAGAGGTATTGAGAATGGCAAAGGAGAGCCCTGGAGGCCCTTTTTCAAGAGTTTTTCCAAGTCCCCACATAAACACACCGAAAATCAACCCTCCGACCAATCCTAAACCTACGGCACCGCTGCTCCATCCATAATCGCCCGTCCGAACAGGATTGAGAAGAACCATGACGAGAAAAGAGAAAGAGAGCTGGACGACGAGGTAGGCTCTGCTTGACCCCCCGGCGTCGATACTGCGGCGCATACAAAAATTGCTTGTCGAAGCCAAAACGGCTGCTAGTAGTGCAAAAAAAATTCCCACGATGACCCCTTGTCTGAAAAAGAGAATAGGAGTGTAATGAAATGCCAAAAAGGTGGAAAGCACTTCGTGAAAAAAACACTCTTTCTTCTCATTCTACTGGTTCAAACGGCTTTTGCCTATCCTCCTCTGCCTGAAGCGCGCACCGAATCGGAGGCTCTCTTTGTTAGGCGGATCCTCGATTTTTTGCGCGAAAAGGAGTACCCGTTTGCCAAGAGCCAGATTCGCGCCTACATGAGCAGCTATCCAGAAGGGCCTTTCACCGACCATTTTTTCGCAATGCTCGGCGATATAGCTCTCCATGAAAAGGATTACTCGGAAGCTCTCGATTTTTATGCACGTCTATCAGATTCAGCGTGCCAGACGCACGTCCGAACAAAAAAATGGCAGGCGCTCTACCAATTACAACGCTACTCAGAGCTTCATCAAGAAATGGCATCTATTGGACCTCAAGAAATTAATGAGGAGGGTACCTTTTATTTTGCCGAAGCCGCTTTTCGCAAAGGGCTCTTTGAAGAGGCGCTTCCCCTATACTCTTCACTGATGGACAACCAGGTTTATGGTGGTCATGCTAAACTTGCGCTAGCTGAGATCTATCGTTTCCTCAAAAGACCTGAAATGGCCGCCGATCTTTATTTAGAAATCGCTGAAGATCACGACAAAAAACTTTTTTATGCTGCCGCGATGTTTCTCCACTTTGACCAAGAAAAGGCGGCGGAACTTTTTGAGCAAATCGCACATAGGGATTCAGAAAATGCTCAAGAATCTGCTTATCAATGGCTCCAAATTTTGGCGCAGCAGGGCGAGTGGAAAAAAATTGAAAAAGAGCGCTCTCTTTGGCTTACGAAAATCGCTCAAGAACACAATGCACTCGCCTATTTTTACCTTGGAATGATCGCCTTTGAGCAGGCTGGCCACTTTCAAGCCATTGCCGATTTACAAAAAGCTTTGGAAAAAGGAATCACCTCTCCCCATGATCGCTCTGCCCTTGAAGCGCTTCTTACAAGCGCCAAAGAGGTTGGCAATCTCGATTTGTGTGAATCGAGCTACACCCTCTTAACCGAGCGCTACCCGCAGCTGCAAGCTGAGGCGGGGTATATGCGCGCGCTTGCTTACCAAAAAACGGGCGATACAGCAAGAGCGCTCGTCTATTTCAATGAACTCATCCACCATTTTCCAATGGCGGGCGTGGAAAAAATCAAGCTCTTGATGGACGAGAAAAGACTGGAAGAAGCACATGAGAGCATATGTCAGTTTCTGGAGCTCTATCCCCTATCAGCTCGAAAAGAGGAAATGCTACGCTTGGCCATCGATATTTCACAGATTCAAATGGAGTTCGAAAAGCTAGCTGAAGATCTCGCGCACGCTTTCACGGCGCAAATTTTCGAAGGTGATGAACGTGTAGAGATGGAGACTCTTCTTGTAAAAACGTATATCAAGCTCGGCCATATTCATGGCGCTCTTGGCCTTTTGCATGAAATGCACGATCCAGACCCCCTACTTTTTACGCAATGCTACATCAAGGCTGGCAATGCCCCCGACAAGGTCGTCTATTTTGGTGAAAGGGCACTTGAGAATACCACTGAACACGAACGCCTTCACCTCCACCTGTTTAATGCCTACCTACAACTGGCAAAAAGCGATTCTGATGAGACTTTGACGTTAGCAGCGGCCACCCATCTCAATTCAGTCATCGATTTCTACCCCGTTTCCCTTGAAAACCGCCTTTGGCTGGCACATTACTTCGTGAAATCTCAAAACCCTCGTGCCATCGATTTATTGGAGTCTTTATTGCTAACCGAAGCCAATTGGAAACGGTTTGATGAAGAGGGATTGATATTAGCCCGCCTCTATCAAAAGCAAGGGGCACTGAAAAAAGCGAAGCCACTCGCCGAAAGAGTCATCTCTTTGAGGCAAGACTCGCAGCCCGAAGCAGAACTGATTCTGGCAGAGATTTTGCAGGAATTGGGAGAGAGAGAAAAAGCCGAAGAGCTCTTTGCGCACTTAGCAAAATCCCCCCATCTTCCGATTACGTATGCCGCCACCCTCCACCTCGCGCGGATCCGTTTTGAGAGTGACCCTGAGCAAAGTTTAAAGGGGCTTTATAGCTTAAAAATGCGCAAAACGTTAGACACTGAGCCCATCCACCTCGAAGCCGCTCTCGACCATGCTGAATTCCAAGCTTCCCTCTACCCCGAAAATGAGCAGACAAAATTTTTATTAGCAGCCCTTTTAGAGGTAAGAGAAGAGTTTATGAGCGAGGAAGATATTTGCTCGAAAGATTACCACGAAAGCCGCCTCTTAATGCCGGAAAAAGAGCAGATCTATCAAGCGTATATGTATTATCTAGACGCATGTATCTACAACTTGCAGGCAAAAATCACGAGCAACACAAAGGAGAAAAAAGCCAAGCAGCATGCAGCGCGCGCCCTATTTACGACTTTGTGTGAGGAAAAATATGCGGTGAGCAACTATTTAATCGAGCGTGTAACGGCAGGAATGTATGAACAATAAACCTCTTCTACTCAGCTTATGTTTTGGATTGGGATTATGTTTCCACGCGGCTGTTCTTTTGGGAATACACAATCTCCCCATAAAAAAACACACGCGCTCCTTAAATTATACACACTCAAACACACAGAATGTCTTCGACCAACAAAATCGAGCTGAATTGATTGCCGAGGTTTTCAACCACATACAGAAGTCCAAGCCTGAAGTTAAGCACCAATTCCACGATTTGCACCCCGAATACGCCCCCTCCATCGAGATCGGTTTAAACCCTAACTCCGCCCGCAACTTAGAGCTCGACCCTTTTGCCTTTGAGCCAGACCTATCCCCTCTTCCGGATGATAGAGAGCACCCTCTGGGCAACCTCATTTCAAATGCCCCTGTCGCAACTTCGATTGATATGCCCACCTTCTCATTGGAGGAAGACTCCTTAAGCAACCACTTCGACATAGAAGTGGAATATGCTCCTAAACGTAATCGGCCAGGCTACGTCTTCAAAGCGACCTTTCATCCCCATTCAGACGTCGCTTTTGAGAGCATTCAGCAGAATGTCTTTTTTGTCATCGACCGTTCAAATTCCATTCCTCGTGCTCGATACACCTTGAACAAAAAAGCTGTTGCAGATGCTCTGACCCACCTCGAAGGGGTCGATACATTTAACATCTTAATTTTCGATGACCATGTTGTCCAACTTGCCCCACACCCCCTCTCCTTCAGTGAGGAAAATATCGATAAAGCGAGAGTTTTTCTTGAAAAACAGGGGCATAGAGGCCATTTTGCAGCAACCGAGCTCTACGCCTCTTTGGGAAAAATCATCCCTCATGATGTTAACAACCACGAGGTGAACACAGCGATTCTTCTCACCGATGGTGACTCCTACCTCTCGCGGGAAAAGCAAAGGCAGTTGATCGCTGACTGGACAGCGCGCAACAAAGGTAAAGTCTCGCTTTACACTATCGCCTCAGGAGCCGGAAACAACCTTCCCCTCTTAGATTTAGTGAGCGCTTTTAACCAGGGACGTTTGATCTATTCCCAGGACCACAATGAATTAAATGCAATGATCCGTAATCTGCTCGCTACTGCGCACTCTCCTATTGGAAAAGAGATGGTTGCAACGCCGATTACTGCCGATAAACAGACAGCTGTATTGCTCCAACCAAAAGCGATTCCTCTCCCCGATTTGTACAAAGACCGCCCTTTTGTTGTGTACGGATCGATTAACTACCTCAGTGATATCGTCCTCTTTTTACAAGGGAAACACTACGACAAGCGTTTTGATATCAAAAAAACCATCTCATTTGAGCACGCCAAAATCGGCTCTTTTTCGCTCGAGCGGAAGTGGACACAGCTACTTGCACAAGAGCACTATGCTAATTACCTTGGAGATGGGAACAAAGAGCACTTAGAATCTGTGAAACGACTACTCCGTCCCATGAATATTCCCACTCCCTGGATCGACTGATGCTGCAAATTATTGGTGGCAAGCATAAGAGAAGAAAGCTAAACGCCCCTAAAACAGATCTCGTGCGCCCAACCGCCTCTCGCCTACGCGAAGCTCTTTTTAGTATCTGCCAACACCACATTGAAGGGGCACGTTTTCTCGACCTCTTTGCCGGCTCAGGGGCGATCGGATTAGAGGCACTTAGTCGAGGCGCTTCACATGCAACTTTTGTAGAGCAGGCACGCCCCTCCCTTTCCACAATCAAGCAGAATATCGAGCTGCTTGGTGAAAAAGAAAACACAACACTCATTGCAGCAGATGTGCTTGCTGCCATCCCAAAACTAAAAGATCGATTTGACTTGATCTACGTAGACCCTCCTTACGGAAAAGGTTTAGGGGCCGAGGTCTTGAGCCTGCTCGATAAACACCCCCTCCTAACGGATGGGGGGATCATTTTTATCGAGGATTCCGCTCTAGAGGAGCCTCCCCTGACAACGCTTAAGCTGAAGCAAAAGCGCCAAGTTGGCCGTGCTCAGCTCTTTGAGTATTTTTCCTTGTAATTTTGCATTCCAAATGCAAGATTCCACGCTTTTATGCGGTGGTGTTGCGTTTCTTCTTGGGACTCTCTGCGCACCCTATTTATATGGCAAAGCAGAATTGTCTCACGTGAGCGAAGGCAGTCCCTTCTATACTAATCCGTAGCAGGTTCAAGTGCAGCAGGCGCTTTGACCGAAACTTTGTGGCGCGAAAGGGCAGCGCCTGCCACAATTACGAGCGCAAGCCAACCCCAGCGAACAGCCTCACCCACTCCAAATCCACTTCTGAACTCGTGATAGAGCGCTCCAAGTAGACTCAGGGTTAAGATCGGTAACACCAGATACTTCAACGAGTAGTATGCGTAGGTGCGCCGCTTACCAGCAAACCAAAGAGCCTCGTTCCCAATCACCTTGGAGACCATCAAAAAGAGGATGATTTCGGAAATTCCACCGAGCAACATAGCATTTCCTAGGACCATGGGGGCCAACGCCCCAATGATGTGCTGCCCATTTCCAAAGCAGAAGGGAACTGCCAAAACAGTCACAAGCCCCATCGCAATGGCGACAGAAGCCTTGCGGCTTTTGTTAAATTCGATCTCAAAGTTGCCTGCGATGCTCTCTATGATAGAAAAGACACCGGTAATGCCTGCAATAAAGACGCAGAAAAAGAAAATCGGACCGACAATGCGGGCGGTGACATCACCGAATTGTTGTAAAATCATCGGGAAAACGACAAAGCCGATCTCAAATGCTGAATCGGAGGGGACGAGCTCCGAAAAGGCGAGCCCACTTTTGCCGCTCATAAATCCGATACACCCAAAAATAGCGATCCCGGAGATAAACGAAATCAGGAAATCCCCTAAGGCAACTTTTGCCATCGCACGTGGAATGCTAAAACTCTCTGGATTGTGACGTGAATACCCAGTCACAATCCCTAAGCCAAGAGATAAGCTGAAAAAGACCTGTCCAAAGACATCGCGCCACAAGGTCCAATTAGATAGTCTGGAAAAATCTGGGATCAAAAAGTTTTTAATCCCTTCGATAGAACCTGGTAAAAAGAAAGCCGAACAGCTGAAAAGGACAACCAAAACTGCCAATATCGGCAAGAAAATCGAGCATAGCTTTTCGACACCTGAGTGGATGTTACGAGCTAAAACAGCCCAAGCGAACGCGGCAATAACCAGTGTCGATAATAAAACTGCGACAGCAAGTCCCCCCACCTGAGTCAGACTTCCTGAATCGTGCAAAAAGGTCTGCTTAAAAAAGAATGTCGTGTCAGCAGCTACAGAGCCACTTGCTGTGAAATAGGTGTAGGCGACTGTAAAGCCGGTCAATACCATGTAAAAACCGCCTATCGTGGCGCACGTTAGGACCGCTAGCCACCCAATCATCTTTCCCTTTGTTCCAGCAACATTCCCCATAGCAGAGACAATAGGAAGTTTGGTGCGCTGGCCGATGATCCCCTCTAAAAACAGGAGAGGCAACCCAATGATCAAGTGGGCAATGATGTAGGGAATAAGGAAGGCACCGCCCCCATTTTTGTAACAGAGCGCGCTGAAACTCAAAACATTTGCAAAGCCGACGGCTGACCCGATCATTGACCAGATATACCCCGTTTCCTTACTCCAAGCATCTTGTTTTCTAGCTTCTACCATTTTTAAACCTTAAATTATAAAGATTAGAAGCATTATAACAAAACTTAAGATTTGGGAGTAGATTCAAAAGTTTTTTTAGTACCTACCATCTGGTCATTTGAGTACTCACAGAGGATTTTTGGAGCTCCATCCTCATAGTACTTATTAAATTTTCCATTTTTTTGGTCGTCCAAGTACTCGGCTTCAAAAACTAGAATGCCCTCTTCATTCCACTCCTGCCCAAGACCATTGACCTTATCGCCTTTGAAATAATAGAGGCTCGCTCGATTGCCATTTTCGTGAAGTGTGAGAGTTGGACCATTACGCACATCATCTTCAAAACTAACCTCACGATAAATCCGTCCGCTTGGGAAGTAACTAATCGCCTTCCCTTCACGCTTGTCACCCTTAAAATTCATCGTCATCATCAAAATGCCTTCAGGAGAATAGAGCGTGGCAATCCCCTCTCGCAAACCGTTTTTGTAAAATGTACTCGCCTGCTTAGCACCCGTTTCGGCATACTCAGAGACCTCTCCCTCGAGAAAATCCTCTTTAAAGGTGGCATCGAGTTTTTTTACCCTCCCAAATTCTGCGTGCTGGGCGTAGTAAATCTGGTGGACACCATGGCGTAGATTATCTTTGTAATGGAAAATCACCTCCTCTCCTCCAGCACTTAACTGATAGTAGCGCCCAGTAAGACACCCATCAACATACTCAGCCTCTTCTATACATTTTCCGTCGGCATCCCATTGCATCTTCGCCCCGTGAAGAACCCCATTCAGATACCCAATCGTAGCCGCTATCTGCCCATTGGGATGGTAAGAATTCTGCTTCCCCTCGAGCTTTCCATTTGCATAGTTAAAACTCCTAGCAAGTTGCACCCCACCAGGGTAATACTCTAAATGCTCTCCAACCGGAACGCCCTGCTCATAATGGACCGAGACGTGCTTCGAACCATCCTCATGCCACCCTTGAAGTTCGCCATGTAAATGATCCTCTTCAAAATAGGCAATACTCTGCTTGGTTCCATTGTTATGAAATTTCAATTCTTGCCCATGGCGCCGTCCATTCTCAAACGCTGTCGAGGCACTTAATGTCCCATCGGGATAAAAAATCTTCATAATGCCGTTAAGAGCATCATTTTTATAAGAGGCTTCGAAGACAAGGATTCCTTCATTGACCCACTCTCGCCTTACACCTTCGGCTTTGCCCATGCAATAGGTCCCCTCAAGCCGTTTGTTGCCGTTGGCAAACCACTCTGTCTGCTTTCCATCTAAGAGACCATGCTCATAATTTTTGTCGCATTTAGGCTCGCCATTGGCAAACCACTCGCGGTAAGGCCCCTGCCACTTCCCCTTCTCAAAAAATACAAAGCGCTTTAGTTCACCATTTTCATAGTACTCTTTTTGCTCACCAGCAAGGTCGCCTTCGATATATGCATAATCGCTTTTCAATTGTCCACTTGGATACCACTCTTTGAAAGATCCGTCTAAAACTCCCTCTTTTTCAAAATATTGAAGGACGATCTGCCCCTCCTCAGTATATGCCACAACCGGCTCAAGGAGCTCTCCTTCGTCGTTGTAACGGGCAAGCTTCGCCAATTGTCCATTTGAATGGATCAACCTGTGCTCACCGATGGGTACACCCTTACGATTAAGGCCGCCCCCCGCACGTGCGCCACCCTCTTGGAAAAATTGCTCCTCACCCTCTTTGAGCCCCTCTACGTAGTTCACACGGTATGAAACACCCCCACTTTGAAAGTATTTGAGGTGAAGCCCAGTCTGGTTCCCCATTCTGAAATCTTGCACCTCTAAAAGGGCAAGCTCAGGGCCATAAATCATCACAGCAGGCGTCTTACCATCGCCGTGAAGAAGGCCGTTGACAAAGTGGCGAGAAGATTTTAAACCCTCTTCACCCTCTGTCTTGGCGTGCCACTCCAACGCATTCCCATGAGGCAAATTGTTTACATAAGGCGTTTGCGAAGCGCGCGTCCCATCTTCATAAAACGTATAGAAAGTACCCGTTTTCTTTCCATTTTCAAAAGAGCCCTCTTCTTTCTTGTTTCCATTTGGATGGTACCCCTGAAAAAAACCGTGTTTCTCACCCTTTGTATAAACTAACGAGGATTCCAGCTGACCATTTGGATGATACGTTTTAACCTCCCCTTCAAGAAGGCCATTTTCATAGTAACCCGAGCCCGCAATATTGCCAGAGAGGTGGAAGGCTACAGAGGCGCCATGCAACGTATTCTCATCTGCAAGATCGCTCTCTTCGCGCACCTGACCGTTGGGGTAAAAGACAAGCTGCTTAACCGCCCTTTCAGCCTGATCATCTGGCTCATACAGGACAACTTGAGAGGGATTTCCATTTAAAAAATTTTCAACGATATGGGGACGCCAATTGGGCTGCCGCACCTTAAGAGGGGGGCCATCTTCGGCAAAAGCTGTCGTAAATAAAACAAGTACAGGAAGTAAATACCTAAACATATGCTCTCCTCGGGTTAGTTAGTCGAGAATACAGGGATGCCCTATTTTCGTCAGGCCTTTATATATGGCTAAATAATTCGAAAAATGGTACATTTTGGGTAGTAAACTTCCAAAAAAGGCCGCAAAAAGGAATTAAGTGACCCATGCGTTCTCTATATGATAGATTTTTCAAAGGTAGCTCTTCTAGTTATTTTTTATTTGGACCGCGCGGGACTGGCAAATCGACTTGGGTTCGGAAGCATTATCCCAACGCGCTTTGGCTAGATCTACTAGATCCCGGCGAGCAAAGGCGTTTAAATGCTTATCCTGAACGTCTTAAAGAAAAAGTGTTGGCAGAGCCAGGCAAGAAGGTGGTGGTGATAGATGAAGTTCAACGTGTACCCGAAGTCCTAACGGTAGTCCATCAATTGATTGAGGAAAAACAAGAGATCCAGTTTATTCTGACAGGTTCTAGTGCGCGCAAGCTAAAGCGGACCGGTGTCGATCTACTTGCCGGGCGAGCGTTGATGTTATCCATGCATCCACTGATGGCATCGGAAATGAATCCCCACTTTTCTCTCAAAACAGCGCTCCTAAAAGGTTTACTACCAATGGTTGTTGATTCGGATGATCCTGACAGAACGCTAGATGCCTATGCAACCACCTATCTCCAAGAGGAAGTGCAAGCCGAAGGATTGGTGCGAAACATTGGAAATTTTTCACGATTCCTTGAAGCGATTAGCTTTTCACATGCATCGATGCTCAATATCAGCAATGTGGCTCGCGAGTCTGAAATCGAGCGGAAGGTCGTTGGAAGTTATGTCACCATATTAGAGGATCTATTACTCTCTTTCAGACTCTCCCCATTCACAAAGCGAGCAAAAAGACAATCGGTCACGCATTCCAAGTTCTATTTATTTGATGCAGGAATTTTTCGGTCGCTCCGTCCTCAAGGGCCACTCGATAGACCCGAAGAAATCGGCGGGCTATGCCTTGAAGGGCTTGTCGCTCAACATTTACGCGCGTGGATTGCCTATTCAAATAAGAAAGCCGCTCTCTACTATTGGCGAACACGTAAGGGAGTAGAAGTAGATTTTATTGTTTATGGTTCCGATCTTTTTATCGCCCTTGAGGTCAAAAATAGCTCTAGGGTGGATAACAACGACGTCCGATCTCTTAGGACATTTCAAACTGACTATCCAGAATGCCAAGCTTGCCTTCTTTATAGAGGGAAGGAACGGGTCATCGTCAATAACATTTTGTGTATGCCAGTGGAAGAGTTCTTGTTGCAACTCTATCCTGATCAAGACATTTTACCGAAATAGGTAGCAATCAGGGTCTAAGAATTGGGTTAGCAAAACCTCGAGAAAGTTGTGCATAAAATATTTTAATGGTATTCGGATGCTATGAATACCAAAAAAATGCTTCCGTTTATTTGCTCACTGCTGTGCTGCTGTTCTACTCTTCAAGCTGAAGATGCGAAACTCAAAGTCATCGTCGATACAGATTGTGACATGGATGATATGATGGCCATCCTATATTTGCTTAAACGCAAAGATGTTGAAGTTCTCGCCATCACAACCACCGGAACAGGAGCTGCCCACTGGAAGTACTCGGCTCCAAACATCTTGAAGTTGATTGAATTAGCAGGCCATCCAGATATTCCCGTTGCATTTGGTGCAAAAATTTCTCTAAGCCCTTACTCGAGTTTTCCAGAAAGTTGGAGAGAGGGATTTGATGAGGTCTACGGCATTCCACTACCGACAAATCCACACCACGCATCCTCACTTCCATCCTGGGAATTAATGGCTCAAACTGTTGAGCAGTCTGCAGATAAAATCACTATTCTTTGCTTGGCTCCAATGACAAATGTTGCGATCGCCTTAGAGAAAAGACCGCAGATGCTTAAAAATATTGAGCGTATTTATATCTCTGGAGGCTCAATCGATAAAAAGGGAAATATCGTAGATAGCGATAATACATGTGCCGAATACAACATTCTCTTGGATGCAAGAGCCGCGCAAGATGTGATCGCCTCCGGTGCCCCTATCGTCCTTGTGCCCCTAAATGCAACTGAAAGCGCTCAGATCACGCCAGAAGTGATCGAACAGTTTCAATCGCAAAAGAATAATCCTTCGGCAAACTTTGTTTTTGAGGTCATCAAGCCCTATCTCAAGGCTCAACCAGGCGTGAAAGCCTACTTCTGGGATCCAGAAGCAGCTGCAGTGATGACAAATCCGGAGATCGGGACATTTAAGGATCTCAAAATTGTCGTCAATCAAGAACCGGGCCCTCAATATGGCTGCACTGAGATCAATGAAGATGGCTCCTTGACCAATGTTTGCCTGTCAATCGATGCCGAGAAGTTTTATCAGCTCTTTTTCGATACCATTAATCAGTGAATGATCCATGTATTTACCTCAATCTTACCTTGTAGCCGTTCTCTTCATGTTTATCACAATGCTCTGTTGGGGCTCTTGGGCAAATGCGGCCAAGCTCGATAATAAGTGGCGCTTTGAGCTCTTTTACTGGGATTATTCACTTGGGGTATTGCTTACAAGTCTTTTGTTTGCTCTTACTTTGGGGCTTTTTGGGGAGTCGGGGCAGCCATTTGTGGAGAATATCTTCCAAGCCGATTACCTCATGATTGGAAAAGCCCTTCTAGGGGGAGTCATCTTTAACATCGCAAATATCTTGCTTGTGGCAGCTATTTCCATTGCAGGAATGTCTGTTGCTTTTCCTATTGGAATTGGAATCGCTCTTGTCGCGGGAACGCTGCTTAGCTATCTTGTGACTCCAAAGGGAAATCTCTCAATCCTTGTGATTGGAGTTTTATTTATTCTGTTGGCAGTCATCTTCGATGCGGTTGCATACAAGAAAAAAGCGAAATTTGAAAAAATAGTCACCCATCCTCCAAAAAAGGGGATCATTATCTCAATTATCAGCGGGATTTTGATGAGCCTTTTCTATCCGCTTGTTGCAGATTCGATGCAAGGGCATCTGTCATTAACACCTTATTCCGCCATCTTCTTTTTCGCAGTAGGCCTCTTCGTGTCTAACTGGCTTATCAACTACATCTTCATGAAAAATCCAATCTCGGGCCCAAAACTCACGATACGGGATTATTTCCAAGGCTCTACAAGACAGCATCTCATTGGGATTTTAGGAGGCTTTATTTGGTGTGTAGGGATGTCTTTTAATGTAATTGCAGCTACAAATGCTGGGCCAGCAATTGCGTATGCTTTTGGGCAGGGAGCGACATTGATTGCAGCCATTTGGGGTGTATTTGTGTGGCGTGAATTTGCCCATGCAAAAAAGGTCTACCTGCTGCTCTTATTCATGTTTATCAGTTATCTAATCGGTCTTCTCTTTATCGGCTTTGCAAGGATGGCGTGATGAAAATTCTAAATTTCGGTTCTCTAAACATCGATTATGTCTACAAGGTTCCCCATTTTGTGCAGCCGGGAGAGACAATCTCGAGCTCAGCGCTTGAAACCTTTGCTGGAGGTAAGGGAGCAAATCAATCGGTTGCGCTTGCAAGAGCGGGTGCTCAGGTCTTTCACGCCGGTAAAATAGGGAGAGATGGCAGGTGGTTAAAAGAAGAGCTTACAGGTGATGGCGTCGATACAACCTATTTATTTCAAAGCGATTCAAATAATGGTCATGCGATTATCCAAGTGGACGAATCCGGCCAAAACGCGATTGTTTTATTCGCAGGTGCCAATAAAGAGATTACGAAAGAGGAAATCGATCAAACATTTTCCTATTTTGACAAAGGGGATTTTCTTCTCTTGCAAAATGAGATCAATCACGTCGATTACTTGATTCAAAAGGGGCATGAAAAGGGGCTCAAGGTCTGTTTTAACCCTGCCCCGATGACACAAGAGGTGCACAATTATCCGCTTGATCTAGTGGATCTTTTTATTTTAAATGAAACAGAATCTGCGAATCTTGCTCAAACAGAGCTGGTTAAGCGCTTTCCAAATGCCGAGGTGATCTTAACTCTCGGTAAAGGGGGCGCTTCTTACTATTATAAGGAAAAGCATTTACATGTTCCTGCCCGTGAAGTTAAAGTTGTGGACACAACCGCTGCTGGCGATACTTTTATAGGGTATTACTTAGCTGCGATGCTTGAAGGTCAATCTGCTCAGTATGCTCTTAACTTTGCAACGGAAGCTTCTGCTCTTTGTGTAACGCGTAAGGGGGCCCAGCCGGCCATTCCTCTGAAATCGCAATTATTGGACCATTGAAGATGAAAGGGAAAACCGAGCTTAAGATAGAAGGAATGCACTGCGTTTCGTGTGAACGGACGATCGAGAATGCTCTAAAAAAAGTTAAAGGCGTTGAAGAGGTACGCGTAAGTTTTGTCTCTAACGAAGCGCATGTCGTTGGGAGCGCTTCAACCGATGCCCTTATCAAAGCCGTCAAATCGACCGGTTACACCGCCCATCCCTTCGAATCTACGAATGGAGACAAGGACTTCAATGTCCAGTTCGTCACAGTCATCATCTCAGCCCTCCTGACACTCCCCCTGATCGTAGATATGGGCTTAAGCTTTGTGCCGCTATGGCTCCAGTTTATTTTAGCCACGATTGTCCAATTTGGAGTCGGATGGCGTTTTTATGTGGGAAGCTATTGGGCGCTTAAGACCTTTACGGGCAATATGGATCTTTTGATCTGCCTCGGAACCTCAGCCGCCTATTTTTTCAGCGCCGTTGTGTTGATCTTTGCCCTTCCTGAGCACGTCTATTTCGAAGCGAGTGCTACCATTATCACGCTTGTTTTGTTCGGGCGGTTACTCGAGATGCGTACAAAAAGACGTGCTTCAGGGGCAATCAAAGCGCTATTGAAACTCCAGCCTAAGCTGGCGCGGGTGAAACAGAATGGGCAGTGGCATGAAATCCCGGTCGAAGAGATGAAAGTGGGCGACATCTTCCACGTCCGTCCTGGAGAAAAAGTCCCTATCGATGGAGAGGTGGTGGAAGGAGATTCGCATATCGACGAATCGATGTTGACCGGCGAAAGTAACCCCATCCGCAAAACTCTGGGGACAAAACTCTTCGGCGGAACCCAAAATCAACAAGGCTCACTTGTTGGAAAAGCGACCGCCATTGGCTCAGACACCGCTCTTGCCGGAGTTATCAAGCTAGTTCAAGAGGCGCAAGGATCGCGCGCGCCGATTCAGAAGCTTGCCGACCAAATCTCTGCGGTTTTCGTCCCGATTGTCGTCGTAATCGCCCTTCTCACCTTTACTCTTTGGTGGGGGATCACCCTCGACTTCACCAACGCCTTGATTAACGCGGTCGCTGTGCTGGTAATTGCATGTCCGTGCGCCCTTGGAATGGCGACGCCCACAGTGATCATGGTCGCAACGGGGCGTGGAGCACGCTCAGGAATTCTTGTAAAAAATGCCGAGGCGATTCAGCTGGCAGAAAAACTCTCTGTGATCGCCGTCGATAAAACGGGGACGCTGACAGAAGGAAAACCGGCTCTCACCGATGTCATCCCTGATACTGCAGAGATTAGACGACTCGCAGCCTCTTTAGAAGACCACTCAGAGCATCCTATCGCCAAAACACTAGCAAAAGCCGCCATGCCATCTCCTGTCGAGCGGTTTGAAGCCGTTCCCGGAAAAGGGGTATTTGGGGAGATCGATGGAAAACAGTATTTTGCCGGCTCGATTCACTGGATGGAAGAGTGGGGGCTGACACCCGATAAAAGCATCGTAGAGCCACTTGAAAGCCAGGGAAAAACCGTTGTTTGTCTGAGCGATTCATCCAAAATTCTTGGCTACCTCGCCGTCGCAGACACTTTACGCCCCTCCTCAAAAGAGGGTATTAAGAAGCTCAAAAAGCTTGGGCTCGATGTGGTGATGTTAACAGGTGACCACAAGCAGACTGCGCAAGCCATCGCAGACGCAGCTGGCATCTCCACCTTCTATGCCGAAATTTTACCTCAACATAAAGCTGAGAGCGTGGAGCAGCTTCGTAAGAATCATAAGTTCGTAGGAATGGTTGGAGATGGTGTCAATGATGCGCCTGCTCTTGCCACTGCAGATGTCGGTTTTGCCATGAGAAGCGGAACCGATATCGCCATCGAGGCCTCAGACATTACTTTAATGCGCAGCGATATGCGCCAGGTGGCAGCCGCAATCGACCTCTCGCGCGCCACCTTTTCTAAAGTGCGTCAAAATTTATTTTTTGCTTTCTTTTACAATGCACTCGGAATCCCGCTCGCAGCAATTGGTCTGCTAAACCCGATTATTGCCGGAGCCGCAATGGCCTTAAGTTCCCTCTGTGTCGTGAGCAATTCCCTTTTATTAAATCGATGGAAACCATAAAATCATGGATATGTCCTTACAACGTAAAGCTCTCTATAATTTGCTTCAAATTAACCTCCCGAAAATTGAATCGGGCGAGTTAAAAATAGAAGACTTGCAGCCGTGGCAGACGGAAAATTACCGTCAGCAGTCGACGACTACGCTCCTCGATCAGTTGGGCACCCTCGGGATCAGTTTTGGAAATAGCGACTTTACAGCTTATGCCGACACTTTCGAAGAGCCCGAAGAGATGCTCGATGCCATAGCCAATGAGCGCGAGCCTCTAGAGCAAGATCAGGTCTTTTTATTGATTTTCGAGCTTTGGCGCCGCCATTTCCCTGAAAAGCGGACACTCTCCATTTTCTGCGACGAGCTCGACTACCAAATGACCCAATACGATTTAGGAAGCGAATGTGAGATCGCAGATACCTTAGAATATTTATTACAGATTTTAGAGGAGAACGTCGATAAGGGGCTCAACGCGATCGATGTTTTCCAGACGATGCAGAGTTACTGCGCCAATGAAATCGACAGCTTTCTTTTCGACTACATCTTAACACAAGTTGAAGAGGCCAATCGCGATTATGCCTCAGAGCTGCTCGATGGCTTTTACCCATACCTCAAGGATACGATTTGGTTTGATTACCTAAGAGCGCGCATCCAGTACATCGATGACGATGAGGTTGGAGGTATGTTGTTTGATAAGCTGATCGCAAAAGTTGGAGAGGCAACCAGCATCGATCTTGTCGAAGAGATCCTCTATTTCTTCGCCGACATCGGGAACCACACTCTCTTTTATGATTTAGGGATGAAAATGTTCGACTTGATGAAGGTCGAAGAGGATTTCCGCGAGTTTTTAGAAATTTGCTACATCCACTACGACCACCTAGAGCTCAAAGAGCCGGCCCTTGCCCTTTCTGAGATCTTCCACCGGAGAAAAGAGATCGCCTCAGATACTCCTCTTGATCCATCAGATCCTGACCTAAAAAAACTGCACGGCGTTCTAGACCAGAAGCTTCATCTCTGAGAAGGATCTGCGCGTTCGTCATAGAAACCACATCTTTTAATCTACGAGATTAAGCCGAATATCCATAAAAACGGGACTTTATCTTGCGAAAATAGGTAGATAAAGTCTTAATAATGGCTATACAGAGAGAAATCTAATGAATTCCCATGAATTTATCATTGGTCGGAAGGAAGAAAAGCGCATTCTCGAAAGGCTTTACAGGTCTAAAAACTTTGCCTTAACTAAGTCCTACTCCGAGGAGTTATCCCGTAAGAAATCTCTATTTCAGAAATCAACCAAGACGAAAAAAGGATTGTTCATCACTTTGATCACCCCATTTGGGGCAAAAGAAAATGAACACTTCCATAATATTGTCGATCATCAAATTTCATTAGAAGCTCTTTTCAAGCAGTAAGCTTGCAAATTTAGAACTCCATAAGTAAATTGGTTGGCGTTCACCAGGGGTGCCCAGATTTTGGGCTGAAAGAATGCTGTTTAGCGTTTAACCCTTACTACCTGATCTAGATTGTACTAGCGTAGGGAGTGTGAGAATTTTTCCTTTTCTGGTGAACACAGAAAGGAAAGCACATCGTTTGTGTTTTCCTCCAAACCAAAACTAAATGGAGGAAACTATGTATATAAAATACAATCCAACCTGTAAACGTGCACCCGCACATGCGTTTCAAGATAATTATATGAAGGCTACCATGCCACCACAGACGTACTGTGAAAGAGCCTGAGTTCAGCAAACAGGCGAACCCGTTTCACTAGCTACCGAGCTCTTTATGCGAGACTGTGTGCGATCATGCATTAATTATAAGAGGTTTATAATCGAGATAGGTACATTAGATATTTAATAAACTAGGCTTGAAGTCTAAGTAGTCACAGGAGGTGAGGTGGTAGCCTACCCCACTCCTGTTTCCAAACATGGCCACCCCACGCTTAACATTATGCAGGTGGCCAAAGACGCAGACATTGACGTTGTACTTCTCTAAAAGTGCTGCCGCCTTAGAAGGCTCAAGCTCTGCGCTGATCGGAGGATAGTGGGTCATGACAAGGCGTTTGGCAGCTGACTGGTCCATAGCCTTTAAGCTTAATTCTAAACGCTCGAGCTCGCGCTTAAAAATCCGCTCCTGGTCGGGCTTCTCCTCCTTGGAGGAAGGGACCGATGTCTCACGAAAATCGATGTAGTCATTGAAGCCATATTCATCGGTGTCCCAAAGGCGCGCCCCACCAATTGAGTACTCATTCCATTGATAAGCGGTGTTCTGGATGATGTGGATGGAAGGGGGCAAAATCGACTTGACCTTGGAAAGGGAGCTCCACCAGTAGTCGTGGTTCCCCTTGATCATCACTTTGGTACCGGGCAAAGCATCGATCCAATCGAGGTCGATCTTGGCATCCTCAATACGCATCGCCCACGAGATATCACCTGCAATGAGCACAAGATCATCGGGTTGAACGACGGCAAGCCAATTGGTCTTGAGCTTTTCGCCGTAATTCGCCCACTCAGGACCAAAAACTTCCATGGTTTTTTCGGGAACACCAAATGATAGGTGCAGATCTGCAATAGCCCAAACTGACATGCTTGGAGTGTACTAGAAAACGTAATTATCAGGAATCTGTGTTCCACGTGGGATAATGATTATCCCGTCGCGTACGACAACGCTCCCATCGATGGAGTCGTAGGTATCGTGCCCTTTTTTATTGACGAGGGTTACGTTATTGCCGATTGTGACGTTCTCATCGAGAATGGCCCGCTCAATATGGCAATTTTCTCCGATGCCAGGGCTGTGAGCCTTCTCTCCTGTAACAAGAGGTGGGCGCGTGTAGTACTCATTCCCAACGATCACAGAATCGCGCACGATACTCCCCTTCCCAATCATGGATCGCACACCAAGAACGCTATGTGTAACCTCTTTACCTTCAATAATACTCCCTTCACAGAGCAGGACATCCTTTAGACGGCAGTTAGAAATTTGGACGCCAGGGAGGTTGTAGCGCTTGGTGAGGATGCGGCTATTCTCGTCGTAACATTGAAGCCCTGTTTTCGGGTCAAATTCTCGCTTTGTTAGAGCTAAATTCGCATTGTAATACGATTCGATCGTCCCAATATCTTCCCAGTAACCGTCATATAAAAAAGCGTGGGAATCCCCTTTTTTGAGCTGCGATTGGATTAGGTGCTTACCAAAGTCTTCGCGCGGATCTTCGCGAAGAAGATCAAACATTACTTGGCGCTTAAACAGATAGA
The DNA here is from genome assembly GCA_021772455.1 of Chlamydiota bacterium. Classification (GTDB taxonomy): domain Bacteria; phylum Chlamydiota; class Chlamydiia; order Chlamydiales; family JAAKFR01; genus JAJACP01. The sequence continues at coordinate 48,399 of JAJFLY010000015.1, forward strand.
TCCCCATCGACCCGATGTAATCTTTTCCATTATCCCCATCATAACCAAGACCGTGAAGAGTTAAGGAATCTGTATGGAACTGATTAATAACAGCATCTTCGGTAGGCTTTTCACAAAAATCGACGATTTTGCTGCTGCCGGGCTTGAGTTTTAACAATCCCATCCGCGTGGCATCTTTTTTATTCACAGGCTGAGCTGCGACTAACATCCCTGCATTAACCTCATAAGCGTAATCGATCATCTTTTGGAAATTGATATTGTAAAGTTGGTCGCCAGATAGAATAAGGAAGTAGTCGGCTGAAATTTCGGAAAAATACTCAAGGTTTTGACGTACAGCGTCTGCCGTTCCCTTGTACCAGATTTTTCTTCCTGCCCTTTCTTCTGGTGCGAGAAGCTGAATCTGATTTTGCGAAGTTCCTTGGCTAAAATAGGTCTGAAAAAGATGCTTTTGCAAGCTGTAGGTGAGGTATTGCCCAATAACGAAAATATTGGAGAGCCCAGATGTAAGCGAGTGTGAGATCGGAACATCGATTAGGCTATAACGCCCTCCAAAAGAAATCGCGGGCTTGCATCTTGTTTTGGTTAAGGGTGCTAACCGCTTCCCTTCCCCTCCACCCAAGATAATAACGGCAACGCGATCTAATGAAACGTGGGATGGATGAATAAGTGGAGTTGGATCAGTTTCATAAGGAGATTTAGCTAACATTATTTTTATTACTATTAATACCGTCGTTATAACTATTAATAGTAGAAATTAACTAATCTGTCAAGTTATTTTTCTAACATAAGCATTCCAACCCGCCTTACGATATTCTTTCGCTTCTAAAACAGGATTTTCCGCTTCATAAATACCACGTCCAACAATGATTACATCGCTTTTGTTTTCACAGATGACTTTTTTAGGCGTGAGATAATTTTGCCCAAGCGCATCCCCGCCAGGCGCAAGTTTTACACCAGGTGTCATATGGATAAATGCGGGATTTTCTACGAGTTTTTGCACGCAGATAAAGCCGATAACAAAATCGGCATGCTCCTCGGCCCACTCAACTGCTTGTTTTGTGTAGGCACCCTTCGCAAGGGTTCCTTTTGGGCTCATTTCTGCAAGTAAAAGAAGGCCACGCCCTTTTGGAAGACCGACCTCTTTGAGTCCTTCGATAATCCCCGGTCCGGGAACGATGTGAGCATTTGTGATGTCGGACCAATCTGAGATGCGATAAATCCCATCGCGGTATTGCCATTTGACGGTGTTGCCTATGTCGGCAAATTTGCGATCTTCAAAGATAAGAAAATTGTGTTTCTCAGCAAGCGCTTGAAGCTTGTGGGGGAGCTCAGGCGTAAAATTCTCGAGAATATCGATGTGTGTTTTCAAGACACAGATCTCAGAGCCAAGAGTATCTGCAATATGAAGCAACTCTTCCGCTGTCGTTACATCTGCAGCAATAGAAAGGTTTGTCTGCTTTTGGTCCATCAACTGAAGGAGACGCTTACCTGTTGGATTTAAGGCATAATCGCTGCGCTGAGAGTAACTTAAATTCATTTTACCTCAAGAAGTTCGCTTAGAGTAAATAGAGAATGAAGGCGGTAGCCTTTTTCCTCAACACGTTCTCTTCCACCTTGCTGGCGATCGAGTACAACGACAATATCTGTCACCTTTAAGCCTACTTCCTCGAGCGGATTGATCGTTTCAAAAATACTCATTCCGCTTGTAATAAGATCTTCGATCACAAGGCAATTTTGCCCAGATTCAAACGCCCCTTCGATGATTTTTTTCGTGCCGTAATTTTTGGCCTCTTTACGGCGCATGACCATAGGGAGATTTTGCTGAACCGAAAGAGCCGTGGCAATCGGCAGCGCCGTATAAGGAACACCACAAACACGATCAAATTGACTACCCGCTATTTTTTCCCACATCAGAAAAGCGACCTCTGCAAGAAGCTTAGGATAAGAGATAATAAGGCGAAGATCGATGTAGATGGGCGATTTAACTCCACTTTTTAGGGTAAAGTCGCCGTGTTGGATCGCGCCAATTTTATGCAGCTCCTGGATTAACATTGAAAATACCTCGCAGCTAAATAGGGATCCCACATCATGCCAACAGCACTCATGGCAACAGTAGCCCCTGCGTTAAAAAATTGATCAAAATGCTCAGGGGCGGTCACACCTCCTGTTCCCATGATGGTCATGCCAAGCTGTTCTTCTTGGTTCACAGCGTGCGCTTTTTGGATAAAGTCGAGCGCCACTTCACGAATAGGGCCACCGCAAACACCTGATTTCAAGCGTTTTTCACCAAGAGCTGGTGTGCCATCTCCTTTGACGACTTTCATACTGACTGTATTAATGCCACAAATCGCTTGAACGCCCCCTTTTGCAGCGGCGCACATCACCCGCCGTAGCACTTCTTTATCCTCGATCACACCTACTTTGATAATCAACGGCACGGGGCCAATCGCTTTTTTCACCCTAGAAGAGATTTCGTAGACAGCCTCAGGGCTGGTAAACAAACTCCCCTCGCACGTTGTCACGTTTGGACAGGAGAGGTCGGCTTCTATGATTTTAGCTCCCCCTTCAAGGGCTATTTCGGCGGCACGGACAAAATCTTCGTAAAAATCCTCATTTGGGCGAGGCGTGCCGACAATTGAGACGATCATTACCTGCCCAGGAGCTAATGCTTCGTTGGCACGGGCGATATCTTTGACAAGAAAAGTGCGATCTTTAGAAGGAATGCCAAAAGAGTTTGTTGCAGCGAGGGAGCGCGCATCTTTGGGTGGGTGCTCAGCCTGCTTAAGGGTCTCTTCGTGGCGGTCGTAGGTAAGGGATCCTAGAGTATCGACGTAGATCATATTCGGAAGAGGATGAGCGGGATGAGGCTTACTGCGGATCGTTTTATAGGTGACGATATCGAAACCCATTTTGGCAGCAAAGGCAACCCAGCGTGAGTTTAGCAATGGACCTGCTGGAACCCCAAGGGGATGTGCAACGAGAAATCCAAGGAAATCAACCCACTCATTTTTAGGAGGGAGGGTGCGCTCTGGGATTTTCCCATCAAAAAATGGGCCCTCTTCAAGATTTTCTAAATAGCTCCTCTCGATATTGTAAATCGGAGGTTTTTCTGGCCACCATGAAGGAAGTGTTTCAGACATAAAACTCACTTATTATATAGATAAACTATGCTTACCAAACTTTTTGTCGGCACCCGTTTCACTTCTGAGCTCAAAATGCGCATCGGCAGCGACCTTTCCCCAATGACCGCCATCCCCTATGAAGGGAAGGAGTACATCGGCTATTACCTCGAGTCAAACCCAACAGTTGCACAGATCCGCACCTGCTGCGATGAATTTCTCATCAAACTGCAGGAGCACTGCCCTGAGCACCGTGTTGACAATCTTCCGATTGTTGTTTTTCCTCAAGCGTTCGTCGGGTAATCGAATAGGCTCTCCCGTCTAGGATCACATATTCGGGCCACCCTCTCAATGTGCGACCTCGATAAGGGGTCCAGCCACATTTCGATTTGATCATCTCGTCTGTTACCGTTAACTCTCTTTCTAGATCGACCAAAACGATATCGTCATTGGGCGGCAAATTAAATATTTTTTGCGGATTGGAATGCGTTAGGTCGATCATCCGATCCAGGGTAAGCTGGCCGTGATAAACAGCGTCGAGCAACAACGGCAGGAGCGTTTCCACTCCAGGAATTCCAGAGGGCGCTTTTCCAAAGGGTTGGTTTTTCTCTTCTAGTGTGTGGGGAGCGTGATCTGTTCCAATTGTGTCGATCGTACCATCGCGGATCCCTTCCCAAAGAGCCTCTTGATCCTCTTTTGAACGGAGCGGCGGATTCATCTGCACAAGTGTTCCAAACTCGGCGTAATCATCTTCGCTTAAAAAGAGGTGGTGAGTGGTCGCCTCGGCATAAACTTGTAGCCCCTCTTGCTTAGCAGCGCGTACAAGCGCAACCTCTTCTAGAGTGCTCATATGTAAAATATAGAGCCGAGCGCCATGCTTGCGCGCGAGGGCAATCGCTTTTGTAGTCGCACGAATCGCTGCCTCCTTGGGGCGCATCTGCGAATGGACCGCAGGATCAGAAGCACCAGCAAATTCTTCACGTTTACGAGCTAAAAGAGCTTCATCTTCGGCATGAACAGCTACGAGCATATTCGCTTCAGCAGCGAGACGGAAAGCCTCATCAAGGGCCTCATCATCATCGATCACAAGACCGCCTGTGCTGCATCCCATGAAGATTTTTAGCGCTACGCATGAGCCACTCGCCCCGCTGATCTGATCAAAATGGTCTTTATCGGCGCCAAAATACAATCCATAACGCAGAGGGATATCAGCGCTTTTCAATTGGGCATCGATCAGCTTTTTTTTCTCTTCTACCGCTCTAAGAGTTGTGCAGGGAGGAGTATTGTTGGGCATGTCTAACACGGTTGTAATGCCACCATGAATCGCTGCAACCGAAGCTGTCTCCCAGTCTTCCTTTTGCTCTCCACCAGGGGCACGGAAATGGACGTGGGGATCGATCAGGGCAGGGATTGCGGTAAGGCCGCCAAAATCTAGTTCAGAACGTGTCATAGGCAAAACTCTTTTCACAATAGTAACATTTTAACTGGACTACATGGACCCGCTTTTCTAGCTCAAAGTGGGTATGCAGCGCCTCATGATTCGTGACGCATCGCTCGTTTGGGCAGCGCAAAACTTTTTTCACCCTTTTAGGAAGCGTGACGGCAAATTTTTTAACACGTTCAAAGCCGCGAATAATGTTAAGTGTTGCTTTGGGGGCAAAAACGGCGATCTGATTTGCCTCTTCTTCGCTTACCTCGCGCCCTTCAACTTTAATCAAATCCTTGTAACCCATCGTCTTGCTCGGAAGATTCAGCCCTAAAGTCACCTGATTATGTTGACCGGCGAGTTTAAGAAGGCGGACAATTCTCATCCCCTGTCCAGCCGGAATATGATCGATTACAGTTCCTTCATTGATCGCTGCAACTGAAAGTGTCTTATTCACGATTCCCCTAATAATTTGCTTAAGAGTGCTTGGCGCACATAGAGGCCATTCTCGGCCTGCGCGAAGTAGTGGGCATAGTCGGTTTCATCAACCTCACGCGCGATCTCGTTCACCCGAGGTAAGGGATGGAGGACCTTTAAGTTTTTTTTCGCACGTTTTAAGGTCTCGGTTGTAAGAATGAATTGATCTTTCACGCGCGCATACGCTTCCAAATCAGCAAAGCGCTCTTTTTGGACGCGGGTCATGTAAAGGATGTCGCATTTCCCAACCACTTCATCCACGGAATGATGAAATGAAAAAGGGACGCCCGCTTTTTTCAGCTCATCACAAAGAGAGTCGGGTATCGACAATGAAGGTGGGGAGACAAAATAGAGGCGCACATCGAATTGCTTCAAAGCGTAGACGAGTGAATGGACTGTCCGTCCATGAAGAAGATCCCCTACAAATGCAAGATGGAGGGCGTCGAGCTTCCCCTGACACTCTTGAATCGTAAAGAGGTCGAGAAGGGTTTGAGTGGGATGTTCATTAGCGCCGTCGCCCGCATTGATCACCGGCTTGTCTGTTGCCTCGGAAGCGCCGCGTGCAGAGCCTTCAAGGGGGTGGCGAATCACCACAATATCGCAATAGTGGCCTATCACCTTCATTGTATCGTGGAGCGACTCTCCTTTTTGGGTCGCTATGGCAGTGTCATCAGAAAAACCGATTACCTCACCACCCAAGCGCTTCATCGCCGACTCAAAAGAGAGACGTGTGCGGGTAGAGGGCTCAAAAAAACAGCTCGCCATTACGCGCCCTTGCAAAATCGGACCTGGAGGCTTTTGTTTCATCTCCAGCGCCTTAGCAAGAATTGTAAGGATCTGCTCTTTACTTAACTCTTTGATTGAAATGAGACTCATCGCTTTTCTCCCACAAATTGGTTCCACGCTTTCACCGGCAAATTTTCATCTAATTCAATGAGCGATTGTAAAAACACTGTTGCAATCTGGAGGTTAGTGATCAGCGGAATATGATGATCGATTGCAAGTCGCCTGATCTTGAAACCGTCGGTTGCCACCTTCGACGAGGCGATTCCGCTTGGGATATTAATGATCAGATCGACCTCTTGATCGGTGATCGAGTCAAGGACATTTGGATGTTGCCCAGCGCTCGCCTTAAAGACACACCGCGATGCCACACCCTTTTGAGAAAAAAAGTCGTGGGTGCCAGGTGTTGTGTAGATTTTCCAACCGCGCGCTTCCAACTCTTTCAGCTCTTCAAGAAGTTTGCCTTTTTGCTTCCCACCAATGCTCACAAGGAGACGCTTGCCGCGCACCGTCTGCTCTGTCGCTTCCCACGAGCGGAAAAAAGCATCGAGTAGATTCTCTCCCAGGCATGCCACCTCACCTGTCGATGCCATCTCAACATGGGCAACTGGATTGGCACCTTTGAGGCGGCTGTATGAGAATTGAGGCGTTTTAATCCCTACATAATCGAGATCTAGAGTGTTGTAGTGACGTGGTACATGTTTTCCAAGCATCGTTTCGGTCGCAATTTCGATAAAATTGTGGCCTGTGACTTTGGAAACGAATGGAAAAGAGCGCGAGGCGCGCACATTGAGCTCGATCACCTTAATCGCATTCTCTTTGGCGATAAACTGCATGTTGAAAGGGCCTGTAATATTGAGGGCTTTCACGATTTGGCGCGTAATCAGCTTCGTACGGCGAATTGTTTCGAGATAGAGCTTCTGAGGCGGCAAAACAATCGTCGCATCTCCCGAGTGGACCCCAGCATTTTCGATGTGCTCCGAAATAGCCTCGATCACCACGTTTCCATTGTGAGCAACGCCGTCGATTTCGAGCTCTTTTGCATTCAAAATAAACTGGGAAAGGACAACAGGGTGCTCACGCGAAACAATGGTCGCCTCTTCGAGATACTGCTCAAGCTCGCTGCCGTCGTAAATCACATTCATAGCCGCTCCAGAAAGGACATACGAGGGGCGTACAAGGACCGGATAGCCAACCTCAGCGGCAAACTGACGGGCTTTATCAAGCGAACTCACCTCGACCCAGGCTGGCTGATCGATCTCAAGGTCATTCAGAAGCGATGAGAACTTTTGGCGGTTTTCAGCCATATCAATCATCGGAGGAGGCGTTCCCATAATCGGGTAGCCAGCCTCGTGTAAAGGAAGGGCGAGGTTGTTAGCAATTTGCCCCCCAACAGAGATGATAATCCCACTTGGCGACTCAAAATCAGCGATGTCACGCACACGCTCTTGCGTCAACTCTTCGAAATAGAGACGGTCAGATTCATCATAGTCAGTTGAGACCGTCTCAGGGTTTGAATTGATCATGATTGCCGGTACATTATGGCGTCTCAAGGTGCGTACCGTATTCACAGCGCACCAATCAAATTCGACAGACGATCCAATCGCATAAGGCCCCGACCCCATCACAACTGTAGGTGCCTTCTTAGAAGGTTCTAAATCGTTGTAGGCGCCGTGATAAGTGAGATAAAGGTAGTTCGTTTCAGCATCAAATTCTCCGGCCAATGTGTCAATTTGCTTGATGACAGGCTTGATACCTAGCTCTAAACGCTTTGTACGTACAGATTCTTCCGTTTCATTGATTAATAGGCCGATCGCTTTATCCGAAAATCCAAACCGTTTTGCCCGTCGCAACACCTCTACAAGAGGTTTTTCCTTAATCTCTTTCTCAATTCCGACCATTTCAGCAAGATGGTGTAGAAACCATTTGTCGATATGCGAGCTCTCATGAATTTCATCAACAGACATCCCCTTTCTAAGCATTTCTGCAATCGCATAGAGGCGACTATCGGTTGCAACTGCAATTTCTTGTTTTGGATTGGGGATCGTATAGGGATAATCGAAGAGGGAGCAGCAGCCGATATTAAGCATCCGCACTGCTTTTTGGAGCGCTTCGGGAAAAGACCTGCCGATTGCCATCACCTCGCCAACACTTTTCATCTCCGAACCGATCGTCCGATCGGCAGCGCGGAGCTTGTGGATATCCCAGCGCGGCATTTTAACAACAACATAGTCAAGAGCCGGCTCAAAAAAAGCAGACGTTTGCTGCGTGACCGAGTTTTTGATCTCGTGAAGCAGATAACCCAAAGCAAGTTTTGCAGCGACAAACGCAAGTGGATAACCCGTTGCTTTAGAAGCGAGTGCGCTTGAGCGCGAGAGGCGTGCGTTCACCTCGATCACGCGGTAATCGACTTTATTCGGATGGACAGCGTACTGAATGTTGCATTCACCAATTACACCGAGATGGCGCACCGTCTTGATCGCTACTTCGCGGAGCATATGATACTCTTCATTACTCAACGTCTGGGAGGGGGCGATGACAATACTTTCACCCGTATGGATCCCCATTGGATCGAAGTTTTCCATATTACAGACAGTGATCGTGTTCCCATCTCTGTCGCGAACCACTTCGTACTCGATCTCTTTCCAGCCTGTTAGATACTCCTCGATCAGAATTTGGGGCGCTTTGCTCAAAGCTTCGGTCGCGCGGCTAATCAGCTGAGCTTCGTTCTCAACCCTTCCAGATCCAAGTCCACCGAGAGAGAATCCCGAGCGCAACATCAACGGATAGCCAACCTTCGCAGCCGCTTCTCTTGCTTCTTCAAGAGTTGTCGCCGCATAGCTCACAGCCGATTTGACATCAATTTGATCAAGAGCCTCTTTAAAAAGCTGACGATCTTCGGTCACCCGAACCGTATCGATCGGCGTCCCTAGCACTTCGATGCCAAATTTGGCCAAAATACCGCTAGATTCCAGTTGCAGACCCAAATTGAGAGCCGTCTGCCCACCGAAACTAACGGTGATTGCGTCTGGACGCTCTTTTTCAATGATTTTCTCAACGGTTTTCTCGTTAAGAGGAAGAAGATAAACCTGATCGGCCATCCCTTTGTCGGTCTGCACAGTCGCAATATTGGGATTCACGAGGATGGTGTAATGCCCCTCCTCTTTCAGCGCTTTGATCGCCTGCGAGCCCGAGTAATCAAACTCACCCGCTTGGCCAATACGCAGACCCCCAGAACCGAGAATTAAGATTTTTCGTTTAGACATGCATAAAACCTTTCAAAAAACCACTGGGTGTCGGTGGGGCCAGGCGACGCTTCGGGGTGAAACTGCACCGCATAAAACGGAAGCGACTTGTGGGCAACCCCTTCGACAGACCCATCATTTAAATTTCGGAAAATCACTTTCCACTCACAGGGAAGACTCTCTTCATCAACCGCATAGCCATGATTTTGGCTCGTAATGTAACATTTTCTCGTCTCCAAATCCATACACGGCTGATTCTGGCCGCGATGGCCAAATGGAAGCTTATACGTTTTGGCTCCTGCCGCGAGTGCAAGCATTTGCGAGCCCAAACACACACCAAAAATTGGCTTTTTCTTCTTCATCACCTTTTTTAGAATCTCAATTGTCTCCGCGCACTGAATCGGATCGCCGGGGCCATTCGAGAGGAAAACCCCATCAAATTCATCTTCAGAGTAGTCGTAATTATGTGGAACGCGGACAACTTCAACTCCTAATTTCTCCAGATGGCGGAGCATGCTCTCTTTCATCCCACAATCAACTGCGATAACCCGCTTGTTTCCGCTCCCATAAACAGTTTTTTGAGAAATCGAAACTTTAGCCACCAAATGCTCAAGATTGGGGTCTTTGAATGACGTCACTTCTTGTGTTTCAGAAATCGCTCCCAAAACCGTTCCATCCGCTCGCAGCATCTTCGTAAGCGCGCGTGTATCAACCTCGGTCAAAAGAGGAATTCCCTCCTTTTCAAGCCATTCCTTTAATGAGACTAAACCGGCGTGGTGACTCCAGTTTTCGCAACACTCATTCACAATCACCCCAGCTGCATGGATTTTTTTTGATTCCCAAACAGCCTTGTCAGCAACACCATAGTTTCCGATAAGCGGAAAAGTGAAAACGAGGATTTGATCAGCAAAGGAGGGGTCGGTAAGGCTCTCATAGTAGCCACACATGCCTGTTGTGAAGACCACTTCTCCAAAGAAGGTTCTTCCCGCCTGCCATTCAGGCGCCATCCCGTCGAAGACGGGCCCATTTTGTAAAATTAACTTGTTTTTCTTCATGACCTTGGCAAAAAAAAAGCCATCCGCTAGAGGATGGCTTGATTAACATTAAATCTTTGAAAAAGTTTCGGTTTCATTAGAAGAAATCATACCGAAAATGGATTTTCCCCTCAAGGAGTATTTCTAACAAGCATAGAGGTAGAAGAAGGAGTGTAGTTCTTGAGAATCTCTTCAATCGCCTCAATCCACTCGGGGCGGCGGTTGAGAGAGGGAAGGCGAAAGGGGGTGACCCCTTGCTTTCGAATAATCGGAAGATAATCTTGCTCAATTTCAAACAAAGTTTCGATATGGTCAGAAGTGAAGCTAATCGGGATGAAAAGAACGTTTTTACGCCCTTTTCGGTAGTCTTCGATCTGTTCGCACACCTCTTGAGTATAAGGACGGAGCCATTCGCCTGGCCCAAACTTCGATTGGTAAGCAAGCAGCGACTCTGTGTGAGGAAAGCCTTTCATTACATTTTCGTAGGAAAGCTGGCACTCGTAGGCGTAGAGATCACCCTGATCGACAAAGCTTTGAGGCACACCGTGCGCTGAGAAGAAGAAAAGCGTTTCTTCTTCTTTGAGGTTTTTCTCCTTTAAGTAGGAGCGGATCGTCTGTTGAGTTACCTCGATAAATGAGGGGTGGGAGGGGTACGATTTGACCCATTTGAGCTTATTAAGTGCTTTTTCGGAGAGCTTATTTTTAAAAAGGCGCGCAATACTTCCCGTTGTAGCGTAAGTAAACTGGGGAAACATGGGAAAAACACGGATTTCCTCCGCATCGAGCGCTTCTATCGCTGCGAGCGATTCTGCGTGTGTGGTCGGTAGGTAGCGGTGGAAGGTGAGAACGGGGGCATTTAGCCGGGCACGCAAAGCTTCTGCTACAAATTCGGTATCTCCGTAGATGGGTGATTTGCCCCCGATCATCTCGTAATCGGCAGCGACTTTGACGGAACGCTTTTTGGCAATGCGCCGAAAGAGATAATTGTTAAACACTTTCGGCAATTTTGTACGCACAACATCGCGGTCAGTAAGAAGGGTGGATAAGAATGGCTCGATTTCAGATAGCGAACGGGGTCCGCCAAAATTTACGATGAGATAGGCTGTCATGAAAGAAGTTTTAGTGTATGGTCGAAATTATGAAAAGAATTCTTCTTTTTTTTCTGCTTTTTTTTGTTGGATGTAGCTCTCCTACCCCAAAACTCGGCTCTTACTCAATCGGTAGAGACCCTACATGGTTTCCTTTGCGGTTAGAATCCATGGTAGTCAATGTTAATGGCTTTACAAATGCTCTTGTACAGGAGCTTGCAAAAGTGGAGGGCAAAAACTTCCAAATCGTCGATATTAGCTGGACCGGACTCTTTGAAGGACTGGAAAAGCATGAATACGCCGGCATCTTCACATCGCTTGATCCCAACATCATAACAGATGGAACCTATAGCTTTTCAAATCCTTTCCTATTACTTGGACCTGTACTTGTCGTTCCTGCTGATTCACATGCCACTTCTTTAGACGATTTGAAGGGCTCCACTGTTGGCGTTTATCAGTACGACGATTCGGTATTAATCGCCCAACAACACCCGTCGATTTTGATGGAAATGTACGAGCATATTCCAAATGGCCTCGAGGCTGTTGCTGATGGAAAAGTGGCAGGAGCTTTGATTCCAAATCTGGAAGCGCGTGCTCTTGTTGATACTGAAAAATTAAAAATCGTCACCCCGCCCCTTTCGAATAAGGGTCTACGTCTCATCACATTGAAGGGACGGCACGAGTCGCTGATCAAACACTTCAACCGCGGCCTTGAAAAGCTACAACATGAGAGTTCATACAAAAAGACGCGCACACATTTCGGGATCAAATGAAGAGTTTCCATTTAACTGTTTATTCCATCATCACGTTTTTCCTTCTTGTGATGGGCGTTGTGGCAACAACAGCATTCAAGCGCACTTCCAATAGTACGGGAATCGATCCGGCTCAAATAAATAAGATCCGCGCGATCACAAAAAAATGACTCTTTTTTTCACTCTTCTTCCTATTTATTTATTTGGGAATGTCCATTGCGCCGGGATGTGTGGCCCTTTGATGATGTTGCTTGCGAAAAACCGCTACCGGTGGGCCTATTTTGCTGGTCGTCTTGTTTCGTACAGCCTTGCAGGCTTGCTTTCGGCCGAAATTGGCATGTTTTTTTTCCAAACGCTTGCTCACTACCACCTCTCGGCGTTTCTCTCAATCGTGTTTGGGGTGACAATTATGAGTTTGGCCTTTTTCACTCTCTTTAAACTTCCCTTCCCCGGCTCTAAGTGGCTGGCAAGAAAAACGGGGCGTCTCTCCGCGCTTTTCACAAAACTCTTGGGTGTTTATGGCCCCTATCCGGTTTTTTTATTCGGTGTGTGCACGCTGCTACTTCCGTGCGGACAAACACTTGTTGTATTCTCTGCGTGCGCACTGGAAGCGAAACCGCTTGTTGGGCTTATGAACGGATTTGTATTTGCGCTACTCACCTCTCCCTCTTTGATTGTAAGCATGGGCGCCTTTAAAAAGGTGCGTCATTCCTATCACTTGTGGATAGGGTGTGCCACTCTCGCTGTTGGCTTTCTCGCTATTTTTCGAGGCTTGGCCGATCTCGATTTTATTACACATTTCATCCTCAACCCCAATGCCTCTTCTCATTACCACATAGTCCTTTACTAGGTTTGCTAAGAGTAAATTAATTTTTGTTGAAGAAATTGCAAGGATGAGCGTAGTCTGGGAATCCGTTTGAAACACCATTCTAAGAGGTTGAATAACCATGAAAAAACTTTTCACACTTTTACTCGCTTGCTGCGCTACATATGCTTTTGCTTACGCCCCTCCGGTATTTGAGGAGGCTGAAGAAGATGGCGATGATACTGAATGCAGCATTTTTGCTCCGATCCCCTTTGCCTCTAATGAATCTTTTTTTGAAGAAGTTGATGAAGACCAAGATTCTAACAACGAGTGTGACGAGTGCGACAATGACGAATGCCAGGATGATGGCTCCAACGTCACCATGGATGACGATGAAGAAGAAGATGACGAAATAGCCCAATACAATAGCCAAGATGAAGTGATAGACAATTTTGATATACGTTGCACTGCATTTGGCAACACAAAAGACGAACTAAGCTTCGGTCAGTGGGGGCGCTATAAGGCTAACTTCGGATTAGAAAAGCTTTTTCTTCGCTTCCCAGCTAAACCAACTATCACTCAAAGCAACTCTCTTTTGACAGCTTACGCCTACGATTACGCCGTTATGTACTCTTTTAATGGATACTTTCCACCTGTTGGCAACATCGATCCAATCGTCTGGTTCGATCAAATTCTATATAATTATGATGTCACAAGGTACCCTTATAACCTGATTAGCCACGAGATTTTTCAAGCCGACAATGGCGACTGGATCATGGATTATGTCGTGCATGACTACGGACAAGGCTTTATCATTAAAGCACGCGCTGTTGTTACACCATATAATGGATATACACTTCAATGTGTGAAGCCAATTGGGGCAAAAGACTTTTTTGATTATTTCTTAGAGAACTTGTTTCTCAAGTGTGAATATCAAGATTAAGTAGTCATTAGTAAATAGTGCTTGATCTTACAGTACGAAGTATAGAAACTCCCGAACAATATGTCATAGTTGTATCGGGAGTTTTTTTATGGATAAATACGATCTGATCGTCATTGGAACAGGTCCAGCAGGAGAAAAGGCGGCAGTAAAAGCTGCCTATTTCGGCCACAAAGTGGCGATCATCGAAAAGCAAGCAGTCTTTGGTGGTGCTGGGGTTAATACAGGAACGCTGCCTTCCAAGACTCTCAAAGAAACTTCCCTCTACCTTTCAGGAAAATACGACAAGGGATTGTACGGCGTTGACCGCGATATTGAAGGTGATACGAGCGTTGATACCTTCATGTTTCGGAAAAATTGGATCATCAAAACTGAATCGGAAGAGGTACGCAAAAACCTTGTGAGACACGGGGTCGACATCTATCACGGGACAGCCTCTTTTGTCGATGCAAATACGGTCAACGTGAAAGGACCTAAAGAGGTCTCCTTGAAAGGAACCTATATTATCATCGCAACAGGATCTTATCCTTTTCACCCTCCGAATATCCCCTTCGATAACGCGCGCATTCACGACTCAGATACGATTCTCAACATCACCCGCTACCCGCAGTCTTTGGCTGTTTTAGGTGCTGGTGTAATCGGATGTGAATATGCAACGATTTTCTCAACTTCGGGGACAAAAGTCTTTTTAATTAACCGAAACGATCACATTCTCCCCTTCATTGACAAAGAGGTGGTCGGTAATCTACTCGACAGCATGCAAAAGGATCAAATCGACCTGCTTTTCAACAAATCGATCGCAAAAATTGAATCCCCTGCTTCCGAAAAAGAGATGGTGAAAGTTGAGCTGGAATCGGGAGAGATTATTCATGTTGACATGTTCTTGTACGCTGCTGGGCGCAATGGGGATACTAGAGGTTTGAATCTAGATAAAATTGGGATCGAGGTCTCTAAAAGAGAGGCTATCACTGTAAATGAAAACTACCAAACATCTGTGCCCAATATTTACGCTGTCGGAGATGTGATCGGATTCCCTGCTTTAGCGAGCACGGGGATGGATCAGGGGCGCGTAGCTGTTGCGCATATTTTTCAAACCAAAGATATCGAAGAGATTGCACCCATCCTTCCCTATGGAATCTACACGGTTCCAGAAATTTCAACCGCGGGTATATCGGAAGAAGAGGCCAAGGAACAAAAACTCTCTTTCTGCACAGGTATTGCCTATCATAAAGATATGCCCCGTGGAAAAATCATGGGAGCACAGAGAGGTCTTTTAAAACTTGTTTTCACACGTGACGATTTGATTATTCACGGGGTCCATATTATCGGCCATCTGGCGACAGAATTAATACACCACGGCGTGGGACTTATCGAAGAGAAGAAAACTTTACTTGATGTGATTGGAAAAGTTTATAACTACCCAACCCTGCATGATTTGTATAAATATGCTGCGTATGATGGCCTAGGAAACCTCTCTGGCCATAAAGTGAAGTAAAGATATAGTTAAGCGCTTGATCTTTGGAGGTCTTATAATTATGGTGAACACCTATTATGAAAGGCTGGACACTTTTTAAAACTTTTTTTGCAGTTGGATTGATTACCCTTCTTGCTATGCTTTATTGGTCAACTTCACTAATTGAAGATGATCTGAAGTCTATGCGACGGGAAATAAAACTGTTGCGCTCAGATCTATCGCGTGTAGGACAGAAAGTACAGACGCGAAACACCACGACGACTCCTCGCATAGCGTCAATACACGCCACCCAAGAAGATCTCCCCAATCTTCTAGAAGAGGATCCCTATTTTACAGAGACTCTTCCGACAGAGTTGGGAGAAAATTTTGAACCAAAAGGCTTTCTCAAGCAGGCAAGTATTGGGAAGCCCGATACTCTCCACCCATTTAACGGATTTCGTGACGTCTCAAACATGTATCAGATGTGCGTTCCACGGGTGGGAGATTTAAAATTCGGTACGTATGAAACACATGCTCCCGATATGGCCCTTAGACTCGAAGCACGCCCTCGCGAAGACCTCCCCAACGTCCAGGAATATTGGGTATTTTTACGCGATGATGTCTACTGGCAACCCCTTGATCCGGCCCATTTTCCCGCCTCGATGGAGTTGAATCCCCACTTTTTTGAAAAACATTCTGTCACAGCGCACGACTTTAAATTTTTCTATGATGCTGTGATGAACCCTTACGTCTCAGAAGCAAAAGCAGCCTCATTAAAAGCCTATTTTCATGACATTGAAGAGTTCCGTGTTGTCGATGACTACACTTTTGTTGTCCGATGGAAGCCCCACGAGACACCAGAACATGAAAAACAAGTGAAATACACCTCATTGGGCTTGACAGGTGCTTTGCAGCCACTACCTCGTTTTGTTTACCAATATTTTGCCGATGGCCACAAGATCATCGAAGATGATGACGACCTCGATGCTTATCGCAACAACTCGATTTGGGCACAGAATTTTTCCCAACATTGGGCAAAAAATATCATCGTGAGCTGCGGAGCCTACTTATTTGATGGAATGAGCGATGAGGGAATCCGGTTCGTACGAAATCCCGACCACTACAGCCCCCACAAGGTCCTTGTTGAAGGGATCCAATACCGTTTTAAGGAAAGTCTTGATGCCGTTTGGCAAGATTTCAAAACAGGGAAGGTCGATCTATGCACACTTGCTCCAAATCAATTACTCGAGCTCGATACCTTTTTAGCAAGCGATGAGTACAAGCGTCAAGAAGCTGCCGGCAACAGGATTCACTCGATCGATTATGTCGATTTGAGTTTCTACTATCTCGGTTGGAATGAGACCAAGCCTTTCTTTTCGAACCCCAATTTGCGCAAAGCAATGACGCTCGCAATCGATAGAAACAGGATCATCGAGCAAAACCTCAATGATATGGCTATCAATATCACGGGACCTTTTTTTCGCTACTCCCCCTCATACGACGACACAATTCCCGTATTTGCATTCAACCCCGACGAGGCACGTGACCTACTCGATGCTGAAGGGTGGGTCGATATGGATGGCGATGGTATCCGTGACAAGATGATTGATGGCAAGAAAGTCGCATTTCGTTTTAAACTCTACTACTACGTAAAAAATCTTTCGACGAAGGTCATCGCTGAATACATCACAACCGCCCTCCATGAAATTGGTGTCGATTGTCAGCTAACAGGCCTCGATATAGCAGATCTTTCGCGCCAGTTTGAAGATAAAAGTTTTGACGCTATTTTTATGGGATGGAAATTAGGAACACCGCCAGAAGATCCAAGACAACTTTGGCACTCTTCTGGGGCAAAAGAGAAAGGCTCTTCTAATGCAATTGGTTTTGCAAACCCCGAAATCGATCACCTCATCGACTCTTTGAATTATGAGTACGATAAAAACACCCGCATCGCTTTATATCACCAATTCCACCGCATTATTCATAAAGAAGCTCCCTATACGTTCCTCTATACACCAAAAGTTCGGCTCCTCTATCGGGATTATGTGCAAAATATCTTTATACCCCGCAATAGGCAGGATTTAATTCCGGGAGCCGATATGCCTGAACCTAATACCGAAGTTGTTTGGCTAAAGTGATTGCTTATCTCGTACGTCGTATTTTTTTGCTCCCGCTGACCCTATTTGCAATTATCTTGGTCAATTTTCTTATTTTGAATTTAGCGCCGGGTGATCCTGTTAATCAGGTGAACTTGAGTGCAACAGGTGAAGCGACACGGGCAACCGACGAGGGGGGCGTTACCGGTGACAATCAGTACTTAATGTTTCGAGAGCACTACGGCTTGACCCTTCCCATTCTTTTTAACACCTGGCCCTCACTTTCTACAAACGTGGTGCGCCAAGGGCTTGAGCAGTTAACAACTACCCAAGATCTCATGAGTGTGCAAGACTACCATGAATTAAAAACTCGCTGGGGAGATCGCGCAAAATACATCATGCCCCACCTTTTGCATGAAGCGCAAGATACTCAAAACTCTTTGGAGTGGCGAAAAATGGCTGCCAATCTCTTTATCCGCGGAGGGATCCGCCAAGGACACGTAGGGACAACAATGTCAGCCAAAAAGCGGAGCGAAAATCGGGAGATCTCCCAAACAAATCTTTTACTAGGTGGACTGCGCATCCAAGAAAGTGACTCTCAACACATTTTGGAACAAAAAACCGCAGGTTTGACAAATTGGTTCGAACAAACTGGGGGCGAGGCAACCTACACTTTAGAAGGATGGGCAAAAACAGAAGCTCTATTCTTTCAAACCCGTTTTTTTCGCTACTTAAGCCGCGTATTTACACTCGATTTTGGAACTTTAAGAAACGATAGCAATAAAACCGTGATAAGCGAAGTGACAAAGCGACTTAAATACTCACTCACTCTGGCAGTCATCCCCATGCTCTTAACCTTTGCTCTTTGCCAGGTTTTTGGAATGTACATGGCACTGAGACAAAATCAATGGCCCGATTACACACTAAATATCTCCTTTTTGATCCTATTTGCAATCCCCATTTTCGTTGTCGCTCCTTTTTTAATCGAAAAGGTAGCGCTCAATAATACATTTCCACTCACAAAAATCCCCATTCCTTATAGCGGCTTTCACAGCGTCTCTGAGCTTTACGACACTTACACCTCCTCGCAGCGATTGGCCGACACCATTTTACACCTTTTCTTGCCTCTTGTCGCAATTATGTACGGCACACTTGCTGTGCAAGCACGCCTCTCAAGAACAGCTTTCTTGGAGGTGCTGCGTCAAGACCATGTGCGCACAGCTCGTGCAAAAGGTCTTGCGCGAATCAAAATACTTGTTAAACATGTAGGGCGCAACGGTGCGATTACCATTGTCACCTCACTTGCCGCGTCTCTCGGAGTGATTCTTGGTGGCTCGCTGATTGTAGAAACGATCTTCGAGATCAATGGATTTGGACGCTTTTTCTATGACGCTATTTTGAATAGGGATTATAACGTGGTACTTTTTTCCGCTTTTGCAGGATCCTTTCTTACATTAATTGGTTACTTGGTTGCAGATATTGCCTACACGCTGCTTGACCCGAGGATTAGCCTAGAATGAGTGGATATAGCTATTGGCATTTAATCTGGAGGCAATTCCGAAAGAGCAAAAAGGGGGTGATTGCCCTCATTATTTTAGCCCTTTTTTTTGTTGTCGGCCTCTACGCCCCTCTATTTGCCTCAAGCAAACCGCTTCTAGTCTTATGGAATGGCGATCTCTATTCTCCGCTGCTCCACTACCTCTTCTATCCAGGCTTTTACACCAAGCCGATCGATCTTTTCTATAACCTGCTGATGTTTACCCTTCCCATTACCTTACTTGGAATGTGGATTATTAGAAGAAAGTGGAGAAAAGGCTTTTTCCTTGCAATGACCACGATCCAATTTGTGCTCTTTGGATTTGTTGTCTCAGGGGCTGTAAAAAATCCTAGTGGCGATTCAACCCTCCAGCAAGCCAAGCTAGAAGCCCTTTCATCAAAAAAATCCTATCGAGAAGATCCTCTGCTTACCCCACTTGCAACGCAACCCACATGGGAATTTGAGCTAAAACATCTCACAGCCTATAACAAATTAAATACCCTACTATGCTACAAGCAAAGAGAAGCCCAACAGACACGCTTAAGCCTCTATGCTATGCGCTACTTAAAAGATACCGGACGTGAAGCTCCGACCTTATGGGCTGTTGCTAAGCGTCATCATGAGACTGCAAAAAATCTCCAAGTCAAGAAAATAGAAGAGACCTCCGATGATTTCCAACTTGGGCTCGATCAACTTCCTCTATTAATGGAGACCTACCGCCCCTTTTCCCACGCCTATATCATGGCAAAATTTGAGTTAGAACACGCCTCTGAAGAGGAACGTGATGCCGCAACCGCCACCTATCAACAAGTACTCAGCGAATCGAGCATCGTGCGCGCTCCACTTGTTAAGGCACGCCATTTAATCGACACACATCGAAAATCCACAGCAGCGCTCGCTTATCTCGAGGACAAAGAGAAGTGGCTGAAAGAAGAAAATAGCCAATTACGCGTTTTGATTCCCCCTTTGCTACGCGATTTTCACTGGGAAAACGACGCGGGAGGATCGCAAACATTCAATACCTATTTACCCTGGTGGGAATTAACACGGGTAAACCGTAAAGACCTCGTTTCTAGCCTCCTGTTCGGCATCCGCATTTCGATCGTTGTGGGCGTTACAGCTGTTGGACTCTCTTTGCTAATCGGGATACCAATTGGAATGTGTGCCGGCTATTTTGCTGGGAGACTCGATCTTATCGTCTGCCGCTTTCTGGAGGTTTGGGAAGCGATGCCCACCTTTTTTATGCTCCTGCTCGTCGTCGCCATTACCCAGAGTAAATCGATCTTTTTGGTCATCGGCGTACTTGGTATTTTCGGATGGACCACTTTCGGGCGATTTATTCGGGCCGAAGTGTTTAAGCAACGCTCTTTGCCCTACGTGATGGCCAGTAAAAGCGTCGGTTTTCCCAATCGGCGGATCATGTTTTCCCACATCTTGCCAAATGCTATTCCCCCCATCCTTACACTTCTTCCTTTCTCTATGATGGCGGCGATTACAAGCGAAGCTGGAATTTCCTTCTTAGGTCTAGGAGAGGAGGGCTCCACCTCCTGGGGGGTTCTGATGGATGAAGGGCGCTCGGTCTTTCCAGGGGAGAGCTACCTCCTATGGCCTCCTGCCATCCTACTCACCCTTCTTTTAGTCTGCATCGCAGTCGTAGGCGACGCCCTGCGAGATGCGATTGACCCCAAAATGCGTGATTAAATTACATTAGAATGAAAGCGTCCCTCTGAAAGTGACACCTGAGGTGGAAAGGTTATCAGAGATATTAACCAAAGTCCCCTCAGAAACCGTCGAGATCGTCTGATACAGAGTGTTAAAATTAAACCAGATATTGGTCTCCCACCCTAGAGATAGGCGAAGAAAAATATTTCTGAAAAAAGAGCCCTCCCATTGAACCCCTACTGTCGAGCCAAGAGTTGTTTGGAGACGATCAAAATCGTATCTGAAAGCGACATCCTCATTTGTGTCAGTATCAAACACTATTTGATGCGTTTCAAGACTACCATACATTCCTGAAGTTCTGAGATTTCCAAATATTGAGAAGCAAGGTAATAGATACCAAGAGGCATTGACGGCAATTTCAGGGCCAAGACCATTATATTGGGTTCTAGTTTCATAAAAACCAGGTTCTGCACCCGAATAATCGGCACGGAATGTCTCACGGATGTAGTCATTTCGCACTCCAATGCTTGGAATAATGGAAACATGCGTGCGCATAAAAAGAGGGACCTCAAGAGTGAGTCTAATACTATCTAGCTTGAAACGCCAATCGGCAATCGCAGAGGTAATCGTATCAGTATCTCCAATAAGTCTGGTTGTCCTCAACGGAAGCGCTCCGCCAGGGTTTACTACACCTCGCTCTTCACTTGTATGCATTTGTAACCAGTCAAGATTAATCCTCCAGGTGTTAATTGGGAAAAAAATCCCTGCGCCCACCCGAAATCCAGAACTCCACTCTCCATTTAGCGCAAATAGTTTGCCCTCAACAGTATTGTTTAATACGCCTGTAACTGCAAAATGGAGCCCCTCTTGATGTACTTTCCACCAAAGATACTCCCCATAAAAGTTAAGAACTCCCCAGTAACACATCTTTTCGACAGGCATATAAATGGGATTGCATTCTTCTTCATAGCGACCTGAAAGCTCTTCACATGCTGAGGCAAGCTGCTCACAAGCGCTGGTGAGAGAACCATAGGGATCGCAATCTGCAATCTCATCACACTCTTCATACTCGGGATAGTACATGTAATCATCCCACTCAGCAAAGAGGCTAAAGCTGCTACAAAGTAAGAAACAAAAAATTAATCTCATTTTTCCCCATGGATAAACACTCAACCCTTATGGATAGGGTATATGAAAAATAAAATCTATAGGGTTTTTAAGAAAAAATAGAACGGATGATCCAGAAAAAGAAAACAGAGAGAATCGCACCAGCTGGGACCGTTACAATCCAGGAGATTACGATGTCGCGAATCATATTTAAATTAATGGCGCCAATCCCCCTTGCAAAACCGACACCAAGAACGGAGCCGACAAGTACGTGGGTAGTGGAAATAGGTAAACCAAGTTTAGATGCGAGGACAACCGTGGTTGCTGAGCCAAAACCGGCAGCAAAGCCGCGAGATGGGGTCAATTCGGTGATTTTACGCCCAACGGTTTCGATGACGCGCCACCCCCACGTCGCCAAACCAATTACGATTCCGACACCTCCAAGCAAAAGGAGCCAAATGGGAACGCTTGTGCTGTGAATCGCTTTACCACGCAAAATATTAAAGATAGCGGAGAGGGGACCGATCGCGTTGGCAACGTCATTTGAACCGTGAGCAAAAGCCATAAAACAGGCGATGATGATCTGTAGATAGATAAAAATGCGCTCAACTCGATCGTAATCATTGTCAACTTTAGGAACATCCACTTTTTGCGAAAGGGCTCCTACCTCTTCAAGAATATCATGCACCTTATCCTGCAACTTACCAAGCGACGCCACTTCAACGCGGAGGAGGTGTTTTTGTGCTTTTTTCAACCCAATTTCAACATCTAAATTGTGCTGCGAGATCGACCGTTTTGGCTCTTTGATTCTTTTAATTAGAAAGAAGGAAATGCCCCCGCAAATAAGACCAACCCCCGCTGCTATAAGCATGACCTCAAAGACATTGATATGGAAGGAGAGATTGGAGAGACCACCGAACAGGATAATGGTCGAGAGAACAAAAAACATGATAAAGACAAGATAGGGAGTGAGTTTTTTTGCCGCATAAAGAGGGTTTTGCCGATAAAGAATTTTTCGTCTGATGACCGAGAAGATAAGATATGAAAGTCCACCGCCAAGCAAGGGAGAGATAAGCCAGCTCGCTCCAATAGATCCGATTTTCGCCCAGTAGATCGATTCAACACCACCCAAGATAATGCCGAATCCTACAACAGCGCCAATGATCGAGTGAGTTGTTGAGACAGGCCACCCAAAATAAGAGGCTATCTGCAGCCAAACCCCAGCGGCTAAAAGAGAGGCAAGCATCCCATAGACATAATTCGACATGTCATGGGAAAAAATATCTGGGTTCACAATCCCAGATTCAACCGTTTCGGAGACACTGCCGCCTAAGAAAAAGGCGCCGGCGAACTCAAAAACAGCGGCTATTAGGACGGCCTGCTTGAGGTTGAGGGCTCCCGAACCGACCGATGTACCGACAGCGTTGGCGACATCATTGGCCCCAATATTCCATGCGACATAAAATCCGCATAAACTTGCGAGAATAAGAAGAGCTAATGTGGCAGACACCTATTTTACCTCTAGGATCATTCTGACTCGATTCGCAAGTTTCTCCGATTCATCGGAAAGAGAGGCCAATTCTTGAACCACTTTCGTCCACAAGAGAAAGGTGGGGCTCGACATACTATCGCACTCTTGAAATAGCTTTTTTAATAGCGCACGTTGCACGACATCACACTCGTGCTCTAAAAAGGCAACCTCTTCGACCATCATGCGCACTTTTTCGGCTTCCTTTCCCCCAAATGAACTCTCTAAAAGTTGGTCCATTTCTTTTATAATCTTGTGAACACCATCGAAAGTTTCGAGATTTTTTGTTAAAAAGGCGGAAAATTCATTCTCAAATGAGGGTCTAATTTCAAGATCCCTGAATGTCAAAAGAAGAGCTGCATCTTCCATTCTGTCGGCAATGTTGTCTTGTATAGATAAAATTTCTAGTAAACCAGAACGTGCAATCGGCAGGAAAAGACCGGTGGGAAGGTTATTTCGGATTTCGTTTTTTGTGAGATCGGCCTCATGCTCAAGTTTTGAAATATCTTTAGAAATCGAGGCAACAGCTGCATAGTCTTTTTTTCTAAGGGCATCAAAAAGAGGGACGATTTGTTTCACACACACAGCCACCTTTTCCATATGCGTTTGCAGAGGGGCGAAAGGGGAGCGTCCAAAAAGGCGTGCGAGTGTTTGCATCATTCCCAAGTATTTTTCCTGTGATAATAATGCATGCGCTCGATAATGTATAGCCCTATGCTCCTTCAAGTACGAAATCTGACAACCAGCCTCAAGCTCAATGGGAAAAGCCACACCATTGTCGACAACTTATCCTTTGATTTAAAGGCAGGGCAGACGCTTGCCCTCGTTGGGGAGTCGGGATGTGGTAAATCATTTACTGCCCTCTCCCTACTTAGGATTCTCCCACATCCACCAGCCCTCCCTTCAACTGGAGACGTGCTTTTTCATGGGATGAACCTTCTTAACCTCCCAGAATCAAAAATGCGGCAAATCCGTGGTCGGCAAATTGCGATGATTTTTCAAGACCCTATGACCGCTTTGAACCCCGTATATACTGTGGGCGATCAACTATTAGAAACAGCCGCTGCCCATATGGGGTTGGAGGCAAAAGCGGCGGAAGTATTTGTGATGCGCGCCTTTGAGGATGTCCACCTCTCAAACCCGAGGGAACTGATGGGAGCCTATCCCCACCAGCTGTCAGGAGGGATGTTGCAGCGGGTGATGATTGCGATGGCACTGCTCTGTTCCCCTGAAGTTTTAATTGCAGATGAACCCACAACAGCGTTGGATGTAACCATTCAAGCACAAATTCTCAGCCTACTTAAGGAGTTGCAAGAGAAAAAAGGGATGGCAACGTTGATGATCACCCACGATATGGGCGTGGTGGCCGAGATGGCTGACTATGTAATTGTGATGTATGGTGGGAAACAAGTAGAGGAAGGGACAGTCGAGGCTCTTTTTGACAATCCAGCCCACCCCTATACCCAGGGACTATTTGCTGCCCGCCCAGACCAAGGCGTACGCCAGGGAAAACTTCCAACGATCGAGGGTTCGGTACCCCGTGTGGAAGACCTGCCCAAAGGATGCCCCTTCCATCCCCGCTGCAAATATGCGATGGATATCTGTAGATCTCACAAAACCGAGGCCTTCTCCCTTCCCGAGAAGGATCATAAGACGTGGTGTTGGTTGTATGATGAAGAGTTAAAATGGAAACTCGCTGATGAAGAAGCTTTTGACAGTTAAAAATCTCAAGAAACATTTCCCGATAAGACGGGGGATTTTTCGCCGCCACATCGGAGATGTGAAAGCCGTTGACGGTGTCTCGTTTACTGTTCATGAAGGCGAGGTTGTCGGCCTTGTTGGCGAATCGGGATCGGGGAAAAGTACCGTCGGCAGAACTGTGATTCGCCTAACCGAACCGACTCAGGGCGAGATTGAGTTTTTAGGAGAAGATTTCTGCGCGATTTCGCAGAAAAAACTCCGCCCCTTGCGCAAAAAAATGCAGATGGTTTTTCAAGACCCCCTCGCCTCACTCAATCCACGGAAGACCGTACTCGAAAACGTAGGTGAGCCCCTCCTATTTCACAAGCAGGTTGCCTCGCGTGAAGAGCAAATTGAGGAAGTGAAGAAAATTCTAGCAAAGATCGGGATTCCCTCCTCTACTCTCAACCACTATCCCCATCAATTTTCAGGAGGGCAGCAACAACGCCTTTCTATTGGCAGAGCAATTGGCCTCCGCCCCAAATTGATTATCTGTGACGAAGCTGTTTCTGCTCTCGACCTTTCGGTGCAAGCGCAAATTCTAAACCTTTTGCAAGATCTCAAACACAGCCACAAACTCAGCTACCTCTTTATTTCGCACGATCTCTCGGTTGTACGCCATTTCTGCGACCGTATTTTAGTCATGTACCGGGGAAAAATTGTTGAAGAAGGTCCCTCTGAGGCTATTTTTACAGATCCTAAGCACCCCTACACCCAGCTTTTGCTCGCCTCGATCCCTAAAAAACACCCACGCGACAAAAGAGCCCCTCTCCCTCAAAAAGTTGAGCGAGAGGCCTCCACCTCGGGGTGTCCTTTTTTCCATAGATGCCCCATTTCCAAGCCAGGCTGCGAAATCAATCTCCCTCCCTCTAAGGGCGAGGGCGATCACTCCTATATATGCATCCACTAGCCCACTTTTGCCACCTGTCAATTTTTAAGTACTTTCTTAAAAATTCGAACCGAAAGATCCGAAAATTTCAAACCCAAGTCGCCCCCAATAAGGTCTATTTAAGAAAATATTCTCGATCACATCTGCAAATCGATGCGATGGCTGCTTATGGCAAAGTAGAATCGTCGCAAGTGAGCAAAGAC
This sequence comes from Chlamydiota bacterium, assembly GCA_021772455.1. GTDB lineage: Bacteria > Chlamydiota > Chlamydiia > Chlamydiales > JAAKFR01 > JAJACP01. Next base: position 74,283 of record JAJFLY010000015.1, read on the forward strand.
AGTGTGAGTAACACGGCGAGCGAGTGCGCGGCGACCCGTTAGGGCGGCGTAGCCGTTATGCACAGCCAGAATGCAGCCCCTAGGACCCTGATTGCTACCTAAACCTCGTCTAGGAATCGTTTGAGTGCGACAGATACAACTGCGGAGCTGAAGGCAAGGGTTCCTCCCTTGCCGAGGCGACGCAGGCAGTAGATGGCGTGCTCAAACGGTTCCTAGACGAGT
>JAJFLY010000016.1 GCA_021772455.1 Chlamydiota bacterium
AAGGAGTACGCTCATGAAACAGGATGACATTTTTCCAGGGTTTGCAACAAGCCTAGAAGTGATTTTAAAGCAAGGAGCTCAAAAGCTTCTTCAGCAGGCTATTGAAACTGAAGTTGCCGAGTACTTGGAACTGCATCAGGCACGAGGGGCAGATAACCGAAGAGTTGTAAAACGAAACGGTTATCTGCCCGAAAGAAACCTTGCAAACAGGAGTAGGATCAATCCCGAAGATATCATAAAAAAATTTCCTGAAACAAATGATTATAAGTATCATACCATGTTTCATGGGAGGGCTATCAGCATTAAGAATGCTGCAGAAAGGGCCAAGTTTTGCGAAGCTATCTTGTGTAAGCAGTTTCTATTTCTGGAGGCATCTTTTTGTAACGTTTCCTAAGTTTAGAAACACTTGAGGCTCATCAGAAATTGGTGATTTTTTTATTACCAATAGAAAGGTGAAAAATAAATTGAATCTTTCTAGGTCACCTAGGATATAATAGATTTTGAACCTTAAGATTTTTTGTGTTAAGATAACAAAGACTGTGGGATATAAAATATTAGAGGTTTTCATGGCTTCGGAAGCTAGAAATGCAGGAAGATATATCATTTATGGTAGGGTTGTTGATGATTTCATGATAAAAAATGGTAAGGTAATTAGCAAGTACGTGTCTGAGCAAAGCAAGGCGAGAAAAAACGATCCAGACTCTGTTCGCAATCTAGACGAGCTAACTCAAGCAGTCTCATTAGATATGATCGCACAATTTCCTGAAGCAAAAGGTTCTCTGTATAGTTCTCTGTTTCGTGACATGGCTCATAACATACAATTTAACGCACGAAGAGCTTAAACTTACGTTTGAAGGTTGTTTTTTGAAACAGTTCCAAGTTCTAGAAAAGGCTGAGGCTCATCAGAAGTTGGCAACTTTTTCATTACTAAATTATCTCCTTCTATGGAGAGCTCTTGGATCATCGAGAACCATCCAATAATTTCCATGCCTTCTTCTTTAGCCTTTTTGGAAATAAAATTTAATTGATTCGTCAAAATCTCACAGTCATTTCTGACAGTGTCGATGGGATGAGCATTGGTTTTACAGCAATGGCAATCATGAACCGAGGTGTAATCTTCGTTTGCTATATCGAAAATTTGTGAGGGTAGGTTCTGCATAGATTGATCCTTATGTCTCAAGATCAAAACAGGATATATGCACTGTGTGCGTCCAGCTTCTAAGGTATTGGGATCATCAACCTTATCAATCATAATCCTCATTCCATCCCCAATTCCATCTCCAATTTTTCTAGGGAAAATCATTGGGCTATGACCGCTTGGAGTAGGAGTTCCACTCAAAGTACTCATTGTAATATCCCATAAATCATTAGTGCTTGTATGTCCTGTTTCAAGTTCAATCAAATAATCTGTGGGGAGCACAGTATCTTGGTTATCGTCACAAGTTATTTTGATCACTGCTTTGACATTAATTGCGGATCCAATATCATCTGTTTTAGCCCCTTCCAGAATTTCAATGTGAAAGCATTTTGCTATCCCTTCACATCGGATATCAGAAAAATCTATCCGCTGAACCCCTTCAGCTTGTTCTGGTGTTGGGGTTTGAAACATCGAAGGATCCAAGTTTGATTTATCGGGTCCGATTGGCGCAGCCATAAAATACTCCCTTGTTTTAAGAGCTTAGGAGCAACTTAGGTGCCAGCTTGTTATGAAACATGAAGGATGATTGGTGAGGGGTCCCCTTCGTCAGGACCAAAAACCGTCAAAGTTAAGCTTACAACCTCGAGTTATTAATAGTGTTGTTTCATTCATCTCTCATCCGTTTTAGGAGCATCATACTCTATTCCATCCGAAGACCCTGATTGCCACCTAAACTTGTTGTTATAGTGCTCTACCAAATCAAAATTGAGGATAGTATGGAGCTTTATGCAACTGTAGTTTAAGTGGTTAGTTCTGGGCTGCTGAAAATCCTTGGCGTACAAGACGACACTCAAGCGAAAATGGAAAATGCGGAAGTGATGACTTTTAAGGATACTATTAAGAAGGACAACAGGTTTAGAAATTGTAATGAGGTTTTAAAGACTGCCGTTAAAAGAATGGACACAGCAATAATCGGCACGTTTGCCAGTAGAGTTATCTCTTGTGCTGAAGATGAATATGTTATAATGCGTCAGTGGATACTCGCAAATCCAGATTATCTAAGATCTTTAAGTGCATGAATGGTTGTGTCATAAACCTTAAAGTAGGGGAGGAAGCCTGTAATGTACAAGACGTTTTCGATGTGCGGCGGGACCGCTGCCAAAAATATCCGCCCCTTTTGCTTCTCGATCTCCTTATGACAGTGGACGAGCACTCGAATTCCCGCGCTTGAGATGTAGTCGAGAGAGGAAAAATCAAGGACGATATTTTTCGAGCCGCTCTCAATCGAATCGAGAATTTTTTTATCGACTTCGTTAGAAGAGGCGCTGTCAAGCCTACCCTCTAGGGTAAAAACGGTTGTTTGCCCTCTCTTTTCTTCGCTAATCAACATCTCATCTCCAAGTTATGTCGCATATTCGATTACACGTTTTTCGCGGATAACTGTCACTTTGATTTTTCCTGGGTAGCTGAGCTCTTGTTCGACTTTTTTGGCGATGTTGCGCGCTAGGTGAATAGTGGTGTGGTCATCAAAGTGATCGGGCTCAACGATGACGCGAATCTCACGCCCCGCTTGCAGCGCATAGGCTTGCTCAACACCAGGAAACTGAAGCGAGATCTGCTCGAGCTTATGGGCTCGCTTGAGATATTGCTCGAGCGCTTCGACGCGCGCTCCGGGCCTGCCACCAGAAATCTTGTCGGCAGCTGAACATAGGCTCCCTTCAATCGTTGTGGGGAGTATTTCTTCGTGGTGGCATCCGATGCCGTTGGCAACATCTTCGCTCTCACCGTAGCGGAGGGCAAAGTCGCGTCCAATGAGGGCATGCGATCCTTCTACTTCGTGGGAGAGGGCTTTTCCCATATCGTGGAGAAGTCCGATCCGTTTGGCAAGTGCAGCATCCAAGCCGAGCTCGGAGGCGATCATGCCCATAAGATGGCTCACTTCGAGGGAGTGCTCGAGGACGTTCTGGCCGTAGCTGAAGCGGAAAGATAACTTGCCAAGCAATTTAAGGAGCTCGGGATGGAGTCCCATGACAGAGGCGCGTATTGCGGCATCTTCTCCGTATTCTTTGATTTGGGCGTGGACGCGCTCTTGGGTTCTTGCCACAACCTCTTCGATGCGCGTAGGGTGGATCCGCCCATCTTGAATAAGATCTTTGAGAGCACGTTTAGCGACCTCTTTGCGGATGGGATCAAAGCATGATATGACGATGGCGTTTGGGGTGTCATCGAGGGCGAAGGTGACGCCTGTTAGCTGCTCGAGGGCGCGGATATTGCGCCCCTCCCGTCCGATTACACGCCCTTTCATCTCTTGATTGGGAAGGGCTACAGTGACAACTGAGATTTGGGAAGATGTCGGAAGGGCGAGGCGGTTGATAGCTGTTGCAATGATTTGTGCAGCTGTGCGTTCAGACTCTTCTTCGGCCTCATTTTTCATGCGGATGGTGAGCTTCGCTGTTTCGTGAGAAAGCTCATGCGAAACTTTTTCAAAGAGCTTCGCTTCGGCCTCTTTTTGGGTAAAGGTTGAGAGGCGCTGAAGCTCGTCTAGGACCTCTTTTTCTTTCGCGGTTAGAGATGCGAGTTTTTCTTCGACTTTTTGAGCAGCTTTTTCCCGCTTTGCGATCTCGGTCAACTTGCTTTCGACAAGTTCCATCTGCCGGTCGAGCTTATCCTCTCGGTGATCGAGGCGTTTTTTGAATTTTTGGTCTTTTTGATCGAGCTCTCTTTGACAGGCGAGCTCTTTCTCTTTGAGTTCGAGGGAGAGGGTGGTCTCATTTTTTTCGGCTTGGGCTTGGGCTTTGGTCAAGATCTCTTGGCCAAGTTTCTCAAAGCCGCCCGTTTTGAGCTTATGGGCAAGGTAAAAGGTCAAAAGCCCAAGGAAAAAGGTGGATGCTAGAATCAGTATATTCATTCGTTTCTTGGTTTTTGCCTGGAAGTGATCCGTACTTTTTCGACGCTTCTCTCAGAGGAGCTTAAGATCTCCAGGTCAAAATCTTTGTGGTGGATGCGCAAGCCTTTTTGTGGAATGGAGCCCACTTTGTGGAAGATGTACCCTCCAATCGTGTCGTACTCTCCCTCCTGAGGGATATGGATATTGAAGGTCTCTTCAGCATCTAAAATAGTCATCCGCGCATCGACAATCCAGCTTCCACCACCTGGCTGGGCTGTGTAGAGAAGTTCTTCGTCGACATCGTATTCGTCGGCAATTTCTCCGACAATCTCTTCTAAGATGTCTTCCATCGTAACAACCCCTTCGGTTCCACCATACTCGTCGACAACGATTGCCATGTGCATCTGCTTGGTGCGAAATTCTTGAAGGAGATGGGAAACTTTTTTGGTTTCGGGGGTATAGAAGACGCCTTTTGTGATCGATTCTATTGGGGAATCTAAAAGGGAGGCCTCTTTTTTTCCCTCGATGCAGTCCATAAAGAGTTCAAGGATATCTTTAAACATCAGAACGCCAATAATGTTATCGACGGTGTCTCTGTAAACTGGCATGCGGCTGAAACCTTCTTCGATAAGAGCTTGCGACGCCTCGCGGATAGAGGTCTCGGCTGTTAGGCTTGAGAGATCGACCCGCGGGACCATCACTTCGCGCACAATCCGGTCTTTGAATTTGACAACAGATTCGATCAGTTTTTTGTCGGATGTGTTGAGTGTCCCTTTGACATCGGCGGCGTGAAGAATCTGAACGACTGTTTCTTTCATCTCTTCAAGCGGATCGCCACCGCGCTCTTTTTCATGTGTCCGTGTTACGTAATCGGCGCATTTTAAGAAAATAAAAGAAAAGGGGAGCGAGAGAAAAAGGAAAAATGAGGCAAACGCAAAACAAAAAGAGAGGGCGTATTCAGAGGCTCGAATCGCCCATAAACGGGGAAAAAAGTCTCCGATGAAGAGCATCAGAAAAAGAAGAGCGACCAAGATGAGCGTAGTATGCAAAATCGAGAGCGAAAGGACGAAAAACATGCCATAGACCACTGTTGCTGCAAAGCCGAGACGAGCGAGGTTTTCACTTAATGTCGCCGAAAAAATGATGAGCTCAAAAGGGGGATCTTTAAAGATGAAACAGTGGAAGGGGTAGTAAAAAAAGCGCTTTGGATAGTTTTTGACAAGCTCAAGCGAGCGCGTTTCACCCAAACGTGTGAGGGAGTGGGTGACAGTCGTTAGAAAAAAGGCCCAGATCAGAAAGAAAAGAGCGAGTAGTATACAACCAGTTAACATCTTTTCTTAATTATCTGCTTAAAAGGATTTTTTGTCTAATAAGTGGTTCCAGTATCCGTTGCTCAGCAGCGCGCATTTTTTGGCGATCATCTTCTTCAATATCATCAAGCCCAAGGAGATGTAACATTCCATGGACTAGATAAAGGGTTGTTTCAAGATAAACATCTCCATCATTTTTTAGTGCGTAGTCGACAGCTGTTTTAGGGCAGATAAAGATCTCTCCAAGATTATGGTATTCAAGGCTTTGGTCTTGGTCTAGGGGGAAAGAGATGCAGTCAGTGGTGGTGGGATCGTTGAAAAATTCTTTGTGGAGGCGAGAAATTTCTTCTGTACCCACAAAATAAACGGCAACCTCATCGGTATGCCGTTTTTCTTGTGCGAGTATATGTTTGACTATAGGTTTGACCGATTCGGGAGCAAGAGGCAAATCTTCTTGCTGGTCAAACACGAGAACTTTCATTTATTCAATAGGGGGAGTCTTAGGAAGTCCTGTAACGCTTTTGTTCTTCTCACTGTCCCAGCGGCCGAGTTTTTTCAACACTTCAACGCGCTCGAAACGTTTCAAGACGTTGCGCTTTTGACCACCCTTATTTGCTTTTCCGTAACTTTTATGACGAGACATAATTACCTTACTTAATTTTTGGGATAAAAACACTGGTTTCAGGACTAGCATTGTCGTGTGGCTTGTACCCTTTATCCAAGTTATCTTTCTTCGGTCCTGTTTTGACAGAAGGATTTTTGTGTTTGCGCGGTGAGATGCCGCGACGCTCTTCTTTTTTACCTAAGCGAGTCATAACCATACCTTGTTAAAATCAGCTGGAATCATACGTATTTAAGTAAAAAGATTCAAGGTGAAATTTCAGGGGGTAGATCGAGGTCGTCTGATGTGATCACACCACATGAAATAATATATTTAAATGCGTCTTCTATTTTCATGTCGAGGTAGATCACCTCGCTCTTCTTATACATCATTAAAAACCCAGAGGTCGGGTTGGGGGTAGTGGGGACAAAAACGGTGGTAAGAGGGGTCCCAATGGTCGTTTCGCAAAGCGAGGGGGCAGGGCTGCTGACAAGGCCAATGCAGTAGGCGCCTGTGGTTGGGAAGGGGACCATCACCACCTGTTTAAAGGAGCGCGAGGAGCCCCCAAAAATGGTTTTAATCACCTGCTGGGTCGCTTTGTAGATCGTTTTAATAATCGGAATGCGATGGAGGACGTAGTCGTAGACAGAGAGGAGCGATTTAAAAACCACCACGCGTGCAAGAAAGCCAAGAAGGACGGTAAAGAAGAAAAGGCCGAACAATAGAATGATTTGGAGGAGGAGCCGAATCGCGGTGTGGTATTTATCGTATAAGGGGATTCCAATAAGAAACTGTTCAATTAAGCCGACAAAAGGCTGGGTGAGGATATTGATTACAAAGCCAAGCAGCACGACTGTGACTGCTAAGGGGAGGAGGATAACTAGACCTGTAATAAAATATTTTTTCATTGTAGGAGTATACTATCAGTTTTGAATTAATTTACCAGATCCCATTCTACTTCTTGTGTGATTAAATCGGTATGTACGAGTTTTACCTCGACATGATTCCCTGTTTTGAAACGGCTTTTTTGGTTGATAAACCCCTCTAAGAGGAGTTCAGAAACCTCAAAGGCAAATCCAAATGGTTTGACATAGGTAACGACGGCCTTGTAGGTTCGGTCGGGGTTTTTTATCTGGATTGCGTTGAGGAGGCGTATTTTTTTCAAAAGGGTGACAGTGTTCTCTGCGCGGCTAGAAAGGCGCTCTTTTTCCGAGCACTGAAGTGCGATTTGCTCAAAATTTTCTTTCGGGTCGATCTCCTCAAACAATAAACGGTGGACGATGAGATCGATGTAGCGGCGAATGGGGCTTGTGAAATGTGTATAATATTCCAAACCGAGGCCGTAGTGCCCCAAATTTTGTGTAGAGTAGCTGGCAAGTTTCATGCTGCGGATAAATTGCATCGCAAGAAATTGCCCAAAGGGACTTTCACGCGCCTGATCGAATAGCGCTTGTAGATCCGCTGCGTTGGGTTGTTCAGGGATTTGAAAGCCAAGGGCAGTTGCTGTGGCAACAAACTCTTTAATATTTTCGGGATTAGGCTCATCATGAACGCGGTAGGTGAGCGGCTTGCCCTCTTTACTCAAGTGGGTTGCAACAACCTCATTTGCTTTGAGCATGAATTCTTCGACAAGCTGGTGGGTGATGTCGTATTCAACGATTTCCACACCTGTCGGAATGCCATCCTTGTCGATCTGAAGAGCGGTGTCGGGCAGCGCAAATTCGATGCTCCCTCTCTTTCCGCGTAACCGCTTCAGGTGTCCACACAGCTCGACCATTAATTTGAGTTTTGGGAGAAACGGGCTTTTTATGTTGCCGTCCAAAACCTCTTTCGCCTCTCGGTAGGTGAACCTTTTTTTGCTCTGAATCACGCTGCGAGTAATGCGGTAATTTTTTAGCTCTCCGGTGTTATCGAGCTCCATTAAAATCGAGACAGCTAACCGGTCGACATTGGGTTGGAGGCTGCAAAGGTGGCTCGAAAGCTCATGTGGCAACATCGGAAGGACCGTGCCTGGGAAGTAAATCGAATTGCACCGCCTGCGCGCCTCAGTGTCTAACGAAGATCCCGGCGTCACATAATGTGAGACATCGGCAATGTGGACCCCTAGCTGGTAATTCCCACTCTTGTCTTTACTGATCGAAAGGGCGTCATCGAAGTCTTTTGCTGTATCGGGGTCGATGGTGGTGCAGTCAAGAGCGCGCAAATCCTCACGCGCGCAAACTTGTTTCTCGGTCACATTTTTTCCAAAACTCTTCGCCTCGCGCAAAGTGTGGTCTGAAAATGCGTTGTCGAGGTCAAACTCTTCAATTGCAGCAACAACATCAAAGGAGGGATCGTTAATATGGCCGATGTAGGCGCTCATTTCACCCAACCCGTCCCTTCTAGCGGAGCCCCACTCGATGACATGAATGATAATCCGATCTCCTACCTTTAGGCGCCGCTCTTTTGACGGGAGGATTTGCATTTGCTGATTGTCACCCAAAAGAGGGACATGGGCGTACATATTTTTTTTGTGTCCCACATACGAGATCGTGCCTGCAACATGTGAGCGTCCACGTTGTAAAATTTTTAATACACGCCCCTCGGGCCCTTTTTCAGAGACAAAACGGGTGTTGACAGCTACTTCGACGCTATCACCGTCTACAGCTCCTTTCGTCGCGCGTTTTGGAATAAAAATATCGAGGGGGAATGCGGCTCTATCGTCGGGGATTAGAAAACCAAATCCACGCTGGTGGACACGGATTGTTCCTGTTGCAAGGTCCGAGTCTTTTTTTTGCTTCTTTACCATAACCAGGGGATTATATCAGAAAATGATTTTTAGCTTGTTTCTTTTTTTATAATAATTAAAATATAAGTCACTTATGAAATCTTTTTTATGTAGATGTACTTGGCAAACCCCTCCTGATCAACGGAGAGTGTTATGTATTCTCAAAACAGACTATGTCACCGCGTGCGTGTTGGCAATTTTGGGCGCCGGCATGCTCTATATAGGATATAGTCTACTGTTCGGAACTATTGGAACCATTCCCGGCTATATGGGCGGGGTTACCCTCATGTTGGCAGCCGCTGCTTCCCTTGTTTCTGTGGTTGTGATTACAGCAAAGAGAGGTATAACCGAAAGTTGTGTCCGGGAAAAATAAGGTGAGCGTATCCTCGAAGGTTTAAATACCAAATAAATCTTCAAAAAAAGGAGTACGCTCATGAAACAGGATGATATTTTCCCAGGGTTTGCAACAAGCTTAGAAATGATTTTAAAGCAAGAAGTTCAAAAGCTTCTTCAGCAGGCTATTGAAGCTTAAGCTTGCAATCTTTTGCGTTGATTGCACCAGGGATACGATGAGAATAACAAGCATTTGAAGAGCAAACGCTCTCTTTACTGCTTGATCGCAAAGTTTACCATTTTCCATAAAGCGTACGATGAGCCGTTCATGCCACTCCTCTTTTACTTCTTCGCTTTGCCTTCCGGTAATTCCTGAGACGTGAGTTCTCCTGTACCTGATATTTTTTTTAATCTTCCCTGATTCAGAATTTCTTTTCTATTCTCCTCAAATTTAGAAAGATACTCTTTTACGGGCACCTGTTTAT
>JAJFLY010000017.1 GCA_021772455.1 Chlamydiota bacterium
AAAATTAAAAGGTGGTCAGCAGCCAGAAAGACACAGATCATCATGGATCTACTGAGAGGATCAAAAGCTCTTGTCGACGTATGTCGAGAAAATGATCTAAAGCAGTCAGAGGTGGAAAAATGGAAGGAAGACTTTCTCAAATCTGGGACTCAGGGTCTTAAAGCCAAGGATCTTCCTGCAGAAGATCAAGAAATCAAAGAGCTCAGAGCCAAGGTTGGAGAGCTTGTTCTGGAGCTTGATGCTAGAAAAAAGCTGGCGCATAGAATCACCATTTTCAGAATTTAGCGTGTCAAAAAATTGCATCATTAAGTCATCATCGTTTAGGTCTGAGTTCATTTCTTCCTCCTGTTTTGTAGTAAACTCAAGAGGAATGGTGGGCTCGGACTTTTTCTTTTTCAAGATTTTTCTTGAAACCTGCCCAAATCAATTTTACAGAAACAATGTTGCACTACCGCTTTTTCATTCGTCGGCAAAGCTGCGTATAACAAGGAGCTTTAAAAACAATACCCATGCTCTCCATCAATGAGCGAAAGAAGCCCTCAGTTTCACGTAGACTTAGATGGAATTTGAAGCGAATGAAGCACATGACTTTGATCAACTCATCTCCGTAAACAATGAGCGTAAACCCGTGCTTTTCTTTTTCTCAATAAAATACTTGCTGTTAAGAAAGAAGCACCTGATTCGCTCAGCCATGCTATCGCATGTCCTTGCAAACAGGCGGGGGGGCTCGCCACTTAATTGGGGTTATGCAACAACACCAGGAAGGCCTTGTTACAAAGCCGCCAAGGATATTAAAAAATAATTTTCAGTTCTTTATATCGATATTTAATACTAAATAGTTTATAATCTTTTTACTATTATTAGATATTAAGGTGAAATATGGCATATCCCAGCCCCCCTTCAGGATCAGGTCCAAGTTTAGTAGAGCTGCTTCGTGGACTCGAAACTCGCGGTGAACTGAGAACTCGCATTATGGGAAGACTCGTCGCCCAGATAAACACTCGGATCAATGCTCTTGCACAAAGGATCCCAAGCTCTAATAACGCGGCTCCATCTTCAGCAGGGCTGCACATTCAGTGCGTGATACGTCATGATTGGAAAGGAGTCAAAGCAGCTGCGGATGCTGGCATCAATGCAAACCCTATCGATCCAAATATACTTGCTATACTTTACAACCAAAAAGCCCAGAGATGCATTAGTCTAGAAAAATTTTGGTCAGCCATGGAGGCTGCAGACGCAGGAATCGCTGAAAACCCAACCGATCCTAATAAACGTGCTATGCTTTACAACCTAAAAAGCCACGCATGCAATCAACTTAATGAATATCGCGACGCCAAAGATGCTGCAGAGGCTGGCATCAATGCAAACCCTACCGATCGAAGTACACTTGAAGAGCTTCACTGCCAAAAAGCTTGCACATGCATTAGCCTAGAGGAATATTGGTCAGCTATAGAGGCTGCAGACGCAGGAATCGATGCAAACCCTATCGATCCAAATATACTTGCTATACTTTACAACCAAAAAGCCTACGCATGCAATAGTCTAGAGGATTTTTGGGGAGAATCTCGGTCAGCCAAAGCGGCTGCAGAGGCTGGCATCGATGCAAACCCTGCCGATCGAAATATACTTGCTATGCTTTACAACCAAAAAGCCTACGCATGCAATCAACTTAATGAATATCGCGATGCCAAAGACGCTGCAGAGGCTGGCATCTATGCAAACCCTAACAATCCAAATATAATTGCAAAACTTTACGCCAACAAAGCTTGCGCATGCATTAGTAGAGAGGAATATTGGTCAGCCATAGAGGCTGCAGATGCAGGATTCGATGCAAATCCTACTGATCAAAATATACTTGCTATGCTTTACAACGCAAAATCTACCAATCCAAATACGTTTGCAAAATTTTACGCCAACAAAGCCCAGGTATGCAATGTTCTTAAGAAATATTGCGATGCCAAAGCGGCTGCAGAGGCGGGAATCGCTGCAAACCCTTCCGATCAAAATATACTTGCTATGCTTTACGACCGAAAAGCCCATGCATGCAATACTCTTAAGAAATATCGCGATGCCAAAGCGGCCGCAGAAGCAGGAATCGCAGCCTCCCCCTCTACCGATCCAAATACACTTGCAAAACTTTACAAGCAAAAAGCCTATGCATTCTATTACCTTAAGGAATATCGCGACGCCAAAGCAGCTACAGAGATAGGAATCGCTGCTAACTCCGCCAATCCAAATACACTTGCAGAACTTTACAAGCTAAAAGCCTACGCATGCAATGCTATTAGGGAATATCGCGATGCCAAAGCAGCTACAGAGGCAGGAATCGCTGCAAACCCCACCAATCCAAATACACTTACAGAACTTTACATCCAAAAAGCTTACGCATGCTATCGCCTTAAGGAATATCACGACGCCAAAGCGGCTGCAGAGGAAGGAATCGCTGTTAACCCTAATGATCCTAATAAACGTGTTATGCTTTACAGCCAAAAAGCTTACGCATGCTATCGCCTTAAGGAATATTGCGACGCCAAAGCGGCTGCAAAGGCTGGTCTTAAGATAAACCCTGAATATAACGAGCTCAACGATTTGCTTAGAGAGCTTCAAGCGAGGCAAGCTGGCGAGAAAGCTGCTGCTCACAGCAACGTGGGTGTGGGTCAGAAGCGTAACCGCGAAGATGAACCAGTTCCTGGTGCCGCCTTTACTGATGAAGAGATGGCACAACCACCTTCTAAATCTGCACGACACTCTTAGCCATCATCGACCTTGTTGAAAAAGTCCCTTGATAATCAATCGAGTCAGCTAATTTAAAGTAATTTACCTATCCTCTCAGAATTGGGTATATCTATCCTCTGCACTGGATATGGTTTGTATCTACATTCCAAAATCTCTCTTTTGATCCTTCGCCAGTGTTCTTTAAGCTCCCATACAGCTTCCGTACAAGTATCGGGCTTGAGATATCAGGCTCCCTTACCCAGCTTACACGCCTCATATGGTTTTTCTCGGGGTTCCTTCAGATTCTACCTCGCGATAGACACCCTTGCCATTGGCTAATGGTTCCCCTTGTCGGGCTCATAGAGAACTTTCATCTCCTAGTTGTGCGCCCGGCAGGGCAGGTAAAACAGAAACAGAGAGAAAAAATCAAATATACAGTATGGTATTTTAATAACCAATTAGCTTATAATTGGATGGTCCAGAAGCGGAGTCAAACTTGAAAAGTATGAATTTACATATATATAATTCTACAGAAAAAGAGTTATCTGAGAAAAAAAATCCAGTATTTATTGGGATTAGTGTTGGCATTAAGCCAATGTCCTTTGATATCGCAACCTCATATCTAAATTGGGCTGAAAAACACTCTTCTACTACCGTGCAAATTTTAATTGCTGATGAGATCGCTAAATATAATTATTTAGCATTTAGTCATTCCACAAAACCAGGAGCCCTCTCAAGAGCAATTCGAGATGGCGATCAATACTATGGTTTTTTTGAGAAAACCATTTCTAATCTCGGCAAGAGTGGGAAATTTAATATAATAAGATGGAATGACATTCAAAACAATTACTTTTCTAACACTCTAAAAGAAGTGCAAGTGGAATTTGAAACAAATCCGATATTTAAAGATGATATCGTTTCAATTTTAAATAAATATATAAAGCGACGTAAAAAACCAGTTTCAGAAGAAAAGAAAATATTACTTTGTCAGTATCTATTAGAAGAGCTTCCAACTCTCCTTGATGGGATTTACGTGGGTGATACAAATTACTCACTTATATTATATCCTACTTATAACCAGTCCGGTATGAGCGGACTAGTGAGTGATATTCAAAACAAAAGAAAACACGTTGGTTTAAGCGAACGGTTGAATTTAAAAAAAACAATCATGGTTGAAGCGCTTATTGAGGAAACTCCTGGGACCCTGATTGCTACCTAAACCTTGTCTAGAACGTAGGCGTTTTTTCCCAGACACGCCGCGTTTAGCTAAAAATTTAATACCTTCATCCTGAAGCACATCCTCTAGTTCAAAAGAGTTGTACGGCAAAGATCTTACTTTCAAAATCTTGTTTAAACAAAAGAGCTAGAAATCGAAAGAGGGCATGCCAGCATGTCCAGGGGATTTTGTGAAGACGACGGCAGCCACAACAGCAAAAGTCATCTCTTCCGTATTTTCCATTTTCGCTTGAGTGTCGCTCTATACTATCCTCCATTTGGATTTGGTAGAGCACTATAACAACAAGTTTAGGTAGCAATCAGGGTCTGGGGGCATTATTGGATAAATCCTCGCATGGAAATGGAACCATCTTGGTAGATTTCTTAAATGCTTAACGACGGAATAGTCGCTTGCGGAGGAGCTCTTTTTGACGGTGGAGCTCCTGAAGCTCTCGCATAATCTCAGCTCGATTCTCATCGGTCAACGTATCGAGAAGGTCGCGTTCGTGAAGGGCAATAATCTCGATCTCATTGCGTAGATACTGCGCCTCCATCCGCCACCCAAACAGCTTCCGAACACAATTAAAGAGGGTGTTCATCGGGTTGTAGAGTTTTGGAAAAAAGTGCAAGTAATCAAATCTTGTGGCGCGATCCTTATTCTCTCGCTCAATCTCTTCTTGTGTGAGCACAGTTGCAATCCAATTCTCCGAAAGAGCAACGATGTTTTGATGAGCTGGAAAGGCGTGGCGCACATTGAGAATAAATTTGGTAAACGCTGGGATTAGAAAGAGACAATCCCAAAACCCAACTGGATAATACCGCCACCGTCTTTTGCCCAAAAAGAGGGTGACATTGCCAATCGCCTTGGCCCCGATGTGCCAAAATGCAAAATCATCGAGATTAACGCTGACAATGATCTTCTCTTGGCGGCTTCTATCCATGCTATGGTAAAAGTCGTAGTCGCGCCCGTTTGGAACGGGGGGATTAAAAGCATAGACGCGTTCAACAAGGTCGTGGGAGTAGAGTCCAATTTGAACGGCAAGCGAGCCGCCCATGCTATGTCCCGCAACAAGTGGTGGGTGACCGTTGTTAAGGTCGCGCAGGTGTTTGTGAATTCGACGCCATGAGTGGGCATAAGCAGCCGTTGCGGCGCCGTGGGTGGCAAAGTTTGCCATAATGGAGCCGAACATCGAGGCTTGAGAGGGCCACAGCTCAGTACCCTGGCAAAGATAAATGGGGGGAGCTCCTTTATCTACAGGAGTCATACTTACAGTACGCACCCCTTCAGCAATTAAATGTTTGTGACACCGATAGGAAATCAGCTTGCCGCATTTTTTAAAACACGGGATGTTTAATACTTTCCCCTCTATCTCTCGATAGGCAGCCCCGTGGCTTAAAACGGCCAAAGTGAGCCAACGTCGTTTTACTGGATCCTCAACACTTGCAATATGTTCTAGATCGTGACGGACATGAGCGAGCTGCTCCTTATCTTTTTTCAAGCGCTTCATGATAAAGAGTTTTGGCAAGAGACCTGGCGGGGTTGCATCCTCATCATAAAATTGAGAGCTCTCAGCATTCCACTCGACACGGATTGGGTTTAAGCTAATCACTTTGTCGTGAATGGGCTCCCCTAACCGTTTCCAAATTCGATGAAAAAGATCGACAGAGAGGGGCTCACCTAGAGCATACATCCGCAAAAAACCATCCTCACCTACGATGCGAGGCAGAGTTTTGGGTTTTACAGGAGAGCACTCATCTATCCATAGGGAGCGGACAAAGCGGCTCGCCTCCTCCCAGGTTCCCTGGTGTTTCACTTGCTCGACACATGCAACATAGATTCTTGCTAAGGTCTCGCGATTTTCTCGCCTGTGATCAGGAATGTGCATGTGCACGGTAAAGTGTCCCTCTTTCCAGAGAATCCACCCATTCCGGCCCCTATCTGTATAAATATCAGCAAGCTTCATTGAAAATCGCGGTCCCAATACGAATAAGCGTCGCACCCTCCTGGATGGCGATCTGATAATCGCGGCTCATCCCCATCGAAAGAGTCGACAAATCTGCAAGATCACCTGCAAGTGTTTGCAAACTCCCCTGCAACTCCTTTAATTTAGAAAAACAGCGACGAATCACTGTTTCATCTTCTGCCAAAGGAGCCATGGTCATTAAGCCACGCACGGCAATTCCTTTCAACGCTAACACTTCAGAAAAGAGCCTCTCCCACTCCTTTGGCGTATACCCACTTTTTGACGCCTCACCAGAAGTGTTGGCTTCTAAAAGAACATTAGTGACCACCCCTCTCTCCTCACTTGCGCGTGAAACCATTCTTGCAAGCTCAATCGTGTCGATCGAGTGGATCAATGCAAAATGCCCAATAGCTTTTTTAACTTTGTTCTTTTGGAGCTTTCCAATGAAGTGCCAACGGATATCATCTGGAGCTGTTTCGATTTTCTCAAGCGCCTCTTGGATCCGATTCTCCCCAAAATCGCGACATCCCCCCTCATACGCTTCCTGAATCTCCTCGAGGGAACGCCCCTTGGAGACAGCCACTAACAGAACGTTTGGATTTGCGATCTCCTTAAGATTCTTTTCAATGCTCATATCGATTTAGAACTTCAGACAAGATCACCATCGCTTGCGCAGCCGAACGCTTTTTTACGATGGCAACCAGCGGATTTTCATTTCGCCTTTTTCTTTGCGTTTCAAGTAGAAATTCGTCACTTACAATCCGCTCTCGAAACTTAGGATCGACATGGGTTTCCAATTTGCGCTCTGAAATATCAGACTGATAATCCCGTTCCTGAAACTCCGTATCAAATTCATAATCGCGTTTGACAAGACGCTCTGTTGTGTGGGGGCGGATTTCAACCCGAGGAGGTGGTGGAGGCACCTCCTCTTCGATATAGACCTCCTCCTGGACTACCTCATCGTTTTGTTGAACCTTCTTTTTGTCAATCAAGAGCTTACGCAAGAGCGGCACAAGAAAGACAAAAAGAACGATGACAAATCCAACGATCTCAGAAAAATCCATTAGGTCTGCTCTTCTTCTGGATTGCCAATCGATTCGCGCATCTTTGTATCAGCCTGCACATTTTTCAAACGCAGATAATCCATATAGCCTAAATTCCCCGCTCTAAGGGCTTCGGCAATGGCGATCGGAATCTTTGCTTCCGCCTCAACAAATAGCGCGCGCATATCTTCGACCTTCGCCAAGTTTTCACGCTCCATGGCAACAGCCATTGCGCGTCGCTCTTCCGCTTTCGCCTGGGCGATCCGCTTATCCGATTCGGCCCGGTCTGCACGTAAACGAGCACCAATATTCTCTCCGACAGTAATGTAGGCCAAATCGATCGAAAGAATCTCAAACGCTGTTTGTGAATCGAGCCCTTTATCCAATACAAGCTGAGAGATCGCCTGAGGATTTCCTAATACCTCTAGGTGGGTTTCGGCCTGCCCGATCGAGTTGACCATCCCCTCTCCGACCCGCGCGATAATCGTCTCTTCGGTCGCACCTCCAACAAGCTGCGCCAAATTGGTCCGTACGGTCACACGCGCTCTACAAAGTAGCTGCACCCCATCTTTTGCAACCCCAACGATATATTCCCCTTGTCCCTTAACATCTGAAGGACAATCGATCACTTTTGGATTGACCGATGTGCGCACCGCGTCAAGAATATCGCGCCCCGCCAAATCGATCGCCGTCGCCTGTTTCCAAGTGAGAGGGATATTCGCCTTATCAGCTGCGATCATTGCCCGTACAACTTCTAGAACACGCCCACCAGCTAAAAAATGCGTTTCGAGATCGGCTACCTCAATCTGTTTCAACCCCGCTTTGTAGGAGTTAATCCGCGCATTGACAATAACGCGGGGGGGGATTTTCCGCAGACTCATCCCGATAATATTGAAAAGTGAAATCGGCGTTCCTGAAACAAAAGCTTGAAACCAGAGGCTGATAAATCTCCCAACAATTGAGAGAACAACAATGGCGACGATCGCCAGAACGATGATCAAAATATAAAATTCGAACGATAGGTTCATTACTCTTCCTTTAATTTTACGATCAGGTGGGCACCCTCGCCACCCACAACTTTAATTTTAGTCCCTTTTATCACATATCCCACTTTGGAGACTGCCTGATACCGTTTTTTGTGTACCATGATATGCCCAGAGGGTTTCAAATCAGAGATTGCCTCACCCTCCTCACCGACTAATTCCTCTGCAAATTCAGAAGCGACATACCCCGACTGCTCGGTATTTAGAAAAAGGCCTTTGGTCTTTCCACCCTTAATGCGCCGAATGGCAAAGCAAATTAATACACCAACACCAAAAAGCGCTGCCATCGCATACAAAATCACATATAGAGCCGAATCGGTCACCGAGGCGTAAAAAAAGATGCTGATAATCACGAGCACTCCGCCGGCTATTCCCACGATCCCGCCAGGAAGAAAAAACTCTAAAAAAATCAAAAGCAGGCCGATCCCGAGCATCAAAAAAGGGAACCAGTTCATTCAATTTCCTCGACAACGACTTTGCTTCCTGTGATTTCGATTACGCGCACTCTCTCACCTTTCATGATAAATTTCCCGCTACTGACCGCATCGTATTGCTCCCCCTCGATTTCAACCTTACCAGCCGTTCTAAGAGGTGAAACCACCGTGCCGATTGCCCCAACATCAGGAAGCTCATTTTTTGCCATCCCAGCAACGTAGCCCGTTTGGTCATCCCTCAAAACGAGTGGGGAAAAGAGGGCAAAACGGGGCATCACATATTTTGCAAGCAGAGCGATCATAATCACACCGACAACAATTGTCCCCGATAACCAGACAATTCTTCCGAAAATATGTTCTCCAGCAGCATTGAGAGTCTGGGTATCAAAATCAAAGCTGACCTCCCCAATTCCCGGAAGGAGGAGAACAAATAGGGCCCCAACTGCCAAAATAATCCCAAAAATCCCCGTTACCCCGAAACCTGGAATCACAAAAAGCTCAATCAAAATCAGCGCTATCCCCACCCCAAGGATGATAAATTCAAGCCAGCCGGCTGCCTCCAACGCAAAACTCGAAAGGATGATAAAGCCAAGACAAATAAGCGCCACAATTCCCGGCAGGCCAAATCCCGGCGTACTCATCTCCATATAGAAGCCTAAAAGCAAACCAAGGAATAGAACCGAAGCGACGATAGGAGAGCCTAAAAAGGAAAAAAACTGCGTCTTCCAATCCATCTTGAACGCTTTCACAACTGCATTCGGGATCTCCTTAAAAAAAGGTTCAGTGAAAAGTAGCTCTTGAGACCCAAGCCATTCCCCTTTACTCTTCTCCGCTTCCGTAATCGGAACCAACTTCTCTGGCATCAGACGGATATCAGCGACACCAAGCTCCATCATCTCCTCAGAGCTCAACGTCAAAAGCTTATCTTTTCTGGTAATCACCTGGTCGGTCGATCTGATCTCATCGTCCTTTGCCAGCTCAACGATCTCATCATCTCGCACAACAAGAATTAAATCGGCGTCGACCATCGCCTTGGCGATTAGAGGATCCCGATCAAAATACGCAGCCCTATTGGCAAAATCGGCCCGAATAGCAGAGTTAACTTTTTCAGAGGTCGACTCCCCAGATTGAGTGACAGGAGCCGCAGCTCCCATGCTTGCATCCTTTACAGCAGCGATGTAGCGGCACGAATAGGCGAGCATCGCCCCTGCTGAAATGGCCCAATTATCGATCACGGCAATAACAGGAATGTCGTATTGTGTGTCGATCTCTTTCAGGACATCTGAAATCTTTTGAGCGGCAAAAACTTGCCCTCCCGGCGTATCAAGCTCAAGAATGATAAAAATAGGTTTGAGCTCATCTCGGTAATAGTCGAGCGCTTTTTTGATATAGATAAAGGTTCCCTGCCCGATTTGGGTGGAGTGCCCCCCGACATAGATATGCCCGATGTAGTTGGTTCCCTCTTCCGAGTAGTGGATATGGTCTTCAAGGCTCTTATTGAGGAGTTCTGGCGAGACGCTTAAAGAAGCGAAACCACTAGTACATAAAAGGAGTAAAGAGAGAATCCAGTGCATGACCCGCATCATGCCTTAAGCTAACTTTTTCTTACTAGCCACATTAAATAGTGCACTCGTAAATTTTTCGTGACAACCATCAACCACTATAAGAAAATAGCACCTGATATGGTAGCTATCGAGACTCCTTCTGCAGGAAGGGAGATAGGACGAAAACGAATAGGAGAAATTTTATGGTCAATTCTATCTTTTCCATGATAAAAGAGATCGCATTCGTGAATGTCTTTTAAAATCTTCAGATAGCCTAACACTCTAACGAAAAAATTCCCCTACAGCTTGTGAAGCTAATGCCATGCTTCTTGCTGTGTGGGCAGATGAGACGAAATTCACCTCAAACTGAGAGGGAGAGACGTAAATTCCACGCTCAAGAAGAGCGTCCAAATAACGTGTAAACGCCTCGAAATCACACCCTTTTACATCGTCGGCATTTTCAACGACTTTTTTTCCAAAAAAAAGGGTAAACAAGGAACCCGCTTGGTGAAGACACATCTCCTTACCTTCAATCGCGGTGCGTATTGGATCTGTTAAAAGGGAAGTTGTCTTTTCTAGATTTTGGTAAAATCCAGGTTGTGCACACAACTTAAGCGTCTGCAAGCCCGCTTCCATCGCAACTGGATTTCCTGAAAGGGTTCCAGCCTGGTAGACAGGCCCTGATGGGGCGAGGTAATCCATGATGTCAGACCTTCCTCCAAATGCCGCAGCAGGAAATCCTCCACCGACAATTTTTCCAAAGCAACTTAGGTCCGGCTCAATTCCATAAAGTTCTTGCGCACCCCCGAGGGCAACGCGAAATCCTGTAATCACCTCGTCAAAGATCAGCAAGGCTCCGCTTAAGCGTGTCTTTTCGCGCAAGAGCTCTAAAAATCCATCCTTAGGAAAGACAAGCCCCATGTTTGCAGCGATCGGTTCGACAATCACGGCAGCAATCCGTGGGCCGTGCTCTTTAAAGGCGCGCTCAATCGCCTCAAAATCGTTGAAGGGTAAGCAGAGGGTATGTTTCACAAAATCGTCTGGGACACCAGCCGACGAGGAGAGGTTTGTCACACCTGATCCGGCTTGTACCAAAAAGGAATCGGCGTGGCCATGGTAATGGCCGGCAAATTTGATGAGTAAATCTCGCTTTGTGAATCCACGCGCAAGACGCACGGCGCTCATTGTCGCTTCTGTTCCCGAAGAGACAAACCTTACTTTTTTAACAGATGGAACGTGCTCCACAATTTGGTGGGCAAGTTCTGCCTCAACGGCCGTCGTAATCCCAAAGGAGCTGCCCATGGCAACTCGCTTTTGGACAGCTTTAACAACTTGAGGGTGGGCGTGCCCATGGATGAGCGCCCCCCAAGAGCAACAAAAATCGAGATAGGTTTTACCGTCGACATCGACGATTGTCTCTCCGCAGCCCGACTCGACGATAAAGGGAATTTGAGCGCGTACAGGAGAATTGACCCCACCGGGAATAACTTGGGACGTGGCGCGGATGATTTCTTCACTTTTAAGGGTAGTACTCGTCATCGGGCAATAGTTGATTGAGTTTTTCGATCAGTGACTTAAGCTTAGAAGTCGCTTCCTCTGCAGAAAGTTTTGTACCAATTTGCTCCCAAAGGGTGAGAGATTCGTCGAAAAGAGGCGCTTCATCTTGAATGGTGAGTTGGTTGACCTTGAGTCCCTGGTTAAGATACCGCTCAAATGCGACAACTTCTCCCTTCACAAAATTCTCTGCACTATCTGTTTGCATTAATGGGTAGGGCGCACCTAAAGAATGGTTCATTTTTTCGATCAATGTATTGAGCTCAAAAGCCCCCTTACTCGGAGTGATCGTTTCTGATTCTAGCTTTTCCATCAGCTCTACGCATGGAGCCCTAACAACATCGCTTTGCTTAGAGATGTCTGCAAACAGAAGCAGCGCTTGAATGGAATGCGAAACTTTTTCTCGACTCAAAAAACTCATAATAACCTCACTCCCATATAGGTTAGCGGAAAAAGTCTTTAACGAGTATGGTATTTTGTCATGCGACACTTTTTACCTCTTTTACTCTTTGTTTGTACGCAAGCTTTTACCTATCAAGTTTCTTTTGAAGGTAATTTGCCAAGTGAAGTTTTTACTACTGCCTCTGCGATCTCCCAGTTGGAGTCGGAGATGGACCGCCCCCCTCCCACTTTTTTCACGCTAAAAAAACGCGCAGAGTCTGATAAAAAAACTCTTTTACAGGTCTTACACGCCTATGGCTACTACGATGGGGAGATCGAGATTAGCTACCTAGGGACCTTCCCAAACACCACCGTCCGGGTTTTATTTGAACCAGGTGATGCGTATGTATTTGGTTCTCTAGATGTTATGGATGAGGAAGGTGGGCATCTTTGTTTAAATGAATCGGCGTTCACACTCAGAGTGGGTCGCCCTGCTAGATCGGATGTCGTTCTTACAACCCAAGACGAAATTTTAGAGCAAATTGGGTGTCTGGGATACCCGCTACCCGAAATTATCGATCGACATCTTGTGGTTGATCAAGAGTGTAAAGCCATCTACGTCACCTATATCGTGTGCCGAGGTCCTATCGCCTACTTCGGCCCCTATGAGATTGAGGGATTATGTAAGACGCGTCGCGGCTTTGTGAAAAGGCGCATCGCGTGGTCGATGGGGGAATTATATAGCCCAAGCAAGGTTGCATGCACCGACTTATTTTTACAAGAATCGGGACTCTTTTCGATCGTCACCATTCGCCCAGCTGGCACAGTAAATGAAGATTTCTATCTCCCTATGTCAATTCGCGTAGAGGAAAAAAAATACCGCCATGTTGGAGCAGGGGTAAGCTATAGCACCGATGAATCAGCTGGGGTAATGGCGCAATGGAGTCATGACAACTTTACAGGATGGGGCGATTCGCTCAACTTTGATGGGGAATATTCTGAAATTATCAAACGGGCGACCTTGTTTTATGCAATGCCCGACTTTTTTGGAAGAAACCAAGACCTCCTCTATTCCACTGAAGTGCGCAGAGAGGACACTCCCGGCTTTACCGAACGAGAGCTTAGCCTTTTGCTCCGCATTAATAAGCGAGTGAGTAGCTGTTTTTCCTACAGTTATGGAGGGCGCTACGAACGGTTGCTTAGTACCAAATCAGACAACAATGCCAACTACAATCTCTTTAGCCTCCCTGTTCAAGTCCGCTGGGATACCTCGAACAACCTTCTCAATCCAACCTGTGGAACGACAATCGCCTATTTCTTCACCCCCTACCAGGCAGCGTTCAACTCGCATATCTCATTCTTGAGACAAGAGCTTTTCGCTGCCACCTATCAGCCGCTTCTTCGATCAGGCACCGTTCTAATCGCTGCATCTGGCCAACTCGGCTCAATCACTGGGCAATCCCGTATCGAAATCCCCGCTCCTAAACGGTTCTACGCAGGCTCCTCAACAGGATTACGTGGCTATAAATACCTATCAGTCTCCCCACTCGATGGTCGTAAGCCAATTGGAGGGCGCTCTTTGATGATCGGATCTATCGAACCCAGGGTCCGTATTTACGATAAACTCTACTTTGCCACCTTCTACGATATTGGAAACGTCTATGAAGCCTCTCTGCCCCAACTAAATAAGAAGCTACTTAATTCAGCAGGTGTTGGATTTCGGTATTTAACGCCGCTCGGCCCTTTCCGTGTTGACATCGGTTTTCCTTTGAATAAGCGTAAAGGGATTGACAAAACCTTTCAAATCTATGCAAGTTTAGGACAAACCTTCTGAATGCACAAATAAGTTGAATAATTGGAAAATACCTTGTAAAATCTAAATAGAAAATACAAGGTGCTTGTTCACTATCATGGTCAAGTTTTCAACGCGTGTGAACTTGGAAAATCTGATGGGATCTCTGACCACATGGTACGAAAGTATACGGCAAATCAAATCCCCAAAAAATTACTTTCGCGATAATAATAGTCGTATCTTGCACGCTTTGATTGGACTTCAAAATCAAATCGACTTAGATACGTATCCTAAACAGGGATCTTTCTGGGAGGGATTTGCTTTAGAAGAAATTACAGACAGAGGCCTCAAAGAAAATGATTAACCTAGTTTTCTTATGAAAAAGTTCATCCTACTAATTCTGCTGTTCTGCATTTTAGTCCTCGCTGTTGTAGTAGGCCTGCTGCAAACCCCCATGGGCAAAAATAAAATGCGGCAATGGATTGAGCAGAAAACAGATGGAAGCGTCACGATTGGAAAAATCGAGGGTTTTCTCCCCTTTTGGATCCGCCTATACGACGTGCAGACCACCCAATTTACAGCTGATGATGTGGATCTCTACCTCTCTCCCACAACCCTACTTTTCGGTAAACTCTCTCTGATCAGAGCATACATACACCACGCTGATCTCCAAATTACAGAATCTGATTCAGAGCTCAAGTGGCCTGATTTCCCCCTCACGATTCACTCGCTGAAAATCGACTCGCTTACATTTAATCAACTCAACCCAATATCCCTATCAGGCAGAGCTGAATTTTCTCGCGATTTCTCCCTGCAGCTTAACATTGTATACGATGAGATGCCCTTTCGCCTGAACCTAGAGGGTGAGCGCAACACACAAACCGTTAATAGCATCTTACATTTTCAAGATATCTGGGTCTCCGGAGTCTACGACTGGAAAACAGAAGCCTTTTCTGGTAAAACTCATGGAAGGATAAACAGTGAGATTACCTTTACAGATTCGCTTCTCACCATCTCCTACGATGCCCACACTCTCACCTATAACATAGACACACAAACTCTCCATGCAGAGGGCCCATTGAGCGGTGATGGAAAAATCAACTGGACAAAAGAGCATGCAAACCTTTCCGATCTTACCTTGCACTATGGCAGCAATATGCTGCGGGGCGATTTGGTCTATTATTTTGATGAGGAGCAACTCGATTTTGCGCTTGCCGTTGAAGATTTTTTCCTCGAAGACCCTGCGTATGAAGTCCTGCCTCCTGCCCAGATGGAAGTACGCGGAAGCGCGACCAAGGAGCATGTGCGCCTTAAAGGAGAAGTTCTCGGCCTAAGCACCACTCCGCTCACCCTTGCAGCCGAGATTCCCCTCCAAGATTTCACCATCAACCGCAAATCCCCCTTTACCATCAATCTTAAAGGGCGTGGATCGATTGACCCCTTGCTTGCCTTTCTTGAAAATGCCTCCCTCATTGCAAGTGGAGAGGTCGATGTCGATCTTGCACTAACTGGAACATGGGACCAACCACTGATCGATGGCTCCTTGGCCTTAACTAATGGACGCATTGAAAGCCTTGTAACAGGCGCCATCTTTCAGGACATCCACATTAAAGCAGAAGGAGAGGGGTCTGCCCTGAAGATCCGCTCGCTTAGCGCGCACGGTCTTGACCGCGGCGAACTTATCGGAACAGGAGAGATTAAATGGAACCCCGATCAAGGCTTCCCTTTTGAATTAGCTGTCGATACCAAACACTTGACATTGCTTGCTGTCGACCCCTTCACCGCAACTGTCGATTCTAAGCTCTCCTTCTCAGGGAACATCCATGAGATGGCGATTAAGGGGAATGCTACGATTGTAGAGGCACACCTCTCAATTCCGGAAAAAATGCCTCCACAAGTTCCCACACTTGATGTCACCTACATCAACTCCCCCAAGCCTGAAATCGAAGAGCCCAAAAAAGATATTCCCATCACCTGGGATGTGCAAATTGAGATCCCCAAAAACCTCACCATCGACGGGCGAGGGCTTATCTCAGAGTGGCGCGGTAACCTCCATATGTACGGAGAGCAAGACGATCTCCAATTCTACGGAAAACTCAAACTTGTTCAAGGGCGTTTCACCCTCGTCGGACGCACTTTTGATCTCGTTACCGGAAAAATTCAAATTGCCGGGCTCGAACCCAAGGACATCGTCGTTGACCTCAAAGGTGATCTTGAAGTAGGGACCATCACAGCCTCGATCAATGTCAACGGTAGCCTCGACTCAGCCAACGTCGCCTTCACATCAAATCCTACTATGAGCACCAACCAAATCTTATCCTGGATCCTATTCAACCAAGATGTGAATGAGCTCACACCCCTGCAAGCGTGCAGACTCGCCAACGCTCTTGTCCAACTCTCAGGAAGTTACACAACACCAAGTGTGTGGAGTAATATCAAAGAGGGGCTTGGGATTGATGTTTTTGACATCACTAATTGCGATATTGACTCAACCGACCTCACCTTCCAGGTTGGAAAATACATCTCCCAAGGGACATTTGTCGGGGTGAATAAGAGTATCTCGGGCGATTTCGATTCTGTTCTCATCCAGACACGACTGTATCGAGACTTCTACCTTGAAGCTGACTATGGAGGCTCACTGAATGGAATGACTCCTAATGGCGGCAAGATGATCTTCAAGTGGTATAAGTCATATTAAATTTCGACTATCCATGATAGCCGTTGCAGTTTGGACATGCTGGGTACGCTTGAGGCTGCTCTACAAAGCGGATTGTATAGTTCCCATTAAACTGGGAACTTCGGCAAGGACGCGGATTGAAGTAACGATTGACCGGAAGCGCGTAAGGGTAGTCATTAATATCGGTGTACCCATAGAACCAGCTATTGTCGTCGACCCAGCCAGTCTGGTAGTAGCGATCGCGCAGACAAGGACGCCCGCACCATTGAGCCTCTAGAGAGCTCTCAACACAAAAAGTTAGTAATAAAATAAGAAAGAGTTTTTTCATAGTTAAACCTCTTACTTTATTTTATAGAAAGACCATCTAATTTACTAAACAAATTATCAATCTTTTCTTTATTAGTGGAAATTTGCTTAGACAATTTGGTAGAAAGAGGGATATTTCCCTTCTCGGAGGCTATGACCAGTTCGTGGGTTTGCTTTTCAACAGCTGATTCAAGTGACATGATCTCTTTTTCGATAGAAGCGATCTCTCTTTTCAACCTCTTCTGCTCATCTCTTTGATTTTGTTTGA
The DNA here is from genome assembly GCA_021772455.1 of Chlamydiota bacterium. Taxonomy (GTDB): domain Bacteria; phylum Chlamydiota; class Chlamydiia; order Chlamydiales; family JAAKFR01; genus JAJACP01. The sequence continues at coordinate 16,937 of JAJFLY010000017.1, forward strand.
GTTTTGGTTTCTTAGCTGTTTCTTGCTCCCACCCCTCTCTTTCGAGAAAGAGATCATAGTCACCATCGAAAATGTGTTGATTCCTCTCATGGCAGACGACAAGTTTTTGCGGCAAATCCCTTAAAATCATTTCACTATGACTTACAAGAATGATTGCTCCCTCGAAGAGTTCCATCGCAGCCATGAGGGCTTCGATCGATTCCATGTCGAGGTGGTTGGTGGGCTCATCGAGAAGGAGTAAATTGCAGGGGGAAGCGAGAATTTTCCCGAGCAGAACGCGGCTCCGCTCCCCACCAGAGAGGACACCGATTGTTTTTTTGGCAAGATCGCCCGAAAAGAGCATGATACCGCAGATGTTGCGCACCTGGGCGACGCTTAAATGGGGCGCTGCGAGTGTAATCTCTTCTTCTACAGTCATTTTGGGGTGGAGGCGCTCGATATTGGATTGACCGAAGAAGCCGACCTTAACGTTGGGAGAGAGTTTGAGGTTCCCCTTGTTCGGTTGAAGGTCCTGGGCAAGCAAACGGAGTATTGTCGATTTTCCGCGCCCATTTTTCCCGATAATCGCAATCCGTTCCCCTTTATCAATTGTGAGGTTAAGATCGGAAATCAAGCTCTCTTTTTTGTCGTAGGAAAAAGCGATATCTGTTGCTTCTAAGAGCCTTTTTCCAGGAAAGGGAGCATAGGGAAAGTTGAAATCGAGGTGGTGGAGTTTTGCAAGCTCCTCAAGGGCAGGCATCCGCTCTAATTGTTTTTTACGCGACTGGGCTTGCGTCGCTTTGCTCGCTTTTCCTCCAAATCGGGTAATAAAGGACTCGACATGCCCACGTTTTTTTTCGAGATTAAGGCGAGTCTGCTCGTGAACGCGCTCTTCCTCAAGAAGTTGCTCGTAAAATTTCCTCGTCCCCCCCTGGAGCTTCTTTACACTCTTTCGATGGACCCCGAGCGTGTGGGTTGTCACGTGATCCATAAAATCTCTATCGTGCGAGATGAGGATACATTCACGTGGCCAGTTCTGCAAAAATTTGGTGAGCCACCGAATCGAGATGATGTCGAGGTAGTTTGTCGGTTCGTCGAGAAGCAAGCAGTCGGGCTCCTTGACAAGGACCTTGGCGAGGTGAATGCGGAGTTGGTAGCCGCCGGAAAAAAGGTGGGGGTCTTTGTAGAGATCCTCTTCTTTGAATCCAAGGCCAAACAAGATTTTTTCAACTTTATAAATCTGCTCAGGAGGCAAACCAAGAGCGGCATCTTCTATGACGGTTGGCTCTGTAAATTTCAGGTGTTGTGTTAGATAGCCGATCGAGTAGTCTTTGGGTTTGTCGACCGATCCCCCATCGCGCGTCTCCTCGCCGGTTATGAGGCGCAAGATCGTCGTCTTTCCCGAACCGTTGCGTCCAACAAGGCCACACCGATCGCCTTTATTGAGCTTAAAGCTCAAACCCTCTAAAACACTCTCTCCTCCATAGGCTTTGGAAACATTACTAAACTGGAGCATCTATCCACCGTCCATGATTTTTAATCAGTTCGATTAGGCGATTGTCAGCTTCATCCATTTCAATATTGCGCTCGACACACTCTTTTCCAACATAAAGATCGATTTTTCCAGGGCGCGACCCAACATACCCAAAATCAGCGTCAGCCATCTCTCCTGGTCCATTGACGATGCACCCCATAATCGCAATCCGCACACCTGCCAAGTGCTCTGTACGGGCACGAATTCGTGCCGAAACCTCTTGCAGCTCAAAAAGAGTCCGTCCGCACCCGGGACACGAAATAAATTCGGTCTTCGACTGGCGAATTCGCGCCCCCTGTAAAATAGCAAAGCTCAACGAAGTGGGTCCTTCAAGGCAAACACCCTCTCCAGCCCCATCGCAAAGAAGCGAGCCACAGTCAGCAGAAGCTTGAATCACCAAATCTTCCTCGTCACACGAATAGGCAAATTGCAAGATGACAGGCGTTTCAATGTTGTGCGTGTAGAGCCACTCAAAAAAACGGCGTCCGTTTTGGACATAATTATTTGTTGGGGCAAAGAAAATCCTTTCCGGACGATCGGTGAGAATCTGCTCCCAATTGTTTTCAGTCACGATATAGGGATTGCGAATCACTTCGATTCCAGCTTTTATAAGCTTTTCTAGTTTAGGATGTTCAAAATCGACAAGCACGCCATCGACACGCCCAAGCTTTTTGAAAAAATCGGGAGCTTCGATCTCCTCTTGGGAAATAGTCGTAAAAACCAATCCCTCACGTCTTAGAGATCGCCGCCGCGGCAGTGGAGCCGGACTTGGCTGGATTTTAGCGATTCTTTTGCACGGATCGATCTCATTCCACGGATCCTCAGTAAGGGAGACACGAATCGTATCGCCAATCCCATCGAGAAGAAGCGAGCCGATTCCAATAGCCGATTTCACACGTCCATCTTCTCCTTCACCCGCTTCTGTAACACCCAAATGGAGCGGATAGTCCCATCCAAGGTGATTAAATTTTTCAACCAAAAGGCGGTATGCTTCAATCATCACAAGTGTGTTGCTCGCCTTCATCGAAAAAATCAGATCGTGGAAATCATGGTCGCGGCAAACACGTGTAAATTCGAGCGCTGATTCGACCATCCCAGCAGCCGTGTCACCGTAGCGGTTCATGATGCGGTCAGATAAAGAGCCGTGGTTGGTTCCAATTCGAATCGCTCGCTTCAAGCGCTTACACTTCTCGACAAGTGGACTAAATTTCTCTTCAATCTTTTTAATTTCAGCTGCATAAGTGGGATCGTCATATTCGATTATCTTGAACGAAGCCCGTTTATCTACAAAATTGCCTGGATTGATCCGTATCTTATCGGCAAATTCAGCCACAAGAAGTGCTGCAGGAGGGTAAAAGTGGATATCGGCGACAAGTGGGATTGTGTATCCCTTTTGGATGAGCCCCGATTTGATCGCTTCGCACGCTTCGGCCTCTTTTTTCCCCTGAACGGTCATTCGAGCAATCTCACACCCCGCATCAGCAAGGCGGATGATCTGATCGATGGTGGCAGCCACGTCGCGCGTATCGGAGGTCGTCATTGACTGGATCCGGATGGGATTATCCCCTCCAACTCCCACAGTGCCAATAAGTACCTCGCGCGTTTTGCGGCGCATCGTCTGATAAATCTTCTCGTCCATAGGAAACCTTTAAAAAAAAGAATTGACTAACACCCAAGAGAACTATGATAATGGATACAGGGTTTCCCAGAAAGGGAGAAATGTGGAGTGGACACATGGTACAGTACAGCTTTTGGGAGACGCTTCGCTACTTCAGCGAGAATCTGAAAGCGGCTCCCCCTGAAGAGGATGTGGAGGCGGGCGCAGTTGAGCTTGTCGTCGATCAGCTACACATCCACATCTCAAAAGGGGTCATGGATGGGAGTCTGAATATGATGATTCCGCTTGGATTGATTCTGCAACCGATGCGCGAATCTAGACTCAAAGAATTGGCAACGGGAAATTATTTGGGAGTCAATACAGGTGGCTGTACTCTTGCTTTTGATGAATCCGAAACCACACTCCAGCTAAATGTGAATACCACACCCACAACCTCCCCACAGGAGAATTGGGAGTGGCTACATCGCTTACTGCATGTCGCAACCCAATGGAACAAAAAATTGGACAGTTGGGAGGAGTTTATTCCTCTCGCGTCTAAAAGAAGAGAGAGCTGATGAATATCCCGCCAGTAAGAGGTCCTGATGAAAGACCGGCTTCAAAGGAGCCCTTATCTTCAAATCCTTTTGGTGATAAACAGGTTCCTTCAGGGGATTCCGCGCAAAGCCTTTGGGATGGACTTGTTCACTATGTGTTTTTTGGCTGGGTGGTTGCCTTCTTCAAACCTAAAAAAGAAAAAGATTTAGAGAAACAAATCACCGACAATTTTGACCAGGCACAACAGCTTCTAAATGGGCGCATCGATAAAAAATCTGAGGATGCCATTAAAACATTTTTCCGTGAGCAGAAAAACCCGTTAGAGGTTCAGAAAAAATGGGAGACTTTTTTAAATGAGGCTTTGCGCCTTCAAAATATGACGCCACGCCCTTTATCCCCATCTCATTCGACACTTAGATTATCTGAATTACGTAAAAGTGTATTGGGATACGGGCTTGTTAAGGATACTCTTATCGACGCTCTTACTCAGGAAATTCTCTTTGTTACAATAATCAACAATATGCAACCATTTGAGGAAGAGCGCTCCGATTTCCATTCTTTCATTGAGGCTCCTTTTGCCCTTCAATTTAGGCATGAACTATTAGGCAATACGATCGCAATCTTGATATCCGACCCTATGACAAAAGAAGTACGACGGATGGAGATCACCATCCCAGAAAATATAGATCCTAAGGATTTAGGAAGGTGGTTAAAAAATCCAAAGAGTCTAGACATTCCAACATGGATACAGTCTGCATACGTACCAAAAATAAAACGGGCATTTGCAGATACCATCTTCTCAATAAGCACCCCCCCAAAAAAAGCTCGAAAGGGAGAAATCTACTTTATTAATGGAGAGCTCTCCTACTCTCCGACAAGAGTCCAAAATGATCACCGACTTGTTCCACATGCAGCAACATGTATTAAAAATGAAGGTGGTACTATTTCTCTATCCGGCATTCCTTGTGCCCAAGAAGATATCGAGGTCAAAACACTAAAGGTCAATGAGACCCAATTAGAGGTCGAATTTTCCCGAAATAACATCACACACACAGTACGCTATACTTTTGAACAAGGGGAGACTCTGGAAAAGCTCATAGTGCGGATTTGTCGCGATCACACTTTAGAGCGAGATATTATGCTCGCCACACTGAAATTTCAAGAAGGTGGGCAACTATGAGTACCGGAGGTGTTCAACCCCCAAGAGAGCCTGAAAAAGGGTCAGCACCTAAGGGTCTACCTTCAAGCAAGCTTGCTGAGCAAGTCCCTTCTAAAGGTGGCAGGCTTCTAGAAGCACCCATTGCAGAAGAGTTACTGCATTCTGCTCCTTTAAAGTGGGAAGCCGCCGAATTTGTACTTGGTATCAATGATGTTTGAAACGTTTTTACTTGAGCTTGCCAAAGTCCTCCACTTTCCGACACTTGCACCAGATGATAAGGGAGCCTGTCTCATTATCATGAAAGAGGGCGACATTCCCCTTTTGTTCGAACTCGATGAAAAGCTCGTCCCTAACAAAATTCTGGTTTCCACCCCCGTGATTGATTTTTCAATCGACAGACGTTCTGAAATCTATGAAATGTGTCTTACACTAAACAGCAAGTGCGAAGAGACGCTCTCAGTTAGGCCCGATGAAGATCTAATCTATTTGCATCGCCGCATTGCGGCCGAAATTCAGGCTGCCCAGCTGGAAATAATTGTACAAGGCTTTCTTGCCCAAGTTGATCAGATCAAGAAGCATGTTGAAGAGCTTTTAAAAAAGGTTCCTAAACACTTGACCATCCCCCCTCACCCCTTCCCCAATAAGGTCTAATTCGCTAAGATCGCGATAATGAACTTCTACCTGGAAAAACTCTATACTTCCTTTGTTGGTGTTGGGATGTGGGCTTTTATGCTCGCCAGCACTTTTTGGGCGACCTTAAAACGTCCCCCTTCGTGGCCTCTCATCCTCGACCAGTTGTATAACATCGGACTTCTATCCCTTCCTGTTGTTGCAATCACAGGATTTTCAACAGGTCTTGTCTTGGCAGCTCAATCCTTCTATCAACTTGCCGACAAGGGGCTGGCAAGTGCAACAGGGCTTCTTGTTGGAAAAGGGATGCTGACAGAAATCGGCCCTGTGCTCACAGCCTTTATGATTACCGGGCGTGTTGGCTCCTCGATGACAGCTGTATTGGGAACGATGCAGGTGACCGAACAAATCGATGCCCTTAAATCGATGGCTGTCAATCCCCTACGCTTCCTTGTCGCCCCACGCATTATTAGCAGCATGGCCATGCTTCCTGTTTTAACGATGTTCAGCGCAGTGATGGGAGTTTTTGGAGGGTATTTAATCTCTGTCTATCTATTTGGAATGACCTCCCAGGGTTACTTTGATCCCATGCCCGTTCATATCACCTATTTTGACATCTGGACAGGGCTGATAAAGGCGATCTGCTTCGGGTTTATTATCAGCACGATTGCATGTTATAAAGGGATCACGACACGTGGTGGGGCGGCAGGCGTTGGGCGTTCCACAACAACAAGCGTCGTCATCTGCTATTCCTATATTCTTATCGTTAATTTTGTTCTGACCGTTGCTCTCAATGTTGTCCATATCACTTTAGTAGAGAGGTATGGGTTTTGATCGAAGTGAAAGACCTTTGGAAAAGCTATAACGGCACCCCCGTCTTAAAAGGATTAAATCTCGAGGTAAAAGAGGGTGAGACCCTCGTTATTTTAGGGCGCTCAGGTTGTGGAAAAAGTGTGTTACTTCGCCAAATTTTAGGGCTTGAAAAACCTGATAAAGGTGAGATTCTTGTCAAAGGGGTCTGTATCTCAAAGCTGAAAGAGAGCGCCCTTTACCAAGCTATCCGTGAGATGGGAATGCTCTTTCAAGCCTCAGCACTTTTTGACTCTTTAACAGTTGGTGAAAACACTGCTTTTTATTTAACGCAGCATAACCACCATACAGACAAAGAGAAAGAAGAGCTTGTTGCCGAAGCATTGAAGATGGTGGGGCTTGAGGGTAAACAAGAAGCACTTCCAGGAGACTTGTCGGGTGGAATGCGCAAACGAGCCGCTCTTGCCCGGTTAATTGTTTACCGCCCAAAAATTTTATTGTATGATGAGCCAACAACCGGACTCGATCCTATTACAGCGATGCAGATCAATGAGTTGATCGTTAAGACACAAAAAGAGCTCAATGCTACGAGCATTGTTGTGACACATGATATTTGCTCCGCCTTCCACGTTGCGGACAGGATTGCCTTGAATCATGAGGGCAAAATTGTCTATATCGCAACTAAAGAGGAATTTATTAAGATCGACGATCCGATTGTAAAAACGTTTTTGAAAAATGCGATACCAGATGGGGATTTATTGAATGGGTGACAAGTTCAAAGCATTCTGGCTGGGAATATTTATTATTGCAGGAATCGCCATTACCACGTGGCTGATCTTATTTCTCAAGCCCTCTGTTGGCGACGGAGACCTCAAACTAACCGCGCGCTTTTCGAACATCGAAAAAATTGAGGTCGGAACACGCGTCACCTTTGCCGGAAAACCTGTCGGTGAGGTGTCAAAGATCATAGAGGTGGAAGATCCACGTCAAAGCCCATCTGATGAGTTTGGGAACCTCTACATCTACGAGCTCACCCTGAAGGTCGACTCTAGCGTCCACGTCTTCACCTACGATGAAATTATTTTCTCAACATCTGGCCTACTTGGAGAAAAATCGATTGCGATTATCCCCAAAGCAGCTCCTCCTGGCGCCCCTCCTCCTCAAGAAGTTACCTATGAGGTCCTCTTTGCAAGATCAACCGACAAGCTCGAGGAAACCCTCAACCAAATTGGGCAGGTAGCCGATCGATTTGGTGATACCATGGATGGATTTAACACCTTCCTAACTGAGAATGCTCAAGACTTCAATGTCGCCCTTAAATCCTTCTCAGCCACAGCAGATGAGATTACGCTCTTCATGTCCGATGCAAAAGAAGAGAAACTCGTCGAAAGAATGGGACGTAGCCTAGACAACATCCATTCTCTAACCGATCAGATTTCAAATGGTGAGGGAACATTAGGTCGTTTAATTAATAGCGATGCGTTCTACCTCCAGATCTCCGGTATGATGTGCAAAGTTGATACCCTGCTAAATGACATCAACAACTACGGCTTCCTTTTCCAGTACGATAAAGGGTGGCAGCGTAGTCGCACAGCCAAAATGAACCGGATGAAACGACTCTGTACCCCTAACGATTTTTATCACTACTTTGACCGCGAAGTGTGTGAAATTTCGGTCTCTATCAATCGAGTCGGACAGATGTTACAGACAATGGAATGTCGAGAAATCCCCATTGACAATGTATGTTTTGCAAAAGAATTCCGCGCTCTCATGAGCCAAGTCGAATGCTTACAAGACTCTCTAAAACTCTATACAGAAATGCTTCAAGGAGAGTACTGTCAGGATTGCAGCTGTCAATAAGAGAGGACCATGGATATTATTCCCTATTCGCATCTTGAGAAAGGAACATTCTTAATTGCCACCCCTGACGTCGAGTCTGGGATCTTTTTTCGCAGCGTGCTGTTGCTATGCGAGCACAGCCCAAACGGTTCCTTTGGAATTGTCATCAACAAGAATCTAGAGCTCGAGTTGCCCGAGGAGATCCTTAACTTGGAACAGCTCAACAACCCCAGCGTTGATATTCGATCTGGCGGCCCTGTCCAAACCAATCAAATGATGCTTGTTCACTCATCGAATAAAATACCTGAGCAAACCATCGAGATTTGCGAGGGCGTTTACTTAGGAGGAGACCTCCAGTTTCTTCAAGATGCAATTATTGAAGAAAATGGCCCCTCTCTTCGTCTCTGTTTTGGCTATGCTGGCTGGCAATCAGGTCAGCTTGAACGCGAGTTTCTTGACGGCGGATGGTATATCTGCCCTGCATCTTCTAAGCACATCTTTGAGACACCTCCTGAGAAATTGTGGCAAGAGCTCCTACGTGAGCTTGGAGGTAAGTATGCCACCCTCTCGATGATCCCCGAAGATCTAACCCTAAATTAAACTGAGTCTGTTGTAGGTTTTGAAATCTTTTTGCCGCAGTTGAGCGATCACTCGAATGAGACAAAAATTTTCAAAGGCTAGATAAGAATCCAGGTAAATGAAAGCCCCTTTGGTGCTAGGCACCAAAAGGGCGAGTACTCCAAGGAAAAGAGGAGGGGGAGTCTTAACGCTTGGAGAATTGGAAACTCTTACGGGCTTTCTTGTGTCCGTATTTTTTACGTTCCTTCTTACGAGGATCGCGAGTAAGATAACCTTCGACCTTGAAGCTATGTCTGTGGTCTTCGTTTTTAAGAACAAGTGCGCGGGCGATCCCAAGACGGGTCGCAATCACTTGTCCTTCTTTTCCACCACCATTGACGCGGACAATGATGTCATAGTTATTCACTGAGTCGAGCATTGAAAGTGGAGATAGGATTGTATTTCTTTGAATCTCTAGAGGAAAGTAGGTGTCAAATTCGAGTCCGTTGACGTTGATTTTTCCGTTACCGGGACGAAGACGCACACTAGAGACGGAGCGCTTGCGACGACCTGTTGCGACATGTTCTTCAATTTTTGTCATGAATTACCTTTTAGATTTCTACTTTAATGGGTTTTTGCGCTTCAAAAGGATGCTCCTCACCGGCAAAAATGCGCAGCTTACGAACCTGCTGCTTACCGAGGCGAGATTTTGGCATCATCCCCTTAACGGCATGCATGATGATATAATCAGGCTTCTTCACTTTCATGACGGCAAAAGGAATCTCACGCTGCCCGCCAATATGGCCTGTATAGTAGCGATAGATCTTTTGAGCCTCTTTATTACCGGAGACGACAATTTTGTCGGCATTGATGACGATTACACCATCACCTGTATCCTGATTTGGAGTAAAATCTGGCTTGTGCTTCCCGCGGAGAATCTTTGCAATCTCACTACAGAAACGCCCTAAAGTCTTTCCAGATGCATCCAGGAGGTACCATCCACGCTGGATATCTTCTTTGCGCACCAGAGTTGTTGTTGTTTCTTTCTTCCGTTCCATAAACTCGTGTTCCTTCGGTTTTAAGTGGAACATCATAAAATTATGGTCTTTTTTTGCCAAGCAAAAGAAATGATCGTGATTCATAAGCTGCAGTCAAATCAAAATCTCTGTATACTCATCAAAAATTTTAAAAAATCAAAAGGCGGCAAGATCATGGCAGCAGTAGCCGGAATGGGCTCTTTCCCTAATCAAAATTATGACCTGAGGATTGAAAAAATTGAGGGCACCTACGAAGAGAAGAAAATCTTAATTTGGAAAGGATAAGCACAATAACACTTTATTCTTCGGAGGTGGTTATACCTGATATTCCCCTCCCGGAAGACCCATCCGAAAAGCAGATATGGACTCAATTTTTACAAGAAAAAGCAAAGGAGTTGAGACCCAAATGCAGCTATGAACAAGAAGAGGCGTTAAACGCGTTGCTTCAAGATGTAGATAGCAACAAGCACGCCGATCAAAAAGAGGCCGGTTAGCCCGTGCAAAATCTGATAAAATACTCGAGAGCGCCGTTTCCCCTTCGCGATTAAACATCCACAGGTGATGTCACAAACAATCAGCAGGAAGGCAAACATCAACTTCATGTGGAGCCACGGCGCTTTCCAGTTCATGTCCTTTAAGAAGAGGAGCAGCAATCCAAAGGTGACTGCCAAGATCATCGAGGGGAGGTCGATAAAGAAATAAATTCTTTTATTGATGCGGTTCATCGCCTGAAAGGTCGCATCGGATTCCTTGGAGAGGTAGCCGAGCATACGGGTGAGCATCAGCAGTCCCCCCATCCAAATGAAGATAAAGAGAACATGGAGAAATTTTAGGATGATCATAGTCTTGATGTATTGAAATGTTTCGGGTAGTATATCTGACCTATGAGAAAAGATCCAAAGACATTTTATATGCGCACCTATGGATGCCAGAGGCGATTATTTGGTGTACTCAGCATAAGACGAGCATTATGACCGCTATTTTACAACTCATCTTAGCCTGTGGATTCATAATTGGAGTCTGTTTTGGTACTTATAAATTAGTTTTACCAATCTGCCTAAAAATCATTGATCTATGCTTTGAGTCTTATCTTTTTCGCATGGCAGTGAGTATTTTCTTGGCTTTGGCCTTTTGTGCGGTTGGGATCATGCAATTAATTGATTTTACCAAGGAGATCGAGCACGGGCTATCTTGCTTTTTCCCTCTATCCTTTTTAGTTTCAGCATTTTTTTTGTTTATGACTTTAAAAAAACAAAAAGTTTGAGTGTGACTGGGAAATTGCTGAGATTTTTGAGGAGGTTCCTCTCCACATCAAGATCCGCCATAATCTTGAACTTTTTTACTATTTCAAGTAGCATATCTGGCCTATGAAAAAAGATCCAAAGACATTTTATATGCGCACCTACGGGTGCCAGATGAACGAGCTCGATACTGAAGTGATGGCAGGTATCCTTGCCAAGCGCGGGTTAACACAAACCGAAGATGAAACCCAAGCTGATTTGTTGATATTCAACACGTGCTCGATTCGCGACCTTGCAGAGCGAAAAGTGATGGGAAAACTTGGCCAGCTGGGGCGGCAAAAGAAGCGGCAGCGCATCATTGGCGTGACGGGTTGTATGGCTAATTCGAAGAAGGAGAGCCTTTTCCAAAAACTCCCTCATGTTGATTTTGTCTTGGGAACGAACAATATTCACGATCTCGATGGTGTCCTTGACGAAGTTGTCCACAGCGATATGCAAGCAGTGCGTACCGACGAAGAATTTCATCAAGAGCTCGACTACGAGGCTGCTAAGAGGATGGACAAGCGCAAGGCATATATCTCGATCATCCGCGGCTGCGATAAATACTGCACCTATTGCGTCGTCCCCTACACGCGTGGCCCAGAAGTTTCACGCCACCCCGATAGCATTGTCGAGGAGTGTCAAAAGCTCGTCGATGAGGGCTTTCAAGAGTTCACTCTGCTTGGCCAAAATGTGAATAGTTTTGGCAAGGACCAGCCTGGTTGGCAAACCCTTTTCCACGATCTTCTCTATCGACTCGACAAAATTGAGGGACTCGACCGAATCCGCTTTTTAACAAGCCACCCGGTCGACATCAAACGCGAGCTGATGGAAGCAATCCGAGATTTGCCGAGTCTTTGTGAACATGTCCACTTCCCCCTTCAAGCCGGCTCGAGCCGCGTTTTGCGTAAAATGCACCGGATCTACACAAAAGATGAGTACATGGAGAAGGTTGAGCTCTTGAGAAGCCTTGTTCCAGGGGTTGCCATCGGAACAGATATGATTGTTGGATTCCCTACAGAGACGGAGGAAGAGTTTGAAGAGACAATGGAGGCGATGCGGCAGGTGCGCTATAGCAACGCATTTCTCTACACTTACAGCCCCCGAAAGGGGACGCCTGCCAAGAGGTGGGCTGACGATATTCCTGAAGAGGTAAAAGCTGAACGCCACGGGCGTCTACTCACCCTGCATAATCAAATTTCCTCTGAGCTGATGAGTGAGATGCTTGGTCGGGAGGTCGAAGTGCTTGTCGAAAGACGTAATCGAGACAAGCGCCACCTCAAAGGGCTAACGCGCTGCTGGCGTAAGGTTATTTTTGAGGGAGATGATGCGCTCATCGGAACCCTCCAAAAAGTTACATTACATAGTTTTACTCACAACACCTTTATTGCAAAACTCTAATTGTCGAGTGCCTTGTTAGAGAAGTGCGAGAAACTCCTCTTCATTAAGGATTTTTACACCCAACTTCTGCGCTTTTTCATATTTAGAACCGGGATCTTCCCCAGCAAGAACGTAATCGGTCGATTTGCTTACCGAGCTTGTGACTTTGCCGCCCCGCTCCTTAATTAATGAGCGGGCGTGATCGCGGGTGTAATGTTCAAGCCCCCCTGTTAGGACAAACGTTTTTCCGCGAAAGAGGTGATCTTGGAACCCTACCACTTTTTGGACGCTTGGCTTCACACCATTCTCAAGAAGGCGAGTGATCTCGTCCTGATGGTCATGATCGGCGAAATAGGTGACGAGAGCCTCGGCAACTTTTGGGCCAATCCCTTCAAGCTCAAGAAGCTCTTCCTCTGTCATGAGGGCAACCTTTTCTAAATCGCCAACTCTTTCTGCCAAAAGATCGGCCGTTTCCGCCCCCACATATTTAATACCCAGCGCCATGATAAACCGCCCAAGCGGAACATCCTTTGAGGCCTCAAGACTGCTCAAAATGTTTTGAACCGCCTTCTCCTTAAAATTCTTCAACTGAAAAAGCTGCTCAGCTGTCAGCTCATAGATATCTGAGAGGCGCTTAACAAAACCCATCTCGACAAGCTGCGTCACAATCTTTTCACCAAGATGATCGATATCCATCCCCGATTTACTGGTGAAAAAGATGATCCGCTTTAACTCCTGGGCAGGACACCCTGTTCGATTGGGACAGCGAACGGCAACCTCTTCTTCACTCCGCATGACAGGGGTATCACAGGCGGGGCAGCGAGTTGGCATTTCCCATGGTTGAGCACTTTTAGGGCGCTTGGCTTTGTTAACCTCAACGACCTTGGGGATCACATCACCCCCCTTCTCAATAAATACCGAATCGCCTACGCGTATATCTTTGCGCATCACCTCGTCTTCGTTGTGAAGGGTGGCGCGTGAAATGGTACTCCCAGCAACCAAAACGGGGTCCAACTCAGCGACGGGAGTGAGCACGCCAGTGCGTCCCACTTGGACAGTAATCTCTCGAATCACCGTTTCGGTCCGCTCAGGAGCAAATTTATAGGCAACGGCCCACCTATAGTTCTTACCGGTTACGCCTAATTTTTTTTGCGCCCCAAGCTCGTCGACTTTAATCACAATCCCATCGATCTCAAAGGGTAGTGTGGGGCGCATCTTTTCCACTTTTTCAGCAAAATTCCAGATCTCATCAAAATGGTGACACTGCTTAAATTCTCCAGCAATAGGAAGACCTAATTTTTGTAATAATTTTAGAGCTTCATATTGGGTTGTAGGGGCATCAGGCGAAATATCGGCAATACCATAAAAAGAGATGGCTAGCTTCCGTTTTGCAACCTCTATTGGGTTGAGAAGCTTAAGTGAGCCACCCGCCGCATTTCTAGGATTTGCAAAAAGTGGTTTTCCGCTCTTTTCTTGCTGCTTGTTGAGTGTCTCGAATGCAGTTTTAGACAAATAGACCTCACCTCTAGCCTCAAGAACTTTTGGGAAATTCCCTCGCAACTTTAGAGGAAGAGATTCGATGGTGCGGATATTTGAGGTGATCATCTCCCCTTCCATCCCATTGCCGCGGGTCACAGCGCGCACGAGCACACCCTCTTCATAGCGGACAGAAATGGCAATCCCATCCATCTTGAGCTCGGTCAAGTATGTGATATTTTGTTTGTGTAAGAGCTTCTCAATCCGATTAAGAAACTCGGTCACCTCTTCAGGAGAGTAGGAATTGGCAAGCGAAAGCATCGGAATTTGATGCTTCTCGACGGAAAATCCCCCTGAAACCATCTCCCCAACACGCTGAGTGGGTGAGCTTGGAGAAATCCACTCAGGATGCTCCGCTTCGATTTTGATGAGCTCTTCAAAGAGTTTATCGAATGCATAATCAGAGATTTTGGGGGCATTTTTGACATAATAATGCCAATTATGCTCCCAAATCTCATCGCAGAGTCTTTTGTACGCTTCCTTATTGGACATGTGCGGCGCAGCGGAAACCATAAGTGCTATTGACAGTTCCTGGATTATTTCGGTGACGGTGGGCAGAGCGCAGATCTTCCTTCAGGCTCTTCCAACACCCACCACGCAGCACGCGATAAACCCCTTGCAGTGGCCCTGTAGGATTGTGGGGTTCCTGCTCGGAGACTTCGTAATAGTTATAGCCGTACCAATCTTGGCACCACTCATAGACATTCCCAACCATATCATAAATACCATAAGGATTAGGCGCGTAGCTCATCACCTTTGTGGTATCGGAGCTAAAGAAGTTAGCTTGACTCTTTTCGACCGTCTCACCTGTGGGGTAAAGAGTGTTCTCAAGCCCCCCTCTAGCTGCAATCTCCCACTCAGCCTCTATTGGAAGGCGCTTACCAACCCACTTCGCATAGGCGACAGCTCCATACCATGTGACACCCACAACAGGATGTTTTGCATATCCCGATTCTATGGAAAGACGTCCACCACTTCTGTTGAGACGCGAATCTTTTAGGCGGATTAAGTCATTGTAGTTCTGATCTTTTTCACCACCCATAAACTCTAAAAAGCGGGTGAATTGCTCATTGGAGACAGGATGAATATCTATAGCAAAACTTTCGAGTACGATCCTATGGTTCGGAGACTCGTCGCGACTTCCTTGGTTTGAGCCACGAAGAAATTCGCCCCCCTGAATGACAACCATTTCTGTTTGAAGAGGTTCGATATTTTTCGATTCCTTAATAGCAGGATGATATTCGGTGACAACTGGATCACGATGAAGCATCGAGTTCAACTGCTGAGAATACGACTCGTCTTTTGGTGGAGTCATCGCAGGAGGGGTTGCTTCTGAGAGATCTTTACTCTCAACAACAACGGCCTCTTTGGGGGAGGGCGTTATGGAAGCTGTTGCACTCTCAAGCACACGGTTAATCACAGGTGTCAATAAAGGTTTTGGGGGAGGAGGTGCCACAGCCTCAACAAACTGTTCAGCAACTCCAACAGAGACAAGTTGTTCTTCCTCAATTTTCACAGGCTGGGGCGTTTCCTCAATAAGAGTCGCTTTCAGCTGCTCAAGTGGAGCTGGGCTCTCCTTCACTACTTCAGTAAGTGGACGGGGTGATGGAGTTGCAGTCATGACACGCCCTTGTTCCAAAAGTGGAAGGAGCTGGGATGGGCGGCGGGTCGGATCTGGCTGGAGGCAGCTCTCGACAAGCTGATCCCAATTATGGTGATAGTCGGGGGCTAATTTCGAGGGCTTTTCAAAAGAGCCTTCAGGAAACTGTCCGGTGATCAAATAGTAGGCGATGACACCAAAAGCGTAAGAATCGGCTTGCATGCCTACTTGTTCAAAACGCTTCTGCTCCGGTGCTAAAAAGGCGTACCCTTGTAGGAAGGATTGGCTGAGTTTTGAGAGCTTTTCCGCATCGATCGGGAGCGGAGAGTATCTCTCTTTGTTTCCAACGTCAACAGGTAGAGCCTGTAGAGCTTCTGCCACGGTCAGAAACGTGCGGCAAATGATCTTTCCAGGACTTGTAATTTTAGCCAGCCCAAAATCAGAGATAAAGACATCGATTCCTGGATTTCCCTTGCCGATCAAAATGTTGTTCAGTTTCAATGCACGGTGGGCAACCTGTCCTTTTGTATGCGCATAATCCAAAGTATCAGCAATTTGCCGCATCACACTCATCAGCTCATCTTCGCGCAAGCGTTCTTTGCGACCTGACATGTACTGCGCCAAATTGGTCGTCTCTCCAATCGAATCGACAACACAATCTGAGACAAGGAAGTAGAATCCTTCTGCGAAAGAGACATTGTGGATTTTTACGATGTGGGGATGGTCCAAGTGTGCGAGCTTAGCGACCTCCTCTTCAAAACGCTCGATAAATCCGCGGTCTTGGCAAAGCTCTTTTGGTAAGACTTTAAGCACATAGTGTTTTTTGATAAAACGGTGTTCCGCGAGCAAAACAACACCTAAGGCTCCCTCTCCGATCTGTTTTACAATCCGGTAATCACCTAGGATCTGTTCTTGCATGCTAACCTCTACTTTGGGGGAACCGTTGAATAATTTAAGCCCTTTATCAAATTATTCAATGGTCCCATTGAGTTAAATATTCTTGAGCGGCCAAAATCGCTCGGCTAAAATCGTATTGGGTGCGGGCCAAGTCAACAATCTGCTGTCCGAGAGCAAGCTCACCTAAAGCTACAGCTTCCCTTACATACAAATAGACATCGCCACGCGAAATATGGGCCTCGTGTTCGACCATTTTTTGCAAATAGTTATGAACAAGAGCATCATTATTCTCATCCTTTGCAAGAAAAATCAAGACTTTATACAACCCCGAGTCAATTGGATTGCGTTCGAGCGCACCTGTTAAGTAGTGAAATGCCTCTTCTTTATACGCGTGGCGCTCCTTGGCGCTTTTTCCATGCTGCGCCAGGCGTAAACATAAAATCCCATGGGTCTTATATGCTAAAAAAGTCTCACTTAAATAGCCATAACCACAGTAAAAGCGTTTGAAAAACTCATCATAAAGACCAAGATTTCCGTAAGCTGTGGCAATCAAAAAATTAAGGTGAACCCAAGTGTGGTGTGCATCAGCAACCTCTCCATACTTTTCAAGCAGCTGTCTTGCAACTCTTACAGGATCACTTCCTGCCCAAGCTAAGTAGTCCTCCAACGCCGCGGTATAGAGTTTTTTCTCTTCCTCACACATGTCCGGAGCCTCTGCGGCTGGAATCAATTTAAGGGCGCAAAGAAAGTGTTGAAATGCCTGATCGCTCTCCTGGTCTCTATAAAAGGCAGAAGCGAGCTTGTAGTGGATCTCCCCTTTTTGGTGGCTTGAGATTAGGGCATCTTGCAAACCGGCAATCTCTTCCTTAATTTCAGAAGCAATCAAGACGATTGGTAAAAGAAAGAGTATGAGATATTTTAACATCCCTTTATATGACCAAAAATTTCACCCTTTGTCAATAATAAAGGATCTGTTACGCTGCTGCACTATTTTTACTATTTTTTTTTGCGAGAGTATGGATAAAAGAACAATCGTTTTTGTGCTTCTGGTCGGCGCCACTTTCTTCGGCCTTAATTTTTTCTTCAGTCATCAGAATGATGAGAAGAACCGCGAACATCTCAAACGCCAAGAGGCGATAAAAGCCAAAAATACCGCCCAAAAACAAGCCGATATCGACAAGCGAACCGTTAAATCAAGCGCGTTGCCGCTCATCGAACTCCACCTCGATGCCGACACTCCAAGTGCTCTTGCCTATGGAATTAACGTCAACGGAAACACCCTCACCCTTGCGTGGGACACCACTCTTCCCGATGCCGTCTACGTCAACAAACAAACCCAATATCTACAAACTAAAAATGTCGTAAGAGGGGGCCCTGTTGTCTACGCCTCTAGAGACTTTCAGAATTTAGACATTGCAGATCTTCCAGATCTAGGCATTTTCGATGTACAACTTGTCACTTTTCCAACTGGAAATTCCCCGCAAGTCTATCTTGGAGAGATCAAAGAAGGTGAGCTCAATATTCCTGCCGGTCATCTCGAAGAGAATGCCCTTGCTCTTTATAAAACATCCTACGGCTGGCTCCCCCTTGGATTTTTTGAGTGGCGCTCTGGCGCCTTTGTTGAATTACAAAATCTTCCTAACCTCACCGGTATGCTCAAACCTCGTAGAGAGACGCCTCTCGTAACGGGAACAGAGAAAGAGGAAAAATTCTACGTCCTTGAAAATGCGTATCAACAACTCGTTTTCTCAAATGTTGGAGGCGCTCTTGCTGAGATCAACCTCCCCTATTTGAGCGAAAAAGACCCTAAAAGCGTCGTAAAAGAGATCGGGTTTGACCGTGAAATCGCAAAAAATCACCCAGCAAACGCCAGATTCCCTGCCCATCCTTATTACACCCCCGATTCCGATGTGCTTAATGAGCCTGGAAAAATCGGCGGCTATTATCCTTTATTGCGGCGTGGCATTTGGAACAAAAAATCGGTGAAAATCCCTGCTCAATATTACGCCCTAAACCTTGTTTCGGATTATCCCGAAATGGCAAAGCTTGTCTACGAAGTAAAGGAATTCACACCCAATAAGATCGTATTTGAAGCAACTCAGCCACATCGAAAAATCACCAAAACGTATACCCTCTCCTCTGACAGCAGCGGCGCTCCCTACATCCTCGACCTTACAGTTAAAGTCGATGGCGATAGCCGAGGACTTTGGCTCACATCGGGAGTCCCAGAAGTGGAGATCATGTCCAACTCCTCCTCTCCTCAAATCCAATACCGCTTAAACCGAAAAGGAAAAGGAGAGGTAGAAAAACTCTCACTCCCCAAAGCTAAAGAGGTTGTAACAGTCAGTTCTGTCTACCCAGATTGGGTCGTCAATTCAAACGGCTACCTCGGGATGATTATGGATCCTTTATCCGAGATCGGTTCGGGCTACCGTGCAGCAGCAATTCCAGGCTCGGTTGTTCCAACCCGCCTCTCCGTTTTAGATCCCGAATACACTCCCTATCCAGCATCTAAGTATCCTGGCTACCAAATCCTTCTTCCAATCCCCTCAAAGGGAGGAGAGCTCCATTTCCGCATCTACGCAGGTGCATTTGAAGAGAGCGTTCTAAAAAGTGTGGATAGGTACTTTTCAGACCCCGAAACAGGCTACAACCCAAACTACATTGCCAGCCGCGCCTTTTTTGGCTGGTTCTCATTTATCTCAGAGCCTTTCTCAAAGCTTCTTTTCATTGTGATGAAGTTCTTCCACACCCTTACCCATTCATGGGGCTTGTCGATCATCTTACTCACGATTTTCTTGCGCGTCTTGCTCTATCCGTTAAACGCCTGGTCGATTAAGTCGATGCGCCGGATGCAGCTTCTTTCGCCTCAGATCCAAGCGATCCAGAAAAAACACAAGAAGGATCCAAAGAAAGGGCAGGTCGAGATCATGGCCCTCTATCGAGAAAAGAAGGTCAACCCGTTCACTGGCTGTATTCCCGTTTTGATTCAGATCCCCTTTCTAATCGCCATGTTCGATCTCTTGAAATCTTCTTTCCAGCTACGTGGGGCTGTATTTATTCCTGGTTGGATTAATGATTTAACGGCGCCTGATGTCCTGTTTCAATGGAAAACACCTATTTTCTTTATCGGAAATCAATTTCACCTACTTCCCATCCTTTTAGGTATTGTGATGTTCTTCCAGCAAAGGCTCACCTCGACCGCGCCAAAAGATCCCAAAGACATGACCGACCAGCAGCGGCAGCAGAAAACAATGGGAACGATTATGACCGTTGTTTTCATGGTCATGTTCTACCATTTCCCATCTGGATTAAACCTCTACTGGCTCTCATCAATGTTACTTGGAATCGTACAAACCCTGGTAACAAATCGTATGCTTGATAAACAATTCCAAAAGCCCGAATTGATTGTTCCAGAAAAAAAGAAGAAATTAGTAAAATAAACCTAGATAAAATGTTGAACTAGCGGTATGACAATTAACATGCGCGCTTGGGAAGAATTTCTTACACAACAAGAGAAAGAGCTCGGAAAGGAGACCGTTGACAAATGGCTACGCCCTTTGAAGGTTGTCCGTTTTGATGCTTGCAACCTCTACTTAGAAGCGAGTGATTCATTCAAATCGATCTGGTTTGAGGAACATTTGCGCCACCGCGTGCAAACACGTCTCACGAATAACAATCATAAGCAGATTAAAGTTCATATCTCCGTTGCCTCGGAAAACTCAGAGAGCAGAACCGATAAGCGAAGAAAAAAATCGAGCGGCGGCTCTCTTGCTCAACCCATTTTCAAACTCGACTTTGATGACTTTGATCCAGAAGCAAGATTCGATACATATATCCCCTCACAAAACAACTTGCTCGCCTACAAACTCCTTAGTGAATCGTGCGGATTAGATTTCAATCCGATCTACCTCTTTGGACGCTCGGGAACCGGAAAAACGCACCTCATGATGGCCACGGCCAATCAATTGAAAGAAGATGGACGCAAAGTCCTTTATGTGCGTGCTGATACCTTTACCGAACACGTTGTGGGTGCCATTCGCTGCGGCGAGATGCAAGCCTTTCGCAAAGCCTACCGCAATGCCGACACCTTGATTATCGACGACATCGAGATCTTTTCCCGTAAAGGAGCGACCCAAGAAGAGCTTTTCCACACCTTCAACGCTCTTCATGTAGAAAATAAGCAAATCATTTTGAGCGCTTCATGCCCTCCACAAGACCTAAAATTTATCGAGCCTCGTCTTGTTAGCCGATTTGAATGGGGCATTGTGATTCCCCTGCAAATGCCTGAAAAAGAGCAGATGAAAGACATTTTAATACAACGCTCTGAAAAAGCTGACTTCCCCTTAGATGGCTCTGTTATCCAGTTTCTTCTCGATACATTCGGAGGAAATACAAAAGCTCTGATTCGCTCCTTTGAAGCGCTTATACTACGCACTCACCTAAATAGAGGGCTCGGGAAGCCCCCCACTCTTCCCCTCTCCCTAAAAACGGTCAATAACTACCTCTCCGACCTTATCCAAGAGGAAGAAAAAGCGGTTCTAACCCCAGGAAAAATCATCCGCACTGTCGCAGAATACTTTGGGATCCGGATGGATGATATCCTTAGCAAATCCCAAGCGCGCGAGTGTGCGCTCCCTCGGCAAATAGCCATGCACCTCTGCCGCCACGAACTCAATCTCCCCTTCATGAAAATTGGCGACATCTTTGCCCGCGACCACTCAACTGTGATGGCTTCGGTCAAACAAGTCCAAAAAGGGCTTGAATCGAAAAATCACGAGATCGCAGGCTCCATTCGGGGGCTCTTGAAGCTCCTCGAAGGTCACCGTTGATAATACTGTTATGTCTATAGAATTAAAACTGTTAGGAAACTCTCTTGACCCTAACACATATGGTGCAGATGAGGAGGATGGAGCAACTGATCCTTGTCCTTCAACTGTTGAGTTCCCAGCTATTCCTAAATTTAGTAAACGAATCATTTTTCAGCACATTCCCGATGAGTTACTTTTAAAACCCGAAGCTGAGTGGCCGCCCACTCCTCCTAAAAACGTAGTGCAAGCTCTTCGAGAAGAATTTGACGACCCGAAGCCAAGTCTTACCGAGTGCTCTGAATTGGCAGGCGACGACTACACCTCAATCAAGACACTTGTATCCAAATGCTGGCCAGAGGCTCGCTTTCTTTTAGTCAGTAAACAGCCCGTAGATTCCATTGAATTGATACGAAGCAGTGTAGAGCACAACCCACGTGTAAACACATTAGTCTTTGCAAATTTTCTTAAATCTTTTATTCACCTGATAAATGATAAGGAAAAAACATATTTAGAGCTCTCCCATCAGACAAATTTCCTTAAAGCCGCAAGCAGCTACCCTACTAACAGGAAATGCCCTTTTTTAATTGTTGACGCCGACAAACTTTATCTTTTTCTCTACCAGCTATCTCCAAACAAAGAAGATGTAGAAGAAATTTTAGCCGAATGTAGAGATCCGGCTACAAGGCAGAAGCTCGCTTGGGTTTTAACTAAAAATGGTGCCCATTTACCAGAAGATGGGGAATCAAGCGCCCTTTCTAGGTTCATTATCCACCTCTATCACCTCTCCTCAGTTTTAGGTGAGGGGGCCTTCCCCCTCCTTCACACAGCTCTATGTGACAGTGTATGCGCCTATCAACAAGACTCGCGCCCAGCTGAATTGACACAGATTTACCACTCTTTGTGGATGCAAAGTGGAGATATTCTCTATGGAGTAGAGCCTATTTGGAGAATATTTGCTTTCTACGACAGCGTGGTAGAAACGCTCGAAGAACTTCCTATTCTGACCTCCCATAAAGAAGCCATAGACGTGCTATTACAAACATATTCTATTGATGACCGACTTGCGACAGTTCTATACAAAACTTGGTGGTACGCACAATATAAATTGGGAAAAAAAGAAGCTTTTGCAGAAAGAGCCGTCGATTGGCTCGTCCACGACTATTGGCACCTGGACCTTCAGACTATGGAGGCAGTGGTGTACCATGAATTTCGGCTTGGGTTCCCAATTTTACCCATTAATCACCACCGCATCGAGAGCTCCTACTATTCCCGACAGCTTAGACCCTGATTGCTACCTAAACTTGTTGTTATAGTGCTTAGATGCATTCAGATGCGTAGGCTCGATGCGAAGACAAGGGCTCCTCCCTTGATGTCAAAGTTCTGTGGTCCATGGAGTTAGACATACCCAAAGACGCTCTTCTCTATGCAGATGGTGCGTACAACTCTTTTGAACTAGAGGATGTGCTTCAGGATGAAGGCATTAATATCTGCACCCGCATTACCCTTTAATGTGCAACGAGCTGACACCATGCATTTTAGACTACAGCACAAGCGGCACAAAAATCTTGGTAACTAACTCTTAAGCCCTCTGAAAGAGAAACCTCCGGAGCCCACCCCATTTGCGTGATACGAGTGGTATCGCTTTTTTTGCGCGGAGTTCCGTCTGGTTTAGAAAGATCGTGGACGAGCTTGCCCTCATAACCAACAACATCTGCAACCATCTGCGCGACTTGCAAGATCGAAACCTCTTCATTGGAACCAATATTAATCTGCTCAGGCTGATCATAGTGGCGCAGCAAAAATAGACACCCTTTAGCTAAATCCTCAACATAGAGGAATTCGCGCAGCGCCTTGCCCGTTCCCCAAATGGCAACCTCAGAAAGGTTGTTTTCTTTCGCTTCATGAAAACGGCGAATCAAACCGGGAATGACATGGGAATTTTCAGGGTGATAGTTATCCCCAGGACCATACAAGTTTGTCGGCATCGCTGAGATATAGCGACACCCATACTGGTGGCGATAGTGTTGACAGAGTTTAATCCCGGCAATTTTAGCAAGCGCGTATGCCTCGTTGGTTGTTTCTAGCAGCCCGGTCAATAGAGCTTCTTCAGGGATCGGCTGAGGCGCCTCCCGCGGGTAAATACACGTGCTCCCTAGATAAAGAAGTCTCTCAACACCAACTTTATACGACTCGTGAATTAGGTTGGAGGCGATCATTAAGTTGTTATAGATAAACTCAGCGGGATAGGTCATGTTGGCATAGATCCCCCCCACTTTTGCAGCGGCAATGATGACACTATCTGGGCGATGTTCTGTCAAATAGGCGCGCACAGCCATTTGATCTGTATAATCAAGGGCTTCTCTGGTTGGAACCAAGAGATTTTTGTTGCCCTGCTCTATAAGAAGGCGGGTGATAGCACTTCCCACCATTCCGTAGGCTCCGGCAATCAAAATTTTCTGGTTAGTGTCTATCATTTTTTGTACGTAAATAGTAACAAATCAATAGGAAAATGCCCAGAAGAATAAAGGGGATGCTGAGTATTTGCCCCATCGTAATCGGGGAATTGGCATTGAGCCAATCGCTTTGAGGCATTTTCCAAAATTCAATCAAAAAACGGAACCCAAAGACAAGGGTAAAGAATAAGCCACTCAACAATCCAAAACCAAGACGGGATGGACGGAAACGCCAGACAGCAAAGAGAAAAACAAAGACCACAAAATAGAGGAGCGACTCGTAAAGCTGAACGGGATGGACAGAAACACCTGGAATCCCATCGAGGGGATGCATGAAGGTCACCCCCCAGGGGACATTGGTTGGAATGCCCGTCACTTCTTGATTGATGAAGTTACCAATCCGTATGCAACCCCCTGCAAACGCTGCCGGAATAACCAGAACATCGAGAACAGTTAGAAAAGTTAAACGCTTATAGGTACGCTTGTTCCACCAGACAAAGATTAACAAACCGATTAGAACGCCGATCGCCCCGCCATGACTTGCTAATCCCCCTTCCCATACCTTGAAAATATCGATGGGCCTTTTCTTATAATAGGGCCACCCGTAAAAAAAGACGTGCCCAAGGCGCGCTCCAATGATGGTTCCAAGTATGACAAGCATCGCAAGCCGGTCTGTCAATTTTACTGCAGCCAGTGGGTCGTCCAAAAAACGGGTGAAAATTTTTCGCACTAAAAAATATCCTACCAAAAAACCTGATGCAAAAAGGAGTCCATACCAGGTCACGGGATGGTTAATATAGGGGACAACAAAAAAAATTCTATCGGGATCCCAGAGAAGATTTGCGAAACTCATTTCAATGCCTAGTGAAAAATACGCTCTAGTTATATACTTCTGACTAAAAAATTTTCAATAGGCACACATGAAATTTAAACACCGCACCCTTCTTACATTCGCAGGCCTTGTTTGGTTTGCGATCGGAATTTTCCTTTTATCCCTCGGAATTCGCTTCATTTTAGAGACAGTTCGCAACCCCTTGCTGACAGATCTTCCGGGCCGTTTTTCTATGCTCGCCCTCACCTCCAGCTTTATCAAAGAGCGGAATAACGCCGTTATCCTAATGCTTACCTTTGGCCTCCTATTGGGTTTTCTAAAAGGGCGCATGGTGTTGGGAAAGACCGTTGTTCGTCAAGTGGAGCGCATTTCATCACTTCCAAACCCAGCACACATCAAACATCTCTATACAAAAGCGCACTACATTCTGATCGCCTCGATGATCGGCCTGGGAGTGAGCATGCGTTTTATTCCGATCACACTCGACACACGTGGGGTGATTGACGTAGCTATTGGATCTGCCTTGATGAATGGGGCAATGCTCTATTTTCGCTCAGCAGCAAATTACAAATATCTAAAAAAACAAGGGTCGTGACATGAGTCTATCAACCTCATTTATACGCATCTTATTTGTCATACTCAGCGTGATCTTTATGGTCACATTCGCAGCCGGCATGCAAGTCCACCCAACGCTTTGGGACTATATATTAGGAGCTTTTTCAGGATTAGCCGTAGGAGGCATCCTCATTGGAATCGACATGTTGTTCAAACGGTTTAACCTCCGTTCGTTTAACGTCATGATTCTTGGCCTTTTCATTGGCTACTTGATGGCGTTGGCTATGATTGTCATCTTCGATGCTATACTCAAAATCTCTGGAATTCATCCCGAACACTCCATCGCTCAGCTGAGCCGTATTTTTATTTATCTATTTGGCACCTATTTGGGTGTGATCATGACACTCCGCTCCTCAAGCGAGCTCTATGTGAGCATTCCTTTTGTCAAGCTTACTCCAACCTCGCTTCAATCAAGAGACATCCTTCTCGATTATTCCGCGCTATGTGATCCTCGCATCATCGATTTAGCCTCTTCAGGATTATTAGATAAACATCTAGTTTTGCCTCGATTTATTATAAAGGAGCTGCATGAGCAAGAAGAAGGATCTAGTGAAGGAGCTTGTATCAGGGCCAAGCGAGCTCTTGAAATTGCGAAAAAACTCGAAACACTCCCCGTACTCGGACTACGCTATCAAGAAACCGATTTTCTTGAGGTCAAAGAGGTTACCGACAAAGTGCTCCGCTTGGCACGACTACTCGATGCAAGCATTCTCTCCGCTGACATCAACCGTATTCAAATGGCTCAGGTTGAGGGTGTTCAAATTATTAACATCCATGCTTTATCTAACGCCCTAAAGCCTTTGATGCAGCGTGGTGAGAGCATGAAGATTAAAATTCAGCGCCACGGAAAAGAAGATCTTCAAGGTGTAGGGTATCTAGAAGATGGCACGATGGTAGTTGTGAACGGTGGGGGTGATTTTATCGGCGAAACAATTGGCGCCCATGTCCTCTCGGTGAAGCACACCACTTCTGGTAGGATGGTGTTTTGCAATGTTTTAGAAGATGAGGAGTATGACGCAAACACGCTCTCCTGAGCTCATCAACGGACTTGGGACAGACATTATTGAGATCCACAGGATCAAGCTTGCGATCGACCGGCATGGAGAGCGTTTCATCGATCGCCTTTTCACAAAAAAAGAGAAAGAGTACTGTGGGCGTTACAACGATCCGATCCCGCGTTATGCAGGGCGGTTCGCTGCAAAGGAAGCTATTTTAAAAGCCCTGGGAACAGGGCTAAAACCAGATATCACATGGCAAGAGATCGAGATCATAAATGATTCCCAAGGAAAGCCTGAGGTTCATCTATCAGAGCGCTTAAAACGCATATTCCCGATGACCCATCTTTTAGTTTCGATCAGCCACTGTGAAAGTTACGCAACTGCAACGGCTATATTAGTAGGAGTTTTGAATGGATCATCATAAAGTTATCATCGTAGGTTCTGGGCCAGCAGGTTATACAGCAGCCCTTTATGCCGCACGCGCAAACCTTTCCCCCCTCTTATATGAGGGATTTTTCTCTGGCCCTGCCGGCGGACAGCTCATGTCTACAACCGATGTTGAGAACTATCCAGGCTTTCCTGAAGGCGTTACTGGCCCCGAGATGATGGACGCTTTCCGCAAACAATGTGCCCGCTTTGGCACTGAACTTTTGCGCGAAGATGTCGAATCGATCGATCTTTCAAAGCGCCCTTATAAAGTTGTCGGCAAAAAAACAACTGCAACCTGCGACGCTCTTATTATTGCGACCGGTGCAACGGCCCAACGCCTTGAAATTCCAGGCGCTGGCGAGGATGGCTTTTGGCAAAAAGGGGTCACCGCATGTGCCATTTGCGATGGGGCGATGCCTATTTTCCGTGAGAAGGAGCTCTATGTGATTGGAGGGGGCGACTCTGCTGTCGAAGAGGCAACCTTTTTGACCAAATACGGAAGCAAAGTTTACATCGTTCACCGTAGAGAAGAGCTACGCGCCTCAAAAATCATGGCAAAACGGGCCATCAACCACCCGAAAATTGAGATCCTCTGGAATTCTGTTATCACGAATATCGAGGGAGAAAAAGTTGTCGGCTCGGTCACCGTCCAAAACGTCAAGACAGGCGCAGAGGAAAAACGTGATGCAGCTGGGGTCTTTTTTGCGATCGGTCACAAGCCCAACACCGATTTTATCGGCGGCCAGCTCAAAACCAATCCACAAGGCTACCTACTCGTGAAGCCAGGAACAACCTATACCGATATCGAAGGCGTTTTTGCAGCAGGCGATGTCCAAGATCCCATTTACAGGCAAGCTGTCACAGCGGCAGGAAGCGGATGTATGGCTGCCATTGATGCTGAGCGGTGGCTTTCTGAATGAAAAAAATTTGGATTCTTCTCCTGCTAACATCCTCATTGATTGCAACAGAATCAAAACCCTGGTTTTCGCCCCCATGGGAATTACAAGGACAGCTCTCCTACGCTTTTGAGCATGTGCACACCATCGACACTCCGAATGGAAACTTCACCAATACGAGTTACAATTCGACCGTCCGAGGCAGCCTTGGTGTGACCCCCTGGCCCTACTGGAACGTCGAGGTAGAGCTTCTCATGAGCCGCGCGCGCGATATCCCCTTTTCCTATGAAACGTTCAAAGGAACCATTCGCTACCAATGGTTCGACGACATCACAGGAAATCCCGTAGCCCTTGCAACTGGTATCACCCTCTCCTTCCCAGAAAATCGCTACCAATACAACCTAAGCTTTGTCTACCCCGGTGATGTGAATATCGAGTTACACGCGACAATTGGAAAAGAATTACCATGTGGGCGGAGATGGTGGATGCGTGGCTGGGCTCTTGGTGGGGTTGGAGTTGCTAATCGAGGAAATGGCTGGCTCCATGGACTTGCTGCTTTGGAAATTAATCCCCGATTTTTTGAGCTAGGCATTTTCACAGAAGCTCTTTACGGCCTTGGCCCAAATGATATTATCCCAGAGACCTTTACCGGATACGGCGCTATTGGATATCGAAACGTCGATGTGGGAGGGTATTTAAAAACCTCATCCCTCTTTGGAACGATGACCTACACGGGATGGTATAATATCTACGCGCACAACTACCCTCTAGATAGCTGGGGATTTTCTATCAATCTATTCATTCCATTTAGCTTATAAAAAGCCCGAGTAAACTCGGGCCTTTTCTTAATGGACAGCCTGCTTGGCTTCTTTATTTTTAATAAGTGATGCGATTTTCGGTTCATGCAACGCCTCAGCAAGACTTTTTGCGTCTGTTCCTGAGTGATCTAGTCTTTGTAAATTGACTCCTTTGTCTAATAACAAAGTTACGAGTTGAAGATTACGCGTTTGAACAGCATGAATAAGAGGAGTTTGCCCTGATTCATCAGCAAAATTAAGGTCCGCACCAGCAACCGCCAATGCTTCAGCAATACTAATATGCTGTTTGGTTACAGCATGGACCAATGCCGTACGTCCTAAACGATCAGGAGCATTAAGGTCAGGCTTCAGTTCAATAATTGCTTTGACAGCCTCCTTATTCCCGCAAGAAGCAGCCTTGACCAATACGGTTTCATCTAATGCATCTGTTGCATCGAAATCAGCACCAGAACTCACAAGAAAATCAAACAACGATTCGTTATAGCTTCCTTTAGGGGTAATATGAACGACAGTCCCATCATCCATTCTTTTGGGAATAGGTTTATTTCCATTGGCAATCACCTGCATAAGAGGTGTCGTACCTTTGGTATCACAACAACTAACATTAGCTCCATGTTCTACGAGCACTCTGACCAATTCAGCTCTATTCTGGGTCACCGCCGTTAAAAGCACGGATATACCCATACTGTCAACAGAATTTGCGTTTACACCTTCACTTAAAAGCTTTTTTGCATGATCTATATCCCCTTTAGCAACAGTGTTAATGAAAAGAAGTTTAAGGGAATCATTTATTTTTCTTTCTTTTCGAGAAAGAGATACAGCCCGTTCTGACTTTCCTTTAACCATTCCAACTTCTGGAGTTTGCTTTCCAAACCCAATTTGGAAGCTAGCAAGCATAACTGCTACAAATACCATTTTTTTCATACTTTTTTCCTTTTAAAATTCACCAAATTCATACGATGTTTGGGAGATAGACCCCTACTTTTCCACAGATTGTTGCAACTAATTCTAGAAACAACCCTTCGAATTCAAGAAGCAGCCAATATGAGATTTTCTCTCGGTAATAGGCTAACAAAAGGGAATTATTACTCCAAGCTTAATGCGCCAATTTGAATTTTAATTGCTCACACACTGAATTGAAACGGCCTTATAGCTAAAACTCTTTGATGAGTTTTGAACAATCGCTCGCTCGCCGTATGGGAAATACTGTCTTCGCTTGCGATCGTCCAACTCGAACAAAAATCACCAAAAGCTCTTATTTGCATCTATAAGTTCTTTTTTTAGTTGATTTTGTGTAAAATCTCCTCCTAGACGGGAGGTTTCCCATGGCACAAAATACATTTCGTCAAACATCTTTTGCCAACGTTCTTAAGAGCAGCTTCAGGCACAGCGAAAGCCACATCCATCAAGTTATCAAAACGTGTTTTTCCCGTTTGAGTGTGACTGTTGTGGTATTACATAAAGAATCGGAGCCAAAAAACTGGATTGGCCCTGGATAGCGGTAGTCATCGTTTAGACTCCATCCCTCACGCTTCGAAGCAAAAAGCTTGAACGGTTCGCCCTCAATATCGATCAAAGCCTTTTGAATGACCGGTTTGAGTTTTCCTTTGCGCTCTTCCATATTCATCAACATGGTAATAGGAATCGCCCCCACTTCCCATTCCTCTACAGGTTGTGCAAGGTTGTGAATGCTGCACATATAGCCTGTATGCCCTGAATCTACCAAAACAGCCGCCGCAAACCCCAGACTATAGCAGTACGTGGCATCGAAATTGGAAGGCAAGCATGCGCGCCCCTCATATCCAAAAAAGTGATTGATCGGAGCGAATTTACCCTTGTAGTCAGAGCGAGCCTCCAAGGCATTTTTCACCGTGTGGATGAAGAGCTGTTCTGTTGAGATGCGTGAAACCTGAACATTGCCGTGCGGATCGCGGTCTAAAAGGAGCTGCTCAGCTATTTCCTTGGGCAGATACTCAAACGTCTCGCGTGCCTTATCGGAGAGTGTGCCCCCCAGCTCGTGAAAAAGCAGCTTCATTTCGGGAATAAACTCAATTAACCCCTCAGGGATCAACACCACTCCGTAGTTCTTACCTTGCAAGGCACGCTTGCAGATCACATCAGCAATTTGGTTGGTGATCTGCTCCAAGGTCATTTTTTGCGCTGCCACCTCCTCTCCAATCAGTGTGATATTGGGGTGGGTTTGAAGTGCACACTCAAGGGCAATATGTGAGGCGCTGCGCCCCATGAGCTTGATAAAATGGTAGTATTTTTTTGCAGAGAGAGCGTCGCGCTCAATGTTGCCGATCATCTCAGCATATGTTTTGCACGCCGAATCAAATCCAAAGGGCGTCTCAATGTGGACACTTTTCAAATCGCCATCAATCGTTTTAGGAATCCCCACCACATAGGTGTGGCACCCATTTGATTCAAAAAATTCGGCCAAAAGGGCAGCGTTTGTATTCGAGTCGTCACCCCCGATAATCACAAGACCACTCAGATTGAGCGCCTCAACATTTTTTCGAGAAGCCCCTAACTGTTCAGGAGTTTCGATTTTAGTGCGCCCCGAACCAAGAAGATCGAAACCACCCGTGTTGCGGTAGTTAGCAAGCATCTCTTCGGTCAGTTCGATATAACGATTTTCCACAACCCCAGCGGGCCCATCCAAAAATCCAAAGAGACGGCTGCCAGGGTGCATTTCCTTCAGGGCGTCAAACAACCCTGTAATCACATTATGCCCCCCTGGTGCCTGTCCGCCTGACAGCACCACACCAACTCGATGGACAGCATGCGTTTTGCTCGCTCCCTCCTTGAACCTGAGAACGGGCTGTCCGTATGTTTTGGGTAGTAGCTCTTGAATCTTCTCTTGATTTCCAAGGGCCTCTGTTGCCTCCCCCTCCATTACCTCCAAAGAGGAAATGGCGCGCAAACCGCGTGGAAGAAGGGGCTTAAATTTCAGACGCTCCTCATCTATAGGGCTTCTCATCCTAAATGCTCTTTGAAAAAAGTAACGGTTTCTTGAATTGCTTCCGCAAAGACTTTTGCGTAACCCAAAGAGTGGGCTTCATCGGGATAGGTGACAAACTTGCCTTGAGAGCTGCAAGCTTGCTTAAAAGCATCTTGGTGGGCAATAGAAACAACGTCATCCCCCTCACCATGCATATGCAAAAGAGGAATATCTGGCATCCCAGCTAACGTCTTATATGCAAAAAGGGCTGCAAATTGCTCCTTAAACGCAGAAGAGACAGGAATTCCTCGATAATCGCTCAAAGCTTTTCTCGGATCAACACCTATCATCTCAGGATGCTTCATCATAAAATCGCGCAACCAAAGCTCTCCGCTCGCAACAGGCGCCCAAAGAGCCATCGCTTTTGTCATTTCGCAAAGCGCGCTCGACTCTACAGCAAGAGCGCCTCCAAGAGAGGCACCGAATACCCCCATCCGTGAAATGTCGATCCCTTCCAACGTTAAAAGGTGTTTCGAAGCAGCCACTGCATCAGAAATCATCTCATTAAAAGAGGCTTCACTCAAAGAACCTTCGCTATCTCCACACCCTCTAAAATCAAAACGGAGCGATGCGATCCCCTCTTTTGCGAGTAACTCGGCCAAAGTAACATAACAGCGGTTTGAGCCATGCTTACTGCTTGCAAACCCGTGAAGAATTGTTACAACAGGCGGGTTTTGGACTTGAATGGGACGATGCAGAATTCCAAAAAGGTTCAGGCCATCATTGTCGATGGTGATCCCCTCTCTCGATTCAGTTTTTTCAAGTGTTTCTAGCATCTCTTAAGCTCCAGAATAGCAGTTTCGATAGAGGATAGAATGTAACAATTTATTCAAAAAAAAACAAATCAATAACGGGGGGTAACAAAAATAGAATAAGCGATCCTACACCCTCTTAGACGATCAAGAAAGAGGACTGTAATCACCTCTTGCTTACGAGTCTAAATCGATCTTCTCTATTTTTGAAAAGTCGATAGACCATGGATCACGTTCTATGAGGCGACCATTTTCAACAAAAACAAGCTTAGTACCATGCTTTTTTGCAATATTAGCCGCATATTCAAAGCTATCTCTTTCACATTCAAGCAACAACTCTTCAATAGGATCCATCTAATACCTCGATCGCCTCAGGAATTTTCCAAATACATTGGAAAAAATGAAAAGTGTAGCGGCAGTCGGACTCGAACCAACGACCTACGGATTATGATTCCGCCGCTCTAACCAACTGAGCTATGCCGCCACAAAAAAAAAGTAGCCACACGAATTAACACGGGCTACCTGAAATAGCGGGAGAAGGATTCGAACCTCCGACCTTTGGGTTATGAGCCCAACGAGCTAACCACTGCTCCATCCCGCGATAAGACCTTAGACCTTATCACGCCCCCTGGTTTTCAAGCAAGGATTGAAGCGCATTAAATGTTTTTTCCAATGCTCCACGCGATCCAGCGAGCAAATTCAAACCATTTTGCCCAATCTGCATCGAAAGCTTTGGACAGGTAATAAACTGATTGACTGTCGAGATAATGTCCTCAGGCATAATCTGAACCCCTGCCTGGTAAGATCTTGCCAAATCAAGTAAATCAGGCTGAGATGCCATGTAAGGACCGAAAAGAACAGGCTTCCCATAACTACAAGGCTCTAAAATATTATGCCCCCCCACATGGGGTGCAAAACTGCCACCCACAAAGGTCAAATCAGATAACTGATAACACGTTTTGAGGGCGCCCATGGTATCCACAAGCAGGATATCGCGGGTATGCAGAGTCCCTTTTTGGCTCCATCTACCGTAAAATAGGTCCTCTTGCTCCAATAGATTTGCCACTTCGTTAAAGCGTTCAGGGTGACGAGGGACAATCAAGACTTTTATCCCAGAATGCTCCTGCCAGAGGTGTTTTAACGCGTGGATCCAGATTTTTTCCTCCGGAGCATGGGTCGATCCCAATGTAATCACAAAGTTGTCATCTAGCCCGAGCTGTTTCCTTGTTGGCTCCTCGGTAATTTCGGCTGTGGCATCTAATTTGAGATTCCCAGTTATAGTGATTTTTCCAGAAGAAATTCCCAATTGCTCAAAGCGTTCCGCGTAAACAGCTCCTTGAGCATAAAAATGGTCGACAGGACCCAAAAAATAGCGAACAAACATAGGAAATTTTTGATACCGTTCAAAAGAGCGCTTTGAGAGCTTTGCGTTGACAACGGCGAGTTTGGCGCCACATTTTTTTGCCGATGCCTGGAAATGATACCAAAAGTCGGTTTCAGTTAAGATCACAAGATCGGGGCAGAGGCGGCGGACAATCGGACGAATGATGTAGGAGAAATCAAAGGGGAGGTAGACTGTATAATCGGCACAGCTCTTCTTCCCCTCTTCATGCCCCGTTTGGGTGATTGTTGAAAGAATCACAATCGGCGCATTCTTTTGAGACTTGAGTTTTTTGATGAGCGGGGCAATCGCTTTGGCCTCCCCCAGTGAAACAGCATGGACCCAAACGAGCTTTTGGCTCCCCTTTTCGATCTTAGGAAAGCCTTTGCCGAGCCTGGCTCCTACAATCCCTCGATACTTCTTCCTGTTGAAAAGAAGCTTGAAAAAAGCGAAGAAATGGATAGCCACATCATATAGAAAAATCATTTCACAACAAAATTGAGTAACTTATTAGGGACAAAAATCACCTTTTTAAGCTCCCCTGTCAAATGTTTTGTAATATTGGGATCTTGGCGTGCCAAAGCGACGATTTTTTCCTCGTCCTGATCTTTCAGCAACTCAAAACGGCCGCGCACCTTCCCATTCACCTGCACCACATAGATCACCTGCTCCTGGACTAGATACTTAGGATCGGCCTTTGGCCACGGATGGTGCGAAATACACCCTTCCTCCCCTAGATGCACCCACAGCTCTTCGGCCATGTGAGGGGCAAAAGGAGCCAAAACCTGTACCGCTATTTTAAGCGCCTCTTTTGGATAGCTCTCGAGCTTCACAAAGGCGTTCACAAATTCCATCATTTTCGAGATCGCTGTATTAAAGAGGAGTTTGTCGAGATCATCGGTCACACCCGCAACAAGCTGGTGGGCGAGCTCCATCCCCTTCTGCGCGCTCTCATCGGTAATTTTTTCAGAGGTAGCCATCTCAAAAAAGCGGTTGAGAAAGCGGCGACACCCACTCACACCCTGCGTATTCCACACTTTTTCCTTCTCGATCGGCCCCATGAACATCGAGTAGAGGCGCATGGCGTCGGCTCCAAATTCCTCGACAATTTCGTCGGGAGAAACACCGTTGAGCTTCGATTTGGACATCTTCTCGATCTGGCTACGCAGTTTCTCACCGCTCTCCCAGTGACAATACTCCCCATCTCGCTCCACCACTTCACTCGTTTCGACGTAATGCCCTCCCTCTTTTTGGAAGGAGCGCGCCACAACTAATCCTTGGTTCAAAAGACGCTTAAAAGGCTCTTTTGTACTCACAAGGCCACAATCGTACAAAACCTTGTGCCAAAAACGGGCATAAAGCAGATGAAGCACCGCATGCTCAGCCCCCCCCACGTACATGTCGACCGGCAACCAATAACTCTCCTTGCCAGGCTCCCATGCAGCCGCCTCATTGTGCGGATCGCAAAAACGTAAATAGTACCAGCACGAACCAGCCCACTGAGGCATTGTATTCGTTTCTCTGCGCGCCTTCTTTCCTGTTTTCGCATCATCAACAGCCACCCACTCCTCAACTTTCGCTAAGGGACTCTCACCAGACGCAGTTGGCTTATACTCTTCGATCTCAGGGGGTACGAGGGGAAGCTCATCGATATCGAGCGCGCGCGTCGTCCCATCTTCAAAATGGAGAATCGGAAACGGCTCCCCCCAATACCTCTGGCGGGAAAAGAGCCAGTCGCGAAGCTTGTAATTCACAGTCGCTTTGCCAAGGCCACGCCCTTCAAGATCAGTCAGACTCTTCTTCATCCCCTCATCAACCGTTAACCCATCGAGATCGCCGCTATTAATCATCCGATTCTGATCATCGATAACAGGCTTAATCGGAAGGTCAAACTGCTCAGCAAATTCATGATCGCGCTCATCGTGGCCTGGTACGGCCATAATCGCCCCCGTCCCATACCCCATTAACACGTAATCAGCGATCCAAATCGGCACCTGCTCATCTGTTAGTGGATTCCGCGCATAGCAGCCCGTAAAGACCCCTGTTTTTTCCTTAGCAAGCTCAGTACGCTCCAAATCACTCTTCTGAGCCGTCACCTTTTGATAATGGGCAACCTCTTCACTCATCATCTTCTCAACAAGAGGGTGCTCAGGCGACAAGACCATGTAGGTCACCCCAAAAATCGTATGCGGACACGTCGTAAAGACACTCACCTTTTGATCCATCCCCTCAACAGGGAAATCGATCACCGACCCCTCACTCCGCCCAATCCAATTGCGCTGCAGCCGCTTGAGACCCTCCGGCCAATCAACCAGATCCAGATCCTTCAACAAGCTGTCGGCATAT
This sequence comes from Chlamydiota bacterium, assembly GCA_021772455.1. Lineage (GTDB taxonomy): Bacteria > Chlamydiota > Chlamydiia > Chlamydiales > JAAKFR01 > JAJACP01. The sequence goes on from JAJFLY010000017.1 coordinate 52,663, forward strand.
TCCGTGATTTTCAAAACCCACTGCTTCAACGGACGGCGCTCAATTGGGTGACCTCCCTCTTTCGCGCGCCCCTCTTCGATTTCCTCATTCGCTAAAACGGTTCCAAGCGCCGGACACCAGTTGACCAACATATCGGCCTGGTAGGCGAGTCCCCGCTCATAGAGCTTCGTGAAGATCCACTGCGTCCACTTATAATATTTCGCATCACTTGTCATGATCTCTCGATCCCAATCGTAGGCATAGCCGATCGACTCGAACTGAGACTTAAAGTTTTTGATATTTGTCTGGGTGGTGATCGCTGGATGAGTTCCTGTCCGAATTGCATACTGCTCGGCTGGCAAGCCAAAACTATCCCATCCCATCGGATGGAGAACAGAAAGCCCTTGAGCCAGCTTGTATCTAGTCAAAATATCTGTTGCCGTATAGCCAATTAGATGACCAACATGAAGCCCTGCTCCTGAAGGATAGGGAAACATGTCCAAGACATAGTATTTTTGTTTTTTAGAATCTTCAGTGGCTTTAAAGGATTTATTTTCCTTCCAAAACGCCTGCCACTTTTTTTCAATGAGATGAGGGTCGTATTTCATAAACCCGGGATTTTACCAAAACCGATGAATAAAGAAATCAAGAATTCGCAGCTAATGCACCTATCAATTTTTTAAGTTGCGAAGAAAATTCACCTGACTCTGCAGCGAACTCGTCTCGACGCTGTACAACCGCAGTGAAAAATACCCTATGCTCATCAATGTTCTGAGCATATCGCAATGTATGACCCGCAGCTTTTACAAGCTCAGTATAGGCAACCGGATCAAGTTTTTTTACCCATTGAATTGCAGGTTCCTGATCAAACGCATCGATAAAGGCAAATTTTTGCTCTAAAGTTAGAATATGGCCCCGAGGTTTGGGAACCTGACGCAAAAATGCCCGCTTCACCTTATTGATTTGAGAAGAGCTCTCTTCTAATCTGCTCACAAAATTCACAAGCCTTAGAGCTACTTCATCTCCCATTCTTTCAATCACATTGTACACAGCGCTTTCTGAAACCCTTGCAAAAATTTTGAGTTGTTTCTTTTCTGAAAAACCCTTGAAATAGCGCTGATAAACAATACCGTCTAAGAAATTATTCTCTTGCTCTGGGGTCCACCTCGATTGCATTGCAAGCTCTACAAACTCACTATAGACCTGCTGCTCCATCTCGATGATCGTTCTACGAATTCCATCCCCTTGACCTCCATGCTCGAGCATTGCATGTAAAACTTCATTAATTGGAACAAGCTCTTGCCTTAATTGCTCGACAACTCTTCTTTGCTTTGCGTTGTAGAGAAACGAGTGAACAGTGAGTACAACCGCACCAAGCATCAACCCCGCCGATGCAACACCAAGGCCAACCTCTCCATAAAGAGCTACTCCGCCACTTGTAGCAATTAGATAACCAACTCCCCCGGCTGCTAATAACGCCAATGTTGCCAGAACAGGTGCCATTATATTGCAACGCTTGGAATTCGCACGAATATTTCCATCGGATAGCTCCTGCGCAGCCTTAACTTCCTCTTTATAGGACCGAAGGTTGCAAAGCGCATCTTTTGATAAATATTCCATTTTACCCCATAACAATTAAATTTTAATCAATTATAACATTTAATGGTTAAATAATTATTAAGAAGTGAATAAAAATTTCAGAAACTCATTAAGAGGAAGTTATTTGGAATTTTATAGGATCTCCATTAATTCGTAAACTCGAAGAATTTGCCGAAAGCTTATGTCCTCTGCATGAGCTGCAAACTCTCGCGGGCACCGACCTCCACCATTAACCCGGCAGAAGTGACACCAAAAGCAATTCCTCCGTAAAGAGGGAGGCCTCCACCACTAGTAGCGATTAGATAAGCGGATCCACCTGCTAAACCGATAGCGATCACCATAAGGACAGCTAAAGTGACAGTTCGATGTCTATTATTAGCATGCAAGGGAGCTTCAGCAGGAACGGGTCTATCTGGAAGCTGGCAAGAAGAGCGCCGATTACTAACGTTTTCCAAGGCAATTTTTCTGGAACTGTTCCCAATCAAGTTGCGCAGAAATTTTCTTTTTATCAATTTTATGATATTGCGGTGCACGAGCAAATTGTCGGCAAAGCTCCTTACGACTCTCACTTAATTTAGGATTTTCAAGTTCTTGAATCACCAGAATTTCTAACATACTAGTATAACGATCATATCCAAACCACCTCCCCGTATCAAGCGATGAAATTAAAGGCATGGCACTCTTGCCCATCAATTCGAAAATATCGAGGGCAAATTCATGACGATAGCGTTCTATAGACCTGTCTTTGGATTTGTCCACAATATATGCTCTGAATTTTATGTGACCAACCTCCTTCTGAGCAAGAGAGGGCACGATACCCGATTTGGCTAAATATTTTCTTCTCTCATCACCTTCCATCTGAATAGCTTCGGCAAGCTCTCTTTCCACGAGCTCTTTATACGCTCCACTCCCCTGCTCTATCTCACACAAGGTTTCGAAATAGTTATTCCTATCTTCAATAGAAATCAAAGTTCTAGCTTTCGTAACTTGAGGGTGAGCTGCTCCAAGCTCTTTTGTCACCAGTGCAAAGGAAGCTGGCATTCTCGCCATCGCTCCCAAAAACAGTTCTGGAGTAAAATTGAGATATTGATTGATGCACGTTTCCCAACGATTAGCAACAGCTCGATCAGTGGGCTTAACACCCGTTATAGAATCAGCCAAAGAAGTCACACACTCCAATTTTTGTGGCTCACCCATCTTGGTCCACAATGCATCCAGCATTTCCAATGAATCCCACAATTTGTAGGAGTGCACAGCCTTTGCTATAAATTGAGGCCAGCGGACTAACTGCTCAATAAGAATATCTCGATCATCAACCGAAATACCATTAAGCCCTTGTCGCATGCTTTCAGTCACAACCGACTCAATAATATCTTGAATTTTCGGATGCAGTTCGGGCGTCACCTCATCTGTGAGGTTGTTTGCAAGATCCTTTAAGAAAGCAGCTTTTTGTTGGCCATTCATCTGATTAACCGTTTGGGCAATCCTTTCAGGCGTACAGTCTTTCTGAATGACGTAGTTAGCAAATCCATCTGGACGCTGAGCAATCACAAAGTGCACATTCACATTGCTACTTTCATTGTCAGGCAGTCGATAAGCATATTCTATAAGTATGAAGTGACGCACTTTGAGACGGTTGCACGCAACAGTCCTATCATCCCCCTTCAACCTGCTAAAATATGTATAAATTTGTTCCGGTGTGCCCGTAGCCAATTTGGCGTCATTTGCAAAAACAGCCCTATAAGCTTTTGGGTAGTTATCAGATCCAAACTTTTTATCCATCAAAAGAGCAAAATACTCTTCATCACCAAGTTTTGCGACAGAAGCTGTTGACTCTTCCTGTGGAATCCGATCTAAGATAGTAAATTGTGAAGCCACTTCAAGACTCGCAAACCCTTCATGAGCTGCAAGGGCTGATAGGATAGCAGATTTTTGATCGGTTTCTTCTTCCGGCAAGCGTCCAAAAAAATCCTGAAGATGCTCAGCAGGCATTCTAGGTACAACAACCTTGGCGCCTTCAGCATTCATAAGCAGCGCATTTGCTATCGCCGCATAGTCAACATGCTCTTGAGTGATGCGCTTATATTCAGTATTTTTACTTTTGTTGTGGTTCTTTGTGCGGACAATCACAACAGCCATCCAGACCATGAGTCCAACCGTTGTGGTGCTAAGAACTATCCCACCGTAGAATGAAAACGCACCGCCACTTGTCGCGATTAACGTAGCCGCTCCGGCAGCGGTAATCACAGCAATAGTGCCTAGGATAGCCAAACAAATCTTGCAATCACGACTCTTATCTTGAATGGTTAAATCCCTGAATATTAGGGCCTTACTAATGCCAAAAGCAGAAATTCCTCCTAGCTGACCTCTTAGTAAACCCTTCTCTGGACCTATCATATTCTTCTCACAACATGTTGTTCTATATTTATATAGGGGAAATTATATCAGCTAAGAAATATTAAAAAAACAAAAAGAGGGTTTTCAAAATTTCTTCCTATGCTTAGACCCTGACCGCCCAAAATCCAAGCGATCCATCTCCAATAGCAAGGCGAGGTATTGTTGTTAACCCTCTAGATTTCAGATCTAACAACACCTCTTTCCATGAGAGTGTGCTTTCTCTAATTCCATCGTGAATGGCTAGTAATGAAATAGATGCTATCAGCCCAAATATAAACATAGTGCTTGTAGCTCAAATCTCGTTTTTCCCAGATCTCTTTTAGCCTGTTCAGTTTCAATAGCCTGCTGAAGAAGCTTTTGAACTTCTTGCTTTAAAATCATTTCTAAGCTTGTTGCAAACCCTGGAAAAATGTCATCCTGTTTCATGAGCGTACTCCTTTTTTTGAAGATTTATTTGGTATTTAAACCTTCGAGGATACGCTCACCTTATTTTTCCCGGACACAACTTTCGGTTATACCTTGCTTCTTGATTCGATCCAGTGTTAACTCTGAAGAGTGTCCTCACAAGATTCCAAAATCTGATTTTTGTGAGGTTTAAACCATACACATTTCACCTCACACAAATAAGATAACTTGATTTTGTGAGATCTTATCTGCTAAGATCGTATAGAAGCGAGGAAAAGATGGACACAACACCGTTTTATGGCAGAAAAGATGAGTTAGATCGTCTCAAAAAACTTCAGAAGAAGAAGTCAGCAAGCTTGGTTGTAATCAAAGGGAGGCGACGAATTGGCAAAAGTCGGCTTATCCTAGAGTTCAGCAAAAGTATGAAATCCCTGATTTTCATCGGCCTTCCTCCTGATGGGGGAAAAACATCTGCTCAAGATCAAAGGGACTATTTTGCAAAGCAACTGGAGCACATGTTTGGACTTAGAGGGTTAAACGCCGACGATTGGGCCGATCTTTTTTGGAATTTAGCAAATGAAGCGAAAAAAGGTCGAGTCTTGGTCGTTCTGGATGAGATCAATTGGATGGGTAGCGAGGATCCTACATTCTTGGGCAAGCTTAAATCGACATGGGATCTCCATTTTAAAAACAATCCAAAATTACTATTTATCCTTAGTGGGTCGATGGCGGGTTGGATTGAGAAAAACATTCTGAGTAGTACAGGATTTATGGGACGTATTTCACTGGACTTAACTCTTGATGAACTTCCATTGCATATTTGCAATCTTTTTTGGAGAAATAAGACTAATCATATCTCACCTTACGAAAAATTTAATATCCTTTCTATTACTGGAGGTGTACCACTTTATCTGGAAGAGATAGATCCAGATCTTTCTTCTATAGAAAATGTTCAACAGCTTGCATTCACTAGAGGGGGGTTATTAGTTGAAGAGTTCGATCGAATTTTTTCTGATCTTTTTTCCAATCGATCTCATCGCTATAAATTAATCATCGAACGTCTTGCAAAAGGAAGCGCTGATTTTGATCAAATCTGTGATGCAATTGAAATGGAAAAAGGAGGAACAGTAAGTCAATATCTCGAAGATTTGGTGGAAACAGGTTATATTTCACGTGACTATACATGGAACATTAAAGATGGAAAGGAGTCGCTTTTAAGCAAGTTTCGTTTAAAAGATAATTATTTGCGATTTTACCTAAAATACATTGAACCTGTGAGAAATCAAATTGAAAAAAATAGAATTAAGACCCCTCCTTCTTGGTCGACAATCATGGGGCTCCAATTCGAGAATCTCGTTCTCAACAATATCAATAGCATTATAAAAATTCTTGGAATCGATCCCAAAGAAGTAATCTACGACGGTCCATATTTCCAGCGCCCAACAAAAGGATCCAAAGGCTGCCAAGTTGATTATATGATTCAAAGCAAGTATAATACGCTTTATATTTTTGAAATAAAATTCTCAAAGGAAAAAATAGGACCTGATGTGATTAAAGAAGTGGAAGAAAAAATTAGACGGATCCACAAACCAAAGAATTTCTCATTTCGACCTATACTCATCCATGTAAACGGAGTAACAGATTCGACACTGGAGGCGGAGTTTTTCAGTAATATTATTGATTTTTCCAAATTTTTAGAATCCGTCAGATAGATCTGAGTACGGATAAGTCCTGTGCCCTTTCAGAAAAAGAAGCGATTACCATATTTCAAAAGAGATTGCCTAAATTAAGTGACCAAGAGCTGCAAGAGGTAAAAAAGATTGTTCAAAGATTTAAAAATTTACC
>JAJFLY010000018.1 GCA_021772455.1 Chlamydiota bacterium
AAAATTAAAAGGTGGTCAGCAGCCAGAAAGACACAGATCATCATGGATCTACTGAGAGGATCAAAAGCTCTTGTCGACGTATGTCGAGAAAATGATCTAAAGCAGTCAGAGGTGGAAAAATGGAAGGAAGACTTTCTCAAAGCTGGGACTCAGGGTCTTAAAGCCAAGGATCTTCCCGCAGAAGATCAAGAAATCAAAGAGCTCAGAGCCAAGGTTGGAGAGCTTGTTCTGGAGCTTGATGCTAGAAAAAAGCTAATTGCTCTGAACGGATCACGAAGGAAGCCCTCCTAATGGTTCAGAGCGAGATGAAGGCTGAGGGTAAAGAGATTTCGATTAAGAAGCTCTGCTTGTGGTTTGGAGTAGCGAGATCTACCGTTTACTACAAGCCCAAAAGATCACATCCAAGGGCCTTAAGGCCCTTGGATGTGATTCTAACAGAGGAAGTTCGTAAGGTTATCGAAAGTAACCCTACCTTTGGAGTACGTCTAATAACGGCTATGGTGAGAAAGGCTCTCAGGAGGGCCATAAACAGAAAAGCTGTTCACAGGATTATGAAAATCAATAGCTGGCAAGTGCGGAAAAGACCAAGTGGATTTAAGCAAAGAGCCAAAAGCATGAAATCCCAAACAGCGCAACCAAATGAAAGATGGGCTGAGGTTGTTTCAGAGATGTTGACTATACGCTCAGATAATGGTTTAGTGTTTGGATCCAAAGCGTTTGTAGCAGTAGTTAATAAGTATAAAATCGACCAAGAGTATATTACACCTTACACCCCTGAACAGAATGGGATGATAGAGCGATTTTTTAGAACACTCAAAGAAGAGTGTGTTTGGCAGCATCGTTTTAAAAGCCGTGATGAGGCTTTTGAAGTGATAGCTGAGTGGATGGATGGCTATCATAATGATCGTCCTCATAGCTCGCTTGGCTACCAAGCCCCCGAAGAATTTAGACGAGGGTTGAGGGCCGCTTAGAATAAGAAAAACTGTCCAGAAAATAGGGGAACACTACACTCTAGGGTAACTTCTTCTCCATCAGGAAATCTCAGTCTTGGACCGATTCGATCCTTTCTAATGCGTTTCACAATTTTGTGAATATCTCTAACTGAGTTTACCTCTTCTGCTTTCATTTTCGGAATAAAAGCCAACCCATATTCTTTTACAATCTCATCTTCGAATGCACTTAGAGCACTACCCATTTTTTACTCCTTACACGTTAACTAATCCACCCAACATCTCGATAAATTCTTATGATTCTATGAAAGTTCCCGCTCAATTCGCCTGCGAATTTTTTCTTCAACTTCTTCGTCAGAAAGATTGCCACGGTTATTATTTTCCTCAATCCGGATATCAGATTTCTTCTTCTCTCGCTCTACCCATTCTTTTGCGACCTCATCAGGAGTTTTAAGTTCATAGTTTTCTTTTTCATTGCTCATTGTATTTCCTCTGTTTCAGATTTTAGAGCAGATAAGGATTTTTACTCAAAGTGATCTGTACAATTTTAGCCTACAGCTTCTCGTTTCTTTGCAACCCTTCACTCGTCTAGGAACCGTTTGAGCACGCCATCTACTGCCTGCGTCGCCTCGGCAAGGGAGGAACCCTTGCCTTCAGCTCCGCAGTTGTATCTGTCGTGCTCAAACGATTCCTAGACGAGGTTTAGGTAGCAATCAGGGTCTGAGTAAACATTTGTAAAAAAACTATCGGTGTGGAATACATGTGTATCATTTATATAGGAGGTTTTCATGGTCACCACGACGCAATCGGAGATTGAAAGGTTACTCGGAAATGAGGCTGACTCTCTGCTCAACCACACATGCAAAACCGTCCCAAAAGAAAGACTACATATTCCAGATGGAAATTGGGTAGATCGCATTTTTACCTGTTCAGACCGTAGCAACCGCGTTATGCGCAGTTTGGAGTCGCTATTTAGCAAAGGGCGTCTCGGCGGAACGGGCTATCTCTCGATCCTTCCGGTCGATCAAGGTGTTGAGCACTCAGCAGGAGCCTCCTTCGCAGCGAATCCCGACTATTTTGACCCCGAAAACATTGTCCTTCTAGCTATGGAAGGAGGGTGCAATGCGGTCGCCTCAACCTATGGCGTCTTAAGCATGGTCTCACGCCGCTACGCCCATAAACTCCCCTTCATTTTAAAGCTCAACCACAACGAGCTGCTCACCTATCCCAATACTTTTGATCAGATCTTTTTCGCCAATATCCGCGAAGCACAAGATATGGGAGCTGTTGCCGTTGGTGCAACGATCTACTTCGGTTCACCCGAAAGTGCGCGCCAAATCGTCGAGGTGAGCAAAGCCTTTTCGTATGCGCATGAGTTGGGGATGGCAACTATTCTTTGGTGTTACCTGCGTAACCCAGGCTTTAGCACAAGTGACAAGGATTTCCACACCGCAGCTGACTTAACTGGGCAAGCGAACCACTTAGGGGCAACTCTTGGCGCCGATATCGTGAAACAAAAGCTGCCAACAAATAACGGGGGGTTTACCGCTCTAAAATTTGGTAAGACAACCGAAAAAGTCTATTCAGAGCTCTCTTCGGACCATCCAATCGATTTGTGCCGCTACCAGGTGCTTAACGGCTACAGTGGTAGAGCTGGCTTGATCAACTCAGGAGGCGCTTCGGGCAAAGATGATTTTGCAGCTGCTGTCCGCACTGCTGTGATCAACAAACGGGCAGGAGGGATTGGATTGATTTCAGGAAGGAAAGCTTTCCAACGTCCTATGAAGGAGGGAATCAAGTTGCTTCATTCCATTCAAGACGTGTATTTAAACCCATCCATCACAATCGCTTAAAACATGGTCCACTCTATAGAGCATCGCCGTTCACTCAACGTTTTTATGTTGGCGATGCTCTCACTTGCCGTCGTCATTAGCCTGCGCAACCTCCCCCTCACTGCAGGGTACGGGCTGGGATCGATCTTCTTCTATTGCGCTGCGGCGATTTTTTTTATGATCCCCTACGCTCTTATTTCAGCTGAACTCGCTTCAGGATGGCCCAAAGCAGGTGGCGTCTTCGTTTGGATACGCGAAGCGCTCGGTGAACGGTGGGGTTTTTTCGCCATTTGGATGCAGTGGTTTCATAATATGACATGGTATCCAGCGATGCTCGCCTTCATCGCAGCAGGTCTTGCTCAATTTGTCGATCCAGAGCTCGCTGAGAACAAAGAGTTCTTGCTCTCCGTCATCATAGCCGGATTTTGGGGCATTACCTTTCTGAATTTTTTGGGCGTAAAAACCTCGGCTCTAATCAGCAGTATATGCTTGATTATCGGAGCGATTATTCCTGGTATTCTCCTCGTGAGTTTGGCTGCCTACTGGGTTTTCTCGGGTAGAGAGCTTGCGATCACTTTGCAACTGAAAGACCTAATCCCCGATTTAAATCCAAAAAACCTCGTCTTTCTATCAGGGATTTTTCTTGCTCTTAGTGGACTTGAAGCAAATGCAAACCTCGCGCGTGAGGTAAAAAATCCACAAAAAAACTATCCGCGAGCCATTTTTATCGCGGCTGGTATAACTCTTGGAATTCTTATATTAGGCTCTTTGTCGATTGCGCTTGTCATCCCCCAAGATAGCATCAGCCTCATCTCAGGACTTCTCGATACCTTCCGCTTTTTCCTCGAGCTCTATCATCTCCGTTGGTTGCTGCCGATTCTAGTCGTGATGATTGTATTAGGGGCATTTGGAGAGCTTAACGCGTGGGCAATTGCGGGGATTAAGGGACTCTTTGTCACAACCGAACACGGCTGCCTCCCTCCCCTCTTTCATAAAGTAAACCGCCACCACACTCCGGTCAACCTCATGTTCTTTCAAGCCGTGATTGTCACGATCGCCGCCTGCGTCTTTTTGTATCTACCAAACGTAAGCATCGCCTACTGGCTCTTAAGTGCTTTAAGTGCGCAGATGTATTTGATGATGTATCTATTGCTTTTTGTTTCGGGCATTGTTTTGCGCTACCGCCGTCCACACGTGAAGCGCATCTATCGCGTCCCCTTTAAAAATGTTGGGATTTGGGTGATTGGAATTGTCGGAATCGCAAGTGCCCTCTTTGCCCTCGCTCTTAGCTTTGCCCCGCCCACAAGGTACTTTCGACTCGATATTCTTCCATATGAAACGTTGATTGTTGGAGGTTTTCTAATCAATTGCGCAATTCCCTTAACTATTTATGCTCTGCGCAAACCGCATTGGAAAGTTGATGTGATGAAAGAGATTCGCGAAGAAATCCACGACTCCATGCATTAATTGCTTTCAAAAAATAGATCCGCTCATGTATTAATATTTCCTTAACAAGGAGCAGATCATGCTATCACCAACATCACCAACACCATCACCAACACCCCCCCCAACTGACAACTCTTTGAAAAATGCGTCGACAACTTCCAAATTATATGGTCATGCCACAACCCATTGGAGAATGGGCCCTGGGCTTGCCAGTGGAGCTGCTTGTATTGCTGGCATCGCATGCGCCGTAATATGGAAAACCCAGCTGCTGTGCATCCCCTTCGGAGCTGGCGCTGCCGGTTCTATCTATAATGTCTATCTTGGATGGACAGTTGCTGACTTAAAAAACCATGCGGAAAACAATAAGGAACAGGCTGTTCAAATACAAAGACTCACAGATGAATATGATCGACTAGTTATGACCGGTAATGCTTTGAAAGCATCGGCAGAGCGGAATGAAAAATCGGCCAGAGAGCATGAAACTGCGAATGCAACACTCAATACTGAAATTACTCGACTAACCAAGACAAAAGATGCACTTGAAACGAAATGCAACGCTATTGTAGGACAGTTTGAACCTCTTCTCGTGTCGTTTACCGGAATTCGGGACGCGGCACAAGGTGACCACGCGCAATTTACTGATAAGCTTACAATATTTAAAAATCACCTGGATCGCTTATCCCAAGCTGATGCTAAAATAATGGAATTCAATAGTTCTTTAGCTGAAACTCTCGATTTCATTGCAGAATGGAAAGATGATGAAGGTGTCAAAAACAAGATTTCACTCATGCAACAAGCTCAAGTGGCTCTCGCTGAAAACAACGCTCTTCTTAGCACGGCAAGAGAAGACCGCGCCCGATTGGAAGTACAGAATGCAACGTTATCAGAGAATGTGGCCGAATTAAGACTATTAAAAACTAATCTTAGCGGCACATCAAATGAACTTCAGAGCCGGGTTGATAAGTTAACACGCATCAGCGAGCAAATGGAAGCCGCCATGCGAAAAGATGTACAACCTCAGGTAACCATTTTGCAGAGCATGGTGACGCTTTTAGAAGATGTAATCAAAAAGCAAAAAGATTTACAACCCGATAAGCGTAAACCTTTAGAAGAGGTAATGAACTCTTTACAAGGGGTGATTTCTGTGTTGCAGACTCCTCAGAGAGATACTACGATCTATCCTGATTTAGAATTACCCCCATATCATGATAAGGCACCACCTCCTAGCCCAGAAGCCGGCGCAGCTCCTGCTCCTGCTACCCCGGTCAGTGGTGAACAGGCGTAATACAGGCTGGGAGGGGGTCGAAAAGTGGTATGGCTCCCTTGTTGGCGAGGAGGGTCATTATTACCACCAGCATGTCATCCTTCCCAGGCTTCTTCCACTTTTGAATCTGGATAAGGGCTCAAAGCTGCTCGACCTCGCATGCGGTCAAGGAGTACTTGCTCGGCAGATCCCCAAAGAGACGCTTTACCAGGGAGTCGATATTTCAGATTCACTCCTCAAGCAGGCGGAAAAAGGAAAACTCTCCACCCAAACATTTACAACAGCTGATATCTGCAAACCGCTTCCTATAAAAGAGAAGGACTTTACCCACGCAACCATTATTCTTGCCCTTCAAAATGTTGAGGGGCCTGAGCATGCTCTAAAAAATGCTGCCAAGCATCTAGGGCCTAGTGGCAAGCTTGTAATTGTCTTGAACCACCCTTGCTTTCGTATTCCAAGACAGTCGCATTGGGGTGTCGATGAAACAAAAAAGTTGCAGTACCGACGAATCGACCGCTATCTCACTCCTTTAAAAATTCCGATTCAAGCCCACCCAAGCCAAAAACAAGCTTCAGCCAAGACTTGGTCGTTCCACCGTCCTCTTTCTGAATATAGCACCCTACTCGCTACTGCTGGTTTTGCGATCTTGCAAATCAAGGAGTGGGTCTCTGATAAAAAAAGCACGGGAAAAGCGGCGACTATGGAAAATCGAGCCAGGTCAGAATTTCCCCTCTTCCTCACCTTTGTGTGTCAAAAAATAGTTTCTTAAGTTAAATACGAGTTATGAGATGGATTGAGGGTCTTAAGAAAGAGATCTGGCGCACTGATTTGGCTGAGCTTTCTAGGTTAAAAGCGAGTTGGATCCGCTTTTTGCGGATTGTGATCTTGATTAGCCAAGGGTTTACCAAACAGCAAATTCAACAGGGCGCCTCGGCACTAACTTACTACTCCCTCCTTGCTCTGGTTCCTGTACTTGCTTTGTTGATTGGAATGGCACGTGGATTTGGTCTCGAAAAGGGGCTGAAAGAGTGGATAATCGACCAGTTCAGAGAACAAAAAATGATCATCGACAAGATCTTTGAGTTCACAAATACCTCACTCGAAACGGCCCACAAAGGGGTAATTGCGGGAATCGGGATCTTTCTCTTTTTGTGGGCGGGCATTAAAATCTTCATGTATATCGATGCCAACCTGAATACGATCTGGGAAGTAAAAAGAAAAAGAAGTTTCGCGCGTAGATTCACCGACTACATCGCGATGATTCTGCTAGGCCCTCTCATTGTTTTAGTAGCGAGCGGGATCACAGTCTATATTTCAGCTACGGTTGCAGCCCTCACTACTGGGGGAGTTCTTGCCGAAGTGAAACCTCTCTTAATCACCATTTTAAATTTGATCCCTTTTGTCCTAACCTGTCTACTCTTTACTTTTCTCTATATCTTTATGCCCAATACGCGTGTCCGCTTTTTTCCGGCGCTATGGGCTGGAATTATCGCTGGCAGTATTTACCAGTTGGTCCAATGGATTTACCTCTATTTCCAAATTGGTGTCACCAACTATAACGCGATTTATGGAACCTTTGCCGCCCTTCCCCTACTCTTAATTTGGGTCCATTTAAGCTGGGTAATTATCCTTTTGGGAGCAAAAATCTCCTTTGCATTCCAGAACGTCGATGCCTTCGATTTCCTCTCAGAAGATGTCCCTTTAAGCAACCGCTTCCGAACGATTTTATCCTTGAGGGTTGCCAGCTTCTGTATTCGGTCCTTTTTGGATGAAAAACCGCCCCCCTCTTCAATCTTAATCTCGAACAAGCTCTCGATTCCCCTTCCTTTAGCAGGACACTTATTATCCGAATTAGTTGAATCAGGAGTTCTTTCTGAGATTAAAGGAGTTAAAGATGAAGACCTTGGTTTTCAACCTGCAAGAAATCTCGATAAACTGACAATAAAAGCTGTTATTGATATGATTAATACAAGAGGAGAAGAAATTGCATTACCATCTTCTTCCGATATTAAATTAATCCTTAAGAGTTTAGAGAAATTCAGTCTAGCCATCGAGCATTCAGACGGGAATATTCTCCTCAAAGACATAAAATAACATGCCCCGTTTCCTAAAAGCATTCCTTTGGACTTTAGGCTCTTTAGCTCTTTTTTGCCTGATCGTCCTCTCTATATTGCCGACTCTACTTTCAACCGATTGGGGCACCAAAACATTCGTTGAGTGGTACAATGCCAGGGATCATGGCAAACTCACTGTCGAAAATATTGAGCTCAATTGGATTGGAGCGCAATCGGCAAAGAATCTTGCCTATGAAGACAAAAATGGAGAGAAACTCCTTAGTGTTGAGAAGTTCAATACCAAAACTTCACTACTCTATTTTCTTTTTGGAGGGCGTCATTTGGGCGAAACAGAGATCCTCAAGCCATATGTAGTCTATACTCAAGAAGTAGAGAAGGAAGAAAATGAGAAGAAGAAAAAACACAAAGCGAGTAAAACACGTGCAACTATTTGGCCTCGTCTTGAAAAGGGATTCACCGTTAAGGAAGGAACCCTCATCCTTAAGCAAGAGAAACTCCCCCCCATCACGATCTCTGAAATAGATGTACAGGCGCTCGAGCTTCCCGACACCTATCAGATCTCTGCAAAAACTCTGCAAGGAGCTGCTGCTGGCACTATTGCCGTTGATATTTCGTTGCTAGAAAAATTGCATGCGAAGGGAGACATAAAAAACTTCCCCCTTGCAATTTTAGATCAAGTTGATGAATCGACCCTATATACCGATGCGATTGGTCCCACCTTTGATATCCACTTCGATCTGACAAAAGAGCCCAATAAAACGCTTTCCCTGACTGCTGAAATTCAGTCGCAAAATTTAAACGGATCGTTGAAGGGTGAAACGCGAGAGAAAAAGCTCTATCTTGATCCCTCTAGCCACCTTGTCTTTACGGTCACTCCCAGATTTTTTAAATACCTCCTTCCAGAAAGCCAAAAGGATGTGTGGACGCTTGCAAGTAACACAAATGTACAATTCGAAATATCAGAAGGAATTTTTCCCCTATCGACAAAGAAAGCAGCTCTTCATGATGTTGTTCTCCAAGCAAAGGGAACGGTTGAGCGAGCAGAAATCGTTCACAAAGCGCTTGGTAGCTATTCATTCAATAATTTTAAGATGGAGGTTATTGCCCTAAGTAACCTGGAGATCTCCTATCAGGGAGAGATCCATGGAAAAGAGCCAAGTTCTTTGTCAGGGACACTCTCACTCACACCCAAAGGGGAGATTACCTTTAGTTCAAATTATAAGGGTTTTCCAGTAAGCCTCGTCCAACTTCTCTCTCCCTCGTTAGAAAAGAATATTCGTTTAGCTGTTGGTAATCTCTTCGATCTAAATACCGAAGGAACTTACCGAAATGGCAAAATTGAGATGCAGGGCACTCTCATCGCCCACGATTTACAAGTAAGTGGAGAGCTCTATGGCCCTTTGAATCGCTTGAATTTTGATATCTCGGGTTTCAAAACACTCGCAGGTAAAAAAGCTGAATATATTGGAAAAACAGCAGAGTTCGAAATCGATGGGGTCGCACACCTCTCAAAAAACTCGGCTTCTATTCCGCTTATAAACGGAAAAATCACAACACCCTTTTACCTTGTTACAGTGAAAGGAACCATTGGGGACCGCGGCGGGCAGATCGACTTAAATGAAGTAGAGCTCGTTGCAACAGGTAAAGTGCTTGAGCTTCCCTATGCCCAGGAATTTCCCAATGTCACTTTAAAAAATGGAAATTTTGTCCTAAATGTTGATGGCCCATCGAACAAAATCCTTGGCAAGGCATCTATTAATACACAAGTACACTACGATAAAGGGGTTATGGATTCAAAAGCGCTCCAAGCCCGCTTTGAGATGAGCGATTATATCCGTGAGGATGCACTCGACTTTGAAAATGCCCATATCTCATTTAGTTCAGAGCTCGATCACCTCCCACTCGCGCTGCTCACCCCCTTTGCCCCAGATGAGCTCGATATTCCAGAGCTATTTGGAACGACCGCAACCATTATCTCCCAAGGAGAGTACGCTCCAACCCAAGACCCAAGCATCACTCTCGACTTAAATATTACTGGAGAAGGAGTCCAGGCGTCCCTATCACTCGCTGTTGATGGGACCATTAGTGTTGCGCAGAATAAACCTTCTTTCGTCCATTGGGAGTTGACCCCATCACGATATCAAGCTCTTGTAAAATACTTACGGCCTGAGCAAGAGCCTGCTTTCCAACTCACAAAGTCCGCACCCATCGACCTTTCGATCAAAGAGCTTACATGCCCTACAACTCCCTATGAGGGAGTTGGGCAATTCCTATGTAAAACGGGTTTTGTGGGGAATTTGAGCATCGGAACCCTCACATTTCGTAGCGTTGGAACTCAAGAATATTTGGTCATCGATCATACAGCTGGCTCAATCGAGGGAGTAGATTTTTCCCAGGCAATCGAACTTCATCTCCATGGTGATGTCCTTGCCCAAAACATCCCTCAGTCTGAATCCTCTTCGTTTCAATTTGATGGAAACCTATTCAATTTCTGGACTCCCGAAGGGAAATTCAACCGCGAAGGGCTCACTGTTGATGGTGAACTGAACTTAGAACTTTTACCCGTGCGCCAGCTTACTGAAATCTATCCGATGGACCAAGAGACAAGGGTTCTTGTACAAGCCGTTTTAGGAGAGCTTGTGAATGCGCGGATCTACGGAAGAATTTCCCAAATGAGCGGGCCCCTTACGGTCGATGTCAAATCTTCAAACTTCAAAGCGACACTCCCCATCCTTCTCCAACCCGAGGGAATCTATCTCAGAGACGTCGTGGACGCAGAATTGACACTCACACCTGAGGTCAACCAAACGTTGATTACAGATATTAATCCCCTCCTCATCGCCGGAGCCTATTCCGATCACCCAATAAGAATTGTGATCGATCCGCAAGGTTTCATGATTCCGATCCATCCCTACAATCTCCAAGGGGTTAAAATTGGTAAAGCGATGATCGACATCGGTAGGATTCGCATCCGTAATGGAGGGGATATTCAAGAGTTAATGAACTTTCTTAAAGCGACCGATATCACCCCTGATGGAGAAATGACAGCGTGGTTTACCCCCATCTATATGAGCCAAAATAACGGGGTTGCTTCATACAGTCGCGTTGATATGCTCCTTGCCAATGAGTTCCACATCGCTCTTTGGGGATCGATCAATTTGATTACCAACAAGGTAAGAATGACACTTGGAATTGCTCCTTCAACGTTAAAAAAGCGGTTTAATATTGCAGGCCTCTCCAAAAAAGATATGTTTCAGGTGAAGATGCGCGGGACCACGAAGGATCTTGACCTCGACTGGAGCTCGGCTACAACGCGCATTGGAATTCTTGTTGGAACAGCTGTTGGAGGGCCTATCGGTTCTCTTATCGGAGGGATCTTGGAGCAGATCGTCTCAGCCCTTGGTGATGAGCCCTCTCCCCCGCCAACAACCTCACCCTTCCCCTGGGAAAAATAGCTGTTTGATTAGCAGGCTTATTGCCTTTTTTGAACCTTTTTGCCCCATTTTCACGATCTCTCGCTCGGTGTATCACCTATACGACCTTTGCTCGAGATCGCAAAACTGGAACAAAAAGTTTCAAAAATGCTATTTCTTGAACTTTTTGGAGCGGTTTAGTATTGCTGACCTTTCCAAAAAAGACATGTTTCAGGTGAAGATGCGCGGGACCACAAAGAATCTTGACCTCACCCTTCCCCTGGGAAAAATAGTTACTCGTCTTCAATTACAATCGCAGTTCCAGGACCCGCTACGAGAACCTTCTTTTCAGGAGTGAATAAATTCCATTGTTCGCTATCACCTACCCTGTTATCAGACATAATATAAAAATAGATCTCACTGTCAAATTCAAGCACCATATCAAAAGTTTCACTTAGCACCGAGGCGTCTGTGAGGGATTTTCCTTCTTTTGTCTATTTTCGTCTATTTCAATGTCTTTTCCAAAATTGATAAACACAAAACTTCCTAACCCAAGCTGAATATTCCTTGCTCGCAACCCAAGAATTTGTTGAAAATATTTTTCTACAGTTTTTTCATTTTCAGTTGTCATAACCACCAATTAGTTGAAAAAACAAGACTTAGCATAAAATCTGTTTTCTTGTAACATTTCCCGTCTATTAACTGAGAGGAATTCATGCTAAAAACCATTGTATCTCATATCTTCGTTGCTTCTATGCTTTTTTCAAGCTTATCAGCCCAAGAACCTCAATATTCTAAGATTTTCCATGGTCGCTGCAGGATGGACGATTATAATCGTAATCGAGTAGGGCATTTGGTGAGCATGTCTTTCCCTTCTGCCAATCAGGCTTTGAATCATGACCTTTCTGTTCAGAATCCAGAAAATCCTGGAACAATGAATGCAATCGTTGGCGAAATTACACACATGTGTTTGAGCGGAGAACCTTCAGATCCCATTACTTTTGGACTGAGAGTGTCTCCAAATAATCGTGCTGTTATAGAAGAGTCGCTTTTTTCACTAGGAACAGATTCCACGGTCGAAATTGAATTCGTTATTTATGAACAAGATTCAGAAAAGAATACGTATTTTAAACGCCTTCACACATCGGGTAAATCTATACAGCTAAAAATCGAACCTAATTGCATCGAAACGCCTGAAGAGGAGGACGGCTCTCGCTTGGCAATCTTTGATCGAACACCTGCGAACTTCCTCTTTCATCTCTCTCTTTATCCAATAGAGGAGAAAGCTGAAGAGGTCGGGTTCGCCTTTAGATCCGGCGGAAAGCAATTTAAACGTACTTTGTGACGCTATTTCTTGGATTTTTTGGAGCGGCTCTCTTTTTTCACGAGCTCATTGGTTGAAAAAAACGAGACTTAGCATAAAATCTGTTTTTTTGTAATACTCCCCGTCTTTAAGGAGAAAAGTTGTGCAAGCAGAATCAAAAGAGAGCAACCCTCATCAATGGGTAAAAAAATGGATTGCAGAGGAAGAAAATAGCCCTCTATTTGGCGTTTTAGCAACTGTTGATCATGAGTATAAACCTTACACCCGAACGATCGCTATTAGAGAGATTAATGAAAGAGGCGCGCTATTTTTTACACAAAAAGGAAGTAAAAAAATCGACCACATTAAATGTAATCCAGCCACTTCCTTAACGCTCTACTTGCCTAGTTATAAAAGACAAATCACATTTCGGGGGCGAATCGAGGCCTTGTCAAATAAAGAAAATCTCCAATATTGGAATACCTATCCCAAAGAATCTCAAGTGCGTTTTTTGGTTTATGGCCCTAGATCTGGACAGAGAATATCTAGCAATAAAGACTTAGACAAAGAACTTGAGATGGTTAGGAAACATTATCAAAATAGATTGCCTGACAAACCTGAATCTTATGTTGGCTATCGGATTTGTCCCGATGCCTTTGAATTTTACCAACTGAATAATGACAGGTTATCGGATGCATTTATTGTGAATACGAATAATGGAGAGTGGGAAATCCAAAGAATCATTCCATAAACCAAAGCCCAATACTGAAAGGAACTCATCTCTTCCTTAAGTATTCGAGCAGAGTTCTGGACGTAAATTGAAAAGCGGCTTAACATCTTTTTTTTAAAAAGAGGAACTCTAATGAAAAAGAATGTTTTTTTCTTACTCGCCATTTGCTTGCTATTTGCAGGTGGTCTAGATGCAATGATACTCCCCGACCAATTTTACTTCATAAATCGCTCTAACAACGTTTTTTCAATAGAATTCCAAGATGAAAATGGAGAGTACTTAGGAAAGGTAAGCCAAGTAAAATATTATTCTACAAGCTACATTTTATACGATAGTCAGGATGATATATTTGGAAACGCCTATATGGCAGATCGGTGGGGATTGCGCGGAGAGTATTTTTACACTAGGTTTTCCTCTTGCTATAATATATTTGATGGCAGAGGAGTATTATCTGTTGGAAAAGTTGAGGAATCTAATGGCTATTACGAAATTTTTTCTTCCGATGGGGACCTTATCGCAACAACTGCATACAATTTTTGGAACTCTTCTTTTAAAATCAATGATACCGAAGGAAATTTGATTGCCGAGATCACCTACCCTTGGTTTTCTTTTGAAAGGAAGGTGGAAATTTGTAACCGAGAGATTTTTGAAGAAATACAGCCCCATATCCTTCTCGCCCTAATCGGTCTCTACAATCATAACCCAGTCAAACTCTGGGGAGGGATGTATTTTCAAACGGCAAACAAACCATGCCAATCTCAGCTTCCATCCGAAGAAGATTTTCGCTTTATCGAGACATTCACCGAAGAAATAGTTGCAGACGAAAGCTTAGATGATGATGAGAAGATACAAAGTTTATACGACCTTCTAGAAACGGATGCCTTGGCATCCGAGCAACAGGAAGCTCTTCGTATAATGCTAAGTCGACGTTGTGTCGAATACGAAACAATAGTTGATTAAACAACTCGGGAAGGCTATTTCTTGGATTTTTTGGAGCGGTTCTCTTTTTTCATGAGCTCGTCGACCTTCTTTTGCTCCCACTCGTCACCCAAAAAACGATCTTTGATCGCAAAAGTATTGAAAGCTTGAAAGATGAGCACAATACCCCAGAAGGTCGCAACCCAATAAAACCAGAGATCGCTTGGGCTTAAAATAAGATTGATCGCTAAAAGAAGCAAGTTCACAAGAATAATGGACACATGAGTCATCATGGAAGCCTCACCAATTTTCTTTCAATCTTGGAATGTCACTTTTTACTTCCAACATATGGGAGTAAATGCCTTTAAATGGTCTTTATGTCTCTTAGAAGATCATACATTTCATTTTAAGCAGCTTGATACGGTGTTAGCAAAGCAATTGCTTCGGCATTCTCGTTTGCTACTGCAATATCCAGGAGTGTTTCTCCATTTGCATTTTTCAGCGCCAGTATTTCAGGATTAAACTCATCACTCTCAAAGATCGCCCTTGTGATTAACAAGTCGTTTTTATCAAACATCCAGGCCTGAAGATATATATGAGCTTTCGTATTTTTTAGAGAACTCCACAATATTACCAGAGAATTTAAGCACTCTTCGATAGAAGGGTGTTCTTTTTCAAACAGGAATCGCCTCATCTCTAAGCATTGATAAAAAAGAGCGATCGCTTTTCTTTCCTTTCTAAGTCCTACCCACAGAAATCCCAGCTTATATAAGCTCGCAGCGATATCGGGATGGTTTTTTCCAAATAGAAGACGCTTTATCTCTAAGATTTCCTCATGGCAAGTGATCGCTTTTTGATACTCTCTAAGTGAATCCCATGCATCTCCCAGATTATTTAGGCTCATAACTATATCAGGGTGTGTTTTTCCAAATAAAGAGCGCCTCATCTCTAAGCTTTGCTCATAAAAAGCAATCGCTTTTTGAGGCTCTTCAAGTGCTACCCACCCGTTTCCCAGATTATGTAAGCTCGCAGCGATATCGGGATGGTTTTTTCCAAACAGATGCTGTCTCATTTCTAAGCTTTCCTCATGGTGAGCGATTGCTTTTTGAGGCTGTCTAAGTACAGCCCACACTTCTCCCAGATTGTTTAAGCTCATAGCGATAGAAGAGTGTTCTTTTCCAAACAAAGAGCGCCTCATCTTTAAGCTTTCCCTATGGTAAGCGAACGCTCTATAAGGCTCTCCAATTACAGCCCATGCTTCTCCCAAATTATTTAAGCTCATAGCGATAGAAGAGTGTTCTTTTCCAAACAAAGAGCGCCTCATCTCTAAGCTTTGCTCATAATAAACGATCTCTTTTCGATACTCTCTCGGTGCTGCCCATGCATCTCCCTGATTACGAAAATTCGTAGCACACGCTTCTCCCAGATTATGTAAGCTCGTAGCGATATCAGGGTGTTCTTTTCCAAACAAAGAGCGCCTCATATCTAAGCTTTTCTCATAAAAAGCAATCGCTATTTCCACATTGCCGATCGCTTTCCAAGCTTCAGCAAGCCTATCAGTAGTTTCTGCAATTTTAACATGCTTTCTCCCATACATCTGCTTATAAGCTGTTAAAACCTCTTCATAATCTCCAACAATTTTTTCTTCCTTGTCCGGCTCAATCCACGAGGATTTCCACTTATCGTCAGACTGTTTGCCTTTTTCCCCGTAAATCCCTTTTAGGATTATAGAAGCTCTTTCGAAGTACTCCGCTCCTTTTTCTTGATTCCCTAGAGTCTGACAACAGAGTCCTAGGTAATGATATGTCTCAGCGATTAGAGGGCTGCTCGCTCCACATTTATCGACT
Organism: Chlamydiota bacterium; assembly: GCA_021772455.1. Lineage (GTDB taxonomy): Bacteria > Chlamydiota > Chlamydiia > Chlamydiales > JAAKFR01 > JAJACP01. The sequence goes on from JAJFLY010000018.1 coordinate 15,779, forward strand.
TGAATGGGTAAAATCCTTTCAAAATACTCTACAGCCTCGGGAATTATAGTCCTGCGATCTCGAAGGATTGCTTCCACACATTCTCGATGCCCACCTCTGGCAGCATCTTGGAGGGGAGTATCGCCATATTCATCCAAAGCTCCAACTTCAATCCCTTCCTGCCCAAGAAGAAGTGTAACACAATCAGCATGCCCCCTCCTTGCCGCGTAATGCAAAGGGCTCGTTTTTCCTGGAAAGTTAAGAATAGGATTATGTTCTAGAAGAACCTGCAAAGTTTCAGCTATCCCTTCTCGGGCTGCTAGGTGTGTGCACGTGAACCCCTCCGAACCTACACGATTCACATCAAATCCATACTCTTTTTTGGATAGCAGTAGGCGCACAATATCGGCTTTTCCTTCCTGAGATGCTCTTAAAAGAACCTCTTCATTTTCCTCTGCCAATACAGCAGTCAATGCTCCGTGCTCCAATAAGAATTCCACGATATCTCCATGCCCTTTTGCAGAGGCGCACGTATAGGGTATTGCCCCATCATCCCTTTTACTATTGGGATTGGCTCCTGCTTCGACTAGCATCTTGACAATCCCAAAAAATCCTCTAGCTGCAGCGAGGCATAAAGGAGTTGTTTTATCGCCTGATTCAATATCGAGATTTGCTTGGTAGCTAGCATGTCCAAGCAGAAGGGCTACCACTCCCTCTCTGCCATATCCACATGCATCGAAGAGGGGTGTTTTTCGATGGCTATTTACCGTTTCTCTCGCTCCCACATCGAGAAGAAGCGATGCAACACCCTCATGCCCTTGCCTACAGGCAAAATGCAAAGGCGTATTCTGATCAGGATCCAGAGCGTTAGGGTCAGCTTGTTTCCCGAGTAGTACTCCTACAACCCCCATAGAACCCATCATGGAAGCTCTATGCAGAGGTGTTAGGCCCTGATATGACGTATTTACGTTGGTTCCTTTTACCACAAGGGCTATAGCAGCTTGTTCTAGCCCTAGCTGGATCGCCACATGCAAGAGTTTTTCTCCTTCTGGAGTAACGAGCTCTTCAGCTGTTAAAGTTTCGATATGTTCGAGAGCGTCTGGATGCAATCCTTGGAGACGATCGAGAATTGTTTGAAAAGCCAGTAAGACATAGAGAGAGGTCTGTCTGTCTTGTGGATCAGGACTCCAGCAGCTATACAGAAGCTCCTGGAGATCTTCAGGAATTGTATCGTCAAATGTAGCTGGTGGATTCATGGGGTTATCTCTTAACCCAATACGCCGACCCGTAAATGCCTCATAAAGGATACATCCCATGCTAAAGACATCCGATTCACGGTTGGGTTGGGATCCCATAAGAACTTCTGGAGCAGCATATCTTGGAGTACATTCTTTCCGTGTGTAGGCAGAACCCTCGAAATAACTCCCGCCAAGATCAATGAGCTTCGATTCGCCATTGCTATCAATCATCACATTGACTCCCTTCAAGTCGCAGTGGGCAATATCGTTGCTATGAAGATAGGCAACGCCTTCAACCATTTCCAAAGCGCGCTCAAGACGGTCAAAACGCTCGGGATGTTCTCTAAAATACTTAGCAAGGTCTCCTCCGGGGAGAAGCTCTGTCACAAGGCACGACCGATCAGGAAAGAGGCTTAAGCCCCAAAACTGCATACAACGGGAGCTATTGATCCTGTGGAGCATGAGCGCTTCATGGGTAAACAGTCCCATCTTGTGAATCATGTCTCGAATATTTTTTGGATCAAACTTTAGAATCTTGATAGCGCACGCTTGGGTTTTATGGGTGGCCTTGTAGACATCGCCAAACCCACCTTTGCCCAAAAAGCCTCCTGCCTGCAAATCAGAGCTTTCCAAAACGGGTAATGTGATAAGAGAGAAGGTAAGATCTTGCAGTTGTTTTCTGTGATGAGAAGAAATATTAGCATCTTCCAGACTCCCTCTGCGCGCCATTACTAAAGGGGCAACAGCGACCATCCGATCTCCCTCTGAACCCCTATTTAAAGCTCCAGCAACCAATTCATGAATAATCGTTACGGTTTCATCTCCTGAAGGGGTAAGGGTAACTCTTTTGGGTAGGTTGGCTAGGATAGAGTCATTGTCCGAAGTTTGATTTCCTCCAGATGTAGCGGTCACTGTCTCATCGCCAGTTAGGGCTGGAGCTTTTCCTACTGAAGGGGGAGCTTGGATGACATCCTCGCTGCTCAAATCGGGATCGGAGGCTCCTCCGACGGCAATGGTTATCGATTCTGAACTACCGCTTCTTACTAATGCTGCCATCGGAGATCCCCGCCTATTTGATGGAGAGAAGTTTATAGCAGCAAAGGGTTATTATCCATAGCTTTTGCAGGGGCGCGAATAGGAAGATGTGCTGATGTGTCACGACAACATCTCCCAAGTTGAGCTAGGTCTAATTGAAAAAAATATTAATTCTATTTTTTGGATTTTTTGGAGCGGTTCTCTTTTTTCATGAGCTCGTCGACCTTCTTTTGCTCCCACTCGTCACCCAAAAAACGATCTTTGATCGTAAAAGTATTGAAAGCTTGAAAGATGAGCACAATACCCCAGAAGATCGCAACCCAATAAAACCAGAGATCGCTTGGGCTTAAAATAAGATTAATCGCTAAAAGAAGCAAGTTCACAAGAATATAGGTGATCAGGCTGGAATAAAAATTACGCACTCTGCGCACACGGGCTTGAGCACGCTTGTACTCTTCATCTTCATTTGGCATATCGATCTCCTCCTTACAGGAAAAATACGGTGTTTAAAACACCTGATATCACAAAGAACATTATCATCGACATAATATCGTTAAAAGCTGTGACAATAGGCCCCGAAGCAAGGGCGGGATCGACACCCATGCGGGCAAAAAAGAAGGGGGACGAAACACCAAGCGTGGTCGCCGTCAACGAGGCACCAAAAACTCCGGCAGCAACTGTTACCCCAAGTTGAACTGGGTTTCCATGGAACTCTCCAATTTCATATCCACTTAAAAGATAAACGATTATACCGCACAGGCACCCGAAGATTACTCCTGTCATGGTCCCAATAGAAAGTTCTTTTATCATAGCCTCGCCCTTCTTTCCTGAAGAAAGCACACCGATTGCCATGCTTCGAACAAGTACCGTGCTACATTGGATACCGACGTTACCAGACATTCCATTGATGAGAGGGACAAAGAAGACAATAAGGCCAAGCAGCTCTGCCTCGATCCCTTGAAAATAAGACATAATGGAAGCGCTAACGAGTCCTGCAAATAGAGTAACTAATAACCAGGGAGCTCTGGCAAAGAAACGCTTAAAGACATGGTCATATTCGCTGACATCTTCTGCAGTACCGGCCATTCTTGCGATGGTTTCATCGGCGATATCTTCAATCACCTCGACAACATCTTCATAGGTGATCACCCCAACGAGGTAATTTTCTTCGCTTAAAACGGGAAGCGCAGGAATTTTATACCGTTCAACAAGATCGACAACCTCTTCCCGTGATGTATCGGCATAAACAAAATGGTCGATTTGACGCATCACTTGTTTGAGAGGCAAATGGGCTGGGTTGACAATCAAATTACGCGCAGGGACATACCCTTGTAGCTCCCCTTTATGATCGAGAACAAAAAAGCGGCGCGTCATGTCAATTCCAGGATTATCGCGAATAAACGAGGCAGCTTCAGCAACTGTTGTTTCCATCGGAAAGGCAAAAAATTCGTTGGTCATCAATCCACCGGCACTATTGCGACTGTGTTTTTGCAATTCACGAATTTGCATCGCCTTCTTCGATTCAATCAAATCGAGAACACGTCGACAGCGACGATCTGAAAGATCATCCAAGACCCAAATAGCATCGTCTGAGGGCATCTTATCGATCACTTCTCTGATCTCTTCATCTGTTTGGGAGCGGAACACAGCCGACCGGGAGGGGCCGTCTGTATTAATCAAAAATGAGACTTTGGCTTTGACATCAGGTAAATTTTCAAAGAGGACAAAACGGGCTTCGGGTGGTAAGCGAGGCGCTGCGTATGCGAGATCGATGGGGTTGTACTCGCTTGCAATTTCTGCGACATCGTGCAGATGAATATTGAAGGTCGTTTTATGGAAAGCCTCCTCTAAGCGCTCACTCAATTCATCGTCGAGATGACTCGTCCTTGAGTCCATCAAATTTCCAGACGTCACATGCTCTTCGGGCTCTCTGTCAATCATTGGCTATAAACTCTTTAAAAAGATCAGTCTCGCGTACATTTGTCAACCACTCATCATAGGCAAGATCCTCTTTGGGAGGAAGAGCCTCCTCACCCTCAGATCGCTTAAGAAAGAGCATCGAGGCTTCGACAAGCCCAGCCAATGAATATAAACAGGCAAGGTGATAGTTTGCATCACAATTGCCCACCTCAGCTGCATGTAATAGTCGTTTTTCAGCTTTTCTTCTTAGCTCCTCTCCCTTTTCAGGGTTAAGAGAGTCGTAGATAAGCTCAGAAAGATTCAAAAGTGCGTAACCTAAATCGCCCCATAGGGTTGCGTCATCGCTATCGGCGTCCGCAAGCGGCTCAAAAATCTCGATTGCTCGTGAGAGGCTATCAACGCTCCCTTCCAATTCTCCCAGATGGGAGAGGGCAAGGGCAAGATGATAACAAACATGTGGTTCTTCGGGATTCGACTCATAGACCTCAGATAGGAATTCAATAGCTTTCTCATAGTCCTCTTCATTGCCAGAGAGATCTCCTAAATGATCATGAGCACACCCTAAGTTATAGAGCGTTTCAGCCTCTTCCTGCAGAGCGTACGCTTGTTTAAAACGTAATATTGCCTCTTCTATAAGCGCTTGGCTAACATCCAAATCCCATTCAAGTTGTCTTTGCTGGAGTAGACAGACACCCCACTCATTAAGATGGATCGGTGAATAGGGACGCAGTCCGCAAACTCTCGCAATCGCATCCACACCTCTTTGCGTTAGAGCTGGATCATCCTCACACATCCCCCAACTTAAATAAGTCTGAAACAATCCGTGCCAGCTGCGTACAGAAGTTGGATCGGCCTCAATCCCCTCTTCAAAATAAGTAGCCGCTTTTGCAAAGCGCTGCGTATTGGAAAAATACATCCCCTCAGCAAACTCGCTAAGCGCAGCTCCATTCAATAACTCAGGATGGTCCTCTGCAATTTCCAAGGCTGCCATAATACGCTCTTTTCCTTCGCCCAACAACTTTAAATCTTCTAAATAGAGCCCCAGAATAACGAGCCCCTTACCCAAAAGGGCGGAAACTCTCAAAGGATCACCCTCTTTCACTTTTGAAGAAGTTAGTTTGTCCAGCCCCACTTCGATCGCCTTAAGGTCCCGCCGTAGCCATCCCACATACAAATAGAGATCCCCCCATTCCAGCCATAAATCGGCTTGAGAAGGGAGAGTAAGAATCGCCTCGCGAAATGCCGTATCAGCCTCTTCAAAGTCATTTTGCAAGTGAGTCAGAGTAAAACGTTGCTTACAAACCATCGCATAGGTCATCCAAGCCCGGCCATGTACCTGCGTCACTTCACCGTCAGGATCGTAAGTATCGGCAATGACTCCCTTTAGAATGGAAAGGGCCCCTTCTAAAAAAGAAGGATCTCCAACATGCATACCACAAATCATATGGGCGATTGCCAAATCGATTCGAAAAAGAGGCGAGTCGCATCCCAATGAGACAGCTGTTATAAATTTATCAAGACCTTGCTTGAGATCAGCATGCTCTACTGATTGAACGCCCAGCAAAAGCCAAGCTTGAGCCCAATCCCAAAACAGCCCCCCATTTTGCTCTTTGCAAATCCGAGCTGCTTGCGCATACTGCTCAAGCGCCTTTTCAACGAAATTGAAATCGTGGACAAGACGGCTAAGGTGGACGAGAATATTTCCCCAAAGATGGCGCCATTCGATCGTTTCCTCGAAGATTTCAGGATTGATCTCCTCAGCGTGCATAAGCTTATTGATTGCCAGAAGAAGGGGGTGCCCCTTTTGCTGTTTGATGCCATAGTGAAATAAAACCGAGGCTGAATGACATAAGAGCTCAGCAGACTCATCAAGGCCCTCTTCATTCGAGAGGAGTTGCTCTGCGAGTTCCACAATTTCCTGATCAGAAAGGTCCTGACTCGCAAGGAGTTTTTTTTCTATCATAGGAGTTGATTTTACTCCTAAAAACCCTTTTAGACAAGTCCTATTGGGGAGCTTTACCCTTTCCAATCGGACCTTGGGACGGAAGAGTTGGTTTCAATTTCTGTTCAAGTTCAAAAAGAATAAGGAGCGTTTTCTGTTGGATATCAGGGATTTCTTCGTTTTTAAATGCTCTTGTAAGATATACCTGCCACGTGTCATATAGCGTATTTATATCTCCCCTATTCTCAAGAAGAGCCAAGGCTATTTCTTCCTTTCCTTGGTGGAGCATATTCAAACACTTTCGAAGTTTCTCTCGAACAGTTTCATCGGGGTGCTCACTGATGTCCTCGATAAGATCTTGACGCACTTCTTCAATTTTCAAACGGGTATTACAGAGCTTTTTCTCTAAATCTAAAAGTTCTCTCTTCAAATGAGTCCGTTCTGTTTCAGAACCCTCATTCTTTATAGCTTGAAGTAAGTAGCCTCTCTCCTGCATTAAATTTTGCCTCTCTTCCCATTTGGGATCCAAGGCAATTAACCCTTTTTCCCATCTAAGTAGAATCTCTTTTTGTCTCTCTTTAAGTTTGGCCTCAGCTAATTCTTGCTTCCCCTCTTCGATGAATCCATTTAGCTGCTCAATAGCTTCCACACACGGGGCATATTTGTTTGCTAATTCCAGCCTAGACTCCATTCGGTCAACCTCTTGGATTCTCTGATTCAACTCTAAAAATTTGAGCTGAAAATTCTGAGCTTGTTCACGTAACCCCTCAGCTGCAACAGGGAACTGTTCACTAAGCTGCAAAAGGCGCTGACACTCTCTTTCTGCATCCTGATACTCACGCAATAATTGCTCCCTATCAATACCAGTGAGTTCTATTTTGATCGATGCTGCTTGCTTCTGGTTTCTCTCATAACGACGCATCTGCTCTCTGAGATGAACACGATCCTGTTTAAGCCCATCAAGCTTAGCTTCGAGACCTTCCCGCTTTCGAGTTGCGCTTCCCCACTCTTTACCCAAATCATCGGCATATGTTCTTTGGAGCTTATTACGATCTCCTGGCTCAGGATGGAGAGAGTGTTTTAGCTCTTTGATCTCATCATCATACTGACGATCTCCCGCAGATTGTCGCGTGCGAAGATCGAGGTAAAGACTCTCTACTGCAGGCCTTGCCTCTTCGCTCCCTTTTTGAGCGATCTCCTTGCGCGTATCTGCGAAAACAGCCTGATCACCCTCGATAAGCGCCCGAACCCATGTACGCGTCACTCCATCTAGACCATATTTCCTCTGTACACTCTTTAACTCTAGAAGTTCAGGACGTGACCCTGGAATATGTGTCATCAAAGGGCGGTCGCGCAGCAACATCTGGAGCTTTGCCTCCTGCTTCTTGTGATCGAGCTTACGAAGCCTATTTTCAAAAAGGTATGAACCAAATTTTACAAGCGGAGCCGACAATAGTGCCGCGTAAAAGACCCATGAACCAACTCCAAAAATGCCCATGAAAACGAGCGTGGAGACACCCGCGCCATACTCAATAACACGAAATAGTGTGTAGGAATTGAGCATATTGCGATCGACTTTCTGCAAAATATCATTGAGAATAAGCTCTTCAATTTTTCTCGATTTCCTGAAACTCATCTCCTGTGGGATATGTATAGCTTCGAATGGATGTGCGCGAGGCTTGCGAGGCTTAAAGCTCCAAAGCCATTTGCCCCAGGATACATTTCGGGTAGCTCCACCCATTACAGCTTTGAAGGGTCTCCATACTTCCTTCTCAAAAGCATCGATATCATCACCCGGCGTGAGCGCATCCACCCCTTCCTTTACATTTTCGAATGCAGTACGCATAGCTAATTGATACTCATAAATCTCACTTACCGGATCAACAACCCACTGAACCTGCTTCTCTGCCCACTTTTTCAGCTTTTCAGCTTGAAGCACGATGTTGGGCATTTCGCTAATTGGACGCTGTGCTAATTCAGGATTCCAGTCGATCCATTGGCGTAACTGTTGAAGAGCTTCAATAGCTTGAGGTGAGACCCCCGGCACCTCGCAAGCTTGGAGCTCTGCAAATTCTGGATTTAGCTCGATCCAACGCCTGATTTTTCCACCTTGAGGCCAGCTCCTCGTGACGTTGCCCATTGGAGACTCTGCCAATTCAGGATTGCGCTCCATCCATGCACGTAATTGTTGAAGCGTTTCAGCTCCAAAGATCATTTTGTCTTTCACAGCACACTGCCGCTTATACTCTTCGATACGGCGTGTCGAGTGGGTAGCAATACGCGATTCAATCTTCTGTTTTAACTGACCGGTGTAGTTGATTATGAAATCCAGATGCAGTGCAATCTTGTAAACTCTTAGCACCTCATTTTCAGAATCACATTCACCAATCGCTTGTTCTAGCCCCGATTTGAGTTGCTGGTATAACCCCCACTCCTCACCGAATTCATCAGGGAAGAGATCTTGACACGTATTATACACCGCATTGAGCTCATCATCGTGCTGATTAAAAAGGGAATGTTTATTAATCACCTGTTTAATCATAGATTGGTCGGATTGTGGGGTCATATTGCCCAGAAGGGGTGGTTTGCCATGAATACCCAGAGCCCCCTTACGGGCATCGACCATTATCTTCTGATAGCTTTCCGTTTCATCTCGACGTAAATGTTTTTTAGCTTCGATCACCTCGGCTTGAATTTGTCTCCAATCTGAAGCTGCATCGCGACCTCCAGAAAGTTTTGATATAGCAAGACTCTTAACCCGATCGGTAACTTCTAGGTCCAAAGCATGTAATCTACTGGAATTTGACCGGGCGCCAACCAACTTTTCGATATCTATAGCAGATTTAGGATTGCGTTTCTGTAAAAGTTCACGTAGCCCTCCCTTATCCGATTTCATGCGCGGATCATAAGCTCTGGTATCGTGCTCCCCGAATGGATGCAAAACTTGAATCGTATGCCGCTTTAGCATATCGCGATATAGTAAATTAGCATCGAAAAGGAGCTTTTTCTTTTCGATTTTCCCCTTAACTTTACCTTCCAGTGAAGCAAGAATCAAACCGGTTGGAAGCCCAATACCGACCGCAAACCAAAAGGAATAATAGTGAATGCTGAGAACAATCCCAACAGGAAGTGCAAGGCTTGCAACCATGATCACCTTTTCAACCATTTCAAGATGCTCTAAATAAGCCCTATCAGTGGTTTCAAATTTTTTAATAGCGATCTCAACCCTTTGTATCTCGATTTGCGTATCAAAGGACTGATTGCGAAAAGGATGTTGTGGTAATGATGGTGCCATACTCCTCCGTTCGGTTAGAATTATAACACAAAATTGGAAATACTAGTAATTAAACAATTAACTACTAGTTGTTTATCAATTTTAATTTTGACCTTGAAGGCTTCAGGACGCGCCCGATAAGGTCATACCCATTAGCATCGGTAATTTCAACGAGATAGCGCTCTCCGAAGGTTTCCACGCACTCCCAGTCGTTTAAAATCACCTCACCATCGATTTCTGGCGCCTGGCCGAAATAGCGGCCAACGAGCAATAAATCGCTTTCGGGATGGTAACCTTCCACAACAACTTCGAGCTGTGTACTAATCATTTTTTGATTCAGCTCTTCGACGATAACCTGCTGAGCCGCTGCTAAACGGTCTTTACGCTCCTCTTTAACGGCCTCAGAGATCTGCTCCTCCATGCGGCCGGCCGGAGTCCCCTCTTCCTGGGAATAGGTGAAAATCCCGACATGATTGAGGGGGTACTCCTTGATAAAGGAGAGAAGTTCTTCAAACTGCTCCTCAGTCTCTCCGGGAAACCCGACGATGAGGCTGGTACGGATATGAATATCTGGAATGGCTTCGCGCAACCGGGTGATCGACCCTTTGATTTGAGCTCCATCCGTGTGGCGACGCATCCGCTTCAAGATCGCATCATTAATATGCTGAATGGGCATATCGAGATAAGGCAAAATACGGTCGTCAGATCGAATAAGTTCGATTAGGGGCTCGTCAATTTCATCGGGATAGAGATAGAGGAGGCGAATCCAATATTTTCCCTCAATCTTAAGGAGTTCCTTGAGCAGATCAGAAAGACGCTCATCCCCTTGATCCTTTCCATAATCGCCTAAATCTTGCGCGATTAAAATAATTTCTTCAACGCCCTGCGAAAGAAGACCGCGAAACTCTTTAAGAATTTGCTCTTTCGACTTGCTACGCAATGGCCCCTTAATTTTAGGGATGATGCAGTAGGCGCACCCTTTGCGGCACCCTTCGGCAATTTTGAGGTAGGCGTAGTTTCCCGGCGTGGAGAGCTGGCGCGGAATTTCTCCTGCTTCTAAGTAGCTTCTCGCCGAGCCAACAACTTCACCCTTTTGATCGGAGCGAACAGCCCGTAAAATCCCTTCAACATCCCCAGATCCTAATAAATAGTGGACACCGGGGAAGGTTTTTTCGATTTCAGCGCGGTGCTTTGTAACCATGCATCCAGTGACAATCAGCTTTGCACTTTCCTTCTTGCATTCCAAGAGGTCGGCAATTTCCGCTTTGGATTCAGCGCGCGATGACTCTAAAAAGGCGCACGTGTTGACAACGAGATAGTCGGCCTCTTCGGGCTCTGCTGTCACTTCATAGCCAGCTTTCAAAAGAATTCCAAGCATCACCTCGCTGTCAACGAGGTTGCGAGGACATCCAAGACTTGTAAAATTGATTTTGTTACTCATAAGGATAGCCAGGATACATTAATCTTGAATAATAACTCAAGGTAACTTACCCTTCTCGTCTAACTATCATTATAAGGAGTCTCTACGATGGCAAGCAAGAAACGTGAAATTATTAAACTCAAGAGCACAGAAAGCAAAGAAGTTTTTTGGACAACAAAGAATAAGCAGTCAACCTCTGGCCGATTAGAGCTAAAAAAGTACGATCGCTCACTACGTCGCCATGTGATCTTTAAAGAGGCCAAATAGTAGGTGCGCTTTGAACTCACTGTTGCGTTAAAATATCTGATCCCCAGATATCGGCAGCTGTCGGTTTCGATTATTTCACTTATCTCTGTTCTAGTAATCTCGCTGGTCGTCTGGTTAGTTGTTCTTTTTCTATCTGTTACAGATGGTATCGAGAAGAAATGGGTGGAACAATTAGTAGCCTTGAATGCCCCTGTGCGCATGGCTCCAACCGACGCCTATTATCGTTCTTACTACTACCAAATCGATCAACTCAGCCTTGATTCGAACTATACAGCGAAAACGATTGGTGAAAAGCTCCTTACGAGTCAAAGCGATCCTTACGATCCCATGCTCGATATCGAGCTCCCCTATGACTTTCCAGAGCCCGATCATAATGCTAGCGGCTTGCTGAAAGATCCAGTAAAAGAGGGTTGGGAAGCGGTCACTATGCTTAAAGGAAACCAAGCGCGGCCTGCTGAGTATGAGGTCTCATTTGGAAATCTACGCATCAGTCTTCTTCGAGATGAGCAGCAAACTTTTTTGACACAGGTCTCCTATATAGCCTCGCATGACGCACAAAATGCACGCCTAAAACAGATGCTCCTCGAACCGGGCAGCAATGACTACAACAATATTCTCTCTTCTCTTGAGCCGCAGCCCAAAAATTTAAAGGATTTTTTCTCGCATGTAAATGTCACCAAAGTGCGCACCACAGAGGAAGGATTTCTTCTATCCCCTTCTTTCTTTCCCGAAAATGGGACCTTAGAAGGAGTTGGCATTGTCCGCCATCATGAGATCCGTAAAGTTGTTATTCCTCAAAGCAAACAAGAGATCGAGGCACTCCAAGCCCATTTAAACGCATTTGGTTTGGAGACGACTCTAGTTAAGATGCTCTTTGATCAAGAGCAAATGCATATCTCCAGCGATAAAAATGCGGCTCGGGGTGTACAGCTCGTCTTAAATGATCAGGTTCCCTTTCAAGCAAAGCTCCTTCCAGCATCACTTGAAACTGCCACCTCCCTCTCTTCACTACAATTTGAGATCGAAGGTGATGTGCAAGGCACGCCTATTGTAGGCATTACTCATTACGACCAACTCGAAATCGATGAGGCGCATCAAATCGAAGCTGCAAGCGATTCAACTCCCCTGTGGCTACATGCCGATGATGAGGGAAATATCGTGATTCCTTCCGACCATTTTTTTGGAGATGGTGTCTTGGTTGCCAAGCATTTCCAAAATAGCGATGTCCGGTTGGGTGACCGCGGCTACCTCTCCTACTACACACCAACAGCAAGCTCGATGCAAGAGCAGCGCATTCCGATCTATGTCGCCGGATTTTATGATCCAGGTATGATGCCCGTCGGCAATAAACTCCTCTTTGTAGACCCTGCAGTTGTAGCCCTTCTAAGGGGCAATATGTCGGTCTCCGACACGATGCTCGGCAATGGAATTAACATCTGGTTAAAAGATGTCACACAAGCCGGGGCGGTTAAAGATCAATTGATCCACGCCCTTAAATCGCGCGATATTGGGCAATATTGGGATGTTCAATCTTTTGAAGATTATGATTTTGCTAAACCCGTTTTACAACAACTTGAGAGCGATAAAAACCTCTTTACCTTGATCGCCATTATCATTTTGATTGTGGCGTGCTCTAACATCATCTCCATGTTAATCTTGCTGGTAAACGATAAGAGGCGTGAAATCGGAATTCTCCAATCGATGGGGGCGTCACCTAAACGCATTGCGGCGATCTTTGGGATCTGCGGTTTTTCGATGGGACTTGCCAGTTGCGTTATTGGAACAGCCGCAGCGATTTTCACCCTCCACCACCTCCAATCGCTCGTCAATTTACTGAGCTTCCTTCAAGGGCATGAAGCCTTTCAATCAGCTTTTTATGGAAGCCAACTGCCAAACGAGCTCAGCGTCAACTCGCTTCTGTTTGTCCTTGCTGCGACTATGATTATCTCCCTATTGGCAGGGATCGTTCCCGCAATTAAAGCGGCCCGTATCCGCCCCACTGAAATTTTAAAGGCGGATTAATATGAAACCCTTTTTATCGGCAAAAAAGATCTGTAAAGCGTTCAACCACCCCACAACAGTTGAGGTCTTAAAAGCGATTTCGCTAGATGTCTATCCAGGGGAGAGTGTCGCGATTATGGGCGCCTCAGGTGAGGGAAAAAGCACCTTGCTACAGATTTTGGGAACGCTTGAAGCCCCCACCTCAGGAGAGCTATTCATTGCAGGCAAATCGGTTTCGACCCACGCCTCCCCAACTTTGCGCAACAAACATATCGGATTTGTCTTCCAAGGGTTCAACCTACTTGACGACTACTCTGTCTTACAAAATGTCATGATGCCAGCATTGATTGCCGGAGAGTCCATCCATAAAAATGGCGCAGCCCATGTACGTGCAAGCGCCCTTTTAGAGAAAGTGGGACTGACCCCCCGCGCCCACTTTGCAACCAAACTCCTATCCGGGGGGGAGAAGCAGCGGGTCGCTCTTGCGCGTGCCTTATGCAACGACCCCGAGATTTTACTCGCTGATGAACCATCTGGAAACCTCGACCACGAGACATCGAGCCGCATCCACGAGCTCCTTCTCCATTCCGTTAAGGAGCTCAACAAATCATTAATCGTGGTTACGCACGACAAGGCACTTGCAGAGCTTTGCGATCGAAAGCTAATCTTGTGCGACGGACATTTAATAGAAGGATAACACCATGGATCAGAGCTTTCTTCATTTTTTAGGTGATGAACTCACTCAATTGAAAGATACCGGTCTTTATAAACAAGAGCGCGTGATTGCCTCTCCTCAAAAGAGCGATATCGAATTGAGCGACCACACCCATGTCCTCAATTTCTGCTCAAACAACTACCTCGGGCTTGCCAATCACCCAAATGTCATTGAAGCTGCTCGCAACAGCTTCGATAAATACGGCTATGGCCTCGCTTCTGTACGCTTCATCTGCGGCACACAAACTGTTCACATCGAGCTCGAAAAAAAACTTACCGATTTCCTAAAAACAGAAGAGACCATCCTTTACAGCTCCTGTTTTGATGCAAATGGTGGGCTATTTGAAACCCTTCTTGGTCCGGAAGATGCGATCATTAGCGACTCACTCAACCACGCCAGCATTATCGATGGGATTCGCCTCTGTAAAGCCAAGCGCTTTCGCTATAAAAATAATGACATGGATGATCTTGAGCAAAAACTCAAAGAGACCAAAGATTGCCGTTTCCGCCTCATCGCCACCGATGGTGCTTTCTCAATGGATGGAATCATCGCAAATTTAAAAGCCGTTTGTGACCTCGCAGATAAGTACAATGCCCTTGTCATGATCGATGATTGTCACGCTACCGGATTTCTTGGTGAAAATGGGCGCGGCACACACGAGTACGCAGATGTCATTGGCCGCGTTGATATTATCACCGGCACCCTAGGGAAAGCCCTTGGTGGCGCCTCTGGAGGATATACTTCGGGTAAAAAAGAGATTATTCAATGGCTTAGACAGCGCTCACGCCCCTATCTCTTTTCAAACACACTTTGCCCCAGTATCGCAACCGCGAGCATCGAGGTCTTGAACATACTCGAAAACAATGGGGAAGAGCTCCGGCAAACCCTTTGGCGCAACACCGACTATTTCCGGACAAAAATGACCGCTCTCGGCTTTGATCTCGGTGGTAAAGACCATCCGATTATCCCAGTTATGCTTGGAGATGCAAAACTCACGCAAATCTTTGCAAAAAAAATGCTCGAAGAGGGAATCTATGTCATAGGATTTTTCTACCCCGTTGTACCACAGCAGATGGCGCGTATCCGCACCCAAATGTCTGCAGCCCATAGCTTGGAAGATATCGACCGGGCAATTGCCGCATTTGAAAAAGTTGGCAAAGAATTAAATGTTATTACTTAAGGCATGTGCATGAAAGCGATCGTAAAAAAAGAAGCTCGAGAAGGATTGTGGATGGAAGATGTTCCTATGCCCAAATTTGGCGAGAACGACATTCTGATCAAGACGATCAAAACTTCCATCTGCGGCACTGATATGCACCTGTACCACTGGGATGAGTGGGCAGCTAAAACGCTTCCCGTCCCTTCGATTGTCGGGCATGAATTTGTCGGAAAAATCGTTGAGATGGGAAAAAACGTTAAAGGGTTCAAAGTAGGTGACCGTGTTTCTGGTGAAGGGCATATCACCTGTGGCCAATGTCGCATGTGTCGCACTGGACGCAGAGTTTTATGCCCAAAAACCATTGGAGTCGGTGTCAATCGTGACGGTTGCTTTGCCGAATACGTTGCCATCCCTGCCGAAAACGCCTTTCCCCTACCCGATAGCATTCCCGATGAGATCGCCTCCGTTTTTGATCCCCTTGGAAATGCGGTCCATACAGCTCTCTCATTTGACCTTGCCGGCCAAGACGTCCTGATAACGGGTGCTGGCCCTATCGGCTTGATGACCATTCCGATTGCCCAAAAAGCGGGAGCCCGCCAGGTCGTCATCTCCGATATCAACCCCTATAGACTCGCTATAGCCGAAAAGATGGGAGCCACGCGTGCCGTTAATTTAAAAGAAGAGAAGCTCGAATCGGTCATGCAAACACTTGGCATCCATGAAGGTTTTGATGTTTGCCTCGAGATGTCCGGAAGTCCACACGCTTTTGCCTCCTTGCCAGACCTTTGCGCTCACGGTGCGCAACTCGTTCTTCTCGGAATCCTCCCCTCTTCTGCCAACCTCGACTGGCATCAAGTGATTTTCAAAATGCTGACCATCAAAGGGATTTACGGACGGGAAATTTTCAAAACGTGGTACCAAGTCGCTGCACTCCTACAAAGCGGCCTCGATATCGCCCCCGTCATCACCCATAGATTCCCTGCAGAAGAATTCCAAAAAGGATTTGATGCGATGGACTCTGGGAATTCAGGGAAAGTGATCCTCGACTGGTCGCACCTATGATCGACCTCATCAACCAAGAGCTCGAAAAACTCATCCCGGCCTCCTCACCCCACTACCAAACCCTGCTAGAAGGAGCGCGCTACTCCCTTCTCGCTCCGGGCAAACGGATGCGCCCGCTACTCACCCTTTACACTGCTGAAATGCTCCAAAAGAAGAGCGCTAAAAAAGCGCTTCAGCCCGCATGCGCCCTTGAAATGGTCCATTGCTACTCACTTATTCACGACGACCTTCCCTGTATGGATGACGATGATATGCGTCGTGGCCGCCCCACCCTCCACAAAGCCTACAACGAAGGACTTGCCGTCCTTGCGGGCGATTATCTCCTTACACGCGCTTTTCAAGTTCTAGCAGTTGCGCCAGAACTCACCCCCGAACAACAGATCTCTTTGATTAAAACACTCTCCTCTGCTGCCAGCGCAGAAGGGATGATCGGAGGGCAGGTGATGGATATCGAGAAAAGTTCCGATGTAGGCGAGCTACATCAACGTAAGACAGCAGCTCTTTTCCGCTGCGCCCTCGAATTTGGGGGGGTAATAGCAGGAGCCTCCATAGCCATCCAAGCCAAGCTTGCCCTGTTTGGGAATCAATTTGGGGAGCTCTTTCAAGTTGTCGATGACATTTTAGATGGCGATCATCCCCTTGGAGAAGAGAAAGCGTATGAGATGCTCCACGCTCTAGAAGCGTCTGCTTTAGAGACCCTAGAGGCCCTTCCAGGTGACACCTCCAGGCTTAGAGAACTTACCGCGCTCGTGTCAGAGCAGCACCAAAGTACCACCTAAACTATTGCGCCACATTGCTTTGTTTATCCTTTAGAAATGCAAGTTGATTTTTTTTTTGCAGCAACGGACGCAAAATCTTTAAGCTGATTTAACTAAAGAAGAGGATCTAACTTAGGCTCTGTCCTCAGTTTGTGAAGGAGTTGGATATTCTTATCAATAGTGAGAAGAAGTTTAGATCTTGCTACTCAAAGAAGCAATGGTTCATAGAAGCTATTTATCGGAAGCTTGATCGAGAAGAAGGGGTCATACAAAAATATCTTCAGGAGATCTATTAATACCTCGTATCCAATATCCAAACTGGATGTCTAGGTTTGGATGGATTTAGCTTTGAGTGTAAATTCATGGTCTTGACCAAATTTTTCTACACAAACTTCTATGAGCTCTTGTTTCGTCTTTGCTTTTAGCTTTGAATCTGAAATTGCAGCTATACCAACAAGAGTATTCTCAAAAGCAAGTGCATGGTCTGGATGTAACTCAAAACATTGGCAATACATCTTGAATGATTGCAATAAGTGCTTAAGCGCATCTTCATATCTACCCAATTCTTCGAGTGTAAGCCCAACACTTTGGTAACTTTTAGCGACATCAGGGTGCTTTGTTCCAAAACAGTCTTTGATAAGCTTCAAGGCTTTGCTTTTAAATTCCAAAGCCTCTTCATGTCTTCCTAAATCCCCGAGCGTATTACCTACATTGTTGTAACTCCTTGCAACAAGAGGGTGCTTTGTTCCAAAATGGTCTTTGACAAGCTCCAAGGCCTTGCTTTTACATTCCAAAGCCTCTTCATGTCTTCCTAAATCCCCGAGGGTCAATCCTATATTGTTATAACTCATCGCAACATAGTAGTGCTTCTCTCCAAAAAGCTCTTTAATAAGCTCCGAGGCTTTGCTCAAATACTCCAAAGCCTCTTCATGCCTTCCTAAATCCCTGAGAGCCATTCCTACATTGTTATAACTTATTGCAACATCGGGGTGCTTTGTTCCAAAATGGTCTTTGACAAGCTCCAAGGCTTTGCTTTTTAACTCCAAAGCCTCTTCATGCCTTCCTAATTTCCCGAGATTCAATCCTACATTATTGTAACTTTCTGCAACATCGGGGTGCTTCTCCCCAAATAGCTCTTTTCTAAGTTCCATAGCTTTGCTGTTTAATTCCAAAGCCTCTTCATGCCTTCCTAACTCCCCGAAAGTTCTTCCTACATTGTTGTAACTCCTTGCAACATCAGGGTGCTTCTCCCCAAATAGCTCTTTTCTAAGCATCAAGGCTGTGCTTTTACATTCCAAAGCCTCTTCATGCCATCCTAGCTCCCCGAGCGTATTTCCTACACTGTTATAACTCCTTGCAACATCTAAGTGCTTCTCTCCATGCAAAATCTGATACAGAGTCAGAGCTTTTCTTTTTTCCTCTAATGCTTCATTCCATTTCAAAAGACCATGTTGCACGTTCCCTAAAGCGCTGTGCAAATCTGCTAACCTTTTCTGTTTGCTATGTTCTGTTATATTCGGAATTTCTAAGGAGAAAATAGACGAGGGACTACTTGGATAGACCCATGAAGATAGGTGCTGCGCAGCTTTTGCTATCTGCTCTCTAATGTCGGAAAAAGTAGTTGATTGATGCATATCTGCGATTGCCTGTTGATAAATCATCTTGGCTTTGGGGGGGGCTTGGTCGATAAATGGCTTAAAATCTAAGGCTATTTCCCCCAAGTTTGACAAGATGACTCCTTGATCATGTTTTCTGTTGGACGAAAGAGGATCTCCAACGTCTAGGACTATCTCTTGAATCGCCTCATGCAAAGACACCGTCTCTTGATCCAAAGTGATTAAGGTTTGCAATTCGACTAATCGAGCATTTAACTCATTTGAGTCTGTTGTTAGCTTTTCCAGTAGTTTTCTCGGAATGCTATGATGTGGCAAATAGGCGCAATATAGAAGCAGTGCTAATGCTTTTGGTGATTGTTCTCGGATAACTTTCAAGGTCAAGAAAATGGATGTATATAAATTGACCAACCCCTCTTCAATCTGGTTTATTTGGTCATCTGATAATCCTTTTTTTTCTTTATCTGTAAGTTTTCTGGGACCGGTTGTGCCTTCTAATCCTCCTTGATTGAGAATGATTATTTTATTTTCTTCGAATTTAGCGAGATACTCTTGAGGGGAGATTTCATATGTCGATAAATAATTTGCAGCTTGAGCCAATAAGACAGGTAGATTCTCAAATTTACGGATAATTTTCCTTACTTCAGCTTGCTCTTCGTTTGTTAGTTTTGGCAACCTCTTCAAGAATATTTTAGCTGCTTCTTCTGTCGAAAGTGCGCACGATTTATCATTGGTAAGGTCTAGTTGAAATTCAAATCCTCTCTCTTTCGAAGTGATAAGGATATTGGTATTCTCTGGGAGCTGCCATTTGAGATTTTCCGCGATAAATGACTTGGAAGCATTATCAATAATGATTAAGGAACGTTTTTTACCTAAAAGGGTTTGTCTTTCTAAATCTTGATGCACTCTCGAAACAATTACATCTATATGTATCTGGTCTATATCACCATCAGACTCCTCAAGCAGTTTTCGTTCAAAAAATAGATCTTTGTAAGCTTGTTTCCATGTATTTGCATCAAAAAACCATACATGACGATAATCATCTTTTTTAGCATGTGCATACTCTTTGACAACTTCCGATTTTCCTCTCCCTGAATCCCCAACAATTGCTACGATGGCTTTTTTGTTGTTTTCTTCTTCAAAGAGTTCCTGAATTCTTTGCTGAGGTGCAAATCTGGGAACATAAAAATCAGCTTGGGATGGCAGCTTGTTTAGTTTTTTTTTTAGCCCCAAGAAATCTCTAAACCTCGAACATAACTCCCCTTCCGTGTGATTCTCACAACATAGGTATAGACCCCCAAACCCTGTCGCAAGAACAAGTGCAGTTCCTCCGCCAATTTTAACGTTTACATAGTCTCTACCTGCAATTAAGCCAAACCAACTTGCTTTCGCACCCTTATTTATGGAATTATCTTTTTTTGAGCCTTTAGCGCTATTGTGAGCTAATCTTTTAGAAACAGTAACCCTACTAGAGATTGGGAATGGCGATTGACTTGTTGAAGAAAATAGACTGCCATTCCTACCAATTGGGGCGAGAGAACTTTGTCCTATGACTGCCACTCGTTTTTGTATGGGTACAAGCGAATAAAGCCTGGGTGTTTGCCTCACTTGATGAGCAGGCTGCCGATTGAGCGTACTACTATTAAGATATTGGTAAGCCGCGAATTGCCTTGAAAAAGATGGGGATCTAGACATCTTGTTTTTCCTATTTTTAAAAAAAAAGAAACAGCAGTCTATTCCCATCAAAGTATAATTTACAAAAGAAAAAGGTCAGGAAAAACACCTTTTGGTTGGCAGCGAAGTTATTGTTTACTTGTCCAACCTTCATCAGATCTGATGTGGCAAAAAATCGAAAAAAATCTGTTGAAGCAATTCATTGGGCAAAGAAGAAATGGTAAGCCTCTCATTATGCTCATAGTTTACACGTGCTTGATTTGGATTAATTCCACTTGCCATATTCACCTCAAAAAAAAACTTATACTTTAATACATGATTTTTGTCGCGGGTTTCTTCTTTCTGTTAAAAAAAACCTTCCCATGGCTTAATATTCGATATGGAAAGTAAAGCGATACCCATATCCTGGAAAAAACAGCGTAATCCTCTAAAGCGCATTTTCGACATTGGATTTAGCATTGCCATCCTTCTCCTATTCTCACCCCTTTTTCTTCTGATTGCTGTGGCAATCTTCATCTGTTCACCAGGAAAGGTCTTGTACACCCAAATGCGCCTTGGCATAGGGGGAAAGCCGTTTAAATGTTACAAATTTAGGACAATGCGCCTAGATGCCGATCTCCATTTGAAGGAGATGCTGCGAACAAAGCCCCTTCTACGGTCTGAATGGATACAAAAGCAAAAGTTACGCGTCGATCCACGCGTTTTCCTATTTGGCAGATTATTGCGTAAGACCTCTTTAGATGAGCTCCCACAGTTTTGGAATGCTTTTAAGGGAGACATAAGCGTGGTCGGACCGCGCCCCTATATGGTGAATCAACGGAGAGAGCTTGGCCCTTTAGCGTATAAAATTCTCTCGGTCCGCCCGGGAATAACCGGTCTGTGGCAAACATCGGGAAGAAGCAATACGACATTTCAAGAAAGAGTCGAGTTAGATGCACATTATGTCGATGGGCACTGTTTTAGAAATGATCTATGGCTGATATTAAAAACAGTTCCTGAAATTTTCTTATCTAAAAATGCGTATTAGCCTCCCCATCATCTTTTTTGTGGCTCTTCTGGGAATTCTATTTTTTCCACAGATGCACATCTTTTATTTTGCCCCCTATCTTGTCCTCGTACTCTATAAACACACCCGTTTTGCTTCTTTGTGGCGCGCGATTGGATGTGGAGTCATAATCGACCTTTTTTCCTCGGCACCTACATTTGGCCTAACAGCCCTTAATTACTCAATTGTCTGCTGGGTCCTCTATGGGCAAACGCGCAATTTTTTCGAAGATAAACCGATGACCCTCCCGTTGATGACTTTTTTCTTCTCGGTCCTCTCAACCCTTACGTCCGCGGTTCTCTTTTTGTTCTTTACAACGCCCGTTGCGCTCTCCTTCAAATGGCTCTATACCGATTTGATTGGAATGAGCCTTCTCGTAGATGGTGGTTATGCCCTTCTGCTCTCCATCCCCTTTCAAATAACCTATAAATTGCGTAGAATAATCAGAGCAAAAAGGAGAGCCCGATGATCCTACAGGGAAAAGAAGTTGCCAAACACATCCACACTGAGCTAAAAGAGGCAATCCGACCACTAAAAAAACCTCCTGGGCTTGCGGTCATCCTTGTAGGAGACAATCCAAGCTCCCAAACCTACATCAATATGAAGCGGCGCGCCTGCGAAAAAGTGGGTATCCGCTCTTTTTTTCACCACCTCCCCGACTCTACGCCTGAGAAGGAACTTCTCGAGCTGGTTAAAGCACTCAATTTCGATGCAGAGGTCGATGGAATCCTTGTTCAGCTCCCCCTTCCCGATCACATCGATCCGGTCAACGTGATCGAAGCGCTCGATCCAAAAAAAGATGTCGACGGATTTCATCCCGTAAATTTAGGAAAAGTGATTGCTGGCCTTGAAGATGGGTTTATCCCGTGCACACCACTTGGCATCAAAAAACTCCTCGAGCACTACTCAATCGATGTCGCCGGCAAACACGTCGTCATCGCCGGAAGAAGTGCGATTGTCGGAAAACCTTTAGCCGCCCTCTTGATGCAAAATGCCCCAGGTTGTAATGCAACCGTGACCGTCGTCCATAGCCGCACCCAAAACATCAAAGAGCTTACCCGCCAGGCAGATGTTTTGATTGCAGCGGTTGGAATACCCAAATTTATCAAGGCCGATATGGTCAAAGAGGGAGCTGTTGTGATCGATGTGGGAATTACCCGAAAAGAGGGCCACTTAGTCGGTGACGTCGATTTTGAAAATGTAGAGAAAAAATGCAAAGCTATTACCCCCGTTCCCGGCGGCGTCGGCCCGATGACCGTCGCCATGCTCCTTCAAAATACTTGGCTCAGCTATCAGCGCTCGCACTCCTCCTCGTAGCTGCTTGTAGCCCCGCTGACGAGCTCGAAAGGCTCGATGGAATCGCCATGACGATGGGCTATAGCATCCTCATCGGCGACTCAAATCCTGACATGGACCAAGTCGAATCGGTTGTTCTCTCTACCTTTTCCGAGATCAATGCGGTTTTCAATAACTGGAACCCCGAATCAGAAATCTCTCAACTCAACAAGCTCCCAGCTGGTGAAAAAAAGCCTCTTTCACAACCCCTTGCTCACTTTTTGAGACGCATTAATGAGCTTGTAATCTTAACCGAAGGGCGTTTTGATCCAACTATAGCCCCCATCAAAGAGAGCCTATTAAAAGGAGAGCTTTATCCCGATTCTCACGCCATCGGCTGGGATAAAATCCACATCGATGGAGACCTCTTTTGGAAAGAGCACAACCACACAGCACTCGACCTTGGAGGAGCGGCTAAAGGACACGGGGTTGATCTGCTTTTTGAAAACCTCCAAGAGGCGGGCTTTAAGAACATATTTGTCGAATGGGGTGGAGAGATTCGTGCAAGTGGCTCTCATCCCGAAAAGCGTCCCTGGAAAATCGCCATTCGCGGCAGTGAAACTCTTGAATTGAAGGAGAGGGCAATCGCGACAAGCGGCAGTTATTTGCAAAAATGGACGATCGACGAGACAAGCTATACACATATCATCGACCCCAAGACGAAGAAGCCGTTATCAAGCCCTCCGATTACGAGTGCAAGTGTTTTGTGTGAGAGCTGCTTTGAGGCTGATGCACTTGCCACGGCGCTCATGCTCTTTGCTAGTCAAGAGGAGGCGGAGATGTGGGCAAAAGCTCATAACCTCAAAGTTTGGCTCTTTTAGTCAACGCAAAGGCGCAAAGAGGAACTATAAACCATTTACAACTCTATGCACGCCATCTTTTACACAGCTCTGACCAAAATTAATGAGGAGTCCAAGCTTTTTGCCCGTTAAACGCAGATAAGTAAGAAGTTGTGCCTGATGGATAGCATGTTCTTTTTCAGTGGCTTTGACCTCGATGACCACTTTATTTTCCACTTCGATCGCAGCACCAATAATCTGATGTGAAATTTCATTTTCCAATCTTTGCCCCTTTGCATCTTTGCGTTAAATATTCTTAAAATTTGGAGTTTTTGATGGCGCGGTCCATTTCGCGCTTGCGCTCACGCTCAGTAATAGCCTGGCGCTTGTCGTGTTGCTTCTTCCCGCGAGCAAGGCCAATTGAGATTTTCACTTTCCCTTTTTTAAGATAGAGCGCTATCGGAACTAGAGTGAGTCCCTTTTGCTGGACAGATGCCTTGAGTTTGGCAATCTCATATTTATGCATCAAAAGTTTGCGCTCGCGCCGCTCCTCGTGGTTGTGGATATTTCCAAACCGGTAAGGGGCGATTGAGGCGCCAATCAACCAAATTTCGCTAAGGATAATTTTGACATACGCTTCTGCTAAGTTGCCTCCATTATCACGCAAAGATTTGACCTCGGTGCCGACAAGAGTAATTCCTGCCTCGAAGGTTTCTAATATTTCGTAATCGTGATACGCTCGCCTATTGCGAACTAACTCGCTTTGTCCCATAATTACTCGAAATGATACCATGATAAACGGGAGAATAGGAAATGAAATTTGTCATCTCAAGAAATGAGCTGAGCAACCTAATTCGAAAAATTCAAAATGTGGTGCCGCAAAACGCCCCGATTCCCATTCTCTCCCACTTTTTAATCGAAGCCGAGGATGACCAACTCGTCTTTACCGCAACCGATTTGACCGTCGGAACGCGGTGTGCGGTGCCGGCAAAAATCCATGAAAAGGGCTCCCTCTCTCTCCCCTCTAAGCGCTTTTTTCAACTTGTCCGCGAGCTAACCGACCAAAATATCGAGGTTGTGTCAGCAGATAGCGAAATGGCCGAGATCAAGGCGGGCTCCTCCCGTTTCCGTCTCCACGGCATGGATAAGGCTGAATACCCAGCTCTTCCTGACCTTAAAGAGGCGACCCAGTTTACCCTTCCAAGTGGACAACTTAAAGATTTACTTTACCGGACAGCTTTTGCCGTCTCCAAAGAAGATAACCGCTACGTCTTAACGGGCGTTTTGATGCGCATTGAAAATGGAAAGGCGATCTTTGTCGGAACTGATGGAAAACGCCTCGCCAAAACCGAGACGGATATCCCTCTCTCTCCTGAATTTTCGGGCGAATTTATCCTTCCCCTCAAAGCTGTTGACGAAATTATGAAAATGCTCGCTGATGATGAGACGGCAACGATTTATCTAACCGACGATAAGGTGGCAGTCGAGTCGGGCAACACGATCCTAATCACGAAGCTCCTCTCTGGCGACTATCCCGATTTTGAGCAGGTAATTGCCTCTCAAAGTGAAGTGGGAATGACTCTCCATCGCGAGGAGTTAATTACTCTCCTACGTCAAATCTCTCTTTTCACCAACGACTCCTCTCACTCGGTTCGCTTCTCATTTCTTCCGGGCGAGCTCCTATTAACAGCTAATTGCGCCGATGTGGGAGAAGGAAAAGTGAGCATGCCTGTTAATTATACAGGAGAGAAAATCGAAATCGCGTTCAACCCATTCTATTTTCTCGATATCTTACGCCACAGCAAAGATGAAACGGTGAACTTGGGTATCTCTGATTCCTATAATCCGGGAATTTTGACCGATTCGAGCAAGAGTTTGTTCATCATCATGCCGATGCGTCTTAATGACGATTAATGAGATTAAACTCCCTCTATCTTAAAGATTTTCGTAATTATCAAGAAGCTAGGGTTGTCTTTGCTCCTGGATTGAACGTAATCTATGGAGATAATGCTCAAGGAAAAACAAATCTTCTTGAAGCGATCCATTTACTGATTACCGGAAGATCCTTTCGAACAAACCACCTGCGTGGCCTCATCCGCTTTGAGGCGCCAGCATTCTATTTAGAAGCCCATTTTGAAAAAAACGGTGTCGAGCAGCTCCTCAAGCTGAACTTTGATGGAGAAGGGCGCACGCTTATCCATAATGCAACTCCCCTTCCTTCCCTAAGCATGTTACTGGGGATTTTAAATGGGGTCATCATCTCCCCTGAAGACCACGAGCTTGTGAAAGGGGGACCTGCAGCTAGACGCCATTTTCTCGATATGCAAATTTCGTGCGAAAATCCCCTCTACCTCCACCATCTTTCCCGCTATACGCGCGCGATGAAACAGCGGAATGTCTTGCTCAGGCGAAGAAAAGTTGAAACGATTGAAATTTGGGAGGAGCAAATGGCAGATTCAGCGCTCTACCTCACTCTCAAACGGCATGAAACAATCCAACAGCTGGAAAAGGAAGAAGCACTAAAGGGCCATGTCGATGCGCTCACCCTCTCCTATCAAACGTCTGCACCGCTGAATAAAGATAGTCAGACGCTAAAGAGCTACTTTCTTAAACAGTATGAAAAATATCGCCCGCGCGAGCTCGACCAGGGAAATACACTAACCGGCCCCCATCGGGATGACTTGGTGATCTATGTGAATGGGCAGGAGGCCCGTTTTTATGCAAGTGAGGGACAAACGCGCTCGTGTGTAACGAGCTTAAGGCTTGCTCAGTGGGCAAGACTCAAGACAATAACCGAAGAGACGCCGATCTTGTGTGTTGACGATGTGGGAATCTCCCTAGATTCCAAGCGCGAAAAATCTCTCTACGACCAGCTTGGATCGCTTGGACAGGTTTTTCTCACCTCGCCTAAAATGATAAATGAGCTTCCAGAAGAAGCTCACTTAATAGGCGTTCAAAACAATTGCTTTGTCTAACCCTTATTTAATATTGATAGGAAATGACTCTCTTTGAAAGAGAATTGTGCCTGAGGCAAGTGCCATCAAGACCCCGCTGACAAGGATTGCAAGGGCTGGGTAGGTGCCGACAAGCGAGCCGCTACAAAATGGGGTGATCGTAAGGGCTAGAGCGATCAAGCTTTGATAGATCCCCATCACCTCCCCTTGTCTCTCATCGGAGACGCGATTGGAAATGAGAGCCGCCATGGAGGGGTAGGCAAAGGCAAGAAAAAATTGTGATAAGGGAAGATAGAGCCACAGAAGATTGGTGCTCTCTATTTTTAAAAATACAAGTAGATAAAGCCCTGAGAGAAGCATCGAAAAGAAAAGTGTACGCTGCGTGCCAAACCGGCGGATAATAGGAAAAATTACAAACCCTGCAAAAAAGGAATAGAAAGCCCCTGTATATCCATAATATAGACCAATTTGAGCAGGATTGAATCGGTAGCGACTAAGTAAATAGAGGGGGACAAATTCAGTGAAGAATGACCAGCCGAATGAAAAAATAAGAAGGCCGAGAAAAATAAAGCGTAATTCAGGCATTTGCGCTGCCTGTTTGACCTGATAAAATGAGGTGAATATCGGCACTTTTCCTGTTCTGAAGATCGGTCTGGTCTCTTCGAGTTTCCACCGTACAAGCACTAAATTCAGCAAAACAAGGCCAAAGGCAACTGCAAAGGGTGTCACGAGTCCAAACGATTGTGCAAACACCCCTCCGATAAACGGCCCTAGTGTGAAACCAGCCCCAAACGACATGTTGAGAAGGCCAAAATGCTTGGTTTTTTTCTCGGGTGTGCTGATATCTGCGATCACAGCGCTGACAATTGAACAGTTTCCTCCACCTATTCCGGCTAATACTCTATAGAGAGCAAGAAGAAAGAGATTTTGATAGATGACTGCAAAAATGGCCAATATGTAGCCAAAGAGGCTTATCCAAAAACTCACCATCAAAAGCCTTTTTCTTCCCTTTAGATCGGATAAGGAACCAAAAATTGGGGAAAAAATAAACTGACAAAGTGGATAAAGCGCGATCAAAATCCCGAGCCAAAGGCCGCGCATTCCACTCGACGCTTCAAGCGGCATAAAATGAAAGAGCGGATCAAAAAGCAAATAAGCGAGAAGTGGATAGACAATAGCTATCCCCGCATAATCGATAAATCCTGAAAGAAGCAAAATTGCTAATGGCAGTTTTCTAGAGCGCATCTACTCATTATAGGGTAGAACTTCGATTGAGTGTATGACTAATTCTCATAGCAGCACCATAAGGACGGTTGGAGGAGTGAAAGAGTTGTGATGCCCCATATGAGCCAGCTCCTATTACCGTGAATGCTGTGCCGGTAAAAATTCCAAACATAAATAAAATAAGACTCATCTTTGCGACGATGGTGGTCACAAATACAAGTGCTAGAAGAGTGGAGCCAACACACATAACTGATTGAGAGATAGCAACCCACGTCCGTTCAGCCTTTCGCCCATCAAGCAATAGTTCTATATCCATCAAATCCTGAGATGACAACCCGCGATAAGCAGGAGGAGGGGTCCGTTCATGTTCAACCTCACTTTCTAGAGGTTGAGGATTCAGCCTTTTTAATTCCTCTAAATCCATTTTCGCCCGATAAGCACTTTGAGCAGACCGAAGGGCACAAGCAAAAGCGATGTAGGGAGAAAGGATTGCACAGACAGTCGTGATCAGCACCTTTTGCCTAGTGCATCTTGTGCCGTTTTCTTGGAAATGCGACACCACATGGCCATTCCCTCTCCAATCGCCTGGTCGATTGATGTATCCAGCTTTAATACCCTCGTTAACTGTGCGGCGAATAAGTGATGCTTCAGAAAAGGAAAGTGCTTCCATTGAAAATGCTCCTTGGATTGAAGCACCGATTATTTATTTGACCTTAATATTTGTCAATTTCATTGCGCAAGAATCCATTTTTAGAGAAAATATATGGCTATGCTTGAAGTTGATTCGCTATGCTTTGCCTATGGAAAGAAGCCTCTTTTAGATGAGATCTCTTTCTCTGTTTCCGAAGGAGAAATCATCGCCCTGATTGGAATTTCTGGCTCAGGTAAAACGACCCTTTTTCGTCTCATCACTGGATTGATGAAACCAGATAGTGGGGAGATTCGAATCGCTGGAAAACCCGTTCAACAAAGTGAGCTGCTCACAACCTACATGCGCCAAGAAGATATGCTCCTCCCCTGGCGCACTGTTCTAAGCAACCTTCTTCTTTTTACCGAGCTTGGAAAAAATAAGGTGCCCCCCAATCTAAATAAGGCGCATATGCTTCTTAAGCGGATTGGACTGGAAGGATCTGCAGAAAACTATCCCGATGCCCTATCAGGCGGTATGCGACAGAGGGTTGCACTTGCTCGGGCGCTGCTTCAAAACCGCCCGCTGATGCTACTCGATGAACCATTTGCCTCGCTTGATGTAATCTTGCGCGAGCAGCTCTATGCGTTGATGCGGGAGATTCGGACTCAATATAATAAGACAATTGTGATGGTGACCCACGATTTTCGCGACGCGATGGCACTGGCTGATCGCATTCTTGTCCTATCAGGAGGGGTGATTGCAGCGAACTGCACCGTCACACCCGAGATGAAAGCCGATCCACACACTTCAGATCAGCTCATTCAACACATTCGAGAGCTTCTTTCAGCTGCTTTGTAAATTCAGGATGGGCATAGACTTGGATCGCTTTTCCTCCAATCGGAATCTCGCTTAAGAAAGGCGACGCCTCTTCTGAGGAAATAACCTCTCCCTCTTCGCTTAAGACAGGAAATAGACGTTTTCCTTTACGCTGAAAGGCTGAATCGATGATCACTTTTTCGCCGAACTTGGAAAGGTTTGTTGGCTCTTTGCAAAGGATCGCCTCATATGCCGGCTCCATTTTTAGAAGAACGCGCGCATCGTAATCTCCCTTCTTTGCCATTTCAAGCAATTGGGTCAAGACGACAAAATCGGTTTGCTCTAAATAGGGAAGGCTCTTGTCGTAATGGCGCTCCATAAACCGGATCATATGATTGGCATAGGCGCGCGATTTTGGGTGTTGATAGACTCTGGAATACATCATATAGCGAGTGATCCAAAGCGATTCGACCGATTGGATACCCCCTTCTGTCACCCCGAGAGAAAGAGCATCTCCATCTGGTAGAATGCGCAATGTATCGACAAGCTGACGGGAATCAAATCGGTAGCCAACGCCTGTGTAAAAGGCGTCTCGAATCAAATAATCGATCCGATCGGCGCCAAAATTGTCATCGGTAATAAGTTGTGAGAGCAGTTTTTCAAGCGATGTCAGCTTGAACCCAGCCTCTGAGACTGCAAGCTTAATAATCGCATTTTCAGCCTCTTCCCCAAGCTCTTGCCAAATGGCGGAAAGCTCTTCTGAACGGATAAGCTCGAGTGTCATCTGCTCATGTCCCCCATTGGGAAGAAGGACTTTTTCAGCCGTATGGGAAAAAGGGAGGTGACCCATATCATGGCAAAGGGCGGCCAGGCGTAAAATTTGCAGCCAGTAGGCGCTCTTTTCCTGGGGAAGATCGTGACAGATCGCATCGTAGATCCGTGTCACAAGCTCCATCACCCCAAGGGAGTGTTCAAAGCGGGTGTGGTTGGCACCTGGATAAACCAAATAGGCAACTCCCATCTGACGAATGTAGCGCAAACGCTGAAAAGGGCGCGAATCGATAACACGCTGCTCAAGTGCATTAAATCGAATAAATCCATGAACGGGATCTGAAATCTTGAATGGGTAACTCATAGCTGTTATCATACTCACTAAAATAATAGTGTGCAATGAGCCAAATACGCCCTCTACACCCCGAGGATCAAGAACACCTGTTCAAACTCCACGACACCTTTGATAAAAGTACCTCGCTTCTAACATGCTCAACCATCGCGGCTACTTTTTTGGTAATCGGTGCACTCATTGTCATCTATAGCACATCTCTTTTTCTCACTCTTCCTGGCGTTAATGTGATGTATCATGTGATTTTGCCAGGCACCCTTCCCGGTTGTGGAGCGCTTGCGCTAAGCATTCCGTTTATCGTCTACTCTGTCAAAAAATCTAGAGAGAAAAATGTCAAAAGACGGGAGGTGATCGATTGGAGCATCAGGTTTCTCGAACACTATCATGTCGAAATGATGGAAGTGAAATCAGCAGCCACCTTTATCGAAGAAAACCTCTTCAAGCCGAGGACAGGAAAGGAGTATTCTACGAAGGTTCTGAGCGAAATCGTTGAGTGTTTTCCAAAGAGTGAAAATGATCAGAGTAATGAAGAGAAGGCTCTGATTAAAGCACTTAACAAAGCCAAAGAAAACATTATGAAGGAAAAACGCAGTGACAGGCACTAAGATTGCGGTTACCAAGACTTGAACTTGGGACCTCGACATTATCAGTGTCGCGCTCTAACCAACTGAGCTATAACCGCGGGATATACACAAACAACTTGAAAATTGTTTATGTCTACTTTGGAGGCTAGGAGAGTCGAACTCCTGACCTTCTGAATGCAAATCAGATGCTCTACCAGCTGAGCTAAGCCCCCATGAGCGAGATTATACTTGCTATCTCGCCTATCTTCCGTTTAACTTGGAAGGTAGAGAAGATAGCGAAACAACAAATTTTTAAGCAAATGAAAACACTCTTTATCTCCCTTCTTTTTCTTGGAGCCCCTCTTTTTGCCGATATAAGCTCAGGCTTTCCCCCTGATCCACACGAGACAACAGGAGGGAAAAGAGCCCCCACATTTTCTGAGGCAAACGCCAAATCGGTTTATTGGGTCACCCTGATCGATCAGCAACAATACGGCGCTTCATGGCTCGAAGCTGGTGGACTTGTCCACGACACCACAAGCCAAGATCAGTGGGCTGCCGCGATGAGAGAGACGCGTTTAGGATTTGGTACTGTTAACTCGCGCAAAGTCTCCTCACACCAGATGGCCAGTACGCTGCCAGGCGGAACACGGGGTAACTTCATCATCATCAAATATGAAACAAATTTTTCTAAAAAGCCCTATCAAATTGAAACAGTGACCCTGATGACAGAAGGGCGCCTAAATCTTTGGAAGGTCGTCTCCTACCAAGTTGGAAAGAGATGAGACGCCTCCTTTTTATTTTAGCAATTGGCTTGGGGTTATTCACAGCTGGTATCTGGCGCCTATCGGACGGCTTTTCCCTCTCAAAAATGAGCGCTCCCCTTCCTCACGATGCACGCTTTGAGGTTCACTCCCCCACCACCTTCCAAGTACGCCAGCTTTTATCACAACCCTTTTACTATATGGGCAAAGGGTCGCAAAGTTTTGTTTTTGAAAGCGCTGATAAGCAATACGTCTTAAAATTTTTCCGCCTCTCCCGCTACCGTCTACCCGCTTTTCAAGAAGCCCTTCCCTTGCCTCCTTTTTTGGCCGAGATCCAAAATAAGCGAATTAAAGAGAAGCGCCTAAAACAAGACAAACTCTTCGCCAGTTGCAAACTCGCCTTTGAGGAGCTCAATGAGGAGTGTGGACTTGTCTACATGCACCTAAACAAAACGCGCTCCCTTCATCAAGAGGTCACCCTTTACGACAACCTGGGGCGCCCCCATTCGATCGCAATCGATGAGTATGCTTTTATGATTCAAAGGCGGGGAGAAACACTCTATTCTTACTTGGGCAAGTTGATTAAAAAAGGGGAAACCGATGAGATCCAACACGCCGTGCTCCAGCTCTCGGCCCTTTTAGACAGTCGTTTGGAGAAAGGGATCGCCGATAAAGACGCCGAGATCCATAAAAACTCCGGTTTTCTACACGGAAAGCCGCTATTTATTGACGTCGGTCAATTTAGTAAGGAGCCCGAAAATCACGATCGAAAAAAAGTGATGCGCAAATTACTGCTTTGGCTCGAAGCAAAGAATGTGTCAACGGAGGCGCTTGTACACATCATTCAAAAAGAGGGTTTTTTCCCGGAAAGCCTTAACCACGTCGAGTCTGCGGCACTGGTCCAATAACTCATATACCTCTTCATCAGTCCTTCCACCTAATCTCTCGCCACGCAACAGCTCAAGTGGCTCTTTTTGCCCTCCCGCAGTTCGAGGACCTACCTCACGTCCCAGTCTTTCCACTTCATGAACAGCCACTAACCCTTCATTCAGAGTCAGCTCAATCCAGTCGATCACTTCTTGGAGTTTTTCGATTTTTTCACTCAAGTTACCAAACTTTTTTTGAAGCGCGTTAAGCCTAAGAATCCGCCCTTCCATCTCTCTTTTTAACTCGCTCCGCAAACGTTTATTCTCTGGAAATACTTCAAGCCTCCTCTCCAACACATGTATTTTGCGCGCCTCAACCTGTAAATTTTCAAATAGATCTTGCATAGCTAGAACATCACGCAGGGTCAACTCATCTGAAAAATTCGCCTCTAAAACCTGTGCCAATTGAGAATGACCATCTGTCAGCTCAGCCAAATATCCCTTTTCCCAACTCCCCTTTCTTTCGATAAATTCGACCACTTCTTTTAAAGAATTATTGACCCGCAAAATTTTCTCGGCAAAACCACCCGGAAGCTCACGGATCCTCTCTATACTCCCAAACTGGTTGTCAAAAGCGCCAATCAACTTGGTGATCTCGATGCCCCTTTTCTTAAAAGCCTCTCTAAGATCATGCTGATACTGAATATTCTCAGGGTCTTCCTTTAAACGCTCCGCTAAGAGCATAATGGGATGAGCAGTGTGATTAAAAGCATCAAACCAGGCGTTTAATGACGCTATTTCTTGTGGAGTCCACCCAGGAGGGGGTCCCTCTTGAAAAGCTGTAGCGATCTGATTGTCTTCAAAAGGAATATAAAAGTGGTGTCTCTGATAAAATTCAGCTTCGTACACTTGTTGATCGCGCATCAATTGACTCAAAGCGCCTGCTTCAGCATTCATGTCTGATAAACCTGCGAGCCACACATCCCCGCCTAAACTTTTATACTCTTGTTTGATCTTGTCAAAATCAGGTTTTAGACGCACGCCTAACTGATTTAGCTGCGAGAGCAAAGCGCGTTTTTTCATTGGATCTTTCTCGTGCAAAACAGCCCCTTCGCCCTCTTTAAGCTGCTGAATGCAGGAGGCAAGCTTGTTATTCAATTCCATGAGCGGTTTAAATTCATCACCCTGCAGATGTAAGAACGATTGACCTTCAACCTTCTCATCGTTTTTAGCTGTTTGCATTGCAACTTCATTCTTCATATCGATAAATTTTTGAGCTGTTTGCCTTGTAATAAAACCCTCTACACCGGTGATAAAAGCGTTATCATTATCATCCTCACTCTTCTTATCATCCTTTATTCCTAAAGGTTTACAAATCGCTTTTTTGACATCCTTGAGTTGCATATTTATGCTTGTTGAATAACGAGCTATATTCAATGTTAAGTGGGCCTGAATAGGATCAGATGCTCCCGTGTCAACACCAAAACGCTTTAAAGCCCGTTCAACCTTCTCATCTCCAAAACGGTCACTAAAAGGGATGAAAAGCATAACTTGTTGATTTAACGTTTTAAAATTTTCCTTAACTAGATCAGCAAAGCGCTCAATTGCCGCTTCATAATCTTTCATATTCGCAAGATCAATCACCTTTTGGAGGCCAGTAAACCAACTGTCAAAAGCCTCATGGGTGGTTACAAAATGGTTAAATAAGGCTGCCGACTCAAGATCTGTAAACCCTTCTTCACGCATAATGGCTTCAAACAACTCACGATGCTCTTGAAAATTTTTAACAAATTCCCCCATCGTAGCCAAAAAACCGACCGATCCAGATTTCATCGAATTAAAAGCTAAGGCAACCGGTTTTAAATTCTCTTCTTTAAAAATGGCTTGTTCCTGATCAACTAGCCTGAGCGCCTCATCAAAATTGAACGGCCTACCCCCATCCACCTTTGTTAGATTCAAAGAAGTTTGTTTATCATCTAGATCCTTAAGAAATCTATGATGTTCAGAGATGCGATCCAAATCGAAACTAAAAGCTCTTATACGCCCCTCTCGACCTGCCCCTAAAGCTCGCGGGACGATCAAATCAGTTAACGCTTGCCGGTAGCGTGGCATCACATCTTTTATTTGAGTTTGATAATGCCCGATCCCTTCCCCAATCCTTCCTTGTTTAATAAATTGCTGCGTTTTAACAAGCACATTTTTTGTTTCAACCGCAACCTCTTTGAGTGTTTCGAGTTTCTCGCGATAGTCAGTATCTAGTGTGTTTGATTCTAAAACTTCGGAGACATGGTTGAGAAAACCAAGTTCCTCTTGCATCAGCACAGCATATTTTCCTTGCGCGAACTGAACAAATGGTACGATCTCACCAAAGCTCTCAGATTGAGTAACAATTCTCGCCGTGGTTTTG
Organism: Chlamydiota bacterium; assembly: GCA_021772455.1. Taxonomy (GTDB): domain Bacteria; phylum Chlamydiota; class Chlamydiia; order Chlamydiales; family JAAKFR01; genus JAJACP01. The sequence continues at coordinate 50,343 of JAJFLY010000018.1, forward strand.
GGATCTGAGAGCTCTTCAGAAATGGCAATTTGAGCCCGCAAGTGTCCATCATCGACACCCCAATCCCTCATTGCATCACAGTAAACTCCATGCGCTTGTGGCATATTCTGGGTATAATACTCTTCGGCTTCTGACATTTTCTCCTGAGCCACCAAACGACCAACTTCCCGTTGGATCTCTACAACCTGAGCTTGCGCATTAACAACAGCTCTTAGCTGAGGACTATCAACTTCTTGAAGCTGTGAGCGCAGCTCATCAAAATACTTTTCTTCACTGCCTAAACTAACGCTCAAACGCTCTGTTAAAGGAACAACCCGGACCTGAATTGCAAGAGTTGCACGCCTGCCAATACTTCCTTGAATGATCTTAGTCGCCTCAGTCGCAGCTTTTCGCGTCGTTTTACGCCCCGAGCTAAAATACCCATAATCACTAGTTAAATCTTGAAAGCGTCCTTCGTGAGCCTTCCCCCAGACTCTTCCAGAGGTAATACGAACCTCTCCACGTGATAGCTCGTCATTAATTTTAACACTTTTTAAGGCTGGCCCAAGAGCCTCTAAAATTGCTTTGGATTGACCTGGCGTCGTATTAAATTTCTCCCATTCTCCCGTTTCTTTATTTAAAACCGCATATGAGACTTTCACTCGCATTTTTTTAGATGCATCATACTTCGGTTCTCTTTGAGGTCCCACTCCGCCCGTACTATCAGCACCCATAAAAAAATCCCTAAAACAAATAATTAATAATATTTATATTTTAATTTATTACGTTATGTTTTTAAATGGTTAATTTTGATTCACAAGAAATTATTAAAGACATTGTCAGATTTACAGAGGGGAAAAGTGCCTCTTGCCTTTTTTTGCATGAACCTTTACTCTCATCCCCTTCACATAATTGGATTTTGGAGAAAACTTTAAATGTCAAAACAAGCAGAATACACCTGGACAGCGAAAAACATTCTTGATGATATTGATTATCAACAGTCTGATGCTGAAACCTTTAAACAACTTCTTCACGGCTCTAAGACCGATGAAGATGATCAAACCGTCAAAATGGCTCCTGGAACGATCCTCAAGGGGACGATCGTTGAGATTGGAAAGGATTATGTCGTTGTCGACGTAGGACTTAAGTCCGAAGGCCTTGTTCCCGTTTCCGAATTCGCTGATACCACTGAGCTCGTCTTAGATAGCGACGTTGAGGTCTATCTCGATCGCACTGAAGATGAGAACGGCCAGATTGTCCTCTCTCGCGAGAAAGCGGCCCGTCAACGCCAGTGGGAGTTCATTCTCGAGCATTGTGAGGAGGGTTCGATTGTTAAAGGTAAGATCATTCGCAAAGTAAAGGGTGGTCTGATGGTTGACATAGGGATGGAAGCGTTTCTTCCTGGTTCTCAAATCGATAACAAGCGCATTAAAAATCTCGACGAATATCTCGGCAGAACTTGTGAATTTAAGATTCTTAAAATCAACATCGAACGCAAAAACGTCGTTGTATCGCGTCGCGAGCTTCTAGAAGCTGAGCGTATCTCTAAAAAGGTAGAACTCCTTGAGGAAATTCAGGTTGGTGACATCCGTAAAGGTCTTGTCAAAAACATCACTGACTTCGGTGTCTTCCTCGACCTCGATGGAATCGACGGTCTACTTCACATTACCGACATGACATGGAAGCGAATCAAGCATCCTTCTGAGATGGTCGATCTAAGCGAAGAGCTTGAGGTGATGATCTTGAGCATCGACAAGGAAAAAGGGCGTGTTGCCCTTGGCTTGAAGCAAAAAGAGCACAATCCTTGGGATGACATCGAAAAGAAATACCCTCCTGGCACACGTGTCAAAGGGAAAATCGTCAAGCTTCTCCCATACGGCGCCTTTATCGAAATTGAACCAGGCATCGAAGGTCTGATTCATGTATCTGAAATGTCTTGGGTTAAAAATGTAACCGATCCAAACGAGGTCGTTAATAAGGGTGAAGAAGTTGAGGCGATCGTTCTTTTTGTTCAGAAAGACGAGGGAAAAATTTCCCTTGGAATCAAGCAGACCGAGCACAATCCGTGGGATGATATCGATCAAAAATTCCCAATTGATGCGAACGTCAGTGCTGAGGTAAAAAGTTTGACCAATTATGGCGCTTTTGTTGAACTCGAGCCTGGTATCGAGGGACTGATTCACATCTCTGATATGAGCTGGATCAAAAAAGTTTCTCATCCATCGGAGCTATTTAAAAAAGGCGATCGTGTCGATGCTGTCATCCTTTCGGTTGACAAAGAGAGCAAGAAGATCACTCTCGGCGTGAAGCAATTGAGCCAAAATCCTTGGGAAGAGATTGAAAAGACAATCCCTGTTGGTACCCTTGTTAAAGGGGCTGTTACTAAGATCACTGCATTTGGAGCGTTTGTAGAGCTCGATAACGGGATTGAAGGATTGATCCACGTCACTGAGCTCTCTGACCAAGCTTTTGCGAATGTAGAAGATGTGATTTCTGTAGGAGACGCTGTTTCGGCAAAAGTGATCAAGCTTGATCCTGAACACAAAAAAGTCTCATTGTCGATTAAAGAGTATCTCATTGAGCACACACATGTGAATCATGATGATATCGTAATTGGTGGCGGTGATACAGAAGAAGAAAAAGAAGGCAATACAGCTGAGGCCCGCGAGTAAGATGGCCCAACAGGCCAATTTATTGGCCTGTGATTACTCCAAACCGAAGAGCCTAGCGCTCTTCGGTTTTTTAAGTTTTAAAAAGAGAGTCATAGATAAATGAATAAAGATCTCGTAGCCATTTTTGAATATATGGAACGTGAGAAAGGCATAAAACGCGATGTGGTCATTTCTGCGATTGAAACAGCCCTCAGGGCTGCCGCACGTAAGAGCATCAAAGAAGAAGCCAATGTCACCGTTCAAATCAACTCTAAGTCGGGCGATATTGATGTTTTTTGCGAAAAAGAAATTGTCGAACATGTCGAGCACCCTGCCAAGGAAATTTCTTTAGCAGCCGCTCAAGAACTCGATCCCGATTGTGAAGTGGGACAGTTTCTTGATGTCTCTGTTACCCCTACCAATTTTGGGCGAATTGCCGCGCAAGCTGCGCGTCAAATTATTTCGCAAAAACTGCGTGGGGCAGAACGTGACGTCATCTACGAAGAGTATCGCCATCGCATCAACGAGGTCATTTCGGGTGTTGTGAAACATTTTGCACGAGGCGCGAACCTAGTTGTTGATCTTGGAAAAGTCGAAGCGCTTCTACCTGCTCGTAACTACCCAAAAACCGAAAAATATAAAATCGGTGACCGAATCTATGCATTGCTACAAGATGTCCAAGATCTTGAAAATGGCGGTGCTGAGGTTATTTTATCGCGCAGTCATCCCGAGTTTGTTAAGCAGCTTTTCCTTCAGGAAGTGCCCGAACTCGATGATGGAACGATTGTAATCGAAAAAATTGTGCGTGATGCGGGTTACCGAACCAAGTTAACCGTTCGCTCAACAGACATGCGAGTCGATCCTGTTGGAGCATGTGTCGGGATGCGTGGAAGTCGGGTGAAAAATGTCATCCGTGAATTGAACAATGAAAAAATCGATATTATCCCATATGCTCCTGATACTGTTGATCTACTTCAAAACATCCTCTCTCCGCTTGAAATCCGGAAAATTGGGGTGAATGAAGAAGAGAATGTTGTAGCAATAGTGATCGATGATGCAGACTATGCTGCGGTAATTGGTAAGCGCGGAATGAATGCCCGTCTTACTGGAGAATTAATTGGCTATGAGCTGGAAGTTCAGAGAATGAGCGAATTCAATAAGCTCTTAGAAATTCAAAGACTCCAACTTGCAGAAAGTGACGATCCTACGCTGGATCAACCTCTAGCGATAGAAGGAATGAATAAGTTAATCGTCGAGAGCTTGATTCAATCAGGCTTCGATACGGCAAAAAAGGTCTTAACGGCTACTGTTGACGAGCTCGTTGCAGTTCCCGGGATCAGCCTAGAGATGGCTTATAGAATATTGGAACAAGTGAGCAAACGGAGCGAGTAATATTGGCTAAAAACCTGAAACTCAAAATCAAAAATACTCAACTTGCAAAAGCTGCCGGACTTGATAAGTTCAAGGCAAAGCTTTCGGGTGAGAAGAAAGCGAAAGAGACTGCTAAGCCTAAAGCTAAGATTGGAAAGGCTCCCAAGGAAAAGGTTCCGGAAGCTCCCTCTACTCCTGTAGAAGAGCAACCACAACGCCGAGTCCGAGCCAAATCGAAATCAGCTTTTGCTAAAGAAGAGCACGCTCCAGAGCCAGCTCCTCTTCCTGTTGAAGAACAGGAAGAGAAGATCCTTCCCGTTGAAGAAATCGTAGAGGAAGCGCCCCCCCCTCCTCCTCCTCCCCCAAAGGTTGAAGAAGTAGTTAAAGTAGAAGATGAAAAAGAAGCTGCCGTTCCTAAAAAGGCCGAGAAGCTCGGCCCAACTGGTAAACACATTAATGACCTGCTTCCTGCAAAGAAAAAACATACTTCGACAACCTCTTTAAAGAAGGACACTCAGAAAGCTAAAGAAGGCACTGATACAAAGCCCGTCGTAAAAAAAGGAAAAAAAGTACGTGATTTTAAAGATCTAAAGCCTGCTAAGCGTAGCCAAGCCAAATCTTTTGATTCCCGTGACCGTCAAGGTTTGAGTGATCGTGATGATGGACGTTGGAGAAAGAAGCGCCCTTCTAAACATCATTACCGAGCCGAAAACCAAGAAATCATCCGCCCAACTGAATTGAAAGTACGTCTTCCGATTACAGTCAAAGACCTTGCGTCAGATATGAAGCTTAAGGCTTCTGAGGTGATTCAAAAGCTTTTCTTACATGGTATGACTTATACCCTTAATGATGCGCTTGAAGATGAGACTACCGTTCAATACATTGGGGAAGAATTTGGTTGCAAAATCACAATCGATACTTCTGAGCAAGAGCGCATTCAGATCACGGCTCACTCGATTCGCGAAGAAGTTGCTGCTTCTGATCCCGAAAAGTTGAAATTCCGTCCCCCAGTTGTTGCTTTTATGGGACACGTTGACCATGGAAAAACCAGCCTGATCGATTCGATCCGCACAAGCAACATCGTATCTGGAGAGGCGGGCGCCATTACACAACATATCGGAGCTTTTCGCTGCAAAACCACTGTCGGAGATATCACAGTTTTGGATACTCCTGGCCACGAAGCGTTCTCAGCGATGCGTGCACGTGGAGCCGAAGTGACCGATATCGTCGTACTTGTGGTTGCTGGAGATGAGGGATTGCGCGAGCAAGCCGTCGAGGCCATTCACCATGCAAAAGCTGCAGGTGTGACAATTGTTGTGGCGATCAATAAATGCGATAAACCAAGCTTCAATGCGGAAAATGTCTATCGCGAGCTTTCCGAAATTGAGCTTCTTCCTGAATCATGGGGTGGAACCATAATCACGGTGAATACTTCAGCAGTAACCGGCGAAGGGATCCCTGAGCTTCTTGAAATGCTCGCACTGCAGGCCGAAGTTCTGGAATTAAAAGCCAATCCTGAAATGCGTGCGCGTGGGACTGTGTTAGAATCCGAGCTCCACAAAGGGCTTGGAAATGTCACAACAGTGCTCGTTCAAAACGGTACACTAAATCAAGGTGACGCGCTTGTATTCGAGCGCGATTGGGGACGTGTAAAAACAATGCATGATGAACATGGAGCTCTTCTGAAACATGCGGGCGCATCAACACCTGTTGAAGTTACAGGTCTCTCAGGACTCCCATCTGCTGGAGATCCATTCATCGTTGTAAAGAGCGAAAAAGAGGCAAAAAGTATTGTTGAGACGCGTGAGGTTGGGCGTGAAGAACGCGCTATGATTTCAAGAAAATTACCAACGCTCGAGTCATTCTTGCAAGATGGCCAAGGGGCCAAGAAAGTCTTGAAACTCATTCTACGAGCGGATGTGCAAGGTTCTGCAGAGGCTCTTAAAACCTCCATCTTGAAAATTGAATCTGATAAAGCAGAAGCCGATGTTATCTTTATGGGTGTTGGAGAAATCTCCGAATCCGATGTACAACTTGCAGCCGCTTCCAATGCGATCATCCTTGGATTCCATACTGCGATTGAAAGTCACGCTGAACCTTTAATTAAAGAGCTCGGTGTTGCTATCCGGATGTTTGATGTGATCTACCATGCGATTGATGAGGTAAAAGCCTTAATGCTTGGCCTGCTTGACAAGATTGCAGAGGAAAAAGAGACAGGAACCGCTGATGTTAAGGCGACCTTCAAATCCTCTCACCTAGGGGTCATTGCTGGGTGCTTGATTGCAAGTGGAACGATTCATCGTAACAACAAGGCGCGTCTAATGCGTGGAGATGAAGAGGTTTGGAAAGGAAATATTGCCTCCATTAAGCGTGAAAAAGAGGATGTCAAAGAGATTAAGAAAGGATTTGAATGTGGAATTGTTTTAGACGGTTTCACTGATATCAAAGAAGATGATGTTATTAAGGCTTATGAAATTGTCTACCGAACCCAAGAGCTTTAAATTATGAGCGGAAGAAGAATTGAACGGATCAACTCCCTGCTCAAAGAGGTTATTTCCGATGTGATTCACAAGCAGGTAAAAAACCCTCACCTCCCCGCTTTGATTACGGTCACGAATGTCGATATCACAAGAGACCTGCGACACGCTAAAGTGTTCGTGAGTGTTATTGGCGACGATAAGGAGAAGGCTTTGGCAATTGATGCTCTGCAATCAGCTTCCGGTTTTATCGGTGTGAATGCCTCAAAACAAGTTGAGATGCGCTACTTCCCGGATTTAAAATTCATCTTGGATGATACCATTGAGCATCAGATGCGCATTGACACTATCGTAACGGATATCCAAGCTGAGCGTGAGACACGGGAAAATGAATGATGGGCATGCAACAGCTCTAATGGAGGGGATCTTACTTGTGGACAAACCACAAGGACGTACCTCTTTTAGCCTAATTCGCTCACTACGCAAGCTGACAGGAATCCGCAAAATTGGACATGCAGGAACACTCGATCCTTTTGCAACAGGTGTCATGGTCATGTTAATAGGAAGAGGTTACACCCGCCTTTCCGACAAGCTCCTATTGCAAAACAAGGAGTACCTGGGGGAGGTCTCTCTAGGTGTTAGCACTGATACCTACGATTGTGATGGCACAGTTGTTGCGAGATCAAAGAAAATCCCCTCTTTAGAACAGATCGAAAAAGCTCTAGAGTATTTCCAAGGTGAGATCGAGCAAATTCCTCCGATGTACTCCGCAAAAAAAGTAAATGGCAAAAAACTCTATGAACTAGCTCGTAAAGGGGAAGAGATCGAGCGTGCCCCTGCAATCGTAAAAGTTGAGACGACGCTTCTTTCTAGTGAATACCCCCATCTTTTGATCAAGATTGCCTGTTCTAAAGGGACCTATATCCGCAGTATCGCCCATGAACTTGGGCAACGATTGGGTTGTGGAGCCCATCTTTCACAGTTGAAACGCACATATAGCGGCCAATTTTCTATTGAAGAGTGTCTTGATGGGAACCTTCTTGATGATCCCGCTTTCGATATCACCCCACACCTAATCGCACATGAAAATTATCTATCGACTTGAAGATTTTGAACCAATGGGTGAGCCCATATCCTTAACCATCGGCAACTTCGATGGGGTTCATCTTGGCCATCAAGCGATTCTTTCAAGATTATCGGGACAAAAAGTGGTGTTTACCTTCTCCAATCATCCTATTGAAGTTCTTCAAAGCTGCCCTTTTTTCCGTCTAACAACGACCTCTCACAGACTCCGCCTGCTTGAAAAAAATGGTGTCGACACAACGCTTATCGTTCCCTTCACCGAAGCCTTCTCCAAACAACCCGCTGATGAATTTATCACTCAGCTCCACATAGCTCTTCCCTTTTCCCACCTCGTCTTAGGACATGACGCTGTGATCGGACACAAAAGGCAAGGTGATACAATTCTACTGCAAGAATTAGCAACTAAACTTGGATTTAGCTTAACTTATCTAGAGCCCATCACTTTTAATGGAGCCCCAGTTTCTAGCAGTCAGTTGCGCGCGCTTATTCAAAAAGGTTCATTCGAAGAGGCCAGCAAACTTCTTGGCCGCCCCTACTCGATTCAAAGTGTTGTTGAGCCAGGTGATCAGCAAGGACGACACCTAGGTTTTAAGACAGCTAACTTAAAAGTCCACTCCCTCTGCCTTCCGCCTCTGGGTGTTTATGTTGTACAAACTGAAATAGAGAACAAATCCTACATCGGCGTCGCAAACTTAGGACACGCTCCCACCTTACACGCCAATCGCCCTCCAATACTCGAAGTTCACTTAATTGATTATCAAGGGGAGCTTTACGGCTTAGAAATCGAGGTTGAGTTTCTCAAATTTCTGCGCCCCGAAAAGCGTTTTGACTCAATCGAGGCGCTCAAAAGACAAATCCAAAATGATATCGACTCAGCGCTTGCGCACTGTAAAAAAGCGTCCAATTAATTCAAGAAATGCCCAAATTCCACTTCCAGCAACGATCAGAGTGGCAAACCACAAATAAGTCGGAACGACAGCCGCCTCAGCAGGCTCCTTAAAAAGACTGAGTAGCGGACCTATTAAGAGCGCATCGTACACAAGGAGCCCATACAACAGCGGATACCCGTTTTCCCAAATCGGCTGAATCAGACACCATCCAAAGTAGATCGCAATTCCAATCAAAACCCATCCATATAGAATAGAAAGTTCGGAGGGTATGATCCATGGGAAGCGTCCAGGTAGTGGAACCAACAAGAAGAGCCCCTGGAGAAGTGCAACTGTCAAAAGGAGCGCAAATAACAACTGGGTCGATCTCGGAAGCAAGTCAGCTTTTCTTTTCGCCACTCTTAAACCTAAGAAAAGAAACCAAAGAGCCAAGATCGCGATATAGAGACAAGATTCTCCTACACCCCTTACATTTGGATATTGGAGTGATTGGCGCAGGATAAACATCCCCCCTGCTCCAAATGTCACAACTGTGCACAAACTCCCCCCAACAAGCGCCTTATACGTTTGGGTCACCCCAATCCAAAGAGTCGGGATCGCAAAAGCCATCAGCGTTGCACCCAACAGGTATAGGTTTGGCCATAACGAAACGACAAATGGGAATCCCATCATTGCACTGACTCCGAGAAGTAAGAAAAATAGCCCTGCTAGGATTACAATCCAGCGCACAATTTGCATCATAAGAGACTCCACTAGTACTTTTTTGAAGTTATACCCATTGAGATTGTCTATGACAAGGATATTTATATTTATCCCTAAAAAACCTATAATTCACACCTAATTAATTTACGTCGAGTGTGTTATGAAAAGCGTTTTTCTTTGTCTAGGATTGATGACATCATTTGCATTCAGTTCTGAACCTTTTAAGGCTGCGGTATTGGTGCGTCACTCTTTCACAGGCGCTCTCTTACCAATGGTTACGGTCAGAATAAAGAGAAAGCAGCCAAAAAGGGAAATAGAGCTATTCTATAATACCCTCTAATTATGCAAAAAGAGGACGACGTCACCATCTTTGACAATGTAGTCGCGCCCCTCGGAGCGGAGCTTGCCAGCCTCCCGGGCCCCATTTCTTCCATGATAGGCGACCATATCATCAAAAGAGACAACTTCGGCTCGAATAAAGCCTTTCTGAATGTCTGAATGGATTTTGCCAGCTGATTCTGCGGCGTTTAATCCACGCTGGATCGTCCACGCGCGCGTCTCCATCTCTCCGGTTGTGAGATAGGTAATCAAACCAAGCATATCGAAAGAGGTGCGGATCAGACGGGTTAACCCTGTCTCATCAAGCCCCAGAGATGAGAGAAATTCTTGCTGTTCATCCTCTTCAAGCTCAGAAACCTCCGCTTCGACCTGCGCGCAGATCGGAATGACCAGATTCCCCTCTTTTTCTGCGTACGCGCGCACTTGCTCAACGTAGGCATTTTCCATGCTCGGAAGATCATCTTCAGAGACGTTGGCGGCGTAGAGAACTTTTTTCTGAGTCAAGAAGGGGTAGGGAGTAAGCAAACTGCGCTCTTCAGCGTTTAATTCAAGAGTACGAACTGGGAGATCTTGGTCGAGGTGAGCCTGTATTTTTTTCACCGCTTCGAGTACATGAACAAGTTCTTTATTCCCCTTAACCTGCTTCTCTAGACGCGCAATAATATTTTGCACCATCTGAAGATCAGCTAAGATAAGCTCGAGGTTAATGGTTTCAATGTCGCCGATTGGATCGACCTTACCATCTACATGGATGATGTCTTCGCTTTCAAAACAGCGCACGACATGGATAATGGCATCGGTTTCGCGAATGTGAGAAAGGAATTGATTTCCAAGCCCCTCCCCTTGAGCAGCTCCCTTTACAAGTCCGGCGATATCGACAAAACGCATGCTCGCGTAAATAATTTTCTTACTATTAGAAAAATCCGATAAAATCCCCAATCGCGGGTCAAAGACATCGACAACACCCACATTGGGATCGATCGTGCAGAAGGGATAATTCGACGAAGCGGCTCCCGCACGGGTTAAAGCATTAAATATGGTGGACTTCCCAACATTCGGAAGTCCAACGATTCCACAGGCTAGTTCAGACATATTCCAGCTAGTATAGGCGAGAAGGTGTTTTCTGGGAAGTTGATACTCTTATCTCCTAACACAAAACTATAACATCACCCCTCCAAACTTCGCTAAAGCCTCATCATACCGTCCTAATCTTCCAAGCGAAACTCCTGTCCTGTTAGTATTTTCAACCACAACCTGCTGTGATCCGTTCTTCCCGAGCTCAAGCAAAAATTACGCGACGTTTAAACCATCATTATACTCGCCTTTCTCATCGAAATAGTTCCAATATAATTTTAACAGCGCAGACAAGCTCCTTTAAATGCGATGCTTTAATAGCAATAGCATGATTCGCAACTTGGGTCATATGGGGAACAAGTGGGTATATTCGCCGTCTCCCCTCAAGAAGTTCGAGATCAACCCCACGAGTCATTTCAATCAAGACCTGAAGGGATTGATTGAGGAGCTCTTCTTTTTTTGCAGGTTCAAGTTTATACCGCGTGACATCCTGAACCAGTTGATGAATCCCAAACAAGTCTGGCGATAGACGCTCGATCAAAGAATAGCGGATAAGAAGCTTAAGTGCTCGAGTCATCTCAAGACCTCTCTCCTCCGGAAAAGCCTTTTTAAACCACTGTCCAACAAGATTTCTGGGGATAGGAGCATGATCTAGCAGAGCAAGAAATCCCAGAAGCTCTTTTGCCAAAGGGCACTGGTGGTGGTTTACGATGGTTTCTAAAGAGATACTCCATATCGTTAATACAGTTTCTTTGTCTTGAATTAAATCAAGGTATTGATCTTTAAATAGCTCAAGTGAGTATGCCTCATATTCTTTAAGGTATCCTTCAAAGGTGAGATTGCTCTCTCTTATGAAGGATGAGGCATGACTTAATGCGAGGGGAAGACATCCCAACTTCCCTGCAAGAAGAGTCGCCTGTTCTCGATTTGTATCGCCTGCTGTTTGCAGTAAATATGTAATAGCATCATCGGGATCAAGAGAGGTTAGTGGCATCAGTTGAAAATCAAGAGCTCGGGCGACTTCAGGGGTTCTGGTTGTGATAAGAAGGCATTTTCCCCTGTTAGGAAGTAAAGATTCAAGAAATCCATAGGCTTCAAGATGGTCCACCCCATCAAATATCAAAAGATAGAGCTCTTCGAGTCGATCAAGCTTGCGTTTTAGCCAACCCAGACGCTCTAATGGTTGTCCTTGAGGAATTTTCAGCTCATTAGCAAGCACTAGAAGGCCTTTCGAGATGGTCGCTGAAGTTGTTCCATTCACACTGTGAATCCACCTGTAGGATGCAGTTTTTTCGTTTGCATACTTGAGGCTCAGGATGGTTTTTCCAACCCCTCCTAAACCATGAATTGCGACTCGATTATTTTTGGCGCACAGTGTGTTTAGGATTGCGAGCTCTTTTTCTCTTCCGGTAAAGTCTTTCGGAGGAAGAGAGGTGTTGTTAAATGCGCTAGATACTTTTGACGTCACTTCTCTCACCTCTTGAGGGGAAAGAGGGATTTGATTTAGCTCATCAAGGGTGGTGCTGAGTGCGACCTCATCTCTTCTTCTTTGATACCAAAGGATCATTGCTTCAAGCTGAGCCTTCTCTTTCGGAAAAGCTTCTAAAGAGTCATTCCAAAACCTTTTCACGCTTTCTAAGTACCATTCGGGAGGAAAGTTAAAGAGCTCGAGATATAAACGCTGGAAGTTATCAAGATACCCCTGTCGAGGCCAATCGCTTGCTGTAGAATACCATTCATATTCAGGAGGGAAGGTGCCACTGAGGATAACAGGAAAGACGCGAGGACCCGTTTTTTCATTTTGAGCGTCTTTTCTTCTTTTTCTGAGGTTGTGTATGACCTTAGTATAGACTACAGAAAGTCCTTCCTCGTGTTGTTCCTTGAAAGACTCCGTTCCAAATAGAATAACACAATCACTAGATTCTGCTTTTCTCATGTATTCATAGATACTATTCCCCAGACGATTAGAGACAATATCAAGCTGGGTCTCATGGATTCCTGAAGCTTGGAGTTGGGCATGGAGGTTTTTTAAAAAGCCTTGAACCCAAAATTCTTGGATTTTCCGCTCTTCTGTTGGCCAAGCATAGGCAAAATAAACCATTGGCTGAAAATTATTATTAGATATTTCAGTATTAAGACGCTCGAGAAAATTGGCGAAAATCGGTGAATCTATCGAAAGAGCTTGTTGTTCATTACATAAAAGGGTGCTGAATCTTAATTCCTTTTCTGTCTGAAGCAATAATTTCTCCAGCGATTTCTGGGAAAGAGCCGCTTTCAAATCAGAGCACGCTTTGTCAATAGGTTTAAAGAACCCTTCCAGGGCATCAAGCTGACTCTTTTCAAATATTCTTGGAAAATTTTTCTTATGAATCAAATCTTTAGTGATTTTATTGATTTTCTCGACAATAGAAGCTTTGAGATTGGTTTCCCCTTCATTGTACAGTCCAACTCGGATAGTAATCTCGCTATCTAGTTCTTGGACAGCGGCCAAGACACGTACCGCGTGCTCGCGAATTGCCTTGTCTGTATCTGTAAAGGTTCCTGCATCTGCTTTAGCAAATAGCGCCTTAAAATCAATCTGCATGTGAGGGATTTCTAAGTGCGTGCTAGGAATGGAATCAGCATCTCCCTCTCGTGCTGGTTCCTCAGAAAAAAGGGTGTCAGGAGGCGACATTTTTCCTAAAACAATAGCACTTGCCATAATACCACTCTTCTTCCTATGCCACTTTTTTACGCATGCCAGATCCAGAAAAACGTTAAGAAAAAATTAATTTTTTTTCCAGTGAATTTGAAAAAAGTATCAACGCAAAGTCCCCATCTGGTTAGAAAAATAGTAGAGCTCGGTGAAAAACAGCATACGTACAAAAGATGGGGGTCAGTAAAATAAGTTCTCTCTGGAGGAATCTTTCCCCAAAGACCCTGATTGCTACCTAAACTTGTTGTTATAGTGCCCTACCAAATCCAAATGGAGGATAGTATGGAGCTTTATGCAACTGTAGTTTACGTGGTTAGTTCAGAACTGCTGAAAATCCTTGGCGTACAAGACGACCCTCAA
>JAJFLY010000019.1 GCA_021772455.1 Chlamydiota bacterium
TCTGCAAGGAATCCGTCTCTTTCACACCGAGGCTGAAAGGCTTGCTCATCGGGGGTGTGATGCGAAAAAGATCTTGGAGTCGGCTTTTCCTAAGCAAAAGCTCGGCATTACGATCAATCCTGATCAAGTAGCCTTGCGCTAGTTTTTTCTTTTTTATTCGAGAATGAGCCCCATTTCACTGGAATGGGGCTTTTTTTTATGATTTTATTTAATGAAATTTGGTAATATCTATAACTTTAATAAATCACCTAGGTTTTATATGTGTAGGGCAATTCAAGTTTGTAGTCAGGATTTATCTAGTAGAAATTCAGTGGATGATTTTTGCAGCAGTAGTGTGACAACCGCTTCGCTTGTTCTTTTAGTGGCAGGGACTGTGATCGCGTTGAATATTTTTTCGGCTCCTCTTTCTGCAACACATTCTTGGGTACTCATCCCAAAATCCTCTTTCTATCTAATGACAGCAGGGGTTGGTTTATTGGGTGGATATTGGGCTGTTAGACTCGGAAGAGCGGCAGTTATGGGGTGTAAGAAATTCGGAGAGTGAATGGAAGATGTGCTGTTTAAGGTGTAAATTTGTGGATAAATCAATCTTTTTCAAAAAAGAATAAAAACGTGTTGCGAAATTCGTGGTGTGCTATAACGATTCCGATTTTATATGACACCCAGAAGGAAGGATAAACCATGTCATTTGAAAATGCGAAAGAAAATTTAAAAGAATTCGGGAAAGAGCTTGGTTTAGAAGGGCTTGTGTATGACGAGAATAACACGTGTATTCTCGGCATTGATGATGAATTCTCGATGCACCTCACATATGAGCCGAATTCTGACCGTCTCTATGTTTACTCACCACTACTTGATGGCTTGCCAAAAGACAACAACATCCTTGTGAAGCTTTATGAAAAGCTTCTGGAAGGATCGATGCTTGGTGGTCAAATGGCCGGTGGCGGAGTAGGTGTTGCTGTTAAAGAGGAATTGATCCTCTTGCACTGTGTGATCGATATGTCATACGCAGTTCCATCTTTGCTTCGTGCTTTTGCGCCTCTCTATGTAGAGACCGTTGAAAAATGGAGAACCGTTTGTCGTGATATTTGCGAAGGGCGCGAGCCAACTGTAGATACCATGCCAAAGCCCCCCCCAACTACGCCTCCTCCACAGCCAGGTGCAGGAATCCGCGCTTAAGTTTCAATTATAGGGAAGGGCAAATGGCCCTTCTCTCTATTTTCTGCAATAATGCTCGATCCAGATCTCAATTTTCTTCTCCACCTTTATGGAATTGCGTCTTGAGAGGATTTTTCTCTCTTCCAATTTTTCCATCAGCCCTGAAAATTCGTGGTGCAGTTCGAAGAAACGCTCTCGATATAGCGCACTATTCCAGGGGGAGTTTGCCTCTTTGAGGAATGTTGTAAGAAAATGTTGGATCGTCTCATCATCGATCTGCTCGTAAATCCTCTCGGCTTCGATTATCGCTTTACGAATTGCGCGTGCCAGGATCACCTTGTGATTGCGCCCAAATATAAAACCGAAAAATCCGCGTGCATTTTTTGACGCTGCTCCCTCGTTTAGGGCAGCAGCAAATGAACTGAGATTCTTACTAAGTGCCAGACAGCTCTTCTCTTCATTCTGGTGGGTGTCGAACTTTGTGCAAAGCTCTTGGTAGTCATGCGTCGATTCGGGGAAGATTTGCTGAATTGTCATCACAATCTCTTCTTTTAACTTTTCAATCTCTTCTTCTTGATTTTCCCCGAGCTCATCAATTTGGTGATCGAGCTCCTTTAGCTCTTCTTTCAAAGAATCTAATTCTTGATGTTCGACGATTTGATCATAGATCTCTTCTCTCTGTTGAAGAAGAAGGACATAATTTTCTTTGGATAGGCGTTTTGCATCGAACGTTTTTTTCAATTCTTGAAGTTGCATTTTCTCTACCATTCGGTTAATCTGCTTTCATATTCAAACATAAGGGTAAAAGATCATGATTATTGTTGAAATAGCAGGTTTTCTTGGAGCTGATCCTGAAGAGCGTTTTACGGCAACTGGAAAAAGGGTGATCACCCTCCGTGTCGCAGCACGTGTACGTCAAGGGCGTGAGGATGTGACAGTTTGGTGGCGTGTAAGTATCTGGGGTGATCGCTTTGACCGGATGCTTCCCTTTTTGAAAAAAGGTTCTAGCGTCATTATCATTGGTGAAATGAGCAAACCCGAAACATATGTTGCAAAAGATGGAACGACTCAAGTTTCAATGAATATGACAGCGGAAATGATTAAATTCAGTCCATTTGGAAAGCCAAATGAAAATTCACCTGGACGTTCCGAGAACGAAGCACAGGGAACTCTTTCTCAGTCTGCCGCTAATACAGCTCAAGAGCAATATGCGACCTTTGGCGCAGGTGTCGAAACAGAAAATGCCTTTGCAGGCGATGATTTGCCATTCTAAAGGTTATTAAAGGATTTTATGTTATTCTCAGCAGTTCCTCAACTTGCAAAAAGAAAAGAAGCCGAGCTAATCGTCTTTCCATTTTGGCAAGGGGCAAAAAAGGCGAAGCCAGCAGCCGTTTTAAGCACTTTTTCCTCTAGCGTAGAACTTCCGATCGATGCGAAGGATTTTACGGGCAAGCAAGGGGAAACCTTGCTCCTTTATATAAAGGGGGAAAAAGAGAAGCGGTGCATGCTGGTCGGTCTTGGCAAAGAAGAGAAGCTGACCGTAGAGTCCTTGCGCGTGGCTTATTCAAACGTTGCAAAAGAGTGTCAAAAAAAAGCGATTTCAAAAATCAATCTTGTTGTTCCAACGATCTCTGAGTTGCGCCACATCGATGTGAAAGGGTGCCTTAAGGGAATTGCAGAAGGAATTTTACTGACAAACTATTGCTGGGGGCAATTTGCGACTTTAGATGAAGAGACAGTTCTTCTTAAAAGTGTCTCGATCATTGGAATTCGAACAGCACTGCTTGAAACATTGCATACGTGTGAAGAGATCGCTGAAGGTGTCTACTTTGCCCGAGACCTGGTCAATGGAAATGCAGATGATATCACGCCCGAGTACCTTGGGAAAACAGCCAAAAAAATTGCCGGGAAATTTGCAAATACGACGGCTCATGTCTACGATCGCAAATGGATTGAAAAAGAAAAGATGGGACTTTTTGCAGCTGTTGCGCGAAGCTCTGTAAACCCTCCGGCATTCATTGTACTTACCTATAAAGGCCATCCTAAATCAAAAGATCATACCGTTTTAGTTGGCAAAGGGGTGACATACGACACAGGTGGATTGAATTTAAAACCAACTGGTTCGATGGAAGACATGCGCCAAGATATGTCTGGAGCTGCAGCGGTACTTGGAACCCTTGCAACTGCGGCCTCCTTAAAACTCAAACACAATATCACAGCTGTGATCGCTGCAACCGAAAATTCGATCGATTCAGCAAGTTACAAACCGGGCGATGTCTACAAAAGCATGGCTGGTCTCACCGTCGAAATTGGCAATACCGATGCCGAAGGTCGCCTGACACTTGCAGATGCTCTCACCTATAGCGTGAAAAAACTTAAGCCAACTCGTCTCATCGATCTGGCAACCTTGACAGGTTCCATGGTTATCGCTCTTGGAGAGGGGATGTCAGGCCTTTTTTGTAATCATGATAAACTATCGAAAGGCCTTCTTGATGCGAGCGGTCAAACTTCAGAAGTTTTGTGGCAAATGCCTCTTTATGCTCCTTATAAAGAACAGCTTAAATCTGATATTGCTGATATTAGCAATATTGGAGGACGCGCAGGAGGATCTATTACAGCCTCTTTATTTCTGGAAAAATTTGTTGAGGAGCTACCCTGGGCACATATTGATATTGCTGGAACAGCTTTTGCAAGAAAAGAGCAAGGTTATCAACCCAAAAATGGAGTTGGGTTTGGTGTGCGACTTTTAATAGATTTTTTTCAAAATCTTTAACAAGCGTAAGTCTTTTGTTTTAAGTTGATTAATTTTCTTCTCTCGGTTTCGAGAGATTTATTTTAAAAAAAATACTAAAGTCTCTCCTAATGTTTTCCGATCTATCGTTTAGGCAATTGCTAAAAAATAAATGATAGGAGGCAAAGCCATGTTGAGACTCCAACGACGTACGTCTACGAGCAAGAAACGCGCTACTGCTAAAAAGAGTACTGCAAAGCGAACTACTGCTAAAAAGACTACAGCTCGCAAAGCTGCTCCAAAGCGCAAGACTGCTGCTAAGAAAGCCGCTCCAAAACGTAAAACAGCTGCTAAGAAAGCTGCACCTAAGCGCAAGACTGCTGCTAAGAAAGCTGCTCCAAAACGTAAAACAGCTGCTAAGAAAGCTGCACCTAAGCGCAAGACTGCTGCTAAGAAAGCTGCACCTAAGCGCAAAACTGCTGCTAAGAAAGCCGCTCCAAAGCGCAAAACTGCTGCTAAGAAAGCTGCACCTAAGCGCAAGACTGCTGCTAAGAAAGCTGCACCTAAGCGCAAGACTGCTGCTAAGAAAGCTGCACCTAAGCGCAAGACTGCTGCTAAGAAAGCAGCTCCTAAGCGTAAAGCTGCTGCTAAGCGCAAGCCTGCTGCCAAGAAAGCTACTGCTAAGAGAACTGTTAGAAAGTCGTCTTCGACAACACGTCGTCGTTCCCTTTCTGCAGCTCCTGCGGGTCGTACTAAAGCAAAGCGTTCTACACGACGTGCTTCAAGTACAAAGACTCAAACAGCTCAAGGCTGGCGTCGCAGTGTCAGTAAGTTTTCTAGCCGCAGAGCCTGTGGTTAAGCTTATTTGATAACTTGTTCGTCTTATAGAGGCGGCTCTCTCAGGAGGGTCGCCTCTTTCTTTTTAAGATCTCTCTTGATATTCTTGTCTGCAATGGTGCTTATTATTGCCAAAGATCCCGAAGAGAGGCGCCGGACGCTCCAAAGTGCCCTCAACAAAGAAGAGGCGCCGGTTGTCTGTTTCGAAGCGGAGCAATTTGATGTTTTTCTTCAGGAGATCGAAACACTCCCTTTCCTCTCAAAATCAAAAGCTGTTGTTTTGCAAGGGGTTGAAAATCTCAGCTCTGAAAATCTCGAAAAATTGCATACCTACATCAAAAAGCCTAACTCATGGATCTCTCTCTATTTAACAGCCTCAGCTCTCTCCGCCCAAAGTAAGTTTGTGAAGAGTTGTAAGGATGTTGTGCGCGTTAAAGAGGAAAAGATCTGGGAAAAGGAAAAGCGACTGAGCAGCTGGGTCGTTGAAGAGGCTGCTGCTGCCGGTGTGGCTATGGCGCTTGGTCCTGCTCAGGCTTTTGTCAAAGCTGTCGATTCTCAATTTCTCAAGCAAGAACTCGAAAAATTGATTTGCTATGTGGGTGAGAAACGGGAAATCACGCTAGATGCGATCCATGCGATTTGTACCCCCATTCATCACGAAACCCTTTGGCAGCTTGGAGACGCTATTTTTGCTCGCAGTCCATCTGCTTGCTTGCATATCGCTAAGACCTTGCTTGAGGATGGGATGGCTCTTTTTCCACTGCTTGCTCACCTTCGCACTCAATTTCACACAACTTTCAAAATTCTTTCTATCCACAACCAAGGTGGAAAAGCAGCTGTTTCGCAAGCGTTTCCCTACTTAAAGGGGGGGCTTTTGGATAAAAAAGTTGCAGCTGCGCAAAATTTCGGTTTTTCGCGGTTAAAAAAAGGGCTTGTCTTTTTGTTTGAAACAGAGCTTAAAGCAAAAAATAGCGCTATCGATCCAGCTCTTCTTCTTGAAATTCTATTAGTAAAGGTAACCCATGACTCTATTTCTACTTCCGAACGTGCTTGGTCCAGTTGAGGATATCGCACATTTTTTTCCTCAAAATATAGCCCAAATCGTCAGCCAACTGGATGGCATAATTGCTGAGAGCGAAGGGGAGGGGCGTCGCTATCTCAAGCGTTTTCAAACTAAGAAAAAGCCTCATGAAATGCCCATCGCTCTTTTAAATGTAAACACGCCCAGCTCTGATCTCGATTTTCTCCTAGAACCGATTAAACAAGGGGAAGTTTGGGGGGTTGTCTCTGATGCGGGTCTTCCCTGTCTTGCTGATCCCGGAGCCGCTTTGGTAATGCGCGCGAGCCAGCTTAAGATTCCAGTCGAAGCCTTGACAGGCCCCTCCTCAATTACTCTTGCGCTCATGCTATCAGGTTTATCGGGTCAGCAATTCTTTTTTCATGGATACATCCCTAAAAAGCCCGAGGAGAGGGATCAAGCCTTAAGAAATTGGGAGAAAATGGCAGCAGGAACCACACATGTTTTTATCGAAGCGCCCTACCGCAATCAACATACGCTCCAATCGTGTCTGAAAGTACTACGCCCGAGCACGTTTTTGTGTTTGGCAACAAACTTGACATTGCCCGATCAAATGGTCCACACAGCTCGGATTAGTCAGTGGAAAGAGATTGAAATCGGTAAACGGCCAACAGTATTTCTGTTTACCCATTCATGATCATTTCAGCCACGGAATCATGAAATAAAAGTCCTCTTTCTGAGAGGTTTAGTTGGATGGGATCAAGAAATCCTTCTGCGCACAATTTGCTATAGAGATCTTTAAATTCACGTGGCCACGCCTCGACCCCCTCGAGCATCCGTAAGCGAATAGCAAGCCTCTCTTTTAAAGCCTCTGTTTCTGGAAGCGTCTCTGAAAAGTCGATGGGGAGCCTATTTTCTTGTAGGTGTTTTGCATAGCGGTTGAGATTAGCGCAATTTCGAATACGGGCTCCATTCCAATAACTGAAAGCAGACGGGCCAAATCCTAAAAAGGGGCGCCCTTTCCAGTAACCTGTGTTGTGGCGGGATATACATCCTGGTTTAGCAAAAGCAGAGATTTCGTATCTCTTGAGTCCAGCATCTTCGAGTTTACCCATAGCCATCTGCAGCATTTGAAGGCTTATCTCATCGCGTGGAGTGCGTGATTGGATCGCCTCCCGATTTTTGTAAAAGGAGGTGTGAGGTTCAATTGTGAGATTGTATAAAGAGAGGTGTGTGATTGGGAGGCTGACTGCACGCTCAAGAGTTTTTTTCCAGCTTGAGAGGGTTTGCCCAGGAATATCATACATTAAATCAATCGAGATGTTTTCAATTCCTGAGGCTTTGATTGCATGAACGGCGTCCTCAGCCTTTTTTGCGTGGTGGGTACGTGTAAGAGCTTTGAGCAGGTTATCATCGAAAGATTGAACGCCCAGGCTTACTCGGTTTATTCCAGGGAAATCAAAAGAGGGGAGCTCAGGGTTTGCTTCTAAAGTGATCTCCACATCATCGGAGGGATTGATCCAGGAGAGAATGGTTTCGATGCGATCTGGCCCAAGCAGAGCTGGTGTACCCCCGCCAAAATAGATGGAAATGAGCTTTCCCTCTCTTGGAAGCTCTTTGCACCGCATCTCCCATTCTTGTTTAAGGGCGTGCATGTAGAGCGCTTGGAAACGTTCTTGATTGGGGATGACATAGAAATGGCAGTATCCACACTTCCTCGTGCAAAATGGAACATGAAAATACAGACTAAAATTTTTTAGCGGTCTCACTACCACTCAGTGGCATCGGGATCGATAATCCCACCACGCTTCCATCGGTTTCGGTCGCTAAAGGGATCTTCTTCTTCCTCTTCAACTTGCTCAACTTCGGTAGTGGTTGTAACCTCATCCTTCTCATCGCTGCTCGTTTGGAGATCCATCGATTCGGTTTCCATGTCCAAACCAACTTCGGTCGTCTCTCCATATTCTACATCCGACATACTAGGTGTGTCGGGATAGGCTGCTTTGGCTGGAGTTCGACGTTGAGCAACGAATTCTTCTTCATCTCCACTCTCTTTGAGAAATTGAATGCGCTCTTTTTCTTCGGAAATCCGTGCTTGGAGATTTTCGATCTCCTCTTTGTGACGCTCGATCTCTTTTTTAGGAACGAGACCCAGCTTCATCCACTGTTCAAGATCATTCAATTCGGACTCAAATTTTTTTAATCGATCACTTTTCATATGCACTCATTGTAGGTAGAGGGAGATATAGCTTCTTGGTTCTTTTTTTTCAATCACCCAATTTTCGTAAATACATTTTTGTGAAAAAAATAGATAGAAAAAGAAGCTCCGTCCCTAAATATAAGCAGTAAAAGAGGACGCCGCCTGTGCCAAAACCGTAACTATGCAAACCGGCAGAGAGGATGTAGTTGACTCCATACCATGTGAATGTAATGGCCATTAATCCGATAATTGAGCCGATCGCAAGCCCTTTGCCCCCTATTTTTTTGAATTTATAGGCGTGGATCCAAATGAGGTAGACGCCACTTGAGATAAAGGCCCACGCCTCTTTTGGATCCCAATCCCAAAAACGTCCCCAACTTTGGGCTGCCCAAACACCTCCGAGTATCGTCCCTCCAATCAGAAGAGCTGTCCCAATATAAAGGGAGCGTAGGAGTATTTTTTCGAGAGCGAGATTTTTTTTGAATAGATAGAGGTGGCCGAGGATGCCCGCAAAGAAAAAGACTCCGTAGCTCCCGACAACCATCAAGACGTGGACAATCAGCCAATATTGCGAATCGAGAACGGCTTGGACATTTTCGAAACGTAAATTTCCTGGGAGGAAAAAAAGTAGGACGGCTGCAGTGAGTGCCCCTTCGCGCTCTTTTTTAAAGAAAAAGCTCATCAACATGGCAATCCAGGGGACATAGAGGATCGTTTCGGCCATGTTTGATACAGGGGGGCGCTGTAATATGTAACAGTTGAGGGCGAGGATGAGGGTGTGCAGAGTAAAGGGGACAAAAGCGAAATGTCTTATTAAAACAGTGAGAAGGTAGCCGGCGATCAAGATCCACTTGACCGGAAGCTTATGCATGAGAAGTTCGGCTTGAAGTTGGAGTTTGGTGGGGTAGTGGAGAGATTTGCCGTGGGCAAATTGGTACGCTTTGCCGGCAAGCGTGTCGTAATCACCGGGGAGGAGACGTCCTTCTTCTTGTAGTTTTTCGACGTTTTGCTCTTCCTTGGCGAGCGCTCCGTAGGGTTGGTAGCGTCCGTCGGTTAGAACGGGGGACCAAGAGTTGATTGCGAAGAAAAATAGAAGGATTTTAAACATAGCGCTTACGAAGATAGAGAAGAACCATCCCAACCGCAAGAATAATTGCACCGGGATAGGTGAGTATGTACTTGACCGGGTCGTAATTGACGACGATCTGGGCCCGCTTCGCAGCTCCTGGAGGCGTCACTAAATTGGCGAGGTAGAAGCGGTACCCATTTTTTTCATGAACGTGGTTCATGCTGATGGTTGTTTCTTCTCCATCGACGAGCAAATCTGATTCAAAGCTGTAGGGTTGAAGTGTTCCTGGATAATTGATTTGCCTAGCTTGGCGTAGGCGGACGTGAATGGGGAGTGTTTTTTCAAGGGATTGGAAGCGGAGGAGGTATTTTCCGTTTAGCGCCGGCCATTTAAAACCTGTCGCGAATTTATCATAGGTGAGGGTGAGAACATCTGACCTGGTCTCATCGGAGATCAATATACGGACTCGCGGGAGAAGATCCTCTTTTTTGCGGTGGGGTTTGAGGGGTTTTGAGGCGAGAGAGAGGGGAGCGATCAATTCGATTGGAGGGAAGTGTGTGGGGAGCTCTGCAAAAACTCCATACCCTCCGAATCCTTTATCAAAAATCAAAAATGCTTGATCGTCAAAGGTATGGGTAAACATTTCGCCCATTTTATCATAGGCAACAAGGTGTTGCTTCTGCTCCTCATCACGGATAAAAAAGAGGGCTGCTTCCCCTGGAAATGAGATCGATTCGGGCGACTTTTTCGTGGCGCGAATCGCGTAGTGGGTCGTATTTATGGGTGGGCCATCTATCTCAAAGGGGGGAAGACCTAGGATATGTCCTAGATCCCCTTTGATAAAGCCTTCGAAGCGGGTCTCTGCGTGGGGATTCCAATCGAGCAGGGTGATGGAGAGCCCCTCGAGGTGCATCTCTTTTTTCAAGGGGACGAGTTGCCGTTTTTCACGATCTTCAATCAGTAAGGCGTAGGTGTTGGGGAGGAAAATTTGACTTGATCCACTCCCTTCGGCAATCCCCATCGCCCCTTGCACACCGAAGTAGCTTTTACAAAAGACGCCTGCAAGGAGGAGCAAAAGGCCGATGTGGGTGATGACAAAGGGGATGTGGCGTAGTTTAAAGGGGAGACGATTTAGGGTGGCGAGCAAAATATTGACGAAATAGAGCCCCAAAAGAAGCTGAAAGACAGGGCTTTGGTAGGTGAAATAGGCAGCGTAAGTGTGGGAGCCGCTCCACGATTCGAGAAATGTTCCTGCTATGACAAAGAGGAGGGTGAGTGCGATCAATACAATCGCAAAATAGACGCTTCCGAGGATTTTCACGTGTTTTTGGGGATTTCCTGAATCAATTCAAAACTGCCTGCAAAAAAATGGAGCTCCTCTTTGTAACGCTCAATCAATTCGGGTGAGCCCATTGCTTTAATCGTATAATCGGCGCGCATTTGTTTAAAATGCTCCTCTTCAAGGGGAGAGCTGGCAAGAAAGCTTAAGACTTGGTAGTGCTCCAAGTCGAGCTGCATGCTCCACGCTAAAATGGAGGGGCCTTCCAGGCTGAGCCCGGCAAATCCGCCATGAGATATTGGGGTAACAGTTGTAGCTCCAGATTGCCTTTTCCAACGTTCGATTTGAGCAGCTACGGGAATCCGTTCTTCAAGCCCTTCAGATGGAAAGGTGTGCACTGTTACCGTTAAAGAGTCTTCGATCAAAAAGGAGACATTGGGCTCTGTGGTGTCACGGATCGATCCTTGGGGATCGAGACGGATCCAGCCAACTGGAACCTTTGCCCGATAAACGGGTCTTCGTACAAGTAGTTCCTCTCGGCCAGAAAATTCTTGCTGGGTAAAGGGTGGGACTTTTTCAGGGCATTCTTGACAGCCGGTAAGGAGGAGGAAAAGAAGTAGAAATTTTGGTTTCATCATTTTTGGTATGCAACATGCTAGTTAGTGGTATCAATGTAGCAAAAGGCGATTTTTATGTCCTCATCGCGCGCGTTCACATATATGCATTTGGCAAATCTCGAGCTTGTCGAAGAGATGCACCAGAAGTTTTTATCAGACCCTGACACGCTTGAGCCATCCTGGAGATATTTTTTCGAAGGGATGGAATTTGGCACATTCCGAAAGTTACAGCAAGCCCCTTCAGAGGCGATCTCAGATTTGCGCATCTACAATCTTATCAATGCTTACCGCACGTATGGACATCTCCAAGCGAAATGGAATCCGATCGCTCTTGAGGCTCCGAAGACCACCCATGAGCTACAACTCTCGTCGCTTGGATTTACGGAGAGTGAGTTGAAGGCCGAATTTCCAACGTGCGGCTTGCTCGACAAAGCGGCAGCCCCATTAAGCGAGATTATTTCGACCCTTGAAGAGATTTACTGTGGGAAGAGTGGAATCGAGTATATGGGGCGCCACGCTCCGGAGTTGGAACATTTAATCCAGAAGGAGATTGAGCCGACTCGCTTTCGTCCCAATTTCTCTATCGATGAGAAGCAAACAATTCTTAAACATCTAAATAAGTCTGAATTATTTGAGATCTTCTTGCACACAAAATATGTGGGGCAAAAACGCTTTTCATTGGAAGGAGGTGAGACACTTATTCCAGTGCTTGCAAACATCATCGATCAGGGGTCTGAATATGGAATGGACGAGCTTGTAATCGGGATGGCCCACCGTGGAAGGTTGAATGTTTTGTGCAATATTCTTGAGAAATCGTATTCCATGGTTTTTAGCGAATTTGAAGATTACGTCGATCCAAACCTGGTCGAAGTGACCGGAGATGTAAAATACCACAAGGGATATTCCTCAGATGTGACCTCTGCTTCTGGGAAGCAGGTCCATATCAGCTTAACCGCTAACCCCAGCCACTTGGAATCTGTCGGGCCAGTTGTCGAGGGAAAAGCACGAGCTAAGCAAGTTCGGCGTGACGATCACAAGCAGAGAAAGGTCCTTCCTATTTTGATCCATGGGGACTCCTCCTTGCCAGGACAGGGTGTGGTCTATGAAACGATGCAGCTCTATCAAATCCCCGGGTACTCAACAGGGGGGACAATCCATATCATCGTCAACAATCAGGTTGGCTTTACTACCCTATCCGATGAGTATCGTTCGAGTCGCTATAGCACAGATATCGCCCACGCGTTTGGCTTCCCGGTCTTTCACGTCAACGCTGAGGATCCTGAAGGGTGTGTTTACGCAACAAAGCTCGCACTTCAAATCCGCCAACACTTTCACATCGATGTATTTATCGAACTCAACTGCTACCGCAAGTATGGGCATAATGAAAGTGATGAGCCGATGTTTACCCAGCCGCTAGAGTATCAGCTGATCAAAAAGAAAAAATCGATCCGTGAAACCTACCGAGATGAATTAATCCATCAAGGGGTGTTAGAGCGGCATATGGCTCTTCAGCTCGAAGAGAAATTTAAAGAGGCCCTCCACTATGAGCTAGATGAGCTAAAAATTTCTAAAAAGCCCTCTCCTCCAGAGGCTTTTGGAGGGGTTTGGCAAGAGTATCGTAGGGCTGTTAAGGGGGAACTTTTTAAACCTGTCAAGACTGCTGTTGATCTTGCGATTTTAAAAGAGATTGGGGCGAGGATTACGCTTATTCCCGAAGATTTCGAGATCCATAAAAAACTCCTACGCTTAGTTGAAAACCGGAGGCAGATGATAGAGGGAAAAATCCCTATAGATTGGGCGATGGGGGAGCTTCTTGCATTTTCAACTCTTCTTTGGGAGGGGGCTCCTGTCCGTCTTTCAGGGCAAGATAGTCAGCGCGGAACTTTTACCCAACGCCATGCAGTTTGGACCGATCAAAAGAGTGGTAAGCGCTACTTTCCTCTCTCGAACATGAAGCCTAGCCAAGGGCTTTTTACCGCCCTCAATTCTCCCCTTTCAGAGTTTGCCGTTTTGGGATTTGAGTTTGGCTATAGCCTAGCCTACCCCTCAGCGCTGGTTGTGTGGGAAGCGCAATTTGGCGATTTTGCGAATGGTGGGCAGGTGATTTTTGATCAATATCTTGCAAGTTCCGAGCAAAAATGGCTCCGCTTTTCCGGTCTTGTCGTTCTCCTTCCGCATGGGTATGAAGGGCAAGGAGCCGAGCACTCATCGGGCCGCATGGAACGCTTTTTACAACTATCAGCCGAATCGAATATGCAGGTTGTCTACCCGACAACTCCTGCGCAGTATTTTCATTTGCTCAGGCGTCAGATTAACCGCAAAGTGCGCATTCCGCTGATTGTATTCACCCCCAAAGGCCTTTTACGCCACCCCGAATGTGTCAGCAAACTTGAAGATCTTTCAACGAGTACTTTTCAGGAAATTCTCGACGATCCAGCCAAGCCTGCAAATTCCAAGCGTCTAATTTTGTGTACGGGAAGGATCTATTATGATCTTATGGAAGAGAGAAAAAAAAGAGGGTTAGAGAGCCAAGTTGCTCTTGTGCGTATTGAGCAGCTCTACCCTTTGCAAAATGAGAAACTCAATGAGATTATCGAGCAGTATAAAAATGTGAAAGAGTATTACTGGGTTCAGGAGGAGCCGCGCAATATGGGAGCATTTGAGTACATGTATCCGATCTTGCAAAACATTCTTCCTAAAAGTGCTATTTTGCAATATGTAGGGCGTAATCGAAGCGCCGTTACCGCGACAGGCTCACATACAAGACACCAAAAAGAATACGATCAACTCATGAATATGGCATTCGAACAATGAAAGAAGAGATAAAAGTCCCCACAATGGGGGAGTCCATTACCGAAGCTGATGTTGGAAATTTTTTAAAGCCTTCTGGTGCAGCCGTTCAGGAAGGGGATGAAATTCTTGAGCTAGAAACTGAAAAGGTAAATCAGGTTCTCTATGCCCCGTTTGCCGGCACAATCACCTGGACCATCAGCGAGGGCGATACAGTTAAGATAGGAGATGTGCTTGGAAGCGTCGATAGTGAAGGAGCGCCAGCGAGCGAGGCTCCTCCGCCACCACCGCCACCTCTAAAAGAAGAAAAACCTCAAGCCGTCCAAGAAGAGGGTAAAGGAAAGCGGGTGATGCAGGAGGGGTTTGTGGCAAATCTCCAAGAAAAGCCAAAACCAGCCCCTAAACCGGTGCCTAAAAAAGTTATCGATACCGAGCGCGAAACACGCAAGCCGATGAGCAAAATTCGCAAAACCATTGCAAACAGGCTCGTTGAATCTCTTCACTCCTCTGCCATGCTGACGACCTTCAACGAGG
The DNA here is from genome assembly GCA_021772455.1 of Chlamydiota bacterium. Classification (GTDB taxonomy): domain Bacteria; phylum Chlamydiota; class Chlamydiia; order Chlamydiales; family JAAKFR01; genus JAJACP01. Next base: position 14,234 of record JAJFLY010000019.1, read on the forward strand.
TTGACATGAGCGCAATAATGGCTCTAAGAGCGAAGTACAAAGAGATTTTTCTTGAAAAGCATGGTGTTAAGCTCGGCTTTATGTCCTTTTTCGTGAAAGCTGTTGTTGAGGCGCTTAAGAGCTGTCCCGATTTTAATTCCTATATCGATGGCGAAGATATCATCGAGCGCCACTACTACGATGTGGGAATCGCTGTTGGGACCGAAAAAGGCCTATTTGTTCCAGTAGTGCGAGGATGTGAGGCGCTTTCGTTTGCAGAAATTGAGCAGGAAATCGTTGCTTACGCGACAAAAGCGCGCGAGGGGAAACTCTCACTGGGAGATTTAGAGGGGGGAGGCTTTACCATTACCAATGGTGGGGTGTATGGCTCGCTCCTTTCAACCCCCATTCTCAATCCACCACAATCGGGGATTTTGGGAATGCACAAAATTCAAAACCGCCCTGTAGTAATCGATGGTGAGATCGTCATCCGCCCGATGATGTATTTGGCATTGAGCTATGATCACCGCATCGTTGATGGTAAGGAAGGGGTGACATTTTTAATCCATGTGAAGGAGATATTGGAAGATCCTTCTCGCTTAATGTTGATCGATACAGATGGAAAAGTTTGATTTAATTGTGATCGGATCGGGGCCTGGTGGCTATGTCGCGGCAATTCGCGCGGCTCAGCGTGGTTTAAAAGTTGCCTGTGTGGAAAAGGAAAAAACTCTGGGAGGGACCTGCTTAAATGTAGGATGTATTCCCTCAAAAGCGCTTCTCCATTCGACAGAATACTACCACAAAGTGGCTGCTGAGGGTAAAGAGCACGGGATCGAGGCCAAAGAGCTTACGGTCAATCTCTCTCAGATGATGAAACGGAAAGAAAAAATCGTAGCCGGGCTTGTTGGAGGGATCGATTTCCTCTTTCAGAAGAACAAAGTTGTGCGCCTGGAGGGTGAAGCTAGCTTAAGCTCACCTACCACTGTTTCTGTGGGTGATAAAACATACGAAGCGACCCACATTCTCCTTGCAAGTGGCTCGGAACCGATTCCACTCCCATTCCTTCCTTTTGATGAGAAGCGTGTCGTTTCCTCAACCGGCGCTCTGAGCCTACCCAAGGTTCCCAAAAAGCTTGTGATGGTCGGAGCAGGTGTGATCGGACTCGAGCTCGGCTCTGTCTACCAACGTTTAGGCGCTGAAGTTGAAGTTGTCGAGCTGCTCGATCGTGTCGTACCACCTTTTGACAAAGAGATCTCGAAAAATCTGTTCAAGATTTTTACCAAGCAGGGGATGACCTTTCACTTAAATGAAAAGGTTGTTTCAGGAAATGTTGATAAAGATGGGGTTAATCTCACTTTGGACTCAAAAAAGGAGCTCAAGGGCGATGTTGTCCTTGTTGCAATTGGCCGTCGTCCTTATTCAAAGGGGCTTGGGCTAGAAGAGGTCGGTATACAAACCGACAGCCAAGGGCGCGTCAAAGTTGATGGCTCGTTCCGCACATCCGTTCCCTCTATTTATGCGATTGGCGATTTAATCGATGGACCCATGCTTGCCCATAAGGCTTCAGAGGAGGGGATTGCTTGCGTCGATCTCATCTGCGGAGATTCGGTTACCCTCGATTACCTCATGATCCCTAACGTCATGTACACGTGGCCCGAGGTTGCATGTGTGGGGATGACAGAAGAAGAGGCAAAAGAGGCAGGCCTCGAAATTCGCATTGGAAAAATTCCGTTTAAAGCGATCCCAAGAGCGCGGTGCAGCGGTGATGATGAGGGACTCGTAAAAATCATCGGCGAAAAGAAAACCGATCGCCTCATCGGCATGCACATTGTCGGACCCAATGCTTCGGAGATGATTCATGAGGGTGTGGTTGCGCTTAAGAAGGGGATGACCGTCTTGGAAGTGGCGCATGCTTCTCATGCGCATCCTACCTGTGCGGAAGCGATCAAAGAGGCGGCGCTCGCCGCTCATAATCAAGCGATTCACGCTTGAATATATGGGTAAATCTCAAGTCAAAGATAACGATCTCTATGAGTATGCGTTATACAGAAAGTATTATCCTGTAAACAATCCAGCGATAAGGTCACAGAAAAACCTATGAACTCTTGCAGCGGTTGAAGGAGGTCTTCCAGGATAATGTTGAAACGCTTCAGCTAGGTCAGCGCGTACCCATCCGAGATTTGCGCCAGGTCTTCCATTAAAGACGTCGCGGGGATCTGGGACTAGTTCAACAGGCGGCTTACGATTTGTAATGGGCATTGTCACTCCTTTTGTTAGTAACCTTGTGATGTACCGCACCCGCAGGAGGATTTCACGTTAGGATTAGAAACCTTGAAGCCTGCACCTTGTAGGCCGTCGACGTAATCGATTACACAACCAAGCAAACGTCCAAGCATCCCTTTTCGAATGTGAATTTGAATCCCTTCCGACTCATAGATAGCGTCATCTTCTTCAGCTTTTTCGGAAAAATCGAGAATGTACTGAAATCCACCGCAGCCACCTGCTGTATCGCCAAAACGGAGCGCGCAACCAGGCATCCCTTCTTCTTCGGCAAACTTGCGGAATTTCTCAGCAGCAGCAGGTGTGATGGTAATGGTTTCAAGATCGATCTCTTCACCGAGGATCGTATTGAGTTGGCCCACAAGCTTGTCCATCGCCTCTTTGTTCATGCCGTGGCCGAGCATTCCAGCTTCTAGGGTTTCCCAAGTCGCAGCGCTGCAATTTGTGCAATGAAGCCCGGCGTTTGTCATCGCTTGGGCAAGGTGTTGACTTTTCTGCGGATATTTAGAAAAAATATCGGCAATTGTCATGTTTAGTGTGATTTGTTCTTTTGATTCCACGACACTCTCCTTAGAATGATATTTTGACGCATCCGCCTTTTAACTTACATTGACAGGCGAGTCTCTCTTCTTCGAGATCGCCTAAAAAATCTTCTTCTTCTTGAGTAAATTCGGAAAGGTTTTCCATCCCTTCTTTTACCTCAATAACGCAGGTTCCGCAAACACCTTCGGTGCACGCAAAAGGAACGCCGGCATCTTCGCAAACTTCTGCAATAGGATCGCCGTCCTTGATTTCAAATTCTTCGCTGGTGTCTTCGAAAATTAATTTACCCATAATAGAATCTCCGTTCAAATAGGAGTGTATTATGGGAGATAGAAAAATAAAAAGCTCGTAAAAAAAAATCGGGGTAGAGGGATTCGAACCCCCGACCTACTGCTCCCAAAGCAGCCGCGCTAGCCAAGCTGCGCTATACCCCGTGATCGCCACAATATAGCGGGCTCTGTGTTTTTCTCGCAAGGATTGTTTGAAACGATTATAGGGAAAGATATGGATGAAAACCGGACCGAGAAGCCAACTAAGCAGAAACTCAAGAAGGCAAGGGAGAGGGGGCAAGTAGCCAAATCGACCTTTTTGGCGGGGGCGGTTGTCTTTGCTGGAGGGGTTGTCTTGATTTGGGGGTTAAGTAGTCTCTTTGCCTCGCGCTTCCAGGCGAGCATGCGCGCTGGCTTTTCACTGCTCGAGAAGCCGGAAATCAAGGGGGCGATGGGGGCTGTCATCGGGCCGCTACTCCTCCCTCTTCTAATCACCCTGTTCGGTATTCTCGTGATCGCAGTTGGGGCTCACCTCTTTCAAACGGGATGGATTTGGGCACCCGAGCAAATTAAACCAAAATGGCGGAAAAAAAAGGGGGAAAGGCGGTTTATCCTCCCTCTTTTGCAATTGGCTTTCATCGCAGGGGCTGGCTACCTGGCTCTTCGGGCTAAGCTCGACCCAAGACTTCTCTTTTCATCAGTTGAAGTGCAATTAGTTTTCATTTTTAAAAAATTAATTTTTCTTTCTTTAGAAATTAGCGCCCTTCTTTTGTTTCTAGGATTATGCGACTTTATTTATCAGAAGTGGCGCTATCATAAACAGATGCATATGACCCCGGAGGAGAAGAAGGCGGAGCTTCGCGAGTCTGAAGGGGATCCATCGATGAAGGGGCGCATGCGAGACCGTAGAGACTGATTGCGTAATAATTCCTAGTCTTTTACATATCAGGCATTATGGGGGAGTTTTTTAAGCGTATACGTGGATTTTTCGCGCATACCGATGCTGTTTTGGCTATCGGGGTGATGGGACTGATCGTCTTATTAATCGTCCCACTCCCCCCTTTTCTACTCGATGCGCTTCTCTGTTTAAGCATCGTTTTTTCGGTGATGGCTCTTCTATTAACGCTCTATGTCGAAAATGCTCTTGAATTTAGCTCATTTCCTTCGTTGCTCCTGTTTTTGACCCTTTTTCGATTGGGATTGAATGTCGCCTCGACACGTATGATTCTTACCCGCGCAGAGGGAGGGGATATCATCTCCACATTCGGCAATTTTGTCACACAAGGAAATCTCATTGTGGGGTTAATCTTGTTTGCCCTTTTGACGATTATTAACTTTGTTGTGGTCACCAAGGGATCTGGGAGAATTGCGGAGGTCGCAGCGCGGTTTACGTTAGAGGCGTTGCCAGGGAAACAGCTTGCGATCGATGGAGAGCTATCGGGAGGATTTTTATCCCAAGATGAGGCGAAAAAAGCGCGCGAAAAAGTGACGGAAGAGGCTGAATTTTATGGGGCGATGGACGGGGCCTCGAAGTTTGTTCGAGGAGATGCAATAGCTGGTCTTGTGATCACGTTTGTGAATATTTTTGGAGGGTTTCTCGTCGGGATGACGGTGAAGGGGCTCTCTTGGCAAAATTGTGTGTCAACTTTCACCAGGTTAACTGTAGGCGATGGACTAGTTTCTCAGATACCGGCCCTTTTAATTTCTGTCGCAGCGGGCATTATGGTGACGCGCGCCTCATCGGGTAGCCTAAGTCGAACGCTCACCAAACAGGTCTTTCACCACCCCAAAGTCCTTTTTATGGCGGGGATGACGGTTTTGGTTTTAAGTTTTGTGCCCGGAATGCCTTTTCTTGTGATGCTTCCAATCAGCGCTGCCTTTTTACTCGCCTCTTATGCGCAGGGTAAGCGGAAAGGGGAGCCCCAAAAACAGGAAAAAAGAACGACAGTTCATTCTCTTCTTGTGCATCCATTAGAAGTTGAACTTGGCTATGAAGTAGTCCAATTAGCAGATCCTCTTTTTCAACGTCTCACCGAAATTAAAAAGCATGTCGCGGCTCATTTGGGAGTTTCTGTCCCTAAAGTGCAGATTTCGGATAATCCCGACCTTTCGGGGACAGCGTGGCAGATTCGTGTAAGAGGAAACTTGGTCGCTTCTGGAAGGGGGGCTGAATTGCGCTCGCTTGAAAAAGCGCTCATACAAGTTATCGAGCAACACGCTCATGTGCTTTTAACGCGCCAAGATGTGGCGCAGATGATTCAAGATGTGAAACGTCATGACTCAGTTGTTGTAGAAGAATTAATAGGGAAGAAACTCAACGTTGGTCAGATCGTCCGAGTTTTGCAGAATTTGCTCAAAGAAGGGGTTCCTATACGGGATTTTGTGTCGATTTTAGAAATTTTGGCTGATCATGCTAAAGGGGATGCAAGCGATCTTGAGGAGCTGAGCGAAGCTGTGCGCCATGGCCTTTCGCGAGGGATTTCTGAGGAGTTTTTTGGGAAAACACATATCGCTCATGTGATTAGAATCGATCCGAAAGTTGAGCAAATCTTGAATGTTTCCAAGGGGATTGTTCGACCAGCAACAATCGATAAATTGGCCCGCTCACTTCTGACATTTTCGGAACAGGCGACAAGTAGAGGATTAAGGCCTGTGGTTGTGACCGATACAGTGACGCGGGCTAAGTTAAAAAAGCTCATCGAAAAACAGCTCCCTGAGCTTTCTGTTTTGTCTTACAAAGAAGTCGCCTCTGATGTTGAGCTTAATGAGATTGGAACCGTGTCAAATGAGGTTCTTATCTGATGGAAAGAAAAACGAATGTCGCAGAGATTAAACGGCTCATCCTAGAAAAAAAGGAGTCGGCTGATACCTACCACGCATTGACCCGTTTTTTAATCTCCAAAGGTGTTGCGCGTTCCATAGCGGAGAAGATTACCCTTGATTTTTCCCAAGATGGATGTGAATTGAGTGGTCTTAAAGAGTGTTTGGTCAAACAGATCCATACTGCAGGAGAGCTCTCTTTTCCAAAACGTCTCGCCCTTGTTGGACCGACGGGGGTGGGGAAGACGACCACCCTACTCAAACTCGCTGATTACTACCGCAGGCAACATAAAACGGTGGAAATTGTCGCTCTCGATCAAGAAAAATGTGGAGCTTTAGCTCAGCTCCAAAGGTACGCAGATGAGTGGGGGATCGCATTGCATGAAACTCTAGATCAGGCGCAAGGGGATCTTGTGCTCATCGATACAACGGGGTGTAACTTTTACCAACAAGGGCGTGTCGATCAGCTTGGAGAACAACTCTTTGCCGGCGATTCGGTTGAAATCCTTCTCACCCTAAGCGCCGCAACCAAAGATGTCGATTTATATGGGGCCATTCATCAGTTTTCCCCCTTACAACCCAAGAGTTTAGCCTTTACCAAGCTCGATGAAACGCTTGCAAGTGGGGTTATGATCAACGTCTCTGCAAAAACAGATCTTCCCATTCGCTACATAGCCTATGGATATCCCTTGCCAGGAGAGATACAATTAGCTGATCCTTATGTAATTACACACAAAATTCTCACTGAATGTAACAACTCGGAGTTTAATTCCATTCGATATTTAACGTTGTCTGATTAAAAGAAATTATTTAAAATTAAAATAGATTATTAACCTTCCGGTGCGAATTGGGTTTGATAAAAAGCGAAAAAGATGCAGTTAAGGATTTGTGGAAACGGTACCTTGAAACGGGAAAAACCGAGTACCGCGACGAGCTGATCGTTCAGTATCTCTATCTTGTTAAGTTTGTCGTCGGCCGTCTTGCTTCCAACTTTCCCCAGCATATCAAGCTTGATGATCTTTATTCTTCCGGTGTGACAGGCCTAATCAAAGCTGTCGAAAAATATGATGCCACGCGCGCGAGTAAATTTGAGAGTTACGCCTCTCTGCTGATAAAAGGAGCGATCATCGATGAGATGCGTGAGCTCGATTGGATCCCTCGTAGCATCCACCAAAAAGCCAACAAAATTGCAACCTCTCAGCATAAGCTCCAGCAAGATCTTGGGCGCGATCCAACAGATGAAGAGCTCTCTTCACATCTAGGTTTAAGTACTCATGAGTTAGGGGATCTTCTTGAGCGCGTTCGTCCTGCAATTTTAATCCCATTAAATATGGAGCCTACCAACGATGATGAGAACGCGCCTCTATCAGAAAGGATTGCCGATGTTAAGGCGGAAACGGGTTTTGAAATTGCTGAACGTAATGAGCAAGCCTCGATTTTAGCTGAGGCGATCGATGGTCTCCCAGAGCAAGAGAGAAAAGTGCTCACGCTCTACTACTATGAAGAGATGATGCTCAAAGAGATTGGAAAAGTTATGGGCTTAACCGAATCTCGGATTTCTCAAATTCACACCAAGGCTCTTCTCAAGATGCGCACCCGACTTCGCTCTGCTAATCTAAACTGTTAAAGAGATAGAAAACCCCTTATAGGTGTCGGGGCGATCGAAAAAATGCCACCGCCCGTCTTTTTGCCAAAGATCTTCCCCTTCTTTCAGCAGACGTACGTGTTTTCCCGATTCGGGAGCTTCGATAAAGAGCCCCTCTTCTAGTTTAAGAATCACATGGTTGATCCGCTCACCTTTAGCAAGGTAGAGGGGATCGCCTGGCTTTAGCTCCGTTGAGGGCTTTCCAAATAGATATTGGTCGTGTGCATCGCGAGGAATAGAGATTCCTTGGGCGCGGTAGAGTAGGTGAATCAGGCTTGAGCAGTCGACGCTTGCGATGGGGGTTGAAAAATAGCTAGAGCGCCCTCCCCATAGGTAGGGAGCACCCAGGAACCGTTTGGCATCGTCCACAAGTTGTTTGCGGTCGAAAGTTGAAGAGAGGGGACGCGCACCAGGTAGTGGGGATTCGCTATAGGTCCCATAAGAGTATTCAGAAGAATCATACACGACAAATTTTGGAACGATTTTTCCTTCGCCGATCTCCGATTGGTGAAGCCAACCTTCATAGGGCTCCCATTTGTCGGTAAAGCGCATCTGTTCAACAGCAGCAACGTGCACCCATCGGCCCACGATTTCTAGGATTTCAATCTTTTCGTTGTAGAGAATTTGCGAGTCTCGAAGGGCGTGGTGGTCGAAGTTTTTTGGGAGAAGCTCATGGGGCTCTCTTCTTAAATCGGCTATGGGGACAACTGTTCTGGCCATTGTGTCTCTATCCTTTTAACTGCGTTCAAGATCTGCGTGCGGTTTCCAAAGGCGCTAAAGCGTAAATACCCCTCTCCGCACGACCCGAAGCCGGAGCCGGGAGTGGTAATGAGTTTTGTCTTTTCTAAGACCATTTGGAATAGGTCCCAGCTCTCTATTTTTCCAAAATCAACCCAGAGGTAGGGGGCATTCTCTCCGCCGTAGATGCGGCACTCTTTCGATTCGAGCGCTTTTTTTATCAGACGTGCATTTTCTAGGTAGTAGGTAGAGAGTTTTGCGATCTCGTCGGGGTGGTCGAGCGCGGCCAAGCCTCCTGCTTGGGATATGTTGGAGGCGCCGTTAAAGAAGGTGGTCACAACACGGGTGTAGTCATCGTGAACTGAGCCACCCTCGGCGTAGGTCATGTTTTTTGGGATAACACTCCATCCGAGGCGTACCCCTGTAAACCCGATGAGCTTGGAAAATGAGGAGACCTCGATAGCAATTTCATCAGCACCCTCGATTTCATAGATCGATTCGGGGAGGGTGGGGTCTTGAATAAATCCTGAGTAGGCTGCGTCGAAAATGATGAAGGTGTTGGATTTTTTTGCCCATTGTACAAGGTTTTCAAGTTGCGCATGTGTGGCAACCGAGCCGGTGGGGTTGTTTGGGCTACAAAGGTAGAGAAGGTCAGCATCGGGGAACGTGTTTGGAAAAAAGTTATTTTCAGGGAGGCACTCCATGTAGACGACCTTCTGGTTTAACATAAGGCCGGTGTCGACATAGACGGGGTAGGCTGGATTTTGGACGGCGATCGTCTTGTCACTGCCGAAAAGAATTTGTAGGCGGCCGATATCGCATTTTGCACCATCGGAAATGAAGATCTCATCGGCTGAGATTTTTCCTTTGTAGATTACCTCAGAGATTTTCTCGCGCAGGGCAGCATTTCCTTGTTCGGCTCCATATCCACGGTACCCTTTTCGAGAGCCTAACTGTGTGGCAGCCTTTTTCATCGCCTCGGTGATTGCGTGTGGAATGGGCTCGGATGTATCACCAATGCTCAAGCTGATTAAATTTTCAAAAGAGCGAGCCCGTCGCGTCACCTCGGGGAAGAGATAGTTTTTGCTTAACCGGGAGAAGTGTGGATTACGTTTGACCAAAGTCGTTTCCTCTGGAGTGTTTTAGGTATTCGGCGATGAGGATGCCGTTACCCGCGCCTCCTCTAATTGCGTTGTGTGAGAGGGCGACAAATCGCCATTCGGCAACAGGGCAGGGACGTAGGCGTCCAACTGTGATGCCCATACCTCCATCGAGATCGCGGTCGAGGCGTGGTTGAGGGCGGCCTGGCTCGTCAAGATAGCGGACTGGATATTTCGGCGCGGAGGGGAGATTTAGAGGGGAGGGTAGCTCCCAAGCGGCAAGAATTTCCTCGCGCGTGAGCTTTTTGTGAAAAGAGACCGACACGCAAGCCATGTGGCCGTGCATAACGGGAACGCGATTGCAGTGGGCCGAGATGGGGAAATCTGCTTCTAGGATTTTTAGTGGCTCAGTTTCGAGTTTATCCTCTTCCCCTTCGATATACGGGATGACGTTGTCGTGAATGGCAGAAGCGCTTAAGCCTCTTTTCCCGGCGCCGCTGATCGCTTGCATGGTTGTGACTGAAAGGGAGCGGATGCCTGCTATTTTATGGAGCGGGGCCAAGGGGAGGAGGAATGATTGGGTGGCGCAATTGGGCTTGGTGATGAGGCGGCTTTCGGTGATGTGGTGGGGGTTGATTTCAGGGATGATAACGGGGGAGGTTTCGCGGTGGCATGCGGCGCTTGAGATCACCCAGATCCCTTTTTTTGCGAGGGGTGGCTCAAGCTTTGCAGCAACGTCGTTAGGAATAGCAGAAAAGATAAGGGGGGCTTCTTCAGTTGAAGCGAGCTTAAACCAGGGATGGTCTCGAAGCAAGGCAACATATTGCCTTCCGATTACCCCTGTCTCACCGAGCACTCCAACAGGAATTTTCATAATAGATCCTCCACGATGGCTTTTAGAGGTGGTAGATAAGAGGGGTGGAGCGGGGTAAGGGGAAGTCTTGGCTCTCCTGCCGGAAAACCGGCAAGCTCCATCGCCGCTTTGATCGGAATGGGATTTGATTCGAAAGAGGTGGAGGCATAGAGGGGAATCAAGCGGTTATTGATCTGCTGAGCGAGCGAATTGTTGCCACTTTTGCATGCATCTACGAGCTCTTTCATCAATTTGGGCACGAGGTTGCTCGAAGCTGAGATCACGCCGTCACCTCCAAGCGCCATCAAGGGGAGGGTCCAAATGTCGTCGCCTGCATAGACTTGAAAGTCGGAGCGTCTTTTTTTCAAAGCGATTGTCTCACAAATTTGCGCCAAATTCCCAGATGCCTCTTTCATACCGATAATATTTGGGAATTCGATCAATTTTTTTAAAGTTTCGATTTGTAAATTGACAGAGGTTCTTGCTTGGTTGTTATAAAGGATGATTGGGAGGGGAGAGTGTTTGGCAAGCGTTTCAAAATGGCAAAAAAGTCCCTCTTGGGTCGGCTTATTATAGTAGGGGGTAACTACAAGAGCGCTGTCGGCACCGTATTCGGCGGCAAGTTTTAAATTTTCAAGCGTTTGTAATGTGCTATATGCACCGCATCCCACCATGAGCGGCAAAGAGGATTTGCGTGCAAGTGTGAGGATCTGTTTTTTTTCGGTAAGAGTAAGAGTAGGAGTTTCGCCGGTCGTCCCAAGTGCTACAAGGCCATCAACAGAGCGTTGGTGGGCGAGGTTTTTTTCAAAACCCTCCTCGTCGAGATTACCCTCTTTATCAAACGGAGTGATTAGTGCTGTGTAACATGTCATCGAGTGTGAACCATCCTTTTTGATTGCAGATCCATTCGGCAGCTTGTATGGCTCCCAGGGCAAATCCCTCACGGTTTTTAGCTTCGTGTTTAAGTGAAATTGTATCGATAGGGGAGTCAAAAACAACCTCATGCTTGCCTACAACAGCACCCTCGCGTTGACTTGAAAAGGGAGATTCCATCTTCAAATCATGTGCAATCGCTTTTGCCGTTCCTGAAGGAGCATCTTTTTTTTCTGTATGGTGCGTTTCTTCTCCCGAAAGCGCATAGTCGGCGTATAAGTTCTGAGCTTGGATGAGGAGCTTGCGAAATAGGGCGATGCCGATCGCAAAATTGGGGGCATAAAGAGCTCCGTTTTCACTCTCAGCGACAAGTTTGTGTGCAAGGGGCAGACTCTCTTCCCAGCCGGTCGTTCCGATCACAATGGGAACTTTGGCAGCGCATGCCTGCGTGACATGGTCAAGCACTGCCTTGGCTACCGAAAAATCGATGCAGACATCGGCCTCTTCCAGTACATCCACAATCTGGTGATTGCGTGCCTCTGCAAGAGATGCGACCAATTTCCCCATTTTTCCAAAGCCGAAAAGAAAGAACTTCATATTGCTAAGAATTATACGGAAAGAGTTCTTTATTTGAAATTTCCACTGCAAATATCTTGAGTTTAACCAAAAAAATGTACGGTTTCTCTCTTTAGATTAAAAATTTTTGGGAATTCAATCCTCTCTTGTTGTAATCAGACAGCCCAACCCAAATAAGGAGGAACTTGAACAATGTCAAGCGGCTGAACGTTCGTAGACTTTTTTGTTTCGATCCGAGGGTGTTCCTTTTTTGACAATATGCGGGTTCGTTTCCACAGTGTGCGCATTTTATCTTTTTGGTCCTCAGTTAGATCATGAAGGATAAAGAAGCAGTCCTTGTTTTTAGTAAAAGCAGCCCGCGTCCAATTGGTCGAACCATTTATCAAAATATTCTCATCAAGCCAGAAACATTTGTGATGTAATAATTTTTGGCCGCTACTTAGCCAAACCGCAACGCCGGCATCGACAAGCGCTTTTGTTGCCTTGCGCCCCACCCCATTGGCTTGTCCTCGGTCGAGGATGATCTCTACAGTTACGCCTCGGTTGTGGGCACGGATCACTGCTTCTGTGAGGTCGGGGTGGGTCCATGTATACATCGCCACGCGCACTGAGTGCTCAGCGTGGTCGATTAAATCAATCAGGCGAGCGAGCCCCTTCTTCTTGTCTTTGGGCAGGTTGTAAAATTCGAGCAGCTGTCCACCAATTTTAAACTTTTGCGTAGGATCTTCAGCAAGAATATTTTGTGAAAGTTCTGGGCTTGTAACTCTTGCGACAAGATTGTCATGAAGGCGCAAAGAATCGGTTGTGAAATTCGCAGATCCTATCCAAATACGTTCATTATCAACAACTAAGATCTTTTGATGCATAAGTCCGCTCATGACAATAGGCACACGCTTAATCGACACGAGGCGTTCATACCCTTTTTGGGGTGTTGAGGTGTCATGAACAACAGTAATGGCAACACCTTTCTGGGCTTTTTTATTGAGAGCTTTGATCACCTTATCATCGCTCAAAGAGTACATTACCAGGTAGATCGATTCTTGCGCGCCCTCAATGGCATTGAGGTAGATTTTTTGTAAATTATCATGGCACACAGAGGCATAGAGTTGGATAGGTTCATTTGAGGAGGGGATTGGCTTTTCTTGTAGAAAGAAAAATAGGCCAAGGAGGGCAAGAGAAAAAAGGGTGCGCGACGATTTTATCAGACGTTTATGCATGTTTCCCTTATTGAAAAAATTATTTATAATAGAGGAAGGGGGAATTTATGCGTCAAACAGTTCGGAAAGTCTCGCATTTTCTGGCCACTCATCCCGATGTTTTTGTGAATGATCCAGCCTATCAATTGGCAACGCTTCGCCACGCTCCGGAAATGAGTGAAGTTATTTGGGAGGTGAAACGCGCGTTAGAGATGGGGATTGCGCCGATCAAAAGTGATCTTGCCACAACAGAAACATATATTCTGCACGGGGAGGATGAGAGACCTCTTGCAATCTTCAAAGGCAACTCCTATATGCGAGAGTATGCGGCCTACCGGCTCGATCATAAAAGATTTGCGAATGTTCCTCCGACAGTTGTGACGACACTTTGTGCTCCAGAGTTCGGAGGAGCGCAAACGGGATCGTGTCAACTTTATGTCGAGGACAGTATCGTAGCGGTAGAGCTTTCTTGGGAGGATGTGGGTCGATTTTCTCCATCTTCGATCAGACGGATGGCACAGTTTGATATCCGCTTGCTCAATGAAGATCGCCATACCTCTAATATTTTGATTAGGAACGGGGTTGAGGCCATTCCGATCGATCATGGATTTGCCTTATCACCTCATCTTGGTAAAATTGACTACGTTTGGAAGTATTGGGAGCAGGCCTCCACCCCATTTTCAGATGAGGAGCATGCCTATATCTCCTATCTCGATCCCGAAAAGGATCGCGCCCTATTGATCGAAGAGATGGGATTGGAGGAAAAGGCTGCCAATCGCCACTATGTTTCGACGATGTTGTTAAAATTAGGAGCGCTAAATGGACTGTGTCCAGACCAACTTGGAGGGATGCTCTGCAAAATCCGTGGCATCGAGGCTGATACGAAATTTGAGATTTTGATAGGGCGCTTGTTAGAGCGCAATGCGAGGGACTGGACAATATTTACCAAGTATGTCAATGAAGAGATTAAAGTGATATTGGAGGAGTATGAAGCTAATAAACACCCAAACTTCCCAATTTCTCGTTGAATTTGATGGTGATCGAACGGTTATTCATAATAAATTCCTCGAGAATGAAATGCGTAGCATAGGTATTCCCGTTCCCCATGGCCTAAGAGGGATCTATGAAGGGAAGGATTGTATCAAACTAGAAGATGCAGAATTTCAGAAGGCTTTCAAAGAGATCTACTACCTAACTGCCATGAATTCTAATCAGTTCCGCTGGATGGATTGAGGTTGTTTGTGTATTAGCAGACGTGGCCGGTATCGCTATCGCCCATCTCCATTCCCTCAGGAAAGTAACGGTTCCAATTTTGCGTGACCTGTTTAGCAGTTGTGGGGTCGCACAAAACTTCGGGGGGATAGGAATCTTTCATCCGTGCATCGATCAACACCGGACCTGAATAGGTGACGTGGTTGCGGAAAATGCGCCCCTTTGCATGGATATCGGCTGCGGGCTCAAAGCGGGTAAACACAGTCCAGAGAAAGGCAGCGTCATTTTTTAGCGCCTTGTCGACATTGTCGACGAGAACGATTAGTGGCCACTCTTTAAAGCCGGCGTAATCGAGTAGCTGGTCGTGATATTTTCCTTCGAGGACAAGACATCCGGGTGAGAAGACCCCTACTTTTGAAATTTGTGGAGGCTGGCCGCCCTGATAGGAGCTGTGAAGGTCACGTTTTTTCTCGCCGATTCCAAGCATCACACCGCGCGATCCTTTGTTTAGTTCAGGTCCAGTGTAGTCGAGGGTGTCAAGGGAGAGGTTTGCAAAAACAAAGAGGTCGGTTTCAGGCGAAAAACGTTCGAGTACGGTGGTGAGCAGCTCGCGGAAATTACGCAGGTTAACGGGCTGATCTGTCAACAGAAGGAACTTGGTCAGTGAGAGTTGTCCTTCCCCCAAAATACGGAAAGCCGAAGCCATGCATTCGCGGTAGTAGCGCTCGGTTACAACAGCTGCAGAGAGTGAGTGAAACCCTGTTTCGCCATAGCTCCAAAGATCTTTTACCCCGGGCATAACAATTGGAAAAAGAGGGGAGAGAAGCTCTTGTAGGTAATCGCCAATGTAGTAATCTTCTTGGCGTGGCTTGCCAACGACCGTTGCGGGGTAGATGGCGTCTTTGCGGTGGTAGATGGCGTCGCATTCGAAGAGGGGAAATTCATGCTCTAAGCTGTAGTAGCCATAATGATCTCCAAAAGGCCCTTCCATCCTACGAACTTTGGGGCGCGCTTTTCCCAGAAGCGCAAACTCACACTCAGAGATCAGGGGATGGGATGTATGGGATGAGGAGCAGGTAGAGAGTTTTTTCCCCTGCATCAATCCGCAGAGCAAGAGTTCAGGTACATTTTCTGGAAGGGGAGTTATCGCACTTAGGATCAATGCAGGTGAGCCGCCGATAAAGATCGTGACGGGAAGAGGTTCACCTAGATTTTCTGCTTGGTGGTAGTGGAAGCCCCCCCCTTTTTGAATCTGAAAGTGGAGTCCTGTTTCTGTTTTGTTGTACCGTTGGATCCGGTACATCCCTAAATTTGGTGGTCCCCCTCCTGGTGGTTCTGTGTATACGAGAGGAAGGGTGACAAAATGTCCGCCGTCATCTGGCCAGGTTTTTAAAAGAGGGAGACTTTCTAGGTCGGGGGGTGTTTGGCAACACTCTTTAATTGGGCCATTGGACCTGCGCTTGGTTCCGAGATGCAGTAGGCTTTTAAGGGAGGTCCGTTTTTTCCATAAAGTCTTAAGATTAGGAGGAAAATCCATCGTCATCATCTCAACGAGCTCGGCGACGATCTTTTCTGGATGGTTAGGAAAGGCTAAATCGACCCGCTTGCGCGAGCCGAATAAATTGGTGACGACCGGAAATTTTGAGTTTTTGACGTTGTGAAAGAAAAGAGCGGGGCCGTCAACAGCTGCAACTCGCCTGTGAATTTCGGCGAGCTCAAGATTTGGATCGACCTCGGAATGCACATCGACAATTTCTCCCGACTCGCGGAGCCGTTGAAGAAAGTGCCGAAGACTCAAACTTTCTGCCCCTGAGCGCGTAGTTCACTGATGATTGTAGAAAGCCCACGCTTGTCAATTGTGCGCATAGCGGCTGCTGAAAGGCGTAAACTTACGAAGCGATTCTCTTCTGAAAACCAGAAACGCTTTCTAACTAAGTTAGGTAGAAAACGGCGCTTGTTTTTTCCAGTGATGTTAAGTCCAATCCCTTTCTTCTTTTTGGCGATTCCACGGGTGGTATAGCTTACACCTTTTTTCGGTTTTTTTCCAGTAACCTGACATTGTCTAGTCATGACGAAACTCCCTATTGAATTGAGAAAAGACTATAGCACTAATGGCACGTATCTTGCAAGTCTTGGATTGTGGAAAAGATAAAAGTTGATTTTGCCGTAATCGGATCGGGGCCAGCAGGCCAGACCGCAGCTATCCAAGCCTCGAAGCTTGGGAAGTCGGTTGTTATCATCGAAAAAGAGATTGTCCCCGGCGGAAATTGCTTAAATTCAGGGACAATTCCTTCCAAATCTCTTCGGGAAGCAATCATTGATCTCACACGCTATAATGAAAGAAGTTTTTATGGATCGAGCTGCCTCAGAGAGGTGACCATCTTTGATTTGAACTATCGTTTGAACACAGTTCTTGAAGGGGAGCGGGCGATTCTACTGAGATATTATAAAAAAAATAATATCCGCTTTATGCGTGGCAAGGCCGAGTTTGAGAGTCCAAATGAGCTGGCCATCTCCGATGACCAGGGAAAGTATTTCTGTCAGATAAGCGCCGAAAAGATCTTAATTGCTACCGGCTCTGAGCCGCGTAATCCGATGCATATCCCCTTTGATCTAGATGTCATTCTCGATTCAAACCGTCTCTTGACAATCACAAGTGTTCCCGAGACGATGGTTGTTCTTGGAGGGGGGGTAATTGGTGCCGAGTATGCGAGCTTTTTTGCCCTTTTAGGCACGAAGGTTACGGTACTCGATAAACGGGAACGTCTTTTGCCCTACCTCGACGCAGAAATTGGAACACACCTGCAAGTTGGACTCAAGGAGTTTGGGATGGAGTTTGCCCCAAACAAAACGCCAAAGAAAGTCGAGCGGGTCGCGAACCACGCGCGGGTCGAGTGCGAGGATGGCTCGGTTTATGAAGCAGAAGTTCTTCTATATGCTTTGGGGCGCGAGGCGAATGTTCGCGGGCTAAATATTGGGCTGGCTGGGGTGAAGATCAATGAGCGGGGCTATATTCCGGTAAATGAGTATTTCCAAACCTCTGTTTCTCATATCTATGCAGGCGGGGATGTGATTGGATTTCCAGCTCTTGCTTCTACGAGTATGGAGCAGGGGCGGTTAGCTGCGCGTCACGCATTTGGGGCCAAAACTCACCTCTTTCCCACCTTTTTCCCTCTAGGGATCTATACGATTCCCGAAATATCGTGCTGCGGCTATACTGAGCAGGAATTGCAGCAAAAGAATATTTCCTACGGCGTCGGACGGGCTTATTACTATGAAATCGCCCGTAGCCATATTGCGGGCTCGAGTCACCTCGGCATGTTCAAGATCCTATTTGATAGGGAAACGCTTGAAGTATTGGGCGTCCATATCTTGGGTCGGAATGCGACAGAGTTGATTCACATCGGCCAGGTGGCGATGTCATTTGGGGCCAAGGTTGACTACTTTGTTGATCAGGTCTTCAACTACCCGACCTTTGCTGAAGGGTATCGTATTGCTGCGCTAAATGGATTGAATAGAGTTAGACCAGGTGAATGAGTATACTTCTTCTTGCAACAGCCGCTCTTTTTAATAGCCTCGACCCCGCATCGGTCGCGCAAAACCTTGCCTATTACAATCTCCATCCAGAGCACACCCCGTCGCTTCAACGCACCCAAAATTTACTTGGTGTCTCGACTAGGGAGGAAATTGACCTCATCGCGGGAGCGCTTGGTAGTAGCTCAGAGCTCTTGACAGAACATGAGGTTGCCCAAATCGAGCGCTTAGCTTCCCACCTTCCTAACCGCAGACTACAAGGGTACAATGCAACTTCCGAAAAAGAAATTTTTGCCTGCCCTCCAGAGCAACTCGACATTGGGATGGCCCTTTTGCTTTCACAATTAGAAGGAAAAGAAGATGCCCACCTCCAGGCGCGCCGCTACTCGGCGATGCTCGATTTGATGGCGCTTCAGATTTTGGCCCAGCTGCCCGATACAGCGACCCATTTCGAGAAAATCCAGGAAACTAATCGCTTTATCTTTGAAAAGATGCATTTTCGCTTTCCCCCTCACTCCCTCTACGCCGATCAAATCGACCTCTACACCTTTCTCCCTTCGGTTATGGATAATCATTTGGGGGTTTGCTTGGGGGTGACCGCTCTCTATTTGGCGATTTCCCAACGCCTCGATTTACCCCTCGAGATTATTACACCGCCCGGCCACATCTTTATTCGTTACCGCGACGGGGATCAAATTACCAATATTGAAACGACTGCCCGCGGGATTAATCCTCCAAGCGAAATTTACTTGAGTCTCAATACGAAAAGCCTACAGCAGCGCACCTTAAAAGAAGTGATTGGAATGACCCACGTCAACCAAGCTTCGACCTATTTACATGTCCATAAATTTGATGAAGCTGTCCGCGCGTATGAAAAAGCGCTCCCTTATATGCCTGAAGATACTCTTGTAAAAGAGCTGCTAGGATATAGCTACCTCTTCACTGGAAAAAAAGAAGAGGGAGAAAAACTTTTGAAGGAAATCGAGGGGTCAGCTCCTTATGAAACCCTCGTTTCCAACGGTATCGCGCAAGATTATCTAGCCGGGAACGTTGGTCTTGAGGGGATTGCCGCGATTTTCTCCCGTGTCGATGAGACGCGCGATTCTATTCAGGAGAAACAAGAAGAGCTTCAAAACATCCTCGAGAAATATCCCAATTTTAAAGAGGGGATTCACCAGCTGGCAGTGACGTGGATTCAGCTCAACCGGGCAAAAGAGGCGATTGAGCTCTTGAAGCGCTACGATGCGCTTGATCCCCATAATCCTGTGACAGCTTACTACTTAGCTGTTTTACATGGGGAGCGCCACGATTACAAAACGTGTTGGCACTACCTCAAGCGTGCAGAATCGATTACAGCAGAGCACGATTTTTCCCCTAAGGCGTTAAAGGAGCTTCGGCGCACTTTAAGCCTCCATTGCCCTGAGTAAAATATAGGTTCATGTATGGAAAATAAAGATCAACGGCTCACTCCAGCCTATCAAGCGATAGATGAGGGACGAATCGATGTGCTTTCACTCGATCTGTTTGATACATTGATCTGGCGTCAAGTTCCTAAACCGAACGATCTTTTTCTTATTCTGGGGCACCATCTAAAAGAAAATGGGTGGGTGATTCCCGCCGTGACACCGACAAATTTTGCTAAGTTACGTGCTGATGCCGAGCGCCATGCCCGTGGAGAGAGACTGATCCCATATGATCAGGTTGAAGTCACTCTTAGTGAAATCTATTGGAAACTCCTTACCATCTTTACCAAGCTCACTACAGAACAAATGCTTGCAGGTGTAGAGAATGGAGTTTATGAGACCGATGTTTCGCATTTAGTAGCAATGGAAGTGGCGCTAGAAAAGAGATTGATTCATTTCGATCAAAATTGCGTCAATCTGATCTTGTATGCCCATGAAAAACAGATCCCTGTCATCATCGTCTCAGACACCTATTTCGAGAGTGAGCACATTCAGAGCTTTTTCGAGAAGAAGAAAGGTCTTTTTCCTCTTATTACTCATTTTTATCTCTCTTGTGAATATGGGCATGGGAAACGTGGAGATCTCTTTCCGATCATCATAAAAGATCATGGTACTCGAATCTTGCACATTGGCGATAACAAGAAGAGCGACTGCATAGCAGCAAAAGAAAATGGGATAGATTCCCTTTATTTTGAAAAGTACGATCAGCAGCTCAGGGAAATTCTACATCGTGAGTGGACCCATGTTACCAGCAAAAGGGCATCCTTTTTGGATCCAAAAGAGGGGGATTTTGGCCTTACCGCTTTGCGTGCTAAGTGTAAACATCATATAGATTTAAAGGCGATTGACTCAAAGGAGCGTTTTTTTTGGATGTATGGAGCTCAGGTATTGGGACCTATTCTGTTTGGGTTTATAAACTGGATTTATGAGCGTTGCCATGAGATGAATCAAAAAGAGGTCTTCTGTTTAATGCGTGAAGGGACTCTATACGCCGACTTAATCAAAAGATTTGCACCCTACTATCCCAAGCATCAGATCGAGGCGCACGAACTTTGGGTCTCTAGAGAGTTTGTAACACAAGCAGCGTTAGCTCGATTTTCAAGCAGCGAAATTAATGCGATCATAAATGGTTTGTCTACAAAGCATTCATTGCAAAATTGTTGTGAGCGCTTAGGTTTAGATATCAACGATCTAGTTGAATGGCGCGAGCTTCGACACACGCAGCTCTCTAATAAATCGATAAAAGCCAAGTTCACCAAATATCTTTGTAATCAGAACATCCTGGCTGAGCAAGTTCTAAAAAATGCTGCAGATAAGAGAAAGTGTTTTTTAAAGTACTTTTCGACCCTTGCTGATTTATCAGCGATGAGCCAAATGACACTTGTGGATGTGGGTTGGGCCGGGACGACTCAAGGGATGCTGCGCACTCTTTTGAATCAAGAAGGCCACTCTACCTCTCTTCATGGACTCTATTTAGGCACAACGCATCGTGCGCATCAAGCTCTTTCAGAAGGAGATATACGCGAGGGGTATTTATTTCGGGGAGAAGAGATCTCTCATACGCACGGGTGCTTTATTCTAGAACAAACCGCCACAACAATGACGGGAGTTGGCTCACTCAAAGACATCGATGCAGGGTCCTCGATCGTAACAGCACCCTCCTACTTGGCCGAGAAACAAATCGAACAAGCGGAAGCTGTTCGGAAGGGGATTTTTGCATTTTTTGAGTTTGCAGGCTCTTCTATTAGTTTAGATGCACAGTCTGAACCGTTGCGGTGCCAGCTTCGGGCTATCTTTAATCGCTCCATGCTGAATACAACGCAGACGGAGGCTTATCGATTTGGGGATTGGCAGTTTGAGTACGGTCCATCTTCAAATTTAGTGCAGGTTGTTGGCGAGCATGGCTATTACGATCGCTTTATTAAAGATATGCTTCCCAATGCTGCGTTCAATGAGAATCATCTCACCTGGCCTGCAGCGTATGCAGCTAAATATAGTAAGTATCTGACGCTCCAATCACAGACTGTAAAACAAAAAACGGTCCCCTCAAGGTGTTTTTTATCGGAAGACGCCTTTTCTTTGAATGTGTATGTGGATATAGGGCTCGGGTTTGGTAACAAGCCGTACAAGCGTATTGACTTGAGGAGTAATCCGAATCGCAGTTTTTACTCTCTTTTTGATCTTATTTCGCTGAAAAAACCGATCAAGCGGGCTAGGCTTGTTTTATCATTTCCATCTGCCATCGTCAGAATCAAGAGCTTGCGGGTTTTGCTGTTCGATCGAAAATGTCCAGATCCAGTTGAGAGTGTCTATTTTGAATCCAAAGCGCACCCGTCCACTATTGAGTGTGTCGCGAATCGACAGCTCGATTTTAACACTTTTCATTGCGATGAGCACTTAGAGCTATTGCTCCCATTTGAGCAGGCACACCTTTACCAAATTAAGTGTAAGCTCTGTTGTGAGACATTTAAGCTAGAAAGTGGGAATATTGATAAATATGGATAATTTTTCGGATGCAGCCCAAGCCGCTATACAAGGCGCCTTTGAAAAAGCGCAACACAATCAAAATCCCGAGGTGAGTGAAAATCACCTCATTCTCGCCTTTCTGGAAGATCCCCAAGGCTATTTTTGCACGCTTCTCGATGATACCCCTGGAAATGCCGAGCAGCTGATGCGCATGCTCGTCGATTCTTTGACCCATCTGCCCAAATTTGCTGAGGGGGGCGAGCCGCCCAAGCCCTCCCGAGATTTTCATGCGCGTGTTGTCGATGCCCAAAATTTTGCCAAAGAGCTCGGAGATAGCTACATTTCGAGCGACCACTTCCTCTTAAGCTTTTGGAAAGGGGGGGGAGAGCCGTTTGCAGGCTGGAAAAAAGAGACTGGGCTCTCGTTAAATGATCTGAAAACATTAATTAATAAAGTCCGTGGAGATCGCCATATGGATTCCCCAACTGCTGAGTCGAGCATGAAAAGCTTAGAAAAATTCTGCAAAAACTATACCGCTCTTGCCAAAGAGGGGAAGCTCGATCCTGTGATTGGGCGTGATGAGGAGATTCGGCGCACGATTCAAGTTTTGAGTCGCCGTACCAAAAATAATCCGATGCTCATCGGAGAGCCAGGAGTGGGAAAGACGGCAATTGCCGAGGGGCTTGCTCAACGGATTATCCAGGGCGATGTCCCTGACTCCTTAAACAACAAGCAGTTAGTGGCTCTTGATATGGGGGGCTTGATTGCCGGGACAAAGTTTCGAGGTGAGTTTGAGGAGCGGCTAAAAGCGATTTTAGAAGAGATCGAGCAAAGCGACGGGGGGATTATCCTCTTCATAGACGAGGTCCATACTCTGATTGGTGCGGGGGCTGCAGAAGGGTCAATGGATGCGGCCAATTTGTTAAAGCCAGCACTTGCCCGGGGAACTTTGCATTGTGTGGGTGCCACAACCTTAAATGAATACCAAAAGCATATCGAAAAAGATGCTGCTTTGGAGCGCCGTTTTCAGCCTGTAATGATTTTAGAGCCCTCATTGGAAGATGCGATCTCTATTCTAAGGGGTTTGCGAGAGAAATACGAAATTTTCCACGGCGTTCGCATTACCGAGGGGGCCCTCCATGCCGCTGTGATGCTCTCCTCCCGCTACATTACCGATCGGTTTCTGCCCGACAAGGCGATCGACCTGATCGATGAGGCAGCCAGCTTGATCCGGATGCAGCTTGGTTCGCGCCCCCTGCCGATCGATGAAAAAGAGAGGGAATTGGCCTCTCTTATTGTGAAGCAAGAAGGATTGAAACGTGAAAAGGAAGAGAGTGCAGAGCTCAAAATGAATATTGCGAATGTGAAAGAAGAGCTTGCTGCTTTGAAGAAGCGGTGGGACAACGAAAAAGAGATTCTTCTATCGTTAAGGGATAAAAAAAATACACTTGAGCAGATGCGCTTCCAAGAAGAGGAGGCAGAGCGGGTCGCTGATTACAACAAAGTGGCAGAGCTTCGCTACAATATGATTCCGGCTCTGGAAAAAGAAATTGCGGAGAAGGAAGAGGGGCTTGCCAAAAAAGAGAATCGCCTTTTGCAAGAAGAGGTTGATGAGTATTTGGTCGCCCAAATCGTTGGAAAGTGGACCGGGATTCCCGTTCACAAAATGCTCGAGGGGGAGGTGGAGAAGCTCCTCCACCTAGAAGAGGCATTAGAAAAGCGCGTTGTGGGGCAACCTTTTGCGGTCAAAGCGGTGAGCGATGCGATCCGAGCCTCGCGAGCAGGCTTAAGCGATCCCAACCGTCCAACCGGCGTCTTTCTATTTCTTGGCCCCACCGGTGTAGGAAAAACAGAGCTTGCTAAAGCCTTGGCGGTTCAGCTTTTCAATAACGAAGAGGCGATGATTCGCCTCGATATGTCTGAGTATATGGAGAAGCACACCGTCTCAAAACTCATTGGCTCCCCTCCAGGGTATGTTGGATATGAGGAGGGTGGGCAGCTCTCAGAGGCGCTGAGACGCCGTCCTTATGCCGTTGTGCTCCTCGATGAAATCGAAAAGGCCAACCACGACGTTTTTAACATTCTGCTTCAAGTCTTTGATGATGGGCGGCTCACTGATAGCAAGGGGCGCAAGGTGAATTGCAAAAATGCCCTTTTTATCATGACCTCAAATATTGGCTCAGAGCTGTTGATGGGGCACGCTGATCTCACAAAAGAGGGCATTTTGGCGACCGTAGAGCCGGCGTTAAAGCAACATTTTCGCCCTGAGTTTTTGAATCGCCTCGATGAGATCTTGCCTTTCCTCCCGCTTCATGAGAAAGAGATGTCTAAAATTGTTGAGATTCAGATGAATCACATCGTGGAGCGTTTAAAAGATCGGCATATCGACCTCACCTGGGATAAGGAGGTGGTCCACCACCTTGCCAAGGAGGGGTACGATCCTGCGTATGGAGCGCGTCCACTGAAGCGACTTATCCAGCACGAGATTGTCAACCCGCTCTCTAAGGCGCTTTTGGCGGGGAGGATCAAAAGCAATAGAGATGTGAAGCTCAGACTCGAAGGACAGAGGGTTGTATTTTAGCTGATGTGATGCCATCTAAAATGCATATGACAATTCCATGCGGTTTTCGAAGGCGTATTGAAATTCCAAAAGTACTTTGCCTACATTGTGCGAACCTGGAGCTATCTGAGATAGGGGAAAGGCAAGGTTATCGATAGTTTCTTGTTTTGTGGATTTAAATCACTGTTTATCTTATCCTTAATCCACTAATAAATAATGGAGATAAGTTAAATGGCAAGTTATTCTAGAGCGGCCTCAACAGAAAAAATGGCATCGATCATATGGGAAGAACCAGTTCGTACTCCTGATCCTGAGTCACAGCGGGATGTTCAACTTAAGAAATTGTGGGAGTTAACGAGAAGTGTTGATCCTAAAACACTAACAGTTGAGAAATTGCATATCAAAGCGAGTTATTTGAGTGCGCAAGGTAACCAGCATACTGCTCGGATCGAGAAATTACACTCCACTATTCTGAATAGGATTTTACCTAAACTGCTTTTGGGTATTAGGGATATTAGGGGTATAAGAGCGGAAACACTCATAAAAGAGTGTTTGCAAGAAACCCCCACTTCTCTCTTAGGTATCAAGTTGAATGCCCTTGCTCGTGAATATGTTTCAAGAGGTGAATTCGGTATAGTTAAAGTAATATTACAATGTACTTCGGATCTATCGGCTTATGACCTCGAAGAAGGAAAGGTCAGCAATGAGGCTCTTTGCTGTGTTATTGGTGATAGATATATTCATGAGGAAACGGAAGAGGCGAAGAGAAGGGTAGTGGAGATCCTGCTTGAACTGGGAGCAAACCCGAATGGCAAAGATTCCTGTGGAAAAACCCCATTACATAAAGCTATCTTTCTTGGGTATCCTAAAATAGTAGATCTTTTAATAGCAAATGGGGCTGTTCCGGATTCTAATGCCGTTGTAGATACTATTGTTAAATATCAAGAATTTAAGAAGTATAAAGGGGTTTGGGGTGATGAGACGGTTTTTCAAATTGTCAAGGTCTTGCTAGAGGCTGGTGCAAAACCAGATGGTTTGCATGCTGCTGTAAAGCTGGGTTATTATCCTAAACTTATACCGCTTATGCTTGCGCATGAAGTTGATGTAAATGCCCGAGATGGTATGGGGCGAACAGCTCTACATCTTGCATGCGCATCGGGCTATCCGGAATGCGTAGAATTCCTAATCGGTGTTGGCGCAAATCCTACGATTCTAGCGAATGATGGAAGCTCCCCTTTACATGAAGCTGCAAGAAAGGGATGTGAAGAAAGTAGCAGGCTATTGCTCGCACACTCTAAAATTGAGGTAAATGCCCAAGATTTCGAAGGCTAAAAAAATTCCTTGAGTTCTTAAAAATTATTGAGCTCTTGACGCGATCTTAAGGAGCTAAGATCTCGCGAATTGCTTGTCGCAGCGGGATGTGCTCGATGATCTTTTCGACGGTGGGCTGGAAACGGTAGGTCCAGTTGGTGTCGAGGATTTTGCCGGGGATGTTAATCCGCTCGGTATGAGGATTTTTGGAGATGAGCTCGGGGAAAAGAGCGAGATACTCTTGGAGCAAATTGACGTGGAAGAGACTTGCTGAGTGGTGGGAATCACGCAAAATCTCTTTCTGGTGATCGAGGGTAAGGAAGGGTTCGTAGTTCCATCCTTTATAATCTGAATAGGTTTTGGCTTCTTTTGGAAAGTGGCGCCACCAGAGTTGGAGGGTGTCGGAATCGTGGGTGGAGACGGTCGTCATGGTCATAGGTGGATACTCATCGATCGGAATAAAGCTGTCATCTGTCTCCCAACGTCTTTCCCAGCGCATCACTTTTGTACCGCAGATTCCGAGATCATAGAGGCATTGTTTCACACTTTCTGGGACAAGTCCAAGATCCTCGCCAATGGGCAGGATGGGGGCTGTTTTGATCATCATCTCCATGAGTTTGCGCCCGTGGGGGATCCATTCGTGTTCATTTGAGGGGATAAAGGAGCCTTCTTTGGCTTGTTTGCCAAGCGGGATTGCCCACATGCGGAAGAAGCCGACGACGTGGTCGATGCGGTAGAGGTGATAGAGCTTTGAGGCGAGCTGCAACCTTTCGCGCCACCAATCATACCCATTTTTTTCGAGCTCATCCCAGTCGTAGAGGGGAAAGCCCCAATATTGTCCATCGCGCGAGTACATATCGGGGGGGGCGCCGGCAGCTTCGTGGAGAAAAAAGTAGTGGCGCTTTCGCCATACATCGGCGCTATCACGACTGATTAGGATGGGGATGTCTCCTTTTAGAAAAACGCCTCTTTCGGTGGCAATTCTTTTCACTTCTGCGAGTTGTGTGAAGCAGAGGTATTGTATAAATATATGAAACTGACACGCTTCTCTATGTTCGTCCAGAAGTAGCTGATAGCCGGGCTCGGAGGGGCTTTTGAGGTTGGTAGGCCAATCTTCCCAGTTTTTCCAGAGTTGCTCTTCTTTGAGGACTTTGAAAAGGGCGTACGCTTCGAGCCATTTATTTTCTTTAACAAAGCAGAGGTAGTCGGGGGAGTTTGCAAAGTCATCGTAGATGCGGGGGACATAGTCTCTTAAGAATGCGAACTTCAATTCTCTGACGATGTGGTATTTCACTCGGTTTGTGCGGTTCCAGTAGCGGATTTTAGCGAGCTTTTCTTGATAGTCAGGGACTCTTTGGATTTCAGGTAGTGAGGAGAGGCTGATATGGATGGGACTAAGAGCATTTGCTGAAAGGGCGTTGTAGGGGCTTGTGCCGAGTCCAAGGTCGTTAAGAGGGAGGAGCTGGATGACGTCGAGTCCGAGGCTTTGACACCATTCGATCATGGGGATGAGGTCGAGAAATTCACCGATTCCACAGCTTTTTTCTGAGAGGAGGGAAAAGAGCGGGATGCAAATTCCATGGTGATTGCGCACACCGGTTTGTTCCCACTGGGGGCCAGCTGCAGTTTGTAGGAGTTTTTGCTTTAGGGTCATGGTTCTAGTCCAAACATTGTGCCTTGCCGGGCATCTTCTTCGATCGTGGGGATCTCGCCGTGCTCTAGGGCTTCTTTCCAGATTTTTGCATGGTCGCGAAAAACCTCAATATAGGTGTGGAGTATTTTTCCATCCAGAAAAGCAAGAGGGAGAAACTGAAATAAAACAAGGGTGTCGTTTTTTTCGCTAAAGGCAAGGATTCCGCGTGGTATGAGGGAGCCTCCATTGACGCGCATCGCCTGAAAAAGAATGCGTTCTCGATAGGGGCCTGGAGGGATGTTTCCGAGCTGAGTTCCTACAAGAATCTGATCGCCACTTGTATCGAGGTCGATTTGTACTGATACATTGTCGTCTGGAAATGTGAGTAGGCAGGAGAGGTGGGCGTCGGGTTTAAGATCGATACCCATCTCAGCTCCCAGTTGCTGGATCAGATTTTCAAAGGGAGTTATCATCTTCGTCCTCCTCCGCAGTGCGTTCTTCAAGTTCTTCGAGGGATTCTAAAATTACGAGTAGTAGATCTTGGCGATGTCTTATAGATTTATAAAGTCGGGGAGAGAGTTGTCTGATCCCATCGCGGTATTGCATTAAAACAATAATTTTTTCCAAATCGTCGAGCGGGCCAAATTTTTCGAGTTGTTTTAAGAGTTTTAATACGGAGGGGTAGCGCTCTTCGACAAGGTGGATAAATTGCTGAGCGAGCTTTTCAAAGGTGATGGCCTCATGGAAATCGAGTCCGTACGATTTGTAGAGAGAGCGAATCATTCGCATGCGCGATTTATAGAAGAGATAGACCCATAGGATCGACTGCAAGTTACGCGTTTCGGTCATGAGTCGGATCAGTTCTGCCGGTTGAATCGATGGTCCCTTCGATTTTAGATCGTAAGAGAGTCCTTTAAGTAGAAATGCTACAACAAGCTTGAGTTGATCGAATGAGTATTTGTTGGAGAGCTCCGAAAAGAGAGTGTTGTGGTCGCGGGGGCTTCCAGTGACCTCACGGTAAAGTTCACGAAGCTCGCTCGGGTTTTGCCCAACGCCTTTGTTATGAAATGATTTTGCAACCGTGTCGACATTTCGTCCGGCAATCACCTCGCGCCCTTTTGTTTCATTGAGCAGCTCGCGCGCCTCGCGAACGTTCGATTTGAGATCGCCCTCTGTCTCTTTTTCGAGATACTCTAGGGCTTCATCGGCAAGCGTTGCATCGGGAAATTCCTTGCTTACATCTGCAAGAACTTCTTCAGCATTTTGTCCCTGTCTAAGGCCATCGCGCAGGGCTCTTAAGCGGTCTTGTGGAAGTTCGGAATTGCGGCGGTTGTAGCTTTGGGCAAGGTCTTCCTCAGACTTCTTCCCAACACCTTGAACTTTGCGTGGCTCGCCAGCGGGGCTTTTTTTGCGCGTCTCAAGTCGTCTAAACTTGTTAGCGCGCCCTTGTTCACGTTCAGCTGCAGCGGGATTAAAGCCACGCTCAATATCTTCAGTAAAGCGGGACTTAGCAGCATCTTGGAATGCAGCTGCTTGCTTTGCATCCTGTTGCGTCGCACGTTGTTCGACTGCCGCTAAATTTACCGGCTGGATCGAATCTGACATCTACTCCCCCTCTTCTGCTCAATTAGGAAATTTGAATTCTTCCTAATGGTTGGATGCGTATTTCTGGCAAAATCTCCTGGTAGGAGACAACCGAGACATCTGGGTACTCGGTCTCAATTAACTTTCTTACAAAGCGGCGTACATCGATCGCGGTAAGTAGAACTGGAGGTTGCCCGCCTGGTGGAGTTGGTGTTACGGTATTGCGCATCGCTTTCAATATCATGTTTACCGTATCGGGGTCGAGAGCTAAATAGGAACCTGCAGATGTTTGCTTAATCGCCCCACGAACCATCTCCTCAATTTCAGGATCGAGTAAGTACACAGAGAGGGTCGATTGCCCCTGAGAATATTTATAACTGATATAACGCTTCAGCGATGCACGCACATACTCGGTTAGCAATACGGTGTCTTTTTCTGACTGTGCCCACTCGCTTAAGGCCTCCATAATGGTGCGCAAGTCTTTGATCGAGACTTGTTCTTGAGTGAGGCGTCGAAAAATTTCGGTCAACTTCTGAAGCGGGATTAAACGGGTGACCTCTTTGACCAAGTCGGGGAAGGAGCGTTCCATAAATTCAAGCATGGAACGCACTTCTTGAATACCTAAAAACTCTTGGCCATTTTGGCGGAAGAAGTAAGAGAGGTGGAGAATGACCACTTCAAGAGATTGCCAGTACTTAATTCCAGCCTTGTTCATAATGTCTTTGTAACGCTCCTCGACCCAAAGCGAAGGGAGGCCAATCGCATTTTTATAGGCGATAAAGGGGAGGTTATAGCGACGGAGGTTCTCTTCAAGCTCATTTGTGAGAAGGTGGTGCTCAGGAATTTTTCCCCGTATTACGGGCACTTCATTAAGCAAAATGGCGTATTCATCTTTCTCGAGGCTGGGAGAGTTGGTGCGCACATGCACACCTGGAAAGCGGATTCCTAGATCTTGGTATAATGCTTGACGCATCTTTGGGATTAGCTCTTCAACAAGATTTGGAACCCCTTTAATTTTTTTATCGATCAAAGCGGAGAGGTTTTCACCGACTTCTAAGATGACAGGAAGGGTCAGAGCAAAATCCTCACTGCTACCCCCCACAATGGCATGCCCTTCAAAATCGGTTTCGACGGCTCCGGGAGCCCCTGCTGCAACTCTTGC
Organism: Chlamydiota bacterium; assembly: GCA_021772455.1. GTDB lineage: Bacteria > Chlamydiota > Chlamydiia > Chlamydiales > JAAKFR01 > JAJACP01. The sequence goes on from JAJFLY010000019.1 coordinate 44,031, forward strand.
CGTCTCTTTCTTTTTTTTGCGCCAAACAGCAAGTCCACTTGTTGCCAAAATGAAGGCCAAAATTGCAAAGGTCCAGAGAGGAAAGCCTTTGAAAAAACCGAGGCCAAACACTGCACCTGCTGCAATAAAAAGGGCGCGCGGTTCGCGCAGCAGCTGGGAGGCAATCTCGCTTCCCATGTTCGCATCTTTTCGATCGCTCGAGACCCGTGTTGTCACAAGACCTGCTGTCAAAGAGATCAATAGAGAGGGGATTTGAGTCACAAGACCATCCCCGATAGAGAGAAGGGTATAGACACGTGCCGCTTGACCGAGGGTCATACCGTGCATTGCGACCCCAATGATCAATCCTCCGACAATGTTAATGAACGCAATCACAATCCCAGCGATTACATCCCCTTTAATGAACTTCATCGCTCCATCCATCGCTCCATACAACTCACTCTCTTTTTGGATGAGGGCTCGTTTTTCGCGGGCTTGGTTGGCGTCGAGGACACCGGCGCGCATGTCGGCATCGATCGCCATCTGCTTACCAGGCATCGCATCTAAACGGAATCTAGCTGCAACCTCGGCGACACGTTCAGCACCTTTTGTCACAACAATAAATTGTACAATTGTGATAATCAGGAAGATAACAAAACCTACAACGTAATTCCCCCCTACCACAAAGTTACCGAATGCAGAAATAATCTCACCGGCATAAGCGTGTAAGAGGATCTGTCTTGTAGAGGAAATATTCACCCCAAGGCGGAAGAGGGTTGTTACCAAAAGCATAGAGGGGAACATCGAAAGGTGAATTGCACTTGGAATATAGAGTGCTACCATCAGAAGGCCAACTGCGGCAGTTAAATTGAAGGTAATCAGAAGGTCGATGACCGGAGGGGGAACAGGAAGTACGATCATCACCATGACCGCAATAATCCATGCAGCCAAAATCAAGTCGCTCGAACGGGTGATGGCCGAGAGAGCCATTTCTCCGCTTAGAGTTCGCCCTATAAAATTGAGAATTCGCTTCATTTACTCGCCTTCTTCTACGTTTAGAGAGACCACGTAGAGTAATATTTCTCCGATAGCATCATAGGTGTCTTCTGGAATAAACTTATTCACTTCACCTTCATCTAGCAATTGGTGTGCCAGAGGAACGTTGCGCATGATGGGGATCTGGTGTTTCTCTGCTTCCGCAATAATACTCATGGCACGCTTTTCTGTCCCGATCGCAATAATCCATGGGGCTTTATATTTTTCAGGTTCATATCCAATAGCAACCGCGATGTCACCGGGGTTGGTAACAACAGCTTTAGCTCGCCTAACATTTGTCGTTCCTTCATCGTACGCGATTTCTTGGGCAATCTGACGCCGTTTCCCTTTAATCTCCGGATTTCCATCTGTATCCTTATACTCTTGCTTGACCTCGAACTTCTCCATTTTCATCTCTTTACCAAAGTTATAGCGCTGATACACAAGGTCAGCAATCGCAATGAGCAGAAAATAGATCCCGATCCAAATAACCACCTTATAGATAATCTTTTTAAAGACAATAAGCGAAGCTGTTGGGGGAAGGGCAACAGTTGCGACAAGATCCCCAACGCTGTTGCGCACAGCTAAAAAGATTAATACGGCCGCGCCAAAGATTTTCAAAACCGACTTGATTAACTCAACCAAAGTCTTCATTTTAAACTTTTGCTTGAGATTGTCTACAGGATTGAATTTCTTTGGATTAGGCTTAAAGACTTCTACGGCAAATGTAGGGCCGACGACAAGGAAGCCGACGATGAGCCCGACGATGGAGACAATAATAGCGATTGGTAGTGAAGTTCTTAAAATGACAAAGATCATTTCTTCTAGGAAATGCGGGCCGGTCACTTGGAGGTTTGTCATAGGGGCGATGGTAAACATCTGAACCATAAACTGCCCAATCTGGTCGTAGAGATAGCTCCCCATATAGAGGGTGAGACTGACAGCTGTGACAAAAGTCAGCGCAGAGGGAAAATCTTGGGATTTGGCGACCTGCCCCTTTTTTCGAGCATCTTTCAGCTTCTTCGGGGTCGCCTTTTCGGTCTTTTCTGCCATATCGCATGACTATAGAAGATGTCCACTGTCAACGCAAAACTAAAATGTCACCCCTGGGAAAAGTTTGAGGGAAGTGAGGGTCTTCTTTAATTTTGCGTTTAGGATCCATCTCCATCGATGTTTCTTGCTCGGCTTTGACCCTGATTGCTACCTAAATATCTCGTTTTCACATAGTTGCTGTGAAAAAATTTTGCTGCCACAACAGCAAAAGTCATCACTTCCGCATTTTCCATCTTTGCTTGAGGGTCGTCTTGTACGCCAAGGATTTTCAGCAGTTCTGAACTAACCACGTAAACTACAGTTGCATAAAGCTCCATACTATCCTCCATTTGGATTTGGTAGGGCACTATAACAACAAGTTTAGATAGCAATCAGGGTCATAGAACTGCTAGAACTTGGGCAAGCTGGTATCCATGTTGCTGAATATATCACCGCGCTTCCACCAAAAGAAGTCTTGCGAGACAAATTACTCAGAGCAATTGAGCATGCCCGTTTTTTAATTGCCAATATCCGAGGATACTTGTAATGTATTTCCTTAAAAACAACTACAATAAGGAGATATTTATGTCTACCATGCACCCACGTTTTGGTGCCTCAGAAGCTCCTCGACCACTTAAACCTTTCTATGGCGACAAACCCAACGCCCAATCACCATTCCAGGCTAGAGGCGGAGATCCTGGAACTAGCGCGCGCGTTTGTCGTGTTTCCGGGGGTACACGGGGCTTTTCTTCCTTCAGAGCTCTCAGATTATCTCGCACCCCAGCTGCAGGAGGCTTCACTTCCTCGGGCTCGGGCGGCTGCGGATCTATTTTGGTTGCACTACTAGCTTTGGGTTTAATAGGCTGTGTCACAACAGGTTTCCTATTACAACCTGATACAATCATGTATATCTAAACCGTTTCTCTTAAGTAGAGAAGATTGAGATCGTCGCCAGTCGGCGGAAGAGGATTTCTGATGAGAACCTCAGGATTGGGATAGCGTTCTTGCTGATTGGGAAAGGAAAAGCGCTTAAGATTTGGACCGATAATCACCGAGCGCCCCTCCAAAACATTTGGCAGCTCCTCTTGGGAGACGAGTTTGGGCTCCCCACCGGGAAGGAGTACAAATCCTCCGCCAATGCGTGCGTCGATCAGCGCCGCCCCATTCTCTTCTGCTAGAAACCCTTGGAGAGAGCTGAGCCTGATAAGGGGGAGCCCCCGGGGAGCGGCGATCCCTTTGGCAGCCGCCACACCAACCCGTATCCCAGTAAATGAACCGGGGCCAACTGTCACAGCAACTGCCTCCAACTCTTCTGGATTTAGCTTAAGTTTTTGAAAACCCGACTCAATTGCTGGAAAGAGGTGAGAAGAGCTTTGAAGACCAATGGGCAAGGGAATAGTTAAAAGAATTTCTACACCTTCAGAAAAGGCAATAAGAGATCTTTCATGACTAGTGTCAATAATTAGAGTTTTCATAAACAACCTGCAATATGATAGAGTAAACAAAAGATTAAGTTAAAGTGAAAAACCACCTTCTTGCAATGATAGGAGGGCTTTTGGTAAACTTCACGGGTTTTAACACCACGAGGCTGGACATTGGACAAGAAACGACAAGAAGCCATTGAAGCTGAGCTAGAAGAAGCTATCGAAGAGTCGTTGGAAGAGAGCGACGAGCCTAAAAAACAGTTTCCCAAGGAGCTCTATGTCCTACCGATTAATAGACGTCCATTTTTCCCAGGGATGGCAGCTCCCCTCCTAATTGAGACAGGTCCCTACTACGAGGTTCTAAAGAACATCGCAAAGTCTGACAATAAGTACGTCGCCCTTGTCATGACAAAAAAAGAGGATGCCGACATCTACAAAGTTGGCTTTCCAGGGCTTTATCGCGTCGGCGTTCTAGCGCGTATTTTGCGCATTATTCCGATGGATGGAGGGGGGGCGCAGATTGTATTGAACATGGAAGAGCGCCTCGAGATCAAAAAGACGGTCAAGGGAAAACATCTCAAAGCATCTGTCGAGTATCAACCCGATTCAAAAGAGATTACAGATGAGCTGAAGGCCTATTCGATCAATATCGTCTCCGTGATCAAGGAACTTTTAAAGCTCAATCCTCTCTTTAAAGAGGAGCTCCAGATCTTTTTAGGACATTCTGATTTCACCGAACCTGGAAAACTGGCCGATTTCGCCGTCGCACTTACAACGGCAACGCGCGATGAGCTGCAAGAAATTCTCGAAGCGTTCGACATGGCAACGCGTATCGACAAAGCGCTCGTCCTTTTGAAAAAAGAGCTCGATTTAAGCCATCTGCAAAGTAGCATCAATCAGAAAATCGAAGCGACAATCACCAAGAGTCAAAAGGAGTATTTTCTCCGTGAGCAGCTGAAGACGATTAAGCGTGAATTGGGGATGGAGCGCGAAGAAAAATCGATCGACAGCGACAAATTTGAAACGCGCCTAAATAAGCGCGACGTTCCCGTCCAGGCGATGGATACCATTCAAGAGGAGCTCGATAAGCTACAAACACTCGATTCGGCATCTGCCGAGTACACCGTCTGCCGCAATTATCTCGATTGGTTGACAGTTGTTCCATGGGGCATGAATAGCAAAGAGCGGCACGATCTAGACAAGGCTGAGGTAATCTTGAATAAAGACCATTATGGACTTGAGGAGATTAAACAGCGGATTTTAGAGCTGATCGGTGTTGGCAAATTAACCGGTGGGCTGAAGGGGAGCATCATCTGTTTAGCCGGTCCTCCGGGATGTGGAAAAACGAGTATTGGTAAGAGCATTGCACGCGCATTAAATCGCAAATTTTTCCGTTTTTCTGTTGGAGGCATGCGAGATGAAGCCGAAATCAAGGGGCACCGTCGCACCTATGTGGGTGCGATGCCCGGAAAGCTCGTTCAGGCTTTAAAGCAGTGCCAGTCGATGAACCCTGTCATCATGATCGATGAGGTCGACAAGATGGGAATGAGTTATCATGGCGACCCTTCTGCTGCCCTTTTGGAAGTGCTCGACCCTGAACAAAACTGCGACTTTTTAGATCACTATCTCGATGTGCGTGTTGATTTATCGAATGTCTTATTCGTCGTTACAGCCAATATGCTCGATACCATCCCAGAGCCCCTCCTCGACCGAATGGAAGTGCTCCGTCTTTCTGGCTATATTATGGAAGAGAAAGTGCAAATTGCCAAAAAATATCTCATTCCACGTGCCCGCAAACAAATGGGATTGCGTGCCGATGATGTCTCCTTCACAATCGATGCGCTGCGCGCTATTATCAACGGATATGCCCGAGAAGCGGGTGTCCGTAGCCTAGAGAATCACATTAAAAAGATCCTACGTAAAGTCGCTCTTGAGGTTGTTAAAGAGCGTGAAAAAGGGCGGCGCAAAAAAGCGGCCAAACACTCACTTACGCGCAACAACCTCGCCGAGTACTTGGGCAAACCCATCTTTTTAAGCGATCGCTTTTACGAACGCACGCCAGTTGGTGTGGCAACGGGGCTTGCGTGGACATCGATGGGTGGGGCGACGCTCTACATCGAAGCGATTAAAACCGCCTCTGACAGGACAGATATGAATCTAACCGGCCAAGCAGGCGATGTGATGCGGGAATCGTCCCAAATTGCGTGGAGTTACCTACATAGCGCCATCAATAAATACGCCCCTGGCTATACCTTCTTCGAAAAATCGCACGTCCATATCCACATTCCGGAAGGGGCAACACCCAAAGATGGCCCTTCAGCTGGTGCTACAATGGTGACCGCCCTTTTATCGTTGATACTTGATACACCTGTGTTGGACAACCTCGGCATGACAGGTGAGATCACCTTAACAGGCCGTATTCTTGGCATTGGAGGGGTTCGAGAGAAATTAATCGCAGCACGTCGATCGGGTTTGGAGACCTTAATTTTCCCACAAGACAATCTACGCGATTATGACGAGCTTCCCGACTACCTAAAAGAGGGATTAGAGGTTCATTTTGTCGAACATTATGAGGAAATTTTCCCGATCGCCTTCCCTGAGGTCAACGAATAATGCCTTCATGGAAACAGTATAGCCAAGCCAAGAGCATTCAACCCGAAAAACTGCTCTCGTGTGTGGCCTCAATTCGAAGCGATGGAAAAACAATTGCGACTATAAATGGCTCGTTTGACCTGCTTCATGCTGGGCATATGTATATGCTTTTTGAAGCTTCAAAAACCGCTGATGTGTTAATTGTAGCGGTAAATACCGACGCTTCTGTGCGCGCCTACAAAAGTGAACAGCGCCCCATTATCCCACTCTCTTACCGAGTAGAAATGCTTACAGCCTTAGGCTTTGTCGATTATGTCACGTGGTTTGATGAGACCGACCCGCGCGCCATTTTGGAGATGATTCGTCCCGATGTCCATGTAAATGGAGTTGAATATGGCCAAGAGTGCGTAGAAGCTGAGCAAGTAAAGAGAAATGGAGGAAAACTGCATCTTGTGGAGCGCATCCCAGGACTTGCCACCTCCGAGATTATCCAAAAAATCGAAGAGAGTGCATGCGTCTAATCTGTACGATTAATACGGCTGAAACGGATGAAAACCCTTATGAATTCTCGTACTATTTAACGGGTCAAGGGATTGAAAATGAGTGCGAGGAGCTTCCCAACGACACCTCTCGTATCTGGGTTCGAGATGAGGATTCGGTTGTAAAAGCGCTCTCTTTTTACGAACAATACAAAGCCAATCCACACGACCCACGCTACCGCGCTCAGCCTGAAACTTTCAAAAAAGAGCCTGAGCTCATAGCCCGTCCCCAAAAACGCCGCCTCCTCTCGCCAGCTCCCTATGGCCCAATCTCCATCTTGATTTTACTCGGTGTTGTGACTCTCTTTATGTGGGCCCAAATCCAGCGTGGCACTCTGGTTCCCCCAAAAATCATAGGTATTGTCCAAGCGCCCATCCTCGCCCCCGTTGAGCGCGCCTTAATTTACGACTACCCCCCCTATTTTCAGGAGCGCGACACCCTCTTTTCCATCTACACACCCAAAGATATCGAAGAGAAAAAGCCCCCTTCTGCAGAAGCGCGCAAGCTGATCGAGGAATTGCGCAGCAAGACCACATGGATGGGAATCTACGACCGCATCGTCATGGCAATTCGCAGCCCAGACTACTCTCTCACCTATGATGGACCACTATTTGTCAAAATCTCTCAAGGAGAAGTGTGGCGCATCATCGCTCCAACTTTTCTCCATTTTGATTTACTCCACATCTTCTTCAACGTTCTGTGGTTTATCCTGCTCGGCAACCAAATCGAGTTTCGTCTCGGAGGCTTGCGTTATTTGGTGCTAATCCTTCTGACCGGCATTTTTTCCAATACCGCCCAATACTTGATGAGCGGCCCCTTCTTTATGGGGCTTTCAGGTGTTGTTTGTGGGATGGCTGCGTTTATCTGGGCAAGGCAACAAGTCGCCCCCTGGGAAGGGTATCTCCTCCATCGCTTTACCCTGATTTTCTTAGCGATCTTTGTTGTGGGGATGTTTGTCCTCCAAACTGCCTTCTTCATCCTCCAGATCACCGGCAAGTTTGAATTGTCCATTGGAATTGCCAATACCGCCCACCTAACCGGTGCACTCGTCGGCTACCTTCTCGGCCGTTCCCCCCTCTTCGCTATTAGACATCAAAGAAAATAAGGTTCATATCATGTTACCTCATCCAGTTGGATCTCATGCTTCACGCCTCCAGCAAGAGACTGGCGTTAACAAAGTCAAGTGGTTAAACTCAGTTAACAAGGTGATCGCAGTCTTCTCCGTTACACTCTTTGTCCTCTCAATCGTCGCAACAGGTCTTGCAATGAAAGGGTTGATCCCGCTCTCTATCCCTCTGACTGTATTCAGCCCAGCTATTCCTCTTTGGTTTGTCATTAAAGCAATTGATTGCTGCCGGGCCAAGATTGCGACTAGGCACGGGTTTGATATAGAACACTTAGATGAGGTGATATTGGGAGGAACGAAGGAAGAGCGAGCCGAATTGAAACGTCCTCGTCGAGATGGCGATTGACTCTCGGCCCAAAAATAGTGTAAACTACTTTCCATTTTATGAGTGTACGCGACCTAATCATCCTAGGCTGTTCGAGCCAACAACCTACCCGGAAACGTAATCATGGAGCCTATCTCTTCCGCTGGAACGAGGAAGGGCTTCTATTCGATCCCGGTGAGGGTACCCAGCGCCAATTTATTTTTGCAAATATCGCCCCCCCATGCGTTACCCGCATTTTCGTCAGCCACTTCCATGGAGACCATTGTTTAGGCTTAGGCTCGATGTTAATGCGCCTCAATCTCGATAAAGTGACCCACCCCATCCACTGCTACTACCCAGCTTCTGGAAAAAAATACTTTGACCGCCTCCGCTACGGGACGATCTATCACGAAACAATTAACGTCATCGAGCACCCCGTCTCAAAAGCAGGGCTTGTTGATGACGATGGACGCTTTCGCATCGAAGCTGCCTTCTTGGATCATGGGGTCGATAACATCGCGTGGCGCATCACCGAGCCCGACAGGCGCAAGTACGACCCAGAAAAGCTCAAAGCGCTTCAAATTAGAGGCCCCCTTGTTAAGGAGCTCGAGAGAAAAGGCATTCTTGATGTCGAGGGCAAAACGGTTCAGCTCGATGATGTGAGCTGGATTCGCAAAGGAGACACCATCGCCGTCATCAGCGATACACGCCCCTGCTTGAGCGCAATTGAGATCGCCAGAGGAGCAAAACTCATGCTTTGTGAAAGCACCTACCTTGAACAACACCGCGACTTAGCTGATAGCCACTTCCATCTCACCGCCAAACAAGCTGCCACAATGGCCAAAGAGGCGGGCGTCGAAAAACTCATCCTCACCCACTTTTCAGCCCGCTATTTGAACGTGAGCGAATTTGAAAAAGAGGCGCGAGAAGTTTTTCCAAACACGCAAGCCGCCGAAGATATGAAAGTCTTCCCTTTTCCTAGACCCTGATTGCTACCTAAACTTGTTGTTATAGTGCTTAGACCCTGATTGTTACCTAAACTTGTTGTTATAGTGCTTAGATGCATTCATAAGATCTTTAAGGCATTAAATTGTTAGCTAAACGCGGCGTGTCTGGAAAAAAACGCCTACGTTCTAGACAAGCAGAGCGTGAAATCAGCAGTAGAAGGACAGAGCGCGGATTTTTACTTAAAGTAATCTGCACAATTTTGGCCTACGGTTTCTCGTGTATTTGCAACCCTTCACTCGTCTAAAAACCGTTTGGGCACGCCATCTACTGCCTGCATCGCCAAAGGCAAGGGAAGAACCCTTGCCTTTGGCGATGCAGTTGTATCTGTCGCACCCAAACGGTTTTTAGACGAGGTTTAGGTAGCAATCAGGGTCTTTAGGACTTATTTTGAGATTCCTTGTGCAACCGACATATACGACTGATTCAATGTCTGCAAAACAGTCGAGATAGCTGTCCAAAACTGTTGCATGATTGTCATATGCTCCTGGAGGGTCATTTGGTCTGTCGTTTGCAAGCCAGAAGCAGTTGTCTGGAAGTCAGAAGCTTCTGCACCAATTCTGGTTAGTCCTCCCGTTGTTTTTGTTACTGGTGGTGGGCCTGGTGTTGTGGTTGTGTCTCCATCAACGACACTCGTTTCGTCTTTGGAGAGTTGGCTTGACCACCCACCTGGACCGCTAACTGTAAAATTGTTTGTAGTCCCTACTTGTGTAAAGGATATGTTACTCAACAGGTGTATAAGGGTCTGAAGATCGGCAATGCCCTGTTTGACATTGGCTTGCATATTTGTGAGACGCGATTTCATTGCATTTAGCTGTTTGATGGCGGCAGCTTTTTGTGAGGGGGTAAGCTCATTGTTATTATTGATGCTGTTGATTTGACTCTGGATTTGATTTTGAGCCTGTGAGAGTTGCTTTTCTGTGCTGTTGAGGCTGCTAAGATCATTATTTGCCTGCGCAACCTCTTTGGCAAGCGCTTGCTTTGCAGCGCTATACCCTGAGTACTGCTGGCTCTGCCCAGTGGCAGTCCCAGTTTTCTGCATAGATTGGCCGAGATCATAATTAAGACCAGCATTTTGAAAATCTTTCGTAACTGCCATGAGGGAGTTGCCAATTTGGTCGCCCATGTTAGCAAGGGCCATTAATACGATCAAATCTGCCATGTATTGATTCTGTTTTTGCATGAACTGATTGATCGCTTTCATAGATTGTTTGGCTATCGATTCTGATTTTCCAGACCCGGCTGGGGGTGGTGGGGGTGTTGCAAGTAGATTCTGTGGCCCTCCAATGGTGTTAGCGGCTGTCTGGGTCCCTTGGATCTCTGCTTGGGGCGCTTGAGTTTGTTGGAGGTTTTTCAATTGAGCTGTTAGGGCTTGATGGGCTTGCTCGTTTTCAGTGGTGACCTTTTGGCACATATTCCCAATCTCTTGCCAAAAAGAGGCTTGAGTATGTGGACTCGCTTGGACTGCTTGAGCCGGGAGGTTTTCAAGAAGTGTGTTTAGGGTGTTGCCTTGTTCTTTAGATAGCTGTGGAAATGCCTTTGAAATCTCTTTCAACTGGTCGAGTAAAGCATCACACTTGGGTGCGGAAGTGGGGTCGCCGGCTTTTAGGATGGCTACAAGCTTGGCTAGGGATTGGATTTGGGTTGCGATCTGAGGTTGCAGGGCGTTGTAGGCTTCGATTTTTCCTCTCTGCTGGGCATCGCCGGAAGGAGGAATGAATTCAAAGTTAAAGGCGAGGTGCTTGCCCTTACTACGCGCATCTTTCAGTTGGTTATTCACCATGTTTTGCGCAATTTCAAGAAGAGCTTCCATCTGTTTGATCTCTTCATGTGTCTTTAGATGTTGCGCTACTTGCTCGGAGTCTGGGTGCTTTAAGCCCGGCTGCTCTTGACTACCTTGAGGGGGCTGTGAGCCTGGTATACCTTCTGTCATATTATTACTCCTTTTCGCCTTGCAACTTCTAATCTCTCAACGTATGCTAATTATTAAATTATAACAAAAAATATTTTAAAATGCCACATCAAAGAATCCATCTTCTCGATGAAACAACTGTCAATCAAATTGCAGCTGGAGAGGTGATTGAAAATCCCGCATCTGTTGTGAAGGAGTTGGTTGAGAACGCTTTAGATTCGGGCGCAACCTCTGTAACGGTTGAAACTTTGGGATCTGGGCGTGGGCTTATTCGCGTTATCGACAATGGATGTGGCATGAGTCACGACGACCTCATTCTTTCTTTGGAGCGGCATGCCACATCAAAACTTTCTGAAATAGAAGACCTTAACTCGATTTTTACCCTGGGGTTTCGTGGAGAGGCTCTCCCGTCGATCGCCTCAGTTTCGAAAATCTCCATCCATACAGCTGATGATGATGAGGGACGTGTACTGCAGGCGGAAGGGGGGCGTATGGGTCCTGTCCAAGTTAAACCGCGAAGGCGTGGCACTACAGTGGAAGTGAAGTCCCTCTTTTTCAATGTCCCTGTTCGCAAGAAGTTTCAGAAAAGTGTGGGATGGGATCGGGCAGAGATTCACAAAGTTCTGACAAAAATGGCTTTATGTTATGGAGAGGTCGCTTTTTCGTGGATTTCAGATGGGGAGGAGCAGTTTATGATTCCTGCCGACACCACGTTAAGGGAGCGGATCGCTATTTTGCTGGGTGAATCTTTTGCTCCTTCAATGCTCCCCGTGGAACATGTTGCAGGAGAGCTCTCTTTATCGGGATTCACTAGCAACGCCTCTTTTCATCGTCCCAATCGAACGGGGCAGTATCTCTTTATCAATGGGCGCGCTGTTGTCTCCTCCTTTATTTCTCGCAAAGTATTAGAAGGGTATGGGACGCGTCTCTCGACCCATCGCTATCCGCTTTTTGTTCTGCACCTTACCATTCCCCCTTCTTTGATTGATGTGAACGTCCACCCTCAAAAAAAGGAGATCCGCCTCCGATCTGAGGATGAGCTGGGTTCTTTTTTGATCGATGGAATTGAAAGATGTTTCGCGCCAACAAAACAACAGCCTCGTGTTGCGATGCCCACTTTTTCGGTTTCGGAAGAGAGTGTCCCTTATATGCCACCCATTTTCGTTGAAAAAAGGGAAGAGCCTACTCCTGAGCTCTTTCCTATCTGCCCAAAAATTGTTTCAAGGGTTGGCAAGTATCTCTTTTTAGAAGATTCTGAGGGGGTGCGTGTTGTTGATGGAAGAGCGGCGCGCTTGCGCATTGCGTATGACCAGTTGGTAGATCAGGAGAAGAAAACTGCGATGCAGCACCTCTTAATACCGGTTCAAATCGAGGTTACGGGAGCTGAACAAATCGTTTTGAACGAGAATCTCCATCTCTTTGAAGAGTGTGGATTTTCGATTCGCCATTTCGGTGAAAACACCTTTATCGTTGATGCTGTTCCCTCTTTTTTTGAAGGTGGGGAGATCGAGACATTTGTGCAAGCATTTCTTAGTGAGGGGGATATGCCTCGCGAGAGAAAGATTGCCACTGCATTGAAAAAATCGTTGAAATTCCAGCCAAATGAGGGAGGAGGCGCACTTGTTGAGGCGCTTTTTAAGTGCAGCGAGCCCGATATTGCCCCTGATGGGAAACCGACCCAATATTTATTAACAGAAAAAGAATTAGCAAAGTTGTTTTGATGGATAGAATTGAGAAAGTTCAAAACTGTTTAAAAACATGGGAGGTCGATCTTCTCATTGTTGATAACCCAACCGATCTCTTTTATCTGATCGGCAAAGAACTCTCCTTGGGGCGGCTTGTGATTGCTCAGAGCAACGCGATCCTCTATGTAGATGGACGTTATTACGAAGCGTGCAAAGAGTCGCTTGAGATTGGTGTCGAGGAGCTGGCTGAGGCGGCTATTGAGGGGGAGCGCATCGGTTTTGATGCGAATTTCACAACTTTTGCAAACTATGAGAAGTTAACCAAATTAAAGGGGGAGTTGGTTCCTCTATCAAATCCCCTACTGACAATTCGGGAGGTCAAAGAACCTGGCGAAATCGAATTTTTACGCGCAGCTGCTGCGCTTGGTTCCAAAGGTTATGATTTTGTAGTTTCTCTGCTTTCTGAGGGAGTGACAGAAGAAGAACTGGCGATTGAGTTGGAGCTATTTTGGAGAAAAGCTGGTGGCGAACGTGTCGCTTTTGCTCCCCACGTCGCCTTTGGAGAAAATAGCGCCTATCCCCACCATCATGCTGGTAAACGTCCCTTAAAGCAGGGGGATTTGGTCTTGATTGATATTGGCGTTGTGCTCAATCACTACAACTCAGATATGACGCGCGTTGTCTTTTTTGGTGAGCCTGACCCTGAGCTCCAAAAGATTTTTCATATCGTCCATCAGGCTCAGCTCAAGGCGCTCGAGATATGCAAACCGGGAACGCTTATAGCCGATTTAGACCAGGCTGCACGTAGTCATATTGCGTCAAAGGGGTACGGAGAGTTCTTTTTGCATAGTTTGGGGCATGGGGTTGGTTTGGATATTCATGAAGCGCCTGGGATTCGAAAAAATGGTGAGGGTATTCTAAAAGAAGGGATGGTGATCACGATCGAGCCGGGGATTTATCTTTCAGGGACTGGGGGTGTTCGGCTTGAGGATACGGTCGTTGTCACAAGCAACGGTTTTGAAAACCTCACCAACCGTCCCATTTAAATTGGATAATTTGTTATATAATTCGAAGTTATGAAACTACGTACAAAGCTCCTTCTTGGTGTCGGTCTGCTTCTCTTTGCGATGGTAATCGTGATGTATATCTTGCCGACATTATTTGTGCGCAAAGATGTGTATGAAGCTGCCGATGAGATTCATACTCTCCTCGTTCAGGAACGGCAAAAGCTTACACTTAGCCAAAAAATTTGGCTTGATAACGAGTTGCTGCACACCGTACAAAACATCAACTCGATGCTCTTCATGCTCTATGAAGAGCCAGCTTTGTCAAAAACACTTGCTTTCACAAAAGATAATTCTATTCAGAATGTGTGGGAGGGAGTGGCACGTGTTGCCGGATACGATCCCGCAATTGGATTTATCCAAGCACACTCTTCGGAAGCGGACCAAACGGTCGTTGTAGCGCCTTATCTAGCTGATTGGCATCCTATTGAAAAGATCCGCGATCACAATGGTATGGTTTTCATTGGGATGCGGGGCAAGCAACCTATTTATGTTGGAGTTCCCCTGCCCAAAGAGCTGCAAAGTGAGTCTGGTTATACTCTCTATGCCCTCATCGAAGCTCAAAAAGTTGCTGAGGAAAAACAGGAGTTATTAAAAGCTCTTGCCGAGGTAAATGCAGAATTTTCCTCGATTGAGGAGGATTCTTCTTCGTACCTTTGGGCGCTCAAAATGGATATGATTCGTACGGTGACTCCCTTAATTCTCGAGGGTTTTCTCATTGAGCATTCGGAGAAGAAATTTTTTCCAGAAGGGATTGGCCGTCTCAATACGAGCGGAAGCGGTATGGCCTTGCTGACCGATGAGATCTTTCAAACAAAGCCGTTGTTTGAAGACAAACACTACTATGAAACACACCCCCCAAAACCAGGGGAACCTCCTATAGCGCAAGGCTCGGTTTTCGTAACAAAACCAGATGGGAATCATGCGTTTATCGGGAACACTTTGTTGGTCGAAAATACTTTTTTGACAATGGGTGTTCCATTTCACCGAATAGTCAAGCAGCTTGCCCTATCGGCAAACCATACCTTTTTGTTAAGTATCTCTGGGAAGTATTGGTTTGGTTACGAAGGTGATGGGAGCAAGGTTCCTGCGACTAAAATCGATGAAATTATCAAAAGCAGTACCTTTGATCAAGATCAAGGGATTTTCCATCTAGGTGATGAGCCTTATTCTTATTCGAAAATTAGTTCGCTCGATGAGGGAGGTATTGTCTTTTATGAAATCCACCCTTTGGAAGGAGATACTTCCATTATTGCGACCTTATTGACGTTAGAGAATAATCTTTCGAATCGCATTTCTTTACAGCTCTCTTTGATCTCTTTGGGGACGATGATTCTTGTTTTGCTGTTCATCGGACGCATTGGCTTGACCATCATCTATCCGATCACAAAATTGGCTAAAGCGACCGAAGATGTGGTCGCGGGTAGATATGAGGAGGTCGTCCTTCCCGAGGTTGGAAAACGCAAAGATGAGGTCGCTATCCTCACACGCGCTTTTGGGGATATGGTCGAAGGGCTAGAAGAGAGAGAGAAGATCCGCGGTGTGTTGGATAAAGTGGTTTCTAAAGACATTGCCGACGAGATTTTGCGCACCCAGATCCATTTGGGAGGGGAAGATCGCGTTGTCACGATGCTTTTCAGCGACATTCGCGGCTTTTCTGAAATGACGGAAAACGCAACACCGCAAAAAACAATTCAAATGCTCAACGGGTGCATGACGAAAATCTCTCAGGTCATTGAAGGGGAAGGGGGGATCATCGATAAGTATGTCGGTGATGAGGTGATGGCGATTTTTGGCGCCCCGACTATCCATCCAGACCATGCACTAAGAGCGGTTTCATCCGGAATCTTGATGATCGAAACCTTGAAGCTGTGGAACCAAGAGAGGTTAAAAGAGGGAGAGGTGGTAATCGAAATTGGAATTGGGATCCATTCGGGTCTGGTAGTTGCAGGGAATATGGGGGCTGAAGATCGATTGAACTACACAGTTTTGGGAGCAAATGTTAATCTGGCTGCGCGTCTTTGTGATGTTGCAATGCCAAACCAGTTAATTATTTCCGAAGCGACCCTTTCAGAACCGAATGTGGAGGAATCCTTCTTAGTCAAACCGCTTGATCCCATAAGTTTAAAAGGATTCAAGGAACCGGTTTCGATATACGAAGTGGTCGGATTCAAATGGGATGAATCTTAATGCGATTTCGACAAAAAATACTGATCAGCTTCCTGATCATTTTTCTGCTGTTTACTGTTTTCATGTATCCGGTTGTGACCCGGTTGATCGAAGCGATTCAAGAGAGGAGCTTACGCAAGCGAACTGTTGCATTAATCGAAAGCTTAGAAAGTGCTCCGAATTTTGAGAATTTGATTGAGCAGTTGAAGCAACAGGAAAAATTTCTCTTTTTTAGAGTGAGCCTTATCGACCCAACCGACAACTATCTCTATGACTCCCATCGTCAAATAGGCGGGTTTAATAATGAACAGCTGACAACACAGCGTGAGGTGAAACTGGCTCTTGAAAAGGGGGTGGGATACTCTGTCCACTACTCCCCTTTTTTTGGGCAAGAGATGGCCTATATGGCCGTGCGGTTCGACTATCAGGACAAAAGCTATGTTATGCGGACGGCATCCCCTTATAGTCAAATCTCGGCACTGACCCATGATTTGACCCTCACCTTTCTATTCTTAGGAATTGGCGCTCTGCTTTTATTTAGTGTTTTGGCGTGGTTTATCATCCACATTCTCACCCGCCCTGTCCAGCAGATTATCGAAGCGATCAAGCCCTATCAAAAGGGGGAGGTGGAGCATATTCCCGAAATTAAATTGGGAAATGCAATACGTCCTGGCGACGAATTTGGAGAATTGGCCGAAACATTCAATTCTCTCTCCCGTCATATCGACCATCAAATCTCCTCCCTCACCCATGAAAAGAATGAAAAGAGTGCAATTTTGGAATCCCTTATAGAGGGAGTTATTGCTGTCGATGAAACGATGACAGTTATCTACATGAACCGGATGGCTGAGGTTTTTGTAGGCATTGATGAAAAGCGGCTTGTCGGAAAGAAATTTTCTGTGGCAAACCAAGAGGCGTGTGAGGGGTTGATCAAAGAGGCACAAAAAAAGGGACACCCTGTAGCCCATGTGATCCAGCCGGAGCGTAAACAGAAGCGCTATTTTGATGCTGTAGCTGTTCCACGCGGAAAAGGGGGCGCAATTTTGGTTTTGCAGGATAAGACGAGCCTTCACAAGGTCATTGAGCGTGGGCGAGACTTTATTGCCAACGCCTCCCATGAGCTAAAAACGCCGATTACCATTATTCGAGGGTTTGCTGAAACCTTGCACGACCACCCTGAGCTTACGCGCGAGATCTATAAAGAGATCACACATAAAATTGTGAGCAACTGCGGACGGATGGATACACTCGTGAAAAATTTGCTCACGCTTGCAGCTGTTGATGAAGGATTGCCTCGATCGCGCCTCCAAAAATGCGATCTTTTTGATTTAGCTGACCAGGCTAAACAGACAGTCTTGTCTGTCCACCCTGATGCGAACATCGTTATTGAGACGGAGGGGGAGGAGCCCTTTTCCTTGATGGCAGACAGCGATCTTTTTTTTCAGGCGCTCCTCAATCTAATGGATAATGCCGCAAAATATTCCAAGCACCCTGCACAGGTGGACGTCAAGATTGAAAAATGTCCCGATGAGTTTCACATACGCGTGTCAGATCACGGTGTGGGGATTCCTGCCGAGGATCTAGACCGGATTTTTGAACGTTTTTTCGCGGTAGACAAGAGCCACTCACGCAGTTTGGGGGGATCGGGTCTTGGTCTTTCGATTGTCGAGCGGATTATTGAGAAGCACCAAGGGAAAATCGAAGTGGAATCGGAGTTTGGAAAGGGGACAACTTTCACCATCACCCTCCCCATCCAAGAGTATTAGGAGGCTGGAGTCTCTTATTCTTCTTTTGGATTTGATAGAGCACTATAACAATAAGTTTAGGTAGCAATTAGGGTCTAAGGAAGGGTTTTTAATTGTATTTTTCACGCTGAATGAAGCCAGTTAGTGGATCTTCAATGAAGAGGATCGTCCCCATTTTTCCCAGGCTATAGTCGAATATTTTATCGTAGGTTTTGAAATCAAGTCCACTATCAAACAAGATCTGTCGGAACTCTGCAGCGAGCTCCTTCTTTAGTATCTCGCGCCCTTTGCACTCATCTGCAGTTCTCTCAAGTCTGTGCTCTTCTTGATCGTTAATTTCTTCCCAAACTGTTTGGCGCATTTTCAAAATGCTCTCGGTTGTGGGGTGGTGGTTGATCAGAGACTCGATTACAACCGGGTCTGCAAACATTAAGTTAACTTTCTTATTCTCATGATATTTCACTTTATCAAATGTGATGAAATTCAGAAGAGATGGGCACTCTTCGCTCCCCTTTAACATCGAGTAGAAGATCGCTTGGAGCTCGGGATCACCTAGATCTAGTTTGCTCATTTCATCGGGGTAAACGAACTCCTTGGTCTCTTCTTTTAGGGCGATTAGGGCGTCTAAGATGCGGTATTCTGCATTGGGTGAAAAGAAGTATGCATTGCCGTACACGTTGCGCATTAAGCGGGCTGTGGCTTCGTAAAGAGAGGGTGGCACTTGCGTATTGAGAAGGAGGTAAAAATTTAGGCGAGAGTTGTTTGGAGGGCGCGCACAGTTAAATTCTAGGGACGCTGGGCGAGGAATAGAAGTTGAGGGTTTAGGGGGTGGTTTTTCTATCTCTTCTTCAACGGCGACATCTTCATTGTCTGATTTGCGGAGGCGGAAATTGTCGTATCCCACATATGCCTTGAGGGTGTCTGAGGTCGCTAAATTCTCCTGGTACTGTTTGTGAAGGTGATTGCCGAGACTGTTTTGGGAGAAGCGGACGACCTCGCTTGAGGTGAGGAGGCTCATGAGCATTAAAAATGTGAGGGTCAGGAGGTAAGGGTTCATCCATTTGCCTCGGTATTGACTGGATAGACGATGGGTTGATTGAGGTCGAGATAGATCTCTCGCACATTTATGCCACGCGTCAGCGTCATATGAACAAAGGCGGGCACCTGCTTGAATGTCCATACACTTTGCCACCCATCTTGTGGACGGGGATTGCCTACCTGATCTGGGTCGACCACCTTTTTAAATGGATTGGGTGGTGAATAGAATCGTAATTTGAGCTCGTCAACTTCATCAAGAAGGGTGAGGGACAGGGAGGGCTCTGTAACAGCCTTGCTATCCTCGAAATCGGGCCATACGCCTAAGCAAAGTGTGCGTGTTCCTGGGTCGTGGTAGATTTTTCCAACGACCCGATCAGAAAGTTTTGGATCTCTACTAACTCCCCGATCGAAGCGGAAAACTAGGGTCGAGGAGTCTCCTAAAACAGGCGATTCTGCGGCTAAGACAATATGGTCGAGGCGTTGCCACAAATAGCGCTCCTCTAAGTAGGGGTGTTTGAGCTTTTCAATCTTATTTTTTTGCACGGTATGGTGGCGGTACCAGAAAAAAAGGGTACTTAACAAGAGGGTCAGTAAAGAGAGAGAGATGAGGAGCTCAACGAGCGTGATCGAGTGCTTTCTCGACATATATCCTCCGTGTTATTTTCTCTTTTTTGACATGGGCAAGTATGATCATTCCGCTCTCGCCACTATTCTTTGTTGATTGTTCTGCTTTAGTTAAGGTGTATGTATCATTTTCGACCCCTTTCATAAGCTCTTCCCAACCATGTTTGTGCTCATGAAGGTTTCTTTTCAGTTCATACATAGCCATGCGGATTGCCTCCTCTTGCTTGATTGCGTGCACCTCCTTTAGATTTTCACGTGCGATCCCTAAGTGGGTTTTAACCATAGGGAAAAAACAGAGAATCAGGAGCCCCATGGCAAGCAAAAGCTCAAATAAAAGAAATGATCTCTTCTGGATAGGTCGCTTGCGACTCTTCCGCAACATGGTCTCCCCTTAATATGTGAGAGGGGAATCCTTTCAAGGTTAGAATTGCCTCTCGATTATGTCCTTTTAATACGAGCCTACCTCTCGGAGTAGCTCCGAGAGTTCCATCAAAATGGAGATCTACTTCAAGTGCGCCTGAATCTTCAAATGCAACCTCTTCTATCCCTTTGATCAGTTGATTGCGATTCACACTGCGTTTTAGCTTATCTGAAAGGGGCTTAGTGGCTTGGATGAAGCAGCGCATCCCTTTTTTCTCATCATCATATGAAAACTTGAGTACGACATCGGTTTGGTAGTTGAGCATCAACTCCTGTGCGAGCGCGATGCGCGTTTTTACCTGATCGACCCCCTGCTCAAAGGTTTCCTTGCGAAGCGCTTTTGGAAATTGGAACGAAATGGCACCAAATGTAAGCCCAATTAGTGCGACAACGAGCAAGATTTCCATGAGGGTGAAGGGGCGCTTAGCCATGCGCATCCCTTTGAGTTATCCTTGAAGATGTTACGATCAAATCATCTTGTAATGAGTCGATTTCAAATGTAAGCTCTTCTCCCCATGCATCTTTTAATAGCAAGTTACCATCTTTTACAAAGGGACACTTCTCAAGAATGGTCTCTCTTTTGTCTATGATTTCCTGCAGCGTCTTGATTTCACCTTTTGCATATTCCATCATCAAAGCGTCGTAAACACGTGAGATGTTTTGCTCGGTTTTAAAGATACGTCCTTTATTCATGCTTCCGCGCATGTTTACTGCAAGAGCTCCTCCGATCAGACCGATGAGCATAATCACAATCATCATCTCAATCAGGGTAACGGGCCGTTTTTTCTTTCTTCCTTTCACGATTTTATCTCCTATAAAAATGCGCTCACATCCGTTAATGGAAGGAGCACGGCGATCATTATGAGTCCAACAACTCCCCCCATAAACACCAAAATAACGGGCTGAGCCAATGCTGTGATGCGGGTAAGGCTCTTCTCAATGTCATCCTCATACATGTCTGCAATTTTTTGGAGCATCTGCGAGGCGTTGCCTCCCTCCTCTCCGATTGCGAGCATGCGTGGAACGAGTGAGGGGATTAAGGGGGATTTTTTTAATTCTGTACTGAGCAAACTCCCAGCGATGATATTAGCCTCGGCCTTTTCGATAATTTCTTCAAAAATGGGGCTCTGCATGACCTTGCGAGAAATTTGAAGGGCTTGAATGAGCGAAACGCCACCCTGAAGCAGCGTGCTCATGGTGCGAGAAAATCTAGCGATGGCTGTCTGGATGATCAAGGTTTTTAATATGGGTAGGCGTAGCAGCTGTCTTTGTAACCACCGCTTTCCCTTTTCAGAAGTGAGGGAGAAATAGAGAGTGGCAAGCGAGGCTGCTGTGAGAGGAGTGTAGTACATCCATTTATGTGTTAGGAAGTTGCTGAAAACCATTACGGCCTTTGTAAAGCGGTTTACATCGCGGTCTTCAAAGAGCGCTTCGAGTGAGGGGATGACAAATGTGAGCATGAGAAATATGACAACCATAGAGAAGCCAAAGAGGAGGGTCGGGTAAATCAAAGCGGTGATAATTTGCTTTTTGAGTTTATTTTGTTTCGCTAGAAGGGTTGCGAGCTTGTCTAGCGTCACATCGAGGGCTCCGACAGACTCTCCAGCGGCGACCATGCTGCAATATATACGGTTGAAACTATCTGGGAATTTATTCAACGCATCAGATAGCGAGGATCCCCCTTTGATCTGTTCGCATAGAGTAAGAAGGACTGAATGGAAGGAATCTTGTCGGTATTGTTCCTCAAGGGAGAGAAGGCTTTCATAGAGGGGCATTCCAGCTTGGAGGAGCCCCGCGAGCTGGGTTGTGAAGGTGATCAAAGCTTCTTTTTTGAGGCGATTTGAGTTTTTTTTCTTTGGTGAGGCTTTGTTGAGGGAGATCAGGAGGGTTTTTTGAGAGAGCAGTTTTTCCTTGGCCTCATCAAGGTGTAGCGCGTCTATGAGCCCCCTTTTTTTCTTTCCTTTACCGTCTATGTAGCGATATTCAAAAAGCATCAATCAAACTTCCTTGAGACGCGTAGCACTTCGGCCACGGTAGTGATCCCAGCGCGCACGAGGTGGGCTCCATGCGCCCGTAGGTTTGTCATTTTTTTCTCTGCAGCCCCCTTTCTGATCTCGGAAATATCCGCATTTTTGGCGATGAGTGACTGGAGGTTAGAATCGATTGTCAGCAACTCATAGATCCCATGACGCCCTTTGTAACCCGAGCCAAAACACTGTGGGCATCCAACCCCGCGGTACAAAAAGCCCCCGTTGAGTTGATCTGGCGTAAGATTCAATTCTTCAAGTTCAGTTTCAGGAGGGGTATAGCGCTCGCGGCAATTGGGGCAAATGCAGCGAATCAATCTTTGCGCTACAACGCCAACAACTGTCGAGGAGAGAAGGTAGGGCTCAATTCCCATATCGATGAGGCGTGGGATCGCAGAAGCGGCATCGTTTGTGTGAAGTGTACTAAACACGAGGTGGCCGGTCAAAGCAGCTTGAATGGCGATCTCGGCTGTTTCAGTGTCTCTGATCTCCCCTATCATCACGACATCAGGATCTTGTCTGAGGATATGGCGCAAGCCGGCTGCGAAATTCAATCCAATTTTGGGATGAACGGCTATTTGAGCGATCCCGCGCAGCTTGTATTCAACAGGATCTTCAATGGTCATGATGTTTGTCTCTTCGTTGTAGATCTCCCAAAGGGAGCTATAGAGAGTTGTCGTTTTTCCACTTCCCGTTGGGCCGGTCACAAGAACGATTCCTTCAGAGAGTGAGATGAGCTTACGAAAATCGTCCAGCATCGAAGGGAGCATTCCCAACTGGTCGACGCCTAGTACGACATTTCCTTTGTCGAGAATTCGCAAAACGATCCTCTCGCCATGAATTGCCGGTACGGTACTGACACGAAAATCGATCTCGCGCCCACCCATTTTGAGTTTCATCCGCCCATCTTGGGGAAGTCTATGCTCGGCAATATCGAGCTTTGCCAGAACTTTTATCCGGGTAAGGAGTTGAGATTGGTACTCTCGAGGGGGCGAGTGGCGCGCGCTCAGGACACCATCCACTCTGTAGCGCACCTTCAAATCGTTTTCGAACGGCTCGAAGTGGATGTCTGAGGCGCCTTGTTGAATCGCTTCACTAAAGATCAAGTTGAGAAGGCGAACGATTGGTGCCTCGTCTTTGATTTCGAGGAGGTCGTAGACATCGATCTCATCTTTCTTTTTCGCATTGTCACCCTCATCGGAGAGGCCAGCTAGAAACTCGGAGGCTGCTCCCTCTTGGGTATGGTAACATGCGTTAATGGCAATGAGAAGGATCTCTTCCGGTGTGTAGACCGCTCTAATCTCTTTATCGAGCATAAAGCCCAATTCATCAAGAGCATCAAGATTGAGCGGATCGGCCGAAGCTGCTATTACCCACTCATCGGTCTCTTCGATTGGAAGAATGCGGTTATTGCGCACAAAAGAGTAAGGAACTCTCTCGGGCAAGTCTTTGGGAAGATTTTCTAAATCAAGGGTTTCCCTTATTTCAATTCCAAGTGTGCCTGCGAGTTGTAATGGCGATTCAGCGGCCATCGTATTCCCCTGCTCGTTTTCGATTTGTGATATTTGCTGTGGCATTTTGCCCCCGCCCAAAAAGAGCTGTTAAGCTCCCTTCAAAGAGACGTTTTTTCTCACGCTTTTGAGCTTCCACAAGTTCGTGTAAAAACTCAGGAACATCCCCAGGACGTTTTTTTAACTCCTCACGCCGCATTCTTTCGGCATCCTCAATAGGATCGGAGATGATTTTAGGTGTGATGAAGACAAACATTTCAGTGCTGCTATCTTTCATTTCAGTATGGCTAAAGAGCTTTCCAATTCCTGGGATCTCTCCAAGGAAGGGGATACTGTCTTTAGAGTCTTGTAAATTTTTGCGTCGCAGCCCACCCAGAATCACTGTTTGTCCGTCAGCAATGCGCACATGGTTGTTAATATGGCGACGTGTCACATCGGGACGGTCATTTACATTACTTTTTGTCGTATCGAAAGTGATATCGGTGTCAAGTGTAATAAAGTCCTCGCCATTTTGATCGCCCTCATCCATGTTAATGGTAGGTGTGATCTCAATCTTGATCCCGTATTGAGCGCGGTTATAGATCTTATTTTTTTTGTCATCAGCTCCTGCGTCGATCGAAATCTCCTCAACAATGGCAATTGTAGCCGGTGTTTGGTTAATCGTTGTAACAGATGGGCTTGCATTAATCTGCACATCTTCTTGGCCGAGCATAAACTGGTAAGCTAGATCGTAGGCGGGGATCCCACTCCCCTTTTTGCGCGAGATTAGAAAATCCAAAATACCCGCACCAGGCCCACCTCCCCAACTAAGCCCCATCTCTGCGACTTCCTTTGCCTCTGAACCAAGACGTAAAAGATTTAGCCCACATTTATTGCTGTTCGATACTTTCTTTTCCAGTAAGAGTACTTCAATCTGCACCATTTTTTTCGGCACATCGAGTTTTTTGAGAAGCTCTTTAATTTTTGGGAGAGCCTCTTGCTCAACGACCATGATAATGGCCCCTGTTTTAGGGTCGACGATGAAGTTATTTTGTCCGTCAGCGGTTTTATGGGAAGAACGTTTTTCGCCACTCGGGCCGACGCTGATTGCCGGTACGGTGAGCTTCTCTTCTTTCTTTTTCGGGCCGCTCTCTTTTTTGCCTGAAATGTGGAGATTTTCGCCGATGAGAAGATCGTAAACCTTCGCTAAAACAGCTGCGAGCTCTTCCGCATCCGAGTGCTTCGTTGTGTACCAGAAAACCGTTTTTTCTTGAGGATCTTCAATTTGTGACTCGACATCCCGAATCAGGCTTTGAGCTTTTGTCACATCTTCCCGGCTTCCGGTTAAAAAGAGCGATTGAGAGAGGTTGTTGAGAGGGATAACCCTTAAAGAGGAGCCTTCAACACACACTTTGCCATCGTGAAAAGCTGAGTTCAAAATGATCTCCATCTCTTTCGCATCGATCTTTGAAAGAGAAACGAGTTGGAAATCTTGTCCACGATTCCCAGATTTTGAGAAGGTGTAGAGCTTTAAGAGTTCATGGATCGTGTCTACCGAGGCGGAAATGAAGATTTTCCCACCCAAAATTTCGATTTTTGTTGTCCCTGGGTTAGAGAATTTTTGCAAAAAGAGCAAATCTCCACGTGGGTCGGTCGCGTTGGGAGAAAGAAGGTAGCAGACGCGCGCATGGGGTGGGTAAAAATTGAGTTGCTCAGCTTCATCGACGATCGCCTTGATGCCCGAGGGGTCGTTTCGCGAGATAAAGAGTTCTCTCACATATGGATTGAGCTCCCGTATTCCCACTCCATATTGCGACAGGATCAGCTCCAAACACTCTCTCCACGACTCACGTGGGATCGGTACGCTCGAGTTCAGGCTCATGCGGATCCCTCCCACCTCTGGAGGGACGAGATAGATAAAATCGGGGGCACCATAATCCATCACAAGTTGTTGGAGCGTTGTTTCAGGCTGGTGCCAAAGAGCATATTCCTCGTTTTGGACAAAGGTGTGGGTCTCTTCACGCCACATCCGCTGCATCTCGGTGATTTCTCCTTTGAGGACTCTAATTTCAGCTAAAAGTGGATCGTAGCAATCTGGTGTGGCATCAGCATCATAGAGTTGAAGCGCTTGATCATAGAGTTGTTTGAGGGCAAAGCGCTTCTCATCGAGCTCCTGATTGATGTAGCGCAGCTGTTGCATAGTTTGTGGGTCCATCTCACTGTCATTGCGATGGAAGCTCTCTTTTTTCTCAGAGATTGTTTGCGCCTGCGCGCTCAAGGAGAGTAGAGATGCGAAGAGAATTAATACGTGTTTTTTCATTCCTCAGTACCTTCTAGTAATATAGGTTTAATGGGAGGCTCTAGAGGTATTGCGCGGTAGAAATTTGCAAGTGAGTTATTTGTGCTAGCTTCAAGTTCGATCTCTTCCACCTCAGTCCTGGTAAGATTGAAAAGGTGACCGACAAGAACTTGACGTCCATTTTGCGTGAGTCTTTTATCAAGTATAAATAAGGGGCCAACCAGAGATCCACCGACATATTCATCGATTTGTTCTGCTGACTCGAGTTTTTTCCATCCCTCTTGGGTTAAGACAAGCCAATCGTTTGGCTTTAATATTAAGCGCCCACCTTTGCGGCATTCGACAATAAATTGGGCCCACGTTTTGGCCCCAACAAATTTAAACTCCTGCGACAGATTGGGCATTTTGTTGTGATCTTTTGCGCGGATCAGGCTTAAATTCGCTTTAGAACGTCCAGGTCCATCCCATAGCTCTAGCGACATGATTTTTTCATCGATTTTACGGACACATAGGATAGGCAGTCCCTCAGAGCTTTCACCCTTCATCGGCGTGTGCCACCGCTCATTTTTCCAAACCAGAAAATCGCCGAGACCGATAAAGCATGAGTAGAGAGTCTCCCCGCTTAGAAAGTCTATTCTCTCCCTGCCGACAGTGTGGATGTATTCATCACCCCCATGCATCTCTAAGAATCGATCAGAACCGATCCAGCGCGCTTTTTGACGTACTAAAAGGGTTGAATCAACGCGATAACCGCCCAGCTCCCACGCCATAGTTTGTGACCGAGGGAACTCCTGCGCACTTAAAGTAAGTTGACGAAGCGGTTGGGGAGAGCTGACAAATCCCCCTTTTTCATCGAGCATTTTTACATATAAAGAGAGCGTGTTGGCTCCGCTTGCGCAGATTTCAAGCCATAAAGGGGTTGGCTGGTTGTCTGGGCTAAATGTATAGCCTCCCTCGCTATAGACAAGGTAGATGCGCCCATTTTCTTGCACTGAGCAAACCTCACCCGAGCCTTTTAACCCCAGATGATAAGCCGGCTTGCCACTCGTTGCATCGGGGCGTCCATTTTGTCCAAAAAATTGAAGCTCACCACGCAAGTCAGGTAGCTGCATGAGGGGAGGGACCCAATTTAAAGCAAATGGACCTGTTCCCAGGTCGTGATCTTCAGGCTCAGAAAAAGCACTTTTAGGAAGTTCGCTGCGCTCAATACGGGGATGGATTGTCAGAATTTCATTTTCTCCACGAGAAAAGAAAAAGAAGAACGCTCCTACAGAAATAAGAGTTACGACCAAAATGGCATTTAGATAAGGGAGCCAGCGCATCGTTTAAAACATCAATGTTGTTTTCAGTGAGGAGAGAATAGCTTAATAGTAAAAAAAAAGCAATTCGGATGAATATTGTTTTATAATGAGGTATTTTGATTAAACCGTTATTTTTCAGGGTCTTAATGTGAATTAGTAAATAAATTATTGAAAATAGGGGTGAGTAGAGCGTAGTATGGGTGTTAACAGGAGTAAACGATGACAGAAGATCCCGTAAAAAAAATTTGGAACTATCGGATTGAAATTTTTTCAGGCTGTCTGCTGCTTATCGGCCTGATTCTATCCTTTTTCTATATCCACGTTGGCGAGGCGCTTGTCGGCTTAGGGGTCGGGCTTTGCTTTTACGAGGAGATGCATAATTATTTTGTACAAGTCCGCGAGCTCTATGTTGCGCATGGGCTTTTCAAGACCCTGGTTTTGATTGGTTTAATAGTTTTTCTTTTAATTACGATTCCTCTCTTTGTGGTGGCCATTGCGGTTGGATACGGAGCCATGTACCTAGTGACCTATCTTACCAGTAAATAGGATTGCAGAAGCTCTCGGCCCAGGCAAAAAATCCAGAAACTATTTGATTTTAAATATCTTGTAAAAAAAAAGAATAATTGTTAGAATTTTGGTATGAATTCTGTTCGAGATACAATTATTAACCCGACTCCTTTTAATAAGGTAGTTGCAAGCAGTATTGCTATTTTAGCTATTACCGCGATTGCTATATATGCTATCGGGCTAGCAGCTCCTACTAGTCTTGGTATTACTACGACCCATAAAATTTTTTTAGGGACGTCCATTTTTGTCTTGATTCTCGATCTTGTTTGGATTGCAGCTCTCAAGAAAGAGCAAGACTTTCTTCATCAACAGAAGCGGCTTTCTGATCGAGAGGAGCTGGATTTGGCGCGGCAAGGGGCACAGCGTAGGAAACGTGAATTTGGCAAACAATTGGTTGATTTGTATCGTAGGGATAGACAGATCGTTGTTGTGCCCCCTGAGAAGTTCCAAAGGGTTCCCGGTATGATGATGGCTCAAGTGGCGCCTCCTGTAATGATGGATTTTGATGCGCTCTCTGTAGTTGCCTCTTATTTAGACGATTTGGAAGATCTTGGAAGTTTACAGCAAGTTTGTCGCCAGTGGCGTGATGTTGGTAGGGATAAGGGTGTCAGAAAGCATGTTTTGGGAAATGAGATCAATGAAATTAATGCTATAGCTGGTGTGTATGGATGTACGATTGATCCAACAAGCGAGTTCGCAGCGATACCAGGTGATTCTGAAAAATGGAATCAGGAGACTGAGAAAATCGTCAGGGCGTTCAAGCGAGTCATCCTGCTTCAGGCGCGGGAGAAGGGATGGCGCGGGACTTTTGTGGCCCCTCTGAGGATAGACAATTAGAATTCTTTGACGACTTTGGTGTAGGTCTTTAGCCAAGTCAGTGCCTGCAGATCTAACTGCTTGATCACAAGCCACCACGCAAGAAAGAGCATCGCAATTCCAATAAACGCTTTAAATGACCACAAGAGAAACGAAATCTGGACCTGGGGAGCCATCCGGTTGGCGATCCCGAGAAATAGGTCGGAAAGAAGCATCCCAAGAAGCGAGGGGGCGGAGAGTTGAAGAGCGATCTTCACAACGGTTGTGCACATCCCCGTCATGGTGATCCAAAAGGGGTGTTTGAGGTCGAAAAATTGGGGCGGGAAGAAGGAGTCGAGTGGAATGAGCGCAAATGAAGTAAAGAGTCCGTCAAAAAAGAGGATGGGGCCGCTCATAGCGAAAAAAAGCACAAGCAGCATGTTGTTGTAAAGGGTTCCAGTAGGAGAGGTTTGCATTTGGGTAGTGGGATCCATAACCTGCAAACTTTGGCTACCGCGCTGGTGGTCGATTAAGGCTCCAGCACCTTGGGCGTAGTAGAAGGGTATGGCGATAAAAAACCCGAGCAGCGCGCCGATAACCACCTCTTTGACCATGAGGAAGATGAAAGAGACGTCCATCGTGACATTGAGGTTAGGGCTGGCAATCACCAGGTATGGAAGAAATATACAGGTAATACTGACGCCCAAACCGACTTTAACGGCGTCGCCGATCATCTTTCCCCCGAAAAAAGGGGCGATCGCAATGGTGGGGACAATGCGAGCTAAGCCGAGTAAGAATATATTCCAAATTTCTGTCGGTGGACGACTTAGGAGGACCGAAAGGTATGTGTCTGTTTGAAGAGCCACATTTAGGTCCACTTATAGAAGTTGTTGAAAATTTGGCTGGCAAATTGGTAGATTAATGCGCCCAGCCATCCTCCCATGATGAGTACCGTCCCCATTACAGCGACCATTTTAATGGCAAAAGCGAGCGTTTGCTCTTGAATTTGAGTGGCGGCTTGAAAGATCGCCACGAAAATACCGATAATCGAGGCAAATAAGATTGGAGGGCCCGATATGATCAAAATAAGCAAAAGCGCTTCGTATGAGTATTCGAAGATAATCGAGCGAAAATTTGCAGCTAACAGCATGAACATATCCTCAATTGAAGCTTAATACCAATCCCTGCACGAGGATGGTCCATCCATCTATCATCACAACCAAAAGCAATTTCAGCGGAAGTGAGATCGAGAGGGGAGAGAGCATCATCATCTGCATCGCCAGCAAAATATTTGATGTCACAAGGTCGATGACGAAAAAGGGGAGATAAATCAACACCCCAATCTCAAATGCTGAACGGATCTGGCTGGTGATAAATGCAGGGACCGCAACGATAAAATCGGTTGGTTTGACTGTTTGCGCTGCTTCCTCAGGAAAGGTTTTTAAGGCAATTTTATAAAACCCATCGAGGTGGTTTTTGTTGGAATTGCGAATCAAAAACTCTTTCAAGGGCTCTTTGGCCACTTCGATTACGGAGATTGCTACAGCGGCCGAATTTGTGGAGAAAAGCTCTTTGGGTAGATCTTGCTCGATAAGGTGTTTGGCGCGGTTATACATCTCAAGACCGGTTGGATACATCACATAGAGGCTTAAGATAAGAGCGATCCCGTTAATGACTTGGTTGGGGGGTGTTTGTTGTACACCAAGTGCACTTCGTAAAAGGGCAAGGGTGATCACCATTTTTAAGAAGGAGGTCATTAGCATGATGAAAAAAGGGAGCAATGCAAGGAATATGAGAATTGCGGCTTGCGAGGCGATATCGGGGTATCCGCTCAGCCCAGCTCCTACATCTGTGGCAGTAGGTCCTGGGTTTTGCTCTTGTGACTGGGAAAGAATTTGTGCCCCTTCCTCTTGGGGAAAAAGAGGTGTAGAAAAGAGGCTGAAGACGAGTAAAGGCAACAGGAGAAAACGCACTCTTTTATCCCTCTTTTTTCTTTTGATTTTGAAAAAACGTTTGGAAAGCGATTTCAAGGGCTGTGAACTGATTGTCGAGCTGCGCGTTGATAATGCCAGCCTCAGTTTCGATCACACACCCCCCTTCTGTGATGTCTTCACGCGAGGAGATGGTTAAACTTTCTAGGTGTTCAAAGAGCTTCTTTAAATCCGGGCGTGCTTTTTCGACAAGCTCATGGTCTGTAGGATTCACATAGATTTTGATTTTCTTATGTTGTGTGACAGCTTTTAAAGCTGTGGAGATAATGTCGATAACGGTGTCTGGGTGTGTTTCGAGCTCTTGGCCGATGATTTTTTTAACGGCAGTAAGCGCAAGGGGGACGAGTGAGTTTTCAACCTCTTTCCGCACACTTTTGATCTCCTGGTCTAAAAGTTCGATTTGGGCATTCCACCGCTGTAGCCCCTCTTTAAAACCTGCCAATTCAGCCTGCTCTTTTAAAGATTCACACTCTTGAGCGATCAGCTCGCGGTAAGCGGCTTCTTCTTTTTTGGTTTGTTTAAGAAGGTCACAAGCGCTTGTGAGTTTTGAGAACTCCTTTGCCGGAATGGTCTTTTTTTCCGGTGCAATATGCACATCTTCTTTTTCGATTAAGCTAAAAAACTTCATGTTTGGTACCGCTTTACTATATGGAGCACTTGGTTTTTGAAGTAAGGAATGAGTGCCATATCCTGTTTTTGCCTAAAAATTTTCTCTACAACGCCAGCCCGTCCAGTGTCTAGCCTGTGTAAAAGGTGCCACTTGAGACTCTCGTCTTCATTGCCAAGAGCGCGTCCCAAGCGTGCAAGGCCGCGTCCATGCAACATCCGTTGGAGTTTTGCTTTCGAGCCGTCCCATGCAAGGAGTCCAAGTCCGGGAGGGATCCATTTCATCGGTTGTTTTGAGCAGTAGTGTAAAAAGCGTAGCTGCTCGCCTGAAAGGGCTGTGTATATTTTCCGCAAAAGCTCCTTGTTGACAACTTGGCGCAAATCGGCCGAGAGATCGTGGACTCCAAGAAGGTCGATGAGATTGAAAAATTGGGTTTTATTGAGCGTAAGAAGCATATTAAAGCTCGATGGAGGTAGATAATCTTCGCTGATGACCTCGACGCCTTGCTGAACTTTTCTCTTAAATTCATCCATTAAGAAAGGATGCATAAATGGGGAGTAAGAGACAGGTTTTGGGGAAAGAGATAACATTTTACTGACCTCGCGGGCCTCTTTTTCCGGCAGTAATGAGAGAAAAAGGTGGGCAGTTTCTGGTGTGAGCGTTTTTAGAGGTTCGTAAAACCAGGAATAGTGCATCGAGCGAGCCCATGTCTTTTGGGACAAGAGTTTTGAAAAATCGTGGCTTTTGGGTGTGGGCCACTGTTGTATTTCTTCAGCTAACTCCTGTGGAAGATAACGAAGCAGGTGTTCTCTTCCTGAAGGGTGGCTAAGTAGTGCGTGGAGAAGAGCCTTTTCTTGAAGCTTCAACTCTCACCTCCTCCTCCTTCGTCTTCAGCCATATCTTCGCTCTCACTAGAATCACCTGTTTCATACTGATGAGGATGGAGAAGGGTGAAAAAGCCTCCCTTGGTCTCGATCACTCGCCAGAATTTCCAGATCAGCCATGTCAGTACACAGGCAAGTAAGAAGAGAATGATGATGAAGGTGTAGAAGATTAAACGGAATCGAGCGACAGAGTCTTTTGCAACAATGACCGACCAAATCGCGGTAAAGTCACGCTGTTCTTCTAACTGTTTCATCGGATCTAAAGAGATGTCAGCATATAGAGCTCTATCAGTAATAACAGAGACATTTTCAGGTGTCAAACCAGGAATAGAACTTGAAACAAGGCGCTTGATTTTTGTAATCGCTAAACTGTTAGGATTGTCCAAAATTCCGCGATGCTTCACATAGACCGAAGCTGTGAGCTGTTCTTTAGTCTCTTCATCATCTTTAGGAAACGTGATCTGCACATTGGCATCAATGATCCCATCCATCTTGCGAATTGTGGTTGCCAGCTGCGCGGACAGTCCTTCTTGATAGCGGATGCGATCTTGAAGATCTGATGGCACAAGTCCTTGGCTGCCAAAAAGATCAAGCAAACTCGTTCCTTTTACTCTAGGAAGGCCGGCTTGATTCAGCAAAACGATGGCCTCCGTAACTTGATTCGAAGGAACCGATACATCATAAGTTGTTGCAGCAGTGCTACCAGCAGCGGTGGCAGCTTCTGCTTTTTCAGCGTGGACTCCTTTGCTTGCAAGGAGAACCACGATTTCATTAGCTTCTCTTTCAGAAATGTTATTCACAACGGTCGTACGTGTCGCACATCCCGTACATAAAAGAAGAAGAGCTGCAAAGAAAAATAGAATTTGATGCTTCACGCTAAATACCCCTATGGCGTTAATCCGCGACGATATCATAAGGGGCTATTAGGGGAAAGCGGATCATTTTCGAGGCTGTGGAATAAGAGTCAATTTTTCTGTCAAAAAATATTGATATTCTAATTGTTTGATGCTCTAATATTTTTTTTTTACGCCAAGAGTTTTGGGGATTTCGCTCTTTGAAAACCACAATATTGCTAATTAGGAGAGAAAAATGGCTACAAGTCCAACGCGAAGATTTTCAGATGGGGATGTTCGAGCAGATACTGCGGGAGAGGGTGCGCCAGCTGGGAGTAATGAGGTTCTTGGAAGAAGGGTAACTGTCAAGTTATGTCGGATACAACAAGATATTGACCCCGATAGAGAGGATTGGGATCTCCTTAAGAGGTTGGGAAAAATTTTTAACTTTGTTGTTGGGCAAGAACGTCAAAATTTCCCGCACTCTTGCGAATATGCCTTCCAATCGATCTTAACTGCTTGCAACGACAGGCAATGGAAAACTCTCTCTAGAGAAGGTGTAAGAGATGATCTTACAAGGCTTGCCGTTTATGTGGGGGATACCATTGCTACTTATGCGATTGCGCAGAATGAGCAATGGAGTTCTGGATTGATTCAGCATTGTATCGATATCCACTCGGTTGATAGAAGAGGCAATACCCCCCTACACATTGCTGCGGGAACAGGACGTGTTCACTTGATTCCCGAATTGTGCAATGTGATGGAGGATCCCAATCAACTAAACCATGCAAGTCAAACTCCCTTGGAACTGGCTATTCAAGCAGGCCAGTCGGAGGTTGTTGAGAAATTGATCGAAATAAATGAGGTCGAGCTAGATTGTCCGATCTTTTTAGGAGTGGATCGAAAGATCCAGTTTGACAGTATTGGATTTGCAGTAGCGCGAGGAGAGATTGCATGCATTGAAAAGTTACTAGGGGCAAAAAGATGTCCTTTAACGACGGAATACAAAGGGATCGGCAATCTTCTCCATGTTGCGATCCATTTTAATCAAAACCTCGCATTAAAACATCTCCTAGAGAACTCTGAGGTTAAGCAAGCTCTCATAAAAGGTGAGAATAGCGAGGGACTTAACCCGCTCAATTTTGCAGCCACTTTAGGAGAGCTAGAGTCTATCAAGCTCCTTTTTCAAAAAGGTGCGAATATAAAATGCAAGTGTCCTAAAGGCAGGCAACCGATCCATTACGCAGCGCTAGGACTCCATTTGGATGCCATTCAACTTCTTGCTGCACTAGGTGCCAAAATAGATCCCTCTGATAAGGATGGTTTCACTCCTGTTGCTCTGCTCAAAAATATAGATGGTACCGTTGCACTAGATTGTCGGCTTTTGCTTAAAAATCTGAAGCTAAATAAGGAGTCCAGAAAACAATTTCCTCGCATGCACTTCAATCCACCCAGGAACCTTGTATTTCGAGGAGGAGGGGCTAAAGGACCGGCATTTCTAGGAGCTGTTCTCCATTTAAACGAGCAGGGCTATCTCGAGGAGGTAAGAAGGGTCGCGGGTTCATCGGCAGGGGCCATCACAGCGGCATTGATTGCCACAGGCTACCCTATGAATGAATCGGAAAAAATCTTGATGGATACCAACTTAATGGATTTCCTCGATCCTAAACTAGCTACTACAACCCTTGCTGAATTTAAGAAACATCCCTTGTACCAAAGTATTCGAACGCTTCGAGATGTTCTTGGGGTAGCTAAAAATCCTCTAGGTTTTACCCTAAATCAGATTCAAAAGTTGTACCGATGCACAGGGATTTGCGATGGAGAGGTCTTTAGAGTGTGGATGGAAGAGAAAATCAGATTTGCTACTCGAGATGAATTTGGAAAGGACCATCTCACTTTTGGAGAATTTGCTACACTTGTTAAACTTTACCCCAATAAGTATAAACACCTTCATGTCTATGGAACCCGTATAGGGACAAACCCTAAAATTTATCACTGGAGCTCTGAAGATCCCGCTTCTCGCGATATAATCATTGTCGATGCGGTGAAAATCTCCATGTCATTTCCAGGGGTCTATAAACCTCATACCATACATGTCTTAGAAGTGGAGGGAACGACGAGAAAACGGGTTGACAAGCCAGAAAGGGGATCCTTCTTGGATGGAGGTATGCTCTATAACTTGCCCATGGAAACCTTTGATCAAAAAAGATATCTCACACAAGACGATCTTAAAGAAGAGGGAGAATGTCCAAAATTCAATAAAGAAACCTTAGGATTTAGCCTCTTTTCCTCCTCAACGAAACCTCCGGAAACAACACCTATCAAAAATGTAAAGGAGCTCCTAGAAGGGATTTGCTATGCCGTTATGAATACCGAGGAAGCGATTCGTGATTTAAATCCCTATAATAAATTCCGCATTGTTCCTATTGATGTAAAAGATGTCGGAACGCTCGATTTTGGTATGAGTATTGCTACGAAAAGGATGCTCGTTGCTTCTGGAAGAGAAGCAATAGAAAAATTCATTCGAGATCGCAATCCCCCTGCTACGTCTCGATCTCCAGAAATGACTTCGAAAGAAATGTTTGAGCAAAAGGTCCAGGGCAAAAAAGACAAGCTGCAAAGACTCAGAAATAAAGCTTCTCCCAACACCTACCCCTGCCATTTTGATGATTTACTCGAAATGGGATATTTGCATCTCTTTGACTATCTACTTCAGATGAAAGGGCTTGAAACTCATGAGGCTCGATTAGCACATGCAGAACAACTCCCTTTTTCTGA
This sequence comes from Chlamydiota bacterium, assembly GCA_021772455.1. Lineage (GTDB taxonomy): Bacteria > Chlamydiota > Chlamydiia > Chlamydiales > JAAKFR01 > JAJACP01. The sequence continues at coordinate 79,297 of JAJFLY010000019.1, forward strand.
GATTTCTCACATCATATTGGAAACGAAACAGGTGATGATCGATGCTTTCACCGGGATTTGTCAAAATAAGCCCTTCCTCTTCATTATAGGGTCTACAGGGTCGGGAAAATCGACCACTTTTGCTTTTCTTAAAGGGGATAAAATGAGATTAGAAAATGGAACCTACGACTCACCAACCCAAGGCCTGATCGGGCATGGTGCTACTACGTCCTACACATTCCGTCCCAATTTGCATATTGGCGATGACTTAACGATCGTCGATTATCCAGGATTTGATGATTCGAATGGCCCCCTGATTGCCTTGGGGATGGAATGTGCTCTGAAGTCCCTGGTTCACTCGCTCCATCCTAAAGTTTTAGTCGTTGATCCCATCGAAAATATCGTTAATGGAAGGGCTCGTCGTCAATGGGCGCTGGGATCGATGTTAAAACGCTTATTTGGCTCCACAGAACAGTTCTTTCTGGGAATGACTAAATACTCTGAGGACAGTATATATATCGAAATAAAAGCGATAGAAGAAAAGCAAAAAGAGCGCGGGATTCGCTTTCAAACCATTGAAGGCGAAATTCAGCGAAATAAAGACGACATTCAGAAACTTGAAGAGCACAACGATCCAGTTTTCCAAGAGATGAAAAAGAGATGTGAAGAGGATCTTGCAAGGAAGGAAGCGGATCTTGCTCAGATGAAAATAGATGACCTTCTCGACACGAGAGATAAAACGAAGCGTCAAAATGATTTAAAAGAGCGGGAAAGCGAGATCCTAATACAGATGGGGTTGAAGGGAGTGATTCCCCTTGTGGACCTTGAATACCCGATTCAAAGGGACCGAGTTTTAGGCGATATCGTACAAATAGAGGAGATACTCCATCCTGTACTTAAGCAAGTCTTAGATGCAGGGCATAAAATGTTCCTTGAAGACCGTTTCGAGCACGATTTGCTTCCCTTGATAGAGCAGCAGACTTTTGAGGAAGTAGACTTAAGTGATTTAGAGCGAGCAACTCTAGAATCAAGCTTAATCAATGCTCTTCTTTCCGTATCCCATCCTGAGATAGGAAATTTTTTGCACCTCCCAGAAATAGATCATGCAATGGCCCAAAACTTTAGTAAAAAAGTTGTGGAAAAATGTCACAAAAAATTAATTAATAGAATAATTCAAGGAATCGATCTTGACTCGATTAATGTGATTAAAATGATTCTTTCAGAGGAATCTTCTAAGGAATATAAGGAAATTAGATTGGCGGCAACGCCCGGAAAATTTGAAGCTCTAGACAAAAGCCAATCAGACCTTATGGCATATGTCTTAGTGTTAACAGGAAAAAGAAAAGGCGCCATGACATCAGCGGAATCCATCGATATATGGGACGGACTGCGAAAAAAAATAGAGGCTGTGCAAGCTGATGCAGAAGCTCCTTTCGAGTGGTCAAAGTTAGGATTTATAAGTGCGTGTATAGGGTTTGGTCTCCCTTTATTGTATAATAAGTATGCGAGAGAGGCTGCAGTAGGAGTTAAAGTGCGAGAGGTTCTGGATCAACGTATTGATACTTACTGCAATGCTATAGAAAGCATCCATGGCTCTCTACTCGAACTCGAAGGATTGAAATCTTTCATTACAAAAAAAGAAGATATTGATAGTGCTCTCCAACTTTTTCCTCTTTCTTTTGAGTCGTTCGTGGATCTAGATGAATCTATCAAAACAACAGTAGACTGTGTAAAAGAGCTCTATGGTAACACCGTATGGACAGCCCAGGTTAACACATTAAGAAATAGAATTTTAGAAAGGTCTGCTCCCACCCCAGAAGTGTCCAAAAAAGAAATTGAAGAGCAGGCTATTGCTGCTACTGCAGCAACATCATCAGCCTTAGCCGCAATGAAAGAAGCCGCAATTGCAGAAGCAGCGGAAGAAGTAGCAATTACAAGAGCAGACACATTAATTAAAGAATTAGCAATGAATGCTGCAGTTGAAATTGGAGCAGCAACAGCAGTAATAGGAAGATCAATAGTAATAGGTACAGAGAAAGAAAATGCATGTCAAAGAAAAACAGATGAATTTCTAAGACCAGGAGGAGAATCATCGTTTGAACTACTGATTGAAATAATTGCACTAGCAAAAGACGTAATAAGAGCAAATGGTATTAGAGGAAGAAATGCAAATCTAGAAGTAAAAAGAGCAGTAAATGCGGCAGAGAGAGCAGTAAATGCGGCAGCAGCGCTTGAAGAAGCAGCAGCAGCGCTTGGAGAAGCAGCAGCGCCACTTGAAGAACTTAGAGAAAAAGCAAGAAAGAGTGGGGTATTGGAGAGCGTAGCATCAGAAGTTACAGCAAGAGCAGATTTAATTCTGTCCCTAGCATCCATAGCAGCAAAAGAAGTAGCAGCAATTAAAGTTGTAAAAGATGAAGCAGCGAAGAGAGCAGAGGCAGCAATTGAAAAAGCAGCAGAAGCAGAACAGAAATCAGCAGCGATGAGAGGAGATGGGGCAAAATTCCCTTTATTATTCGATGACCTCATTGCAACCCTTGTCTTTGGACAAGATCCCTCTCTTCAAATAATCAAAATCTCAGGTCCTTTTTCCCAAGCCCTATCCTCTTTCGTGAAGATGAGTGGATTCTTAGAAAGAAATGCCTTGTTATTCCAATATGCGGATAGGTTTGTAGTTTTAAAGCGGTATTCGGAGCGGGAAGAGCCGTTTTTAAAATTAATCAATGAGCATAAAGGGATGTTCAAAGAAAGCCAAATAGAGGTCCTAGGATGGGAAGGAAGAAAATTAGTGGTACAACAACCGGTCTCTTTTTCTTTGGAAGTAAGAGAGGTGTCTTTTGCAAAGGAATTAGCGGAGTTTAAAAAAGAGGTAGGATTAAAAATGACCACACCTCTTGAGCAAATGAAAATTATGAATGCAGTACAACCTCTTCTTGTGCAGGCTAATTGCTTTCGGGTATTATAATACCCACCCTTATAAAGGGTAGGTATGTAATATTCCTGAACGGAGTTAAAAACAATTCTAATTCAATCGATTTGTACTTCACAATATAGAAGAATGCTTGAGCCAGAAGCGTGACCGGAAAATAAATCCCAATTGACTTTTTCATGGTGGAGCGAATTATGAGGTAAGGTCAGTGTCTTCGCTCGCGATTGTCCAACTGGAACAAAAATCACCAAAAGCACTTATTGCCAGTCGTGGATCATGCTCTTTATTTCCTCGCGAAAATCCGATGGAAGGGAGGCATCTTGAGCCATTTTAGTAAGGGTTTCTTGGTGGGGTGTCCCTTGAACACTTTCGCAATTAAATAAAAGATAAGTCATTAAAAGAGAATTATTGCGCACTTCAACATCTTGTAGTTGTTCCAAGCAAGCAAGCGAAACCTCTAGCTGGTTTGCAAAAACTGTCAGCGCAAACGCACCGTTTACTGTATCTTGAGTGAGTGGGCGCCCCTTGATAATATTAAGGAGAAATTCCTTAGCGGGGTCCCCAATTTCTGCAAGGGCTTCTAACACAACCTCCTCATCGAAAACCATCTCTTTTCCCAGTGTTTCGAAAAGAGGAATGACAGATGAGGGGTCTTTGAGATGGCCTAAACAAACAAGGGCAAGGTAGGGGGCGTATCCGTAGCCGGGGAAAAGAGGGTCGTACGCTTCCTCGGATCTCACAATCTGTAACAACTCGGGAACAATACGTGTTCCTTGGGCAACAATTGCTTCGATCTCTTCGGCAGGCTCCTCACTTTCTGTTAGGATCAAATCGGCAATCAGGCGAGGGAAAGGGTATTTTTCTTCCTCTTCGTCCATTTCATAGATCTCTTTGAGCATTTCATACGCTCTTCGGGAGCGAGCAACTTTCTCGGCTTCAGCGGCTGACAAAACGACTGGAGCTAGATCTTGTCCGAGTTGTTTTTCAACCTCGGCAAGGTAGGAGATCCTCTCATAGTCCAAATCGGGTTGAACACCAAGATTCTCTTCCAGGTAATAGGTGAGCATGACGTTAAAATCACCCCCAAAATGTGCGTCGCGATGCATGAGCACTTCATGATCCATTTCATCGGTTAACTCGGAGGAGCTGTCGTCATAAACGTGCGCCTGTTCCCCCTCTCCTGGGAAGCGGTGGCCATTTTGCCCCTCGGGAGTTGGCTTTGCTTTCGAAATGTCTTCAAAAATAGATAGGTAGCTTTTCTTTTTTTCTTGATCGCTCATAATGACTTTGTTTCGTTAAATAAAGAGGCTGCATTGTAACTCGAACGGACAAAAGGGCCAGAGTAAATATGCTTGATGCCGATACTTTTGCCGTAGGCAGCGTAACTTTCAAATTGTTCTGGTGTGACAAAACTCTTCACGCGGAGTTTTTTACGATTGGCTTGAAGGTATTGTCCAATTGTAACGATTTGGCATCCAACATCATGTAGATCTTGAAGCGTTTGCTGAACCTCGCTCTCACTCTCTCCAAGGCCTACCATTAATCCAGATTTGACAAAACAATTAGGAGAATATGTACGCACTGATCGCAGAATTTCAAGGGTGCGCTCGTAAGTGGCACGATGGCGAACTCGTGGTGTTAGGGTTCTTACAGTTTCAATATTGTGATTAAAAATTTCAGGTTTTTCGTCTAAAACTGTTTGCAATGCCTCCGGGTTTCCAAAAAAATCGGACGTGAGCACTTCAATAGAAGAGGTTGGAGATTTTTCCCTGATTGCTCTGATGATGGCTGCTAAATGGGCTGCTCCCCCATCGGGCAGGTCATCTCTTGCAACCATCGTGATCACCACGTGTTTTAAACCGAGCTCTTTCACGGACTCTGCTAGGCGAAGCGGCTCGTCGGGTGCGAGAGGTTTGGGGTTGGAGGCGAAGTCAATATCACAAAAACCACAATTGCGGGTGCAGGTGCTTCCCATTGCGAGAAAGGTGGCTGTTTTTTTCGACCAACATTCCAAAAGATTGGGGCATTTCGCCTCTTCGCAGACGGTGGGCAGGCGTTTTTCGGATAAAATCCCTTGTGTTTTCCACAGCGCATTGCCGGAAGGGAGCTTTCGATGGAGCCACTTTGGAAAACGGCCAGGTCCAACAGCTTTCCCCTCTTCTTTTGCATCGGGATTTTCGGGCAAGACGTTCAGTCTACGCTTACGGTCGGTCATCAGCGTTTTGCCTTTGGTGGAAGATGAAGAGGCATGTCATTTGCTAAGAATGCAGCTTCCATCCACGCTTCTGCAATGGTCGGGTGGGCGTGAATTGTTTCGCTAATAGAGTGAATAGTAAGCTCGTTTCCAATCGCAACAGCCATTTCAGCGATTAATGTTGCCGCCCCATAGCCGACAACCTGCGCTCCGAGGATTTGTCCCGTTGTTTTTTCGGTAATGACTTGAGCAAATCCTTCTGTTTCAATAGCTGCTTGCGATTTTCCAAGTGCTTGGAAAGGGAATTTGCCGATGGTAGCATCATACCCCTGTTCAATGGCTCTTTCGAGAGTCAATCCGATAGACCCCACTTCAGGGTTTGTGAAAATGACACTGGGAACGGCGTTGTAATTCATCCGGTTTGTATGGCCAGATGCGTTGTCTGCGGCAATCATTCCCTGGTGGGAGGCAACATGGGCTAAAATCCACTTGCCCGTGATGTCTCCGATTGCAAAAATATGGGGGACATTTGTGCGCATTGTTTCATCGGTCGGAATCGAGCCATTGTCTTCTACAATCACTCCCGCTTTTTCTAGCCCAACTGAGTCAGTATTAAATTTTCTTCCGGTAGAAACTAGGACTATGTCGGCATCGAAAGTACGTCCGTCGGCAACGTGGACCTTCAATCCCTTCTCCAGGTGTTCAACTCGCTCCACGACGACGCTTGTTTCTATTTTGATGCCCTGTTTTTTAAACGAGGTGGTCAAGGTATCAGAGACGTTTTTTCCTTCGGTTGGAAGGATATTTGGTAGGAGTTCTAATATGGTGACATCAACGCCAAAAGCGTTATGCAGGCAGGCGAATTCACTCCCGATCACCCCACCGCCAACAATTACGATTTTTTTAGGAAGCTCAGTGATGTTAAGAAGAGAGGTGGAATCATGGATGCGCTCGTGGTCGTAGGGAATTCCAGGTAGAGCTCGAGGTTCAGATCCTGTGGCAAGAATGATCGTTTTGCCTTCTAGCACCGCTTCATCTTTTCCGGTGATCGCCACTTCGTGTGGGGAAATCATCCTTCCATAGCCATTAAAGACGGAGATTTTGTTGCTGGCAATCAGTCCTTCAAGGCCATTTCGGATACTATCGACGACCGCATCTTTACGCTCTTTCATATCTGCGTAGTTAAAGGAAACCTGCTCAACAGAGATGCCAAACTTATTGGCTTCTTGTATCTTACGCAGGACATCAGCATTTGCGATGAGAGCTTTGGAGGGGATGCAACCTCGGTTTAGACAGGTTCCCCCGACCTCGCGCGATTCAATTAGGGCTGTTTTTAAACCTCTTTGGGCTGCTCGAATGGCTGCTACATAACCCCCAGGTCCACTTCCAATAATAATACAGTCAAATGTTTGCTTATTCATAGAGACTCATCTTTTCTGGTAATAGTATTCTACTATACCTGAAGTCACTATTTTTTCCGGGATGGAAAATGCTTTGATTTTCCTATCCTCTTATGTAAAGATTAAAGTGTATGACAAAGAAAAATGATAAACGTCTGTGTTGGAATTGCGATGGAAGCGTTTCGCTTCATCTCGCAAATTGCCCCTATTGTGGGGTGGATCTCTCGCTTACTCCAGAGAAGCATGGCGATAATAGCAACCCCTTTCAAGGGTTTGCAAGTCCATTTCAAAATGCCGATCCTCTCGATAAAAGTGTCCCCACTCCCCCTTACGGCCATGCCTTTAATCAAGACATCGCAGTCAGTGAAGACGAGTGGAATCAATCTTTGGGCGAAGAGGCCGACTCGCCTAAAAACGAAGAAGAGCTCTCAACCTCAACGAAACGTGAGATGGTTGCTCTGCTCCTTTTGTTGCCAGGAGTGGTCTTTTTTCTTTTCGGACTCGCTCTCATGCTCTTCTCATCCGACGGAATACTTACTCTCGAGTGGAATCAGAGTTTGGCCATGTTCTACTTTTTAGGGGCCATCCCACTTCTTTTTTTGGGATGGCGCGCTCTTCGGTAGCGATTAGGCAAGCGAGTTCGTTGGGTACTCACATGTATTTTTAGGATTCAGTGCTCGTCTGCAATAAAAGCAGCGCGTGGTGCCTTGGTCGAGTTCTGCTTTATCGATTTCATTTATATTTCTATCCAGATGGACCAAGATGATAGTGGGGTCTAAATCGACTAATTTTTTTTCCGCAAACAAGGGGAAAGTCAATAAGGCGAATAGAGGGACTAATAAGCTCATACGTTTCAACATATATTTGCTCCTTGTCATGTATGGTTAAATACTGTTAACAGAAAACTTACAATACGCAGGGATTTCTTTAAAGAAAATATAAATTTTATTTATAGACGCCCATAAGAAATTGTAGAGTTGTGATTTGGAAATCACGTTGAGAAACAATTCTCGAAACTATTTTTGAATCGTAAGTTTATTTTAAGAAAAATTATACGTGTCTGTTTTAGCCAGGCTCTTCGGCAAGCCCGCAGCAACGTTTGTACTTTTTACCGCTTTCGCAAGGACAGGGATCGTTGCGCCCCACTTTTGGGACGACGACAACTGGGATAGCGCGCTCTTTACGGAGGGGCTCCTCAGAATTATTAGACTGAAGCGGCTGATTTGTGAGATCGTCAAAAATCATCCTGTTGGTTTCAAGATTGATCTGGTTGAGTAGCTCTTGGAAGAGACCTGGATGCATGGAGGAGATCTCGATTTTGAAGAGATTGCGTGCGGTCTCGACATGGAGGTTGTGGGTAAGTTCGTGGAACATGCGAAAAGCTTCGTGTTTGAACTCGAGAAGTGGATCGCGTTGAGCAACGGTACGCAGGGAGACCTCTGAGCGCAAGTGGTCCATGGTGAGCAGGTGTTCTTGCCACAGCTCGTCGACCTTATGGATCATAACGGCGCGTACAGCATTCTGAGCGAGCATTTCACCATTTATGTTGGCGTTCCCTTCGAGCGCTTTTGCTTTCTCATGAGCGTATTTGTTTTCGAACGCTTCAATGATTTTTTCTGCAGCTTTTTGCTCGAGCTCCTCTATTGTCTCATGGTCACTATCAAAGTATCCATCCTCAAAATTGACCGGGAAATGGTTGATCAACCATTGGCGGTACCCTTCTGCATCCCAGCCACCTTCTTGAGAGCGCGCTTTGAAGTATTCACTCGCTTCCATCTCACAAACGTTTGTCAATAGTTCGCGCGCATTAGGTAAAAGGTCTTTGCTGTGTAAGATTTCGTTGCGGAAAGCATAGATCTCTTGACGCTGCTTATTCATCACATCGTCGTACTCAAGAGTATGTTTTCGGACGGTATAATTGCGCCCCTCAACCCGTTTTTGAGCAGTTTCAATCGAACGATTCAAAATACTTGCGGAGATCGGTTCACCCTCTGGTGGGCGGAAGCGCTGAATTAGCGTGTTTAATTTCGGTGAGGCAAACAGGCGCATCAACTGGTCTTCGAAGGAGATATAGAATTTTGATGAACCAGGGTCGCCAAGGCGTGCACTACGTCCGCGTAACTGCCGATCGATTCGACGCGATTGGTGACGTGTTGTTCCAATTACATGCAAACCGCCAATTTTGGCGACATCTTCTTTGAGCTTAATATCTGTTCCTCGACCAGCCATGTTGGTCGAAACGGTGACGGCACTTCTGTGACCCGCCTGAGAAATAATTGCAGCCTCATCCCCATGGTGCTTGGCGTTCAAGACGGTGTGTTCGATGCGGTTTTGGCGTAAAATGCGCGAAAGCTTCTCGGAAACTTCAACGGTTTCGGTTCCAATCAAAATCGGCCGCCCCTTTTCATGTACTTCTTTGATCTCGGTTAGGATCGCATTATACTTCTCACGTTCGGTCATATAGATTTCATCGTTGAAATCATCTCGGACACACTTTTTATAAGTGGGGATTTGCAGAACTTCGAGCTTGTAGATCTCTTTGAACTCGTTCGCTTCGGTGATTGCCGTTCCAGTCATTCCAGCCAGCTTGTCGTACAGACGGAAGTAGTTTTGTAGGGTAATTGTGGCATACGTTTGTGTTTCGCGCTGGATTTCGAGCCCTTCTTTTGCTTCGATCGCCTGGTGGAGTCCATCAGAAAAGCGACGTCCTGGCTGTGGGCGTCCCGTATTTTCATCAATGATGACAATCTTGCTGTCTTGCACAATATAGTCGATGTCACGCTCCATTAGGAGGTGGGCGCGTAGAAGCTGCCGGATATTGTGCGAACGCTCTTTCCGGTGGGCATCCTCTTCGTTGAGGGCGAGCTTGGCCTCTAATTTTTGCTCATCATTAAGGGAGCTATTCTCATCTACTTTTGCGTATTCATATCCAAGGTCGAGCATGACAAAGTCGGTTTCAGCGCCCCCGGTCACTGTAGACCAGGAATTAATCCCCTTATCGGTAAGTTCGAAATCGCTTCCTTTTTCATCGACGACGATGTAGAGCTCTGCAATTGTCTCGAGCTTCTCTTCCTTATTCTGGTCTGAGTGAAAGTAGATATCCCACTTATCGATCTCATTACGTAAGTCAGGGTTTTCTCGTGTGCGGCGTAAAACGCGGTTGTGGGGGGTTCCTTTGCTTACAAGCCATAGGCGACGACACGCTTCACGGATCTTTCCGATCTCTTTTTTATCGCTTGGAAGCTCTTCGGCTTGTAAATAAGGGGCGAGTACCTTTTGCGCTTCAGTTGCAAAGCGCCCACATAGGTCGCGCTGGGTTTTTTCAAGTGCTGCGACCCCATCTATGAGTTTATCATACATCTGGACGCTTTTAGGAACCGGTCCTGAAATAATGAGGGGTGTACGCGCTTCATCGATCAAAATCGAATCGATTTCATCGACAATCGAGAAATAATATCCCCGCTGAACTTGTTCAGCGCCGGTTGAAGCCAATGAATTGTCGCGCAGGTAGTCGAAACCAAATTCAGAGGCAGTTCCATAGACAACATCGTTTTGGTAGATCTCTTTGCGTAAATTTTGTTGCGTCGCGTTGGTCAAAACCCCTGTTGAGAGTCCAAGCCAGCGAAGGACCGATCCAACCCATTGGCAATCCCGGTTACAAAGGTAGTCATTCACGGTTACGAGGTGGACAGGCTCCCCTGTAAGGGCATTTAAATAGAGGGGCATGGTGGCAGTAAGTGTTTTTCCCTCACCCGTCTGCATCTCGGAGATAAAACCATTGTGCAACGCGATTGCGCCGATAATCTGCACATCGTAGGGGATCATGTCCCACTTTTGGTCGTAGCCAGAGACGTGCACTTCGGTGCCGATCAGTCTGCGGCAGGCATTTTTGACAAGGGCATACGCCTCGGGAAGGAGCTGATCGAGCGATTCGCCCTCCTTGTAACGTTGCTTAAATGCAGCTGTTTTGGCCTTAATCTCTTCATCAGATAGGGTTTGGTATTTCTCTTCCCATTGATTGATTTGCGCTACAATTTTATCGAACCGCTTTACGGTCCTCTCTTGAGAAGTACCAAAAAAAATCTTTAAAAATCCAAACATATCGTCTCTATCTACTTTACTATTAAGTAAAGCATCATACTCTTTTTCAAGTTATGCTACAAGAGAACGGGTGACGTGTTGTCCTTCGAGTGGATGTTGCTTTCTTAAATTTCTAAGGGCTTGCTGTCTGCGGGCTCGAGCTTCTCGAGATTCATCCTGCTTCACCAGGCTCATCTGAATGTAATAGGCTTTCTCAAAATTGCCCACCCGAGCTTCACAGGCGCTTAGAACTTCCAACGATGTAGGGTCGTTTTTTAATTTTAAACCGATGTGGGCGAAGTTGACCCCTTGCTCAGGAGAAAGCGTTTTGGAAAGGCCAACGCCGAACATCCATGCAAGTGCCCGGTAGCCGTGAGGATAGGATGGGAAAAGCCTGAGCAATTGCAGGTATACTTGCTCGGCCTCTTGCCACTTATGTTGATTTTCCAACGCAAAGGCGTAGGAAGCTAATAGGGGTGCTTCGGGTTCGGGGTTCTGGATCACCTCATAGAGATAGTGTTCCGCATAGGCCCATTTCTGTGTTCTGAGGGCGCATAGTCCGGCTTGCTGGAGTAAAGCTGGATCTTTTTGCTCCCATGCGCCGCACGATTGGTAGATAAGCAGCGCTTTTTGGAAATGTCCTCTTTCTTGCAAGCATAAGCCGAGGCCGAGCGTAGCTTTTAGGTCGGCACGGTTCTTTTCTAAAAGGGTGCGGAAAATTTTCTCCGCTTCAGAGAGGTTGCCGAGCCTGCGGAAGGCGTGGCCCCACTGGATGGAAACCTGGTGCGTTTTATGGTTAAGCTCAAAAGCGTGTTCGTAGTAGCGGACTGCTTCTTGGAAGAGCTTTCTTTCGAAGTAGGTCTCCCCAACGAGGGCTATAAGTTCTCCGTTCTGAGTGTTTTTAATCCAAGGCTCTAACAAATCAAAGGCTTGTGATGGGTGTCCCGCTTGATTCAATGCGGATGCTAATGCGAGAATATCACTCTCACCGCGCATGATGGGAGCGCATACTTTAAAAGCTTCAAGGGCTTCTTTTGGGCGGTCGATCTCAAGGAGGGTTAAGCCCTCTTCCATTCTGAAAAGCAGTTCTTCGGGAAATTCTCTGGCAGCTTCTGTAGCCATTTTAAGGGCTTCGTTGAAACAACGTGTTCCCCGCAGAACTTGGATAGAGTAATAGGTGGCCTCTTTCCCTCCACGTCCACTCGCAAGAAGGGGGGCGAGGAGTTCGTGCGCTTGCTTCCAGTTTCCTAACAAGATATGTTGAGAGGCAGCTTTAATATTTTTTTGAATTGTGTTGTTTGGCATGCGTATCCAATCACGAAATGTGAGGTAGGCAGTAAGGGCGAGAGTAATCACAGCAATTATTATAAACACACCATAAGTGATACCAAAAATATTAGTTTAGATAAAAGCTAAAATTTATTTTGGCTAGTTTTCTAGTGATTGGCCGAAAAGACATAGGGTTTCAATGCCTTGAGAAGAGTTAGTTAATAAATTTGAATCGATTTTAACCTTACCAGGTTCGAAGAGAAGTATTATTGATGAGCCTCCAAAAGAGAAATAACCTTTTTCATCACCCTTTTTATAATTTTTACCAGGCGTATAGGTTTGATGGATAGAACCGACATTTGTCGCGCCAATTTCTATAAAAAGAATTTCACCATATTGTTCGGTTTGTAAACTGGTTATCACCCTTTTGTTCTCTGCAAGTAATTCGATCCGTTGCTTTACAGCGATGGGATTCACTGAATAGAGGGGGCCGTTTATTAATCGGGGAACGCTTGGGATGCAGTTACTTGGGAAGTGAAAGCGGTGGTAGTCGGTTGGGCAAAGCCTTGAAAGAACCATGCTCCCCTCACGGTAGTGCTCGGAGAGCTCTTCATTCATAAGGAGTTGCGTAAGAGAAAATTTCTTCCCTTTCACAAGAAAGCCGTCGCACGTCTCGATGTTCTGGAAGAAGAGGTAGCGCCCATCAGCTGGAAGGACGATCCCCTCTCCAAGCGGGCGTGCTCCTGGTTTCAGTTTGCGGGAAAAAAATGCGTTAAAAGAGTCGTAGGCATCAAGGGGCTTTTCGAATTCAGACGCATCGACACCGAATTTTTTTACAAAGGGAGCGATTTTACCTTTCGTAAGGGGGAGCGATTGCCACCATCCATAGAGACTCGATACAAGGGAGTTGGATGAGATGATGTGGGCTATAAATCGGCCGAAAGAGGAGCTGTATAAAAAACGGAGGGCAGACTCGCCGTAAATCGCTTCTTTTTTTGTCTCACCCGTTTGTCTATCTATATAAAGGAGAGGTTCGTTCACGGTTTGGCTAGTTGGTTAAAAAAATGAATTTCTGTCAAAAAATCGGAAGAGAAGAGGTGGGCGAGGTGCTCATTTTCAATCTGTTTTTGGATAAGTATGGCGGCTTTTACAAGCTCTGTTGCGTGTTTACGGCTCTCTGGATCCTCAATGAAAGCGCTCCTGGCATTCTTGAGTTTTACAAGAGCTGTCAATAATTCTTTTTGGGCTGTCAAACTTTTTTGAGTAGACGAGATGAGCTCTCGGAGGATCTCAATATCCTCATCGGCGCCCATTAACGGCAAAGTGCTGAATACAAAAAAGATTGGGATTAGAAACTTCATTGTATTAGAATATATCCGTTTTAAAAAAGGATGTAAATGGAGTTTATTCACCACCCCTTTCAAGCGGGTGAAACGATTGCTGCGATTGCGACGCCTCCAGGTGAAGGGGGAATCAGTATTATCCGGATTTCTGGAAAGGATGCCGTAGCAGTTGCTGATCGCATCTTTTCTCGATCTGTCGCTTCTTTTACTTCCCACACAGCTCATCTTGGAGTTGTGAATGACGTAGACGGGAATCGTGTTGATGAGGCTCTTTTACTTATCATGCGCGGGCCTAAATCATACACTGGAGAAGACACCGTTGAGCTCCAATGTCATGGGGGGATGATCGCCTCACGAAAAGTTTTGGAGACGGCCCTTGTCGCTGGCGCCCGCGCAGCTGAACCTGGAGAATTTACATTCAAAGCGTTTATGAATGGCAAGCTTGATTTGACCCAGGCGGAAGCGGTTCAACAGGTGATTGGTGCGAAAAGCGAGCACGCTTTTTTCCTCGCAAGTAAGCATTTGGAAGGGGGGCTTTCAAAAAAGGTGGGTGGGTACCAGGAAGAGCTCACGCGGATAGCAGCTATTTTGGAGGCTTGGGTCGATTTTCCTGATGAGGGTCTTGCTTTTACCTCTGAAGAGGAGCTTCTCGCTGATTTGAATCGCTTAAAGGATGAAATGGAGCATCTTATCAAAACGTTCCACGATGGACAGAAGCTCGAGCAAGGGATTTCGCTATGCATTGCAGGGGCTCCGAATGCGGGCAAGTCGTCGCTTATGAATGCACTTCTTCAACACGACCGTGCGATTGTCACACCGATTGCCGGGACAACGCGTGATATTCTTAAAGAAGAGATGACAATTGGGGGGCTTCCTTTTCGCTTAATCGATACGGCGGGGATTCGTGAGACCGATGAGATTGTTGAAAAAGAGGGAATTCGCCGCTCTCGCCAAGCGCTTGAGGAGGCTGACTTGATTCTCCTTGTGATAGACGCTGCCAAGGAGCTTGGGGAGGAAGAGCACGCGCTTCTCAAAACCGTTCCGCAAGAAAAGACGATTGTTGTGTGGAATAAGGTCGATCTTCCCAAAAAATCAGAATGCTCGTCTTCTTTTTCCTATGAGGTTGAGCTTTCAGCAAAAGAGCAGAGTGGGCTTGGTCAACTAAAAGAGACAATAGATAGGTTGATCTGGAGCGCCGGTGCTCCTCCTAAAGAGGAAGTTTTGATTACAAAAACGCGTCATGAACAGGCGCTAAGGGAATCTAGCGATGCACTACAAACAGTCATTGAGGGGTTGGATGTTGGGCTTTCTCCCGAGTTTTTATCGGCAGATATTCGCTCTTCGTTGAACGGACTGGGACGCATTATTGGAACAAATATCACAGAAGATCTACTATCGTCGATCTTCTCACAATTTTGTATCGGGAAATGACAGTAGACGTTGTTAGACGCATTTTAAATGAATACTTTCCAGATCCGGCGATTCCCCTTCAGCATGAAAGCCCCTACACCCTTTTAATCGCCGTTCTACTCTCTGCTCAATCGACCGATGCGATGGTCAACCGGATCACGCCAGAGCTATTTGCCAAAGCCTCCACTCCTGAAGAAATGGTCAAATTAACTGTTGTTCTGATTCAAAAAATTATTAGGCCGATAGGCCTCTCTCCGAAAAAGGCGCGGGCAATACACACACTTTCTCAGCTCCTTATTGAGCGACATGAGGGGCAAGTACCCGAGACATTCGAAGAGCTCGAGGCTCTGCCTGGGGTTGGTCATAAGACCGCTTCTGTTGTGATGGTCCAGGCCTTTAATTTGCCCGCCTTTCCAGTAGATACACACATATATCGCTGCGCTCACCGGTGGGGGCTCTCTGAAGGAAAGAGTGTTGAGGCAGTTGAGAAAGATTTGAAAAGACTCTTTGACAAAAGTGAGTGGGGACGCGCTCATCTTCAAATTATTCTTTATGCCCGGAAATATTGTCCGGCGAGAGGGCACGAAGTAGAGGCGTGCCCAATCTGCTCAGCTCTTGCCCTTTTTTAGATTTTCATGTACACTGTATGTCAAATGTTTTAAGTATTAAGGGTTAACGATGGAAACTACTTTAGAGTCCACCGAACAAAAAAAAGCAAGTGTATGGTCCACGGGTTTGGCTATGTTTGCGATGTTTTTTGGAGCTGGAAACGTCGTTTTTCCTCTTGCTCTTGGTCAAAGCACTCAAGATAAAAATTTCTTTGGTGTTTCAGGCCTTATCATCACGGCTGTCTTGGTCCCTTTAATGGGTCTCTTGGCAATGCTCCTCTATAATGGAAATTACGTCGATTTTTTCCGACGCATAGGCAAAATTCCTGGGTTTCTTCTCATGGCGATGATTTTGGGTTTGATTGGGCCTCTTGGTGCCCTTCCACGTTGTATCACCATTTCTTTTTCGACGCTTTGCGCGTGTGGATTGACCTGGATGAACTTAACGACGTTTAGCTTGATTAGCTGTATCATCATTTTCTTGTTTACCATGCGGCAAAGTCGCATTTTGACTTTGCTCGGGTATGTTTTGACGCCGATTTTATTGCTCTCGCTTGCCTTAATCATTGTAAAAGGCTTTTTTGGAATATCAGCTCCCGGACCCTCCTCTTTGGGGAGCTTCGAAACCTTTTCACAGGGCTTGCTCGTAGGCTACAGTACCATGGATCTGCTTGCGACGTTTTTCTTTTCATCGATCGTGTTGCATAGTCTCCGCATGGGGCGCGCAGTTAAGGATGTGCCGAATGATATTGGGCGCCACTTACTGTCTATCGCCTTTTATGGGAGTGTAATTGCAGCAACTTTGCTTGCAGCTGTTTATTTAAGTTTTTCATACTTAGCAGCTGGCTTTAGTGCTGAATTAGCCGGTGTATCGAGCGATCAGATGATTGGGACGCTTGCATACAAGCTCCTCGGTCCTAATGCGGGGATGATCGCCTCTGTTGCAGTTTGCTTTGCCTGCTTGACAACAGAGATTGCTTTGACTGTTGTTTTTGCTGAGTTCTTGCATGAAACGATTTTCAAAGAAAAACTTTCCTACAAGGTTGCGCTTTTAGTGACCCTTGGGATATCTTTCTTTATTTCAACTCTGCAGTTCGGTGGGATTTCTGCCTTTCTTGGACCGATTTTACAGGTCTTTTATCCTGCATTGATTGTGTTATGCATACTCAATGTTTTATATAAAGTATTTGGCTTTAGGCCTGTTAAGAGTATATTTTATGGCACCATTCTTGTGACACTTGCATTGAAACTACTTTTCTAATTTTTTTTTGATTAGAATGATGGGTTATGGAGTTTGAACTCTACAGATCCGATGCCGAGCAGGCTCTTGAACAAGGGCTTGTTAGGGATGTGAACTTCTCGAATGCGACCTATCAAATCGAGGTCTACGATCCCGAGCACAAAGAATCCTTTTGGCCCTTTCTTCAGCTAAACGATAAAGGCGGCGTGTGTGATGCTTTTTGTTCGTGCCCTTCTGAAGATGAAAATGGGTGTGTCCATTTAGCTACAGCTTATCTGAAGATCTTCAACAATAAACAAAAACCGCTCCACTTACGCTTCGAGAATGCTTTTTGGAATGCTCTATGTGCTCTTAGTGCTGATCATACAGGCTACGAGGGGCATTACCAGTTTGAAAATGAAATAGCCTTCTCCATCCAAGCAAAAAGTGCTGTTGGCAAGCAACTGCTAAAGGGATGGATAGAAGAGCGTGCGCGCGAAACGCCTGAAAATTCGATCAAGTTTTCCAATGTCTCTCAAGAGGAGATCACTTGGTGGCGTGAAGGGAGACCTAGCCCCAATTTACGCTACGCCCTCTCTTTTTGGTCCGATCTTGCCAAGTGGGCGCTTGCTCACCAAGACAGTGCAACGATCGCATTTAAAGAGATCGATGGACTTCCGCTACACATTAACGTCTCTTTTTCCGAGTTTGATATCTTCTGGAAGTTGCGACCACGCGATCTTGAAAAAGTGATTGCCACTCTACCGAGTATTGAAAGCCCTTTAAAACTCTTTGCTCGGGGCGCAACAAAGATCGAGTCGATCTCTTTTGATCCAAAAAACCTCTCTTTTAGTATCGAGCACGGCAAAGAGGGGCCGAAAATTGAGGGAGAGGAGACGAAAAAAATTGGGAAATGGGAATATGTGAGTGGGGTAGGTTTCTCTTTTGGAGCAGATGAGTCTCTACTAGGGTACACCTTCCTTGAAGGGGAAGATGCACTTCAACTTCTTGCAGATTATGCTGATGAGATTGTTCCGTTTATTCCAGTTAACCAGCCTCCTATCAAGCTCTCATATTCGATGTTTTTTGATGGGGATTGGAACTGGCATTTTGCTGCTTATCTCTTTGAAAAAGGAGATCTACAACAACCAGGGGTCGTTTTATTTAAGGAGTGGGCATTTTTCCCTGATCGCGGTTTTTTTCAAGTTGAAGATGTCTTGTTTGAGCAAACAGAAAGAGTTCTCTCCCCTCCCGAGGTCTCCACTTTTGTCAACCACCATCGCATTTGGCTAAATGGTCAGGAGGGATTCCAAACCCACCTAGCGAGTATCGAGTCGCATGTAACCTATTCGGTTTCAAAGGAAGGCTCTCTTCGATTCC
The DNA here is from genome assembly GCA_021772455.1 of Chlamydiota bacterium. Taxonomy (GTDB): domain Bacteria; phylum Chlamydiota; class Chlamydiia; order Chlamydiales; family JAAKFR01; genus JAJACP01. The sequence continues at coordinate 97,105 of JAJFLY010000019.1, forward strand.
ATACCAAAGCGCATGCTGAATCGACAGATACACACGATTTTGGAGAGTGGGTCTACTACTCAAAGCTCGGATTTTTCTCTAAGCAACACGCCCGCTCAGGACTAATGGTACGTCCCGGGATTGAGGTTTTAGCGCCCAATGTCTCGCGCTTCATCAAAAAAAATCAAGAGGAGCTCGAAAGTATTCCTCAGTTTTTTGCCACGAATCTTCCGATTCAGGAGCGTGGATTGGAGCTGACTGTAAAATCGCAAACATCTGTACATGTCAAGCCGGTTTACAAGGGAGATAAGGGAGTACGCTTCTTTGGAGAATTTATCTTTAAGGAGGGGGAAGGATTTTGTGAGCTCCCGATTCAAATGCGTCTGCCTGAAGAATATAAAGAGGAACAGGTGATTGGCCACGATGAGCTTGCGACTTTTCTCTTTGATGATTTACCTCAGCTTATGAAGTACGTTCTGAGGATGGATCCACGTTTGAAAAGGCCGTTAAAATCCGACCTAGAGGTGAGCTACCTCGTGCGTACAGGGCGTGGTGGGCTTAAAGCTCGGCTGGCATTTCTAACCGAAAACGGGACGATTCCGGTCTCACAAATTGCTGCTGGGTATGAGAAAAAGCGCCGCTACCTCTTTACAGATGGGGGGCTTCTCGATCTGCGCGATCAAGATTATCAATGGATCCGTGAGTTAACTAATCCTGTGCATTCCGAGTTACAAACGGTGCAGTTGACCACACTCGAATTTATTAAACTCGACGCCACCTTTTCATTGTTAGGACCTCCTGAGGGGGATGCTACCTCCCAAATTACACGTAATTTACTTCGCGAACTGCGTGAATTTAGTTCACATGAGCAAGCTAATACACGCGGATTAGAGAGTGAGCTTCGGCAATATCAGCACACAGGACTTCAGTGGCTTTGGTTTTTGTATAAGAACGGACTTTCCGCTTTGCTTTGCGACGACATGGGTTTAGGAAAAACCCACCAAGCGATGGCTTTGATAGCTGCGACGCTTAATCAAAAAGATGATGAGAAGAAACGCTTTTTGGTCGTGTGTCCAACGTCGGTCATCTACCATTGGCAGGATAAGCTGGAAACTTTTTTACCCAAAATAAAAGTGCATACTTTTCATGGGCTAAAGCGGTCGTTGAAACGCCTTCCCAAGGAGGGGGTAATTCTCACCACGTATGGGATTCTTCGTATGGAGAAGGCTGCGATCGAAAAAATCCCCTTTGAAGTTGCTGTATTCGATGAAATCCAGGTCGCAAAAAACGCTACGAGTCGTGTCCATAGCGCCCTTACCCATGTTCAGGCACGGATGCGGATCGGTTTGACAGGAACACCCATCGAGAATAATTTGCGAGAGCTCAAAGCTCTTTTTGATATCGTGCTTCCTGGCTATATGCCCTCTGAAGCGCGCTTTCGCGAGCTATTTGTCAATCCCATCGAGCGAGATCTCGATGAGGAGAAAAAGACTCTACTTACTCAATTGATCCGTCCTTTCGTTTTAAGGCGGCGCAAGAGCGAGGTATTACAAGAGCTGCCCGAGAAAAGCGAAGATAAATCGTATTGTGATCTTTCAACTGAGCAAGCGACGCTCTATCAAGATAGTTTGTCTGCAAATCGTGATGAATTGATCACGCAGCTTAGAGATCGCGACACAAAAGTGAGTTTTATGCATGTCTTTGCATTGCTATCGCGCTTAAAACAAATTTGCAACCACCCCGCGCTTGTTGAGAAGGATCCCAAAAACTATAAAAAATACACATCGGGCAAGTGGGATCTTTTTGTCGATTTACTTGAGGAGGCGCGTGAGAGTGGTCAAAAAGTTGTCGTTTTTTCACAATATCTCTACATGCTTGACATCATGGAAAATTATATTAAAGAACGTGGGTGGGGATTCGCTCAAATTCGTGGCGATACGATTAACCGACGCGATGAGTTAAAACGGTTTCAGGAAGATCCTGATTGTCTTGTCTTTATTGGTTCGCTCCAAGCTGCCGGTTTGGGGATCGACTTGACCGCTGCAAGCGTTGTGATCATGTACGATCGATGGTGGAACGCGGCGCGCGAAAATCAGGCGATCGACCGTGTCCACAGGATGGGACAGAAGTGGGGTGTGCAGGTCTACAAGCTCATCACAAAAGGGACGATTGAGGAGAAGATCGACAAGATGATCACCAAGAAAGGGCAGCTTCTAGAGGATATCGTGACAGCAGATGATCAGGGCGTGCTCAAGAAGTTCTCGCGCTCCGAGCTGATCGATCTGCTCTCATACGATGTTCATGGATCAGAATCCGACTGATACACCCGCTGTTAAGCCACCAAGGGCGAGGCCACCTGTTTGGTGTGCTGACATCGTATCATCAGGAGCAGCCGAGTCTCTTGTTGTATATTGATTAATTTGTACCCCGTTCAGAAAGTACTGTGTTTCCCACCCTACGCGCGCACAGACATTGGTACAGTAAATTTTCCTTTCCCAGTTTGCCCCTAAAAACACTTCAAACATCGGAGTTACGGTTCGAACGGCATTCTTAATAGAACTTCTTGTGGCACCATTAGTTTGAATACCTCGCTGAAAGATATCAAGATGCGACCATAAAATATCAAGATTGGACCATGCTAATAAGCTGATTCCATAACAAACATTCCATTGTGTTGAAAGTCCTGCCCGAATCCCGCCCCCTTTAAGATCGATGGAATTTTTTGATAAAATCGGTGTTACGAGGTCTCCTCCTACATAATTTACATTCAAATCTTGATCCATCCAGATTCCGCGCAATCCAATAGAGGAGCTGAGCATAAGCCTCTTCATGGGACAGAATGTACGTTCAAGGGAGAAGTCTGCGATATTTAAATCGATAGTATAATCCGCTTCTGCCAACGTTACAAACGGATTGCCTGTAGGATCTATCCAAATAGGAATAAGGAATCCTCCTTGAGCTGTATCAGTGGAATTTCCGTGGTAATAGGTCCATTCTGCTGAAAAATACCAACAATCGAAACATGGAGGTATTGTTCCTAATCCGATGCGCACTCCCGATGCAAATCCAGGTTCAATATTTTCAACTTTATAAGCATTTAACTGACCTGGTATCGCTGTTTGCGAAATCGTGTAAGGGAGTTCATCGGAGCGCGCTTGCCAAAAGAGATAATCAGCTGTCACATACAGGTTCCAGCAGCATGGGTTGCACACTTGAGGCGCGCATTCGGCTCCATAGCTGTAAAGATATGTATTGGGCTCACAGATCTCGACCCAATTTTCAAAGTCCTCGCAGTATTCTTGGGCTTTGTTTTCGATGTATTCATTAGCTACAATTTGGTGTGCAAAGCTTAATACAAGAGCGGCACAAATTAGAGTCAGTGGACGGTACATTAGAATTCTCCCATTCGTTTGTGGTATGGGAGAATTCTAATGAGTGGCTAGATAAAAACGAATCCTTTTTTTAAAAGCCGATTGAGAGGCCGGCTGTTAGGCCTCCAAGACCTAAACCACCAGTTTGGTGAGCTATTGGAGAGGGTGCAGTAGTGTTTTCAGTAAGCATATTGAACTGTACTGCATTTAGAAAGTACTGTTCTTCCCATCCAACCCGAGCACTAACATTTGTGCAGCAAACCTTCCTTTCCCATCTCGCTCCTAGAAACCATTCGAATACAGGGATGACTGTATAGAGGGCATCCTTGGTGGCATCTCTAGTTGTTCCATCAGAGTTTGCGATAGATCTCTGAGAAACATCGAGATAAGTCCATAAAACATCAAAATTTGACCATGCTAAGAGACTAAAACCGTAACAAATATCCCATTTTGTAGAGAGTCCTGTTCGTAGCCCCCCACCTTTGAGGTTGATTGAATTTTTTGAAAAAATCCCAGCTCCCAGGTTTCCTCCCGTAAAGTTAGCATCCAAATCTTGGTCTAGCCAGATGCCACGCACTCCAATAGAAGGGCTTAAAGTCAAGCGTCTTAAGGGGCAAAACGTCTTTTCTATAGATAGGTCCGCAATGTTAAGCTCTAATCGGTATTCGGCTTCTGCTAGGTCTGCAGAAGGCCCCCCCTGTGGATCAATATAAAGTGGAATCGTGTTGCCAATTTTGTTAGCAGTATCTGTTGATTTTGAGTGGTAATAGGTCCACTCAGCTGAAAGATACCAACAATCGAAACAAGGAAGCAATGTTCCCAATCCAAGGCGAACTCCGGATGAGAAATCGGGGTCAACACGCTGTATTTTTGATTCAGGCAATGTACTTGGGAGTATGGTGCGTGTAAAGGCATAGGCGAGTTGATCTGAGCGTGCTTGCCAAAAGAGATAATCGGCGTTTAGAAAGATATTCCAGCAGCACGGCTCGCAGGAAGGTGCGCAGTCATCTGCTGCATAGCAAGGAATGTAGAAGGGCTCACAGGGCTCGCTCTCCACATATTCGTAACATCCATCGTCGTCGTAATAATAGTCTTCAGCAAGCAAGTTTTGGCATGTAAAAACCAATACAGATAGCATTAAAAAACGGTAAAGCATGAGTCCTCTCATTGTGCATATTTAAACTGCATGCTAATGAGAGGGAATTAAAACTCAAACTAAATTTTAGCTCTTTTAGGTTTGCCACGCAAGTGGAGCTGAAGCGGAGTTCCTGAATAGGTGTATTGTTTGCGAAACTGGTTGATCAGATAACGCTTATAGGATTCAGGCATTAGGGTGGGGTTGTTGACAAAGAGGACAAATTTTGGAGGCTGCACGTCAACTTGTGTCATGTAGTAGACGCGTAGCCGTTTTCCTGTGAGCATCGGAGGGTGGTTGATCTGCATCGCCCGCTCGACAAAGGTATTGAGCTGGTGGGTTGAGATCCGAGTCTTTGATGCCTCGTAGACGCGTTGCACCTCAGGGAAGATCTTGTCGAGATTGCGCGCAGTGAGGGCTGAAATAAAGAGGATTGGGCAGTGGGATAAAAAGGGACACTCGGTGTAGAGCGCTTGCAAGCAGTGCTCCATCCGGAAGCCTTCCACTAAATCCCATTTGTTCATGACAACAATACAGCTTTTCCCCGATTGTTCGATTTGGGTGGCAATCTTTTTCTCTTGAGAGGTCATTCCTTCCTGCACATCGAAAAGGAGAATGCACACATCTGAGCGTTCGATGGCTCGTTCGGTGCGAAGCGCTGCAAATTTATCGACCACTGCGTGTTCCGCTTTTTTGCGCCGAATTCCAGCTGTATCTATAAGGGTGTACTTTTGCCCTTCGACTGTGATTGGAATATCGACACTATCACGCGTTGTTCCGGCGATTGTACTAACAACGCATCGGTCTTCCTTTAAAAGGGTGTTGACGAGCGTTGATTTTCCCACATTGGCTCTGCCGATAACAGAGAGCTGAATACCGTGCTCTGTTGCCCGCTCTTCTTTTGGGGTAAAACCTTCCCAGGCCATCTCAAGGAGTTCAGCGATTTGGTACCCTTGGATTGCGGAAATGCCGATCACTTTGGAGATGCCAAGAGGATAGAAAGCGTGGATCCGCGATTCATGGGTGTGGTCGTCGATTTTGTTGACAGCAAGCGTTATGGGCTTTCCTGTTTTCAGAAGCTCTCTTGCAAGTTCTTCGTCAAGCTCGGTAATTCCAACGCGTGAATCGACTACCATCACGATACAGTCGGCCTCTTCGATAGCGATCTCTGCTTGCTGGCGAATTTCATCACGGAATTGATCGGGAGAACGGGGATCGATCCCACCTGTGTCGATCACTTCAAACGATATGCCAAAGCATTCGGCCTCGGCATAGAGGCGATCACGTGTGATTCCCTCAGCTTCATCGACAATAGCAATGCGCTTTTTACAGACCCTATTAAATAGGGCTGATTTTCCAACATTTGGTCTTCCGACAATGGCTAACTTATACATAGGTTGAATATTATAATAAAAATGGTATTAATTAGGGTTGTTTAAAATTTTTTGTGTGTATGGCGCTCCAAGAAATCGATCCTTACCCGTTCTGGAATGGTGTAAAAAAGTATCAAGTAAACTTTTTTCGTGGCGATCTCATCGCTGCAATCTCGGTTGCCTTGATGGCTCTGCCTCAGGCGATGGCCTACGCTTTTTTAGCCGATCTGCCCACATCTGCTGGGATTTGGTCGGTTGTTTTTGGAACGATTTTTACAGCCGCATTTGGTCAATCCCGTTTTCTGATCTCAGGGACCACGAATATGGTGGCAATTTTGATTCAGTCAGGCACCTCAGAGATTCTTCATACCTACTATGGGGGTGTTTCGGGCTTAGAACGTGAAATTTTGGCTCAAAATGTGGTGATGGAGATTGTCTTGTTAATCGGGATATTCCAGGTAATAGCGGGTCTACTCCGTTTAGGGCGATTGACCCAGTTTACCAGTCGATCGGTGATCGTTGGGTATATTGCTGGTGCCGCTCTTGCCATTGCGGTAACGCAGCTCTTTCCATTCTTTGGGATACGCGATCTCGATGGTTACCACGCCATTTACCAGCAAGGGTGGTATTTGCTTGGACAACTCGGAGCGTTGCACATCCCGACCTCACTCGTTTCGATAGGATGCTTGCTTCTGTTGATTTTCCTCTACCGCACCTCGTCCAAAGTGCCAGGAGCTGCAATCGTATTTATTGTGGCCGGAGGTGTTGTGGCGCTATTTAATCTGGCGCCAGAGCACGCCAAAGGGATTTTTGATGTCGCTCCAGGCGAGCGGATTGAGCGCATCACCCTTCTGCAGGATATCGGCCCCGTTTTTTCCGACTTTCCAAAGTTTGCAGCCCCCTACTTTGAATTTCGTCTTTTGGCAAAAATTATTCCGCTCGCCTTTGCGATTTCCTTGTTAAGTGTGATTGAGGCGACATCGATTGGTCGTAATTACACAAGCTCGAAGGAGCCACCTTATAATGATAATCAGGAAGTTTACGGCTTAGGGATTAGTAATTTTCTCTGCGCATTTTTTGGGGCGATGCCAAGCTCTGGAAGCTTTTCAAGAAGCGCTCTTAACAAAGCCGCGGGAGCTCACACACGCTTTTCTGCGATCATAAGTGGTGGCTTTGTCTTTTTGTTTGTTGTCACATTGGGTTTCCTTGTGAACAAAATTCCCATCGCAGCATTAAGCGCACTTATGATTTTTACTGCCTATACGATGGTCAACTTTAAACACTTCTTTCTCTGCTTGCGTGCAACGCGTGGCGACGCTTTTGTTGTGATCACAACTCTGATTGCGAGTATGATTTTTACTCTAGATGTCGCATTATATGTCGGTGTTGTGCTCTCCATTGTCCTCTATCTAAAACGGGCTGCTGTCCCCTTCCTGGTCGAATATGCGTTCAATAATGTCGGAAAATTGCGTCCGCTAGATGCCGAGGAAGAGCGTCCCGATCCGCGCATCTGCATTTTACAATCCGAAGGGGAACTCTTTTTTGGAGCTGCAGACTTGCTACAGACTAAATTGCGCAATATTTCTGAGGATGAGACGCTCAAAGTTGTCATCTTGCAACTACTCAACACCCGCTATATCGATGCTTCAATTTGCTTAGCTCTTCGTCAGGTGCTCGATTATTTGAGTAGTACGAACAGGAAGTTTATGCTCAGTGGGGTTTCCGAGGAGGTGTGGACAGTGTTAGACGAATCGGGGCTCTTGCACAAAATCGGCGAAGAGAATTGTTTTCCAGCAAATGAGCAGCTTCCAAGCGAACCGACGCGCAATGCGTACGCTCTTGCTAAAATCTATACCTAAATTTATCTGACAGGGTCGAGCTTGCGCTCCATTCCATATTTATCTGTCCGCTCATAAACCCAAGATTCATCGTTTTCGCGCATTAAACGATCGCAACCCATTGAAATTCCGCGGACTACCCCATACTTCTGAATCGCTTCAAGGGTGTATTGAGAGCTGGTTGGATAAAAACTACTACGGGGTCCGTCAATCGGTGAAATGTAGTCTTGGTAAAAACGAATCAGCGTTCTACAGACAACTCTTTTTGCATCCAATTTAGGTTTTTCGCCTTGCGTATTTTTTCGCGTTGTGTAAGCTAATTCGGCATCTATTCCCCATGGTTCGGAAAATGATTCAACATAGTTTCCGTTTAATGGAAAGAAAGATAAAGAACATGTTAAGAGTAAAATTATCAACTTCATAATTCAATGGACGATTATCTTCGAATGAACAAAAATAATTAATGAAGGTGACATGTTTTGCAAGGATAAAAATTGCTGAAGCAGTTTGTGGATCAGTTGAGAGCAGATATGGGAGGGTCATTTGAAGTGAATGACGATGACTCTTATTCCCTGCATGTTGAGCCTGATTTACATATCTCCTTAAGGGAAAACAAGGAGGCAGGCATCTCTTTATTTACTGCTTTGGCTCCCATTCCTGAAGAGAGGGTGGAGGAATTTTTGATTAAAACGATGATAGCCAATCTGTTCGGTCGTGAAACAGGGGGCGGCATCTTAGGGTTAGACAAAGAGGGAAAAAAAGTCACATTTTTGACATTCCTTCCTCCTGAATTAAGCTATACGGAGTTTCACGACCAACTCGAAGATTTTGTGAACTATGCAGATGCGTGGAAAAATGAAACGACTGTATTTAAAGAACAACCAACTGACTAGGAAATAGAGCATGAGTGCTGAGTTCATCGCCGAAGAAGGAGTTTTGAAGGGACTTGTCCTTTCTCTCGATGTAGGCGAGGAATGGTCCATTGGACGCGATCCTGAGCAAGCAACCCTTGTGATAGAAGATGCAAAAGTGTCACGCCTGCATCTTATCTGCCGCAAGACACCTGATGGGTATGTCGTTGAAAATCTAAGTGAAAATAACCCTGTTCTCGTTAACGATCACCCCATTTCTGATCCAAAGCTTTTGCAAGAGGGAGATAAGATCACAATTGGGGGATCCGTTTTCCATTTTTATCCTGAAGGGGCTCCTCCGGCATATGCATTTGAACCGGAATACGCTTTTGAATCAGAGGGTTCCTTTTTAGGGGAATCTGAGGAAGAGGCATTTGAAGAAGAAGAAGAGATTCCTGCGGAAGAAGAGCCTTTCTTTGCTCCTTTGGAGGAAGAAAAAGATGAAGAGTTGATTCGGGAGGAGATCTTCCAAGAGGCTGAAGAGCCAGATGTGACCATTGATTTGACTCCTTCTACTCGCTTTCTTATTAAAGTAATTGCCGGTCCAAATACGGGGGCCGAGTTTGCCTTGGATACTGGCCATGAGTATCTTATTGGAACAGATTCTGCGAGTTGCGATCTTATTTTCAATGACTTAAGTGTTTCTAGGGAGCATGCACGCCTTTCGATTAGCAAAGAGGGCGTGATTTTAATTGAAGATTTGGAGAGTCGTAACGGCGTTGTTGTTGATAAAGAGCGTATTACGTCTCCAAAAGAGCTCTTAGCGAATACTGTTGTCGCATTTGGAACCTCTGCTTTTCTCCTAATTGATCGAGAGGCTCCTTCCGAAACAATTGTCGCCCCTATTTTCGAAGCGCCGCCGGAAGTGGAAGAAAAAACGCCTAAAGAAGAGATAGAAGAAGAGGAAGAGAGAGCGGTTGGTGGGACTAAAAAAACCAAGCGAAAGGTTCCAACAGGTTCGCTCATTCTAGCATTGTTTGTCGCTGGGCTGGCTGTTTTGTTTGGAATTGGGATGGTCTCTTTGCTGCAAACGCATGATGTGGTCGCTGAAAAACACGATTACCTTACTGAAATTCAAGATGCTTTAAAAGTCTATCCAGGCGTGCAATTTACTTACAATAAAGCAAGCGGGACGCTCTTTTTATTGGGTAATGTCAAAAGTGCTGTAGAAATGAATGAACTTCTTTATAAACTCAAGGGCTTAACTTTTATCAGGGGTATTGAGAATAACATTGTCAATGATGAGGCTATCTGGCAGGAGATGAACATTTTGCTCTCAAAAATTCCTGAATTCAAAGGGGTGAGCATGCATGCTCCCGAAGCTGGGCTGTTTGTTGTTTCGGGCTATCTAAAAACTGATCGACAAGCTGCAAACCTAATCGATTACCTAAATGTCAATTTCAACTATCTCAATCGACTTCAAAATAGGGTCGTTGTGGAACAGCAAATAGTTGATGAGGTAACCGCGCACTTAATGCAGCATGGATTTGGGGCTGTTATGGTCGCATTCTCAACTGGGGAGCTGGTTTTAACGGGTTATGTAAGCTCGACGCAAACATTTGAATATGATAGCTTGGTCAATTCTTTTGATGAAATTCCAGGTGTGCGTTCGTTAAAGAATTTTGTCGTTGCGGTTTCTCCTGAACAAGGGGTGCTCGATTTAAACAAACGCTATCCGGGCAAATATCGTGTCACCGGCTTTTCGAAACATGGTGATGTCAATATCAACGTTGTTATTAACGGCCGTATCTTAACACGAGGTGATCAGCTTGATACGATGATCATTACGAGTATTCAGCCTCACACGATTTTCCTTGAAAAAGATGGTTTGAAGTATAAGATCGAATACAATAAATAAAGGTTATTTAAGAGGGTAAGTTATGTTTGGGATGGAAAAGGATAAAAAAAGGAATAAAGCTGCAGATTATTCTTTTGATTTAGAAGAGGATTTGAAAGATCCAGGAAAGTTGCGTGCGGCCAAGGAGCAAATTGAAGAGCGTATTGTGCAATTAAAGACGATGCTCCGCCAAGGGGAAGATAAGCAGAGTTTTGATCAAACTCAAACACTTTTACATGGGTATTTGGCCCTCCAGAAAGTGATTCAACGTGTTAACAGAAAAATATTTTAAGGAGAGGAATATGGCAGGAGGTCCAGCATCTTTTAATTTTGGTAAAATGCTTAGCGGATTGGAAAATTATGTGTCGTCCGTGAAAAACTATTTAAACGAATTAGAATCAGCGTCCGGAGGGACGGTCAACTTGTCGACAATGTTCAATATGCAGTTTCACATGCAAATTATGTCTCAGTACATTGAAGCGGTGTCGAATACATTAAGCGCAGTTAATAATGAAATGGTTACCATGGCGCGGGCGACTAAAGGACAATAACAACGGTAGGGGATTTAGGATATGTCAACACTTCAGGACTTTAGGGAAGATCTTTCATTACTTGTGGAAGGGGGACTGATTGCGATCAAACAGGGTGATGAGGAAGGGGCTAAAAAGCTCTTCAATGCTGTGGGCGTTATAGATCCACAAAACATGGCTCGAAAAATGGGCTATGGGTTGATCTCTTTGCATAAAATGGATATCAAAACAGCGCAGAAAAGTTTTCAGGAAATTCTTCAGGTTGAACAAACCAATTGGAGAGCTCAGGCATTTCTTGCTTTTTCGCACATCCTTTCTGTGTTTCAGGATGGATCTCCAGAGGAGAAGCGCAAAAGCCTTGAAATGGGAGCAAAGCTTGCTCAAGAGGTTATGGAAAAAAGCGATGCAGAATCTACCCGAAAGCTTGCACAATCGCTGCTTGATTGGGAACATGAGCTGCAAGAAACGGTGAAAAAGTAGGAGAAATCATAATGCCCGATAGTACTTCTGGGGTGACCCCCACACCGCCTACCCCTGAATATGGGCGCGATAAGCCTGGTTTGGGTGAGGGTGAAATGGCAAATGAGCCAAAACCTTTTTCTCTTCCTCCTGAAGGGAATGAGCCTGCTGCTACAAGTCCCGAAGGGGCGGGAAAGCCTACTCCAATGGAGGTGGCCAAAGAGGGCGCGGAAAAAGGCACTCAAAAAATGACACCTGAGCAGCTTGGAGACCAGATGTCTAAGTTGAAAACTCAGCTTGGCTCCGTGCAAACAAAGCTTCAAGATCCGAGTGTGACGAGTAGGTTCACAAAAGATCACTACGATGCGCTTCAAAAAGTTGCCGAGAAGATGACTCCGGATATGCAGGGGATCGCGAAAAACAGTAAAGGTGAGTTTAATACGCCGAAACCTATTTCTGGTGAGCCTGCTTTGAATTATGTCACACGTTGGATCAATGGCTCTCAGCAGACTTTGAGCTCAGCTTTGCAATATGTCGGGACGGAAAAAAATCCCAATCCGGCTTCTTTTTTGAAGCTTCAGTATTCTGTGCAGCGTGCTATGCAGCGCGGAGAACTTTTTTCTAGTATAGTGGGAGCTTCTGTCTCTGGTATCAAAACGATTATGAGTACCCAGCTAGGATAATAATGGATGATCCAACTTCGGACTTCGAACAACTGATCTCTCGTTTGGAAGAGGTGCAGCTCACAACCGTGATGGGACGAATCACCGAGGTTGTGGGTATGCTCATCAAGGCCGTTGTGCCTCAGGTGCGTATTGGCGAAGTTTGTTTGGTGAAGCGTGAAGGGACCTCCCCGCTGCTTACGGAGGTTGTGGGGTTTACTCAAGATCAAGTCTATCTTTCACCCTTAGGTGAAATGACAGGAGTGGGTCCCTCCTCTGAGGTGATTCCAACCCGCCTTGCTCTGCACATTAAAGTGGGCCCTGAGCTTCTTGGTCGTGTGCTAAACGGTTTAGGTGAGCCACTTGATACAGAAACGAAGGGACCTTTAAACGTTGCTGAAAGCTACCCAATTTTTCGAGCTCCACCAGATCCTTTGAAACGGGAACGCATTACGCAGCCCATCTCGACCGGTGTGCGTTGCATCGATGGCTTGCTCACGTGTGGACGGGGTCAGCGGATCGGGATTTTCGCCGGAGCGGGAGTGGGTAAATCTACTCTGCTTGGAATGATTGCCCGCAATGCCGCAGCCGATGTCAATGTCATTGCGTTAATTGGGGAACGTGGCCGTGAAGTAAGAGAGTTTATCGAAAAAGATCTGGGAGAGGAAGGGATTGCCCGTTCTGTAATCGTGGTTTCCACCTCGGATCAGGCTTCTCAGTTGCGTCTGAACGCAGCATATGTGGGAACGGCTATCGCTGAATATTTCCGCGACCAGGGTAAAACGGTAGTTTTGATGATGGATTCGGTGACCCGTTTTGCTCGCGCACTTCGGGAAGTGGGCTTGGCCGCAGGCGAGCCTCCTGCGCGGGCTGGATACACCCCTTCGGTTTTTTCCACACTCCCACGTTTGTTGGAGCGTTCGGGAAATTCTGAAAAGGGTTCGATCACCGCTTTTTATACAGTCCTTGTTGCTGGCGATGATATGAATGAACCGGTTGCCGATGAGGTAAAGTCGATTTTAGATGGGCATATTGTCCTGTCGAATCTCCTTGCGCAAGCTTATCACTACCCTGCAATCGATGTACTCGCCTCCATCAGCCGTTTAGTGACAGAAGTTGCGACCAAAGATCAGCTCAAAATGATCAGTAAAGCGCGCGAAGTGCTTGCCAACTACCGGAAAAACGAGATGTTAATTCGTATTGGAGAGTATAAGCGCGGGTCGGACCGTGATGCCGATTATGCAATTGACCATATTGATAAGTTGAACCGTTTTTTAAAGCAGACAATTGAAGATAAATCAACGCTTGAAGAGACGATCCAGCAGCTAAAAGCCTTATTTAAATAATATGAAGTATCCACTGCAGCAAGTGCTTTTGGTAAAAAAGGATCGTGTTGAGAAAGCCGAGAGGGTTGTTGAAGAAAAAAAACGAGCCCTTCAATTAGAAGAGGAAAAACTTAAGAAAATCAAAGAAGAGCGCGACGCTGTTTTAAATCACCACAACGCTAAGTTGGCCCAGCTGAGAAAAGCGCTTGATGAAGGGACGACAAGTGAAGAGGTTCTTCAGATGAAGGCTTACCTCAAAGTGGTGAAGGAGAAGCTGGCAAAGGAAGAAGAAAAGGTTGTACAGCAGAAAGAACAGGTAAGAGTTGCAGAGCGTAATCTTGATGCGGCAAAAGAAGATCTAAACCGAAAACGGACCGAAGAAGAAAAAATCGAAATGCACAAGAAAGAATGGGACAAAGAGGCTTTGGCAGAAGCTGCCAAGCAAGAAGCAAAAGAACAAGATGAAATTGGTCAAGTTCTCTACGAATCCCATCGCAAGAAAAAAAAGGAGCTCTAAACATGTCTGTCCCTCCCTCCCGTTCATCATCAGGTAGTTCTCACCATTCAAAAAAAAGTGACGGCCCCACTTCGGATAGGAAGACGAATAAGGACTTTAATCTCCCTCGTAAAGGGAGAAAAGATGAAGAGCAGTCTGACAAAAAAGGACTTAAAGAGGACGAGCTGAAAAAGAAATCTCTTTTTGATATTGCAGGAGAAAAAGGAGAGGTTCCAAAAGGGCTTGAACAAGATATCGAAGCTAAAGTAATGGGAAAAGCGGGGGAAGCAGCCTCTATCCAAACCTCACAGGCGTCAGCCTCTGTCGCTGCAATTGGTAAGCTGATCCAAAGTGTCGTTACTGAATTGCGTATAGGACAGGTCGGCGGCAAAGATTTTACGACCATGAATCTCACAACTAAGGCAGGAGAAATCCCCGAAGCTTTTGCCGGAAGTAACTTAACGCTTAGCTATCAGGCAAACTCGCTTATCATTCATTTCGATAATTTTATGACGCCTCAACAACAGAATAATGCAATCACCCTTGTAGAAAAGAATAAAGAACAGCTGTTAGATATGATGCAAGCTTTACAGGCTAAGAATATTAACATCCAAGAAATGAGTATCGGGAAGCACGTTGTCAATTTGCCGCGTGTAGAGCCTCTCCCCCCTCCTTTTCAGCCTTCACGTGGTGCTGAGACTGAGACAAGACAGCAGCGAGAACACCAAGAGCGGGGAGGAGAAGAGGGTGCTGGTCCGGAATAAGAGCTTTGGATATAGTGACGAAAAAAGTGTGAAATCATGCCATTGACTGATACAAAACCTCTCGATTGGATTAAGCATGTAGAGCGTATTCTCCTTGATCTTGAGGAGAAGCCGCAATTCAGCCTTCCAACCCCTTTTAATTGGGGGTCTTTTGAAAAAAAGCTTCAACAAGTGCTGGGCCACTCTTCTGTGAAAATCGAATGCCATTCCAAGGGATGGGAACAGGGTGAAGGTCGGTTTGCTGGATTGGGTGAAGACCTTCTTCCTCTCGCTATCGAATGGGCTCCTCTTGAGACGCCTGCCTATTTTCTGACAACTCCGCAAGACTTAAAAAAGCTCATGGCAGAGTTGCTTGGAGGAGAAAAAGAGGCTGCTTATTTTTATGATATCTCTCTTGTGCAAGGTTTTTACCAATATTTTGCAGCAGAAATGCTAGATGCCCTCGAACAGCTTCAATTTGCCCCTCCATTGGCTCCTAGATTAGGTATGATCCACGAGGAGATCGAGGGAATTATAGGTGAAAATCCTTGTTTTGTGGTCGATGTCTCCTGCAAATTGAATGGACAAATTTTTTGGGGAAAGGTCCTCTTGACAGGAGATTTTCGGCGCACTTGGAAAAGCTATTTTTCCAATACTCCCCCTCTTCCGCTTTCTGAAGAGGCTCAAGAAAAAATCGTTGTCGATGTAAGCTTGGAAGTTGGGCATACAAACTTGAGTTATGACGAGTGGAAAGGTGTAGGCCCAGGCGATTTTGTTTTGCTCGACCACTGTTCTTATGACCCAGCTGAGAAAAAAGGGGGTGTGGTCTTATCCCTGAACCAAAAACCTCTCTATAGAGGGCGATTTAAAGAAAAAGGGATTAAACTGACTGAGTACCCGATATATGAAGAGGTAAACGTATCAATGGATGAAGAACCAATCGAAGATCCCGAACTAGAAGATATATATGGCGATCAACCTACAGAAGATACAGAGCCAGTTGTCGAAGAAGAGGGATTGCAAAAGGTCGAACTGGCACCCTCAGTGCCCTCGATTTCTGCTGAAGACTTGCCAATCCAGTTAACTGTAGAAGTTGGGCGGCTTCGTATGACAGCAAAAGAGCTCATGGCTCTGGCCCCGGGCAATCTTTTAGAGGTCAATGTCGCTCCTGAGCAGGGAGTGGATCTCGTGATCAATGGAAAAAAAGTTGGGCGCGGCGAGTTGATCCGTTTAGGAGAGACATTGGGCGTTCGTATCTTATCTTTATAGGGGAATCTGGTGGCTAGCGTCCTTCCTAGCCGAATTGGCGGCTATAAGATTGAAAGTTTGTTAGATCGTGGCGGGATGACGATTCTCTATTTAGGAATTCATCCCGAGACACACGAGCCCATTGCGATCAAGGTGCTTTCATCAAAATTTGTCTCTCATCCTGAGATGGTCGAGCGTTTTATGCGCGAAGCAGAAATCATCGAGCTCACCAACCACCCTAATATTGTAAAACTCTATGGGCATGGGAAATGGGAAGGTGGCGTCTACATCGCCATGGAGTTTATTCAAGGAATCTCACTTCGCCAGATGATCTTGCAAGAAGCGATGTCCCTAAAACGATCTCTCGAAGTTGTGATTCAAATCGGTCATGCCTTGACCCACCTCCATGTGCATGGGATTATTCACCGAGACCTTAAACCGGAAAATATTTTACTCACTGCCCAGGGAGGGGTAAAAGTGATCGATTTCGGGATTTCCCAGATTTACACCGAAAAAATCACCTCTGATAACATTCGAGTGCTCGGAACACCCGTTTATATGAGTCCTGAACAACGAGAAAACCCCTTTAATGTCGATTTTTCCACAGACGTCTACTCTCTTGGTATTATCACCTACGAGCTCGTGTTAGGTCGTCTTTCCCATGGAGTTGTCCACCTCTCAAATGTTCCACGTGGACTACAAAAAATCATCGCGAAGGCTCTGCAGCCAAATCCCAGTGAGCGTTATGATGATATAGTGGAATTTATCCAGCAGGTTTCACTCTATTTAGCTTCCGACGAACTGAAACACGACATGCGTGGGAGCGACTATCTTGGCGAATTGACGCAAAATCTGCGGGAAGCGCAGTCAATTCTAATCCCCGAACACCTTCCAAATTGGCAACGTCTTGAAATGGCCTTCGCCTCCAATTGCAGCACCGCCCTCTCATCGGTCTACTACGATTTTTTCCAACCTTCAGACAGCGTCTATTGTCTTGTGATGGGAGAGTCTTTGACGACCGGCGTTGAAGGACTCTTGCAAGTCGCCCTGCTAAAGGGAATGGTGCGCGCTCTGGCTCATGCGATCTACCAGCCAACAGATTTTGTACAAACGCTTAATGCTAGAATCATGGAAGAGGGAAATGGACACCATTTTTCGTTCTCTCTTTTAACCCTAGTCCCTTCTGAAGAACGTTTTTCCTACATCTCTTGTGGCTATAGTCCCCTTTGGCACCTCCCCTCTGGAGCCGACTCTCCACGCCGTTTAACAGCAGATAATGTAGCTCTTGGGGTTTCCACCCCTCCAGAATTTTTAGCTGTAGATGCAAACTGGAATGTTGGAGACACACTTGTATTGCATACATTTCAAGCGGAACAATCAAAGAATGTTGAAGAGATAGAAATTGACGAAGCGCAGTTTTTAGAGGCATTAATGGAGAATCTATTTCTTAACCCAAAACAACAAGTTGAAGCAATTTTTCGGAAGGTGTCACAAAAAGAGGGGCATGCCTTTTTTGAAAGGCCTGTAACCGTTATCAGCATAGAAAGAGAAAGCTAAAAATAATGATTTTGACTATACCCAATACCATATAGCTGGTTATAATGAGACAAATGCGAATTAATACTTTTTATCGAACATGTGCATGCGTTGTTTTCTTCGGATTAACATCCACTCTAAACGCTGATCTAGAAGCACCAGAGTGTGAGGTTTTAGAGCAGGAAATCGAAGTACTGGCACAGCAGTATCTAGACGAACCAACATCGATCATATCGGGATGTCCGTCGTGTCCAACTTCTGACTATCCTCCAGAAACACATTATTTTTTCCAAGTCCCAACAGATGGAGGAAACAAGCCTCCCCCGCCGCCGCCTCCGGAAACCCCCATGGTTGCACCAGAAGAGACTCAGCCTGGTGAATCCCGTCACCTTGGTGTCAATGATGACGAAGAAATACAGCTCAAAGCAGCTTCAGCGGGTAGATATTTAAAAGCAGACTGTCCAACTGAACGTGAAGGGTATACGGTAAATTTCGAAGACATTTCTATCATCCAGCTTATTCAGTTTATTAGTAAAATTTCTGGAACAAATTTTGTTTTCGATAAAAATGATCTTAACTTCAATGTAACAATTATTTCTGAAGATCAAACATCTGTGGTGGATCTCTCTGCTGCCCTACTTCAGATCTTTAAAATGCACGGGCTTTCGGTCGTTGAACAAGGCAATAACGTTTTGGTCTACAAAAATCAAAACTTGTCCAAAGTTTCCACTGTGATCACCGATGCAAACATCAACGATTCGTGCGATTCAGCAGTGATTACCCGCGTATTTCGGCTTTACAATGTCAATCCCGAAAGTATTCAACACATTGTCAAGCCCCTACTGTCTGTTGATGCGATTGTCGAAGTATCGGTTGAAACCCGCCATCTCATTGTTTCCGACATCACCTCAAATGTGAATAAGATCGCCGACCTTCTCGCAGCGCTCGATACCCCTAACGCCGCCTTTGATATTGTTGAATATCGAGTAAAAAGTGCTTACCCTTCTGCCCTTGTTGCCTACGCGAAGGAAATTCTCATGCCTTTGAGTCAAGACAACCCGATGCAAATCATTGCGCAGCCCTCTTCAAGCAAAATCTTCGTTATTTCTACTCCCTATTTGAATCACAAAGCGATTCAAGTCTTGAAGGCACTAGATACAGCCGATATTACTGAAATAGCCGATCTACCGGCTCAGGCAATGGCGAATAACAACTTCTTCATGTACAAGTTGAAGTATCAAAATGGTCTTGAGATCGCAGATGCGATGCGTGAGATCGGCAACAACTTGCAATACGCTGGCATCGCCAACGTCGATTTTGTAAATACGATTTACAGTTTGCAGTGGTTAGAGGCGAACAACTCAATTGTGATTACAGGATCCGATAGTGCGATCAAAAAGGTGGTTCAGCTATTGGAAGAGCTAGATCAAGCCCCTAAGCAGGTCTTTGTTGAAGTTCTTATTATCGATACAGAGCTACAAAACTCTCTTGATTTCGGTGTTCAGTGGATCGCTCTTGGAGATGAACAAAATAAGCTTGCATTTGCCTCGGGTTTGTTGGCGAACACTCCTCCAGCTCCTAGTATTCAAGGGGGAGCTCGCGCTATCGCTTCAAATCCTGCGGCAAACCCACCCTCTATTCCAAATCCTGGGCGCGATGTTCCCCTTCCTGTTCCTTCGAGCCTCTCTGGATTTACTGGACTGGCTAGCCAAACCGAGGCATTCGGATTAGGGATTATCGGAAATATTTTGCGTCATAACGGACAATCTTTCTTAACACTAGGAGCTCTTGTTAGCGCCCTAGATGAAGAAGCTGAAACAAAAGTTGTTCTCAACCCCCGTATTATGGTTGAGGATACGCAACCCGCTAATTTCTTCGTGGGTCAGAACATTCCCTATCAAACAACAAGTACCGTTATTCAGCAAACTGGATCGGTCACACAGAACATCCAATACGAAGATGTTGGTGTCCAGCTCCAAGTGACCCCAACGATTTCGCCAAACGATATTGTAACGCTTCAGATCAACCAGTCGATTTCCGATCTGTCTAGTTCTCAAACGGGTAATCTCACACCAACAACAACTAAGATCCTTGCAACAACGCGCGTCCATGTTCCCAGCGGTTGTTTCTTTGTGATGAGCGGCCATGTTCGCGACGAATGTGCGACAATTCGTTCAGGTATTCCCTGCTTAGGAACATTACCTCTTATCGGTCCTTTATTTTCACGTAATATCGAAGCGCGTGACAAACGTAATTTGATCATGTTTATTCGCCCGAAAGTAGTGAGTAATATCGATGAGCAGTTAGAGTTGACGAATCAAGAGGGTTATCAATATAACTATGAGACCGATCCTTGCTCCTTGTATGACTCCGATTGCGAACAAGCTCCAGAATGTGAGGTTTATCCTCCTTTTGAATACCCCATTTATTATGACTCGCCTTAAATAGGGGGATTCTGGAAAATGGGAGCATGTTTAAGAGATTTGTCACCCTTATTGTACTATGTGTGTTCGTATCGGGATGCTACTATCGAGTCCCCAATCATATCGAACCGTGCGTCCAGGCTCCTCCCCATCCTAAAGAGATTCAAAGAGAAAGGCGAGTCTTTCTCTGCCTACCTCAAGATTTCTCCACCTCCCCTTTCTCTCCTTTAACACCTGCTGAGATGCATTCCGATTGGGGAAAGGAGTATAGTATCGCGATGGCATTTGCTGAGGATTTCGATCTCTATCGTGCGATCACCGGCTTCAAACGGGCTTTGTGCTTGATGCCGTATGACTGTCATGCCCGTCGTCAGGAGGTTGAGTATGCCACGGCTCTTGCTTACTACCTGGGAAGAAAATATACCGAGGTGATCTACACTGTAGAATCGACGGATCTGGCTTCTGTTGACAAAAGTTTTCCTGCTTTTTCAGATCTTTTATTGATCCTCTATGATAGCTATGAGCAAAAGGGAATGGGAGACCACGCCCGCCATATTTTGAAGCTGATTGAAGCAAATGATTCGGCGTGTGCCGCACGTCTTACTCTTTTATCTGCGATAAGGCAGGCCGATTTTGAGCAACTCTGTCCAACCGATACCTTTGTCTGCGGCTACAATAGTGAAGCAAAATCGATTCGTAGAGCTCAAATGCTTAATGCGGCACTTCCTGGAGCTGGATATTGGTATGTTGGGATGAAGCAAACGGCTGTTACGGCAGCGCTTGTGAATGCTTTGTTTATCGGGGCGGCTGTCCATTTCTTTAATAATGGCAACACAGCAGCTGGAATCCTCACTCTCAGCCTCGAAGGGGGATGGTATTTTGGGGGAATCAGTGGGGCTGGTTTGGCAGCTAAGCGGTACAATGAGCAGCTCTATTGCAGCTATGCAGAGAAGATTACGCAGCGAGAGGAACTCTTTCCTGTTATGATGCTTAAATATTCATTTTAGGGTGCCATGAAGGTTTTTTGGAACGATTTTAAGGCTTTTATAACCCGCGGCAATGTTGTCGATTTGGCAGTTGCTGTTGTTGTAGGAACGGCCTTTGGAAAGATTGTAAATTCCCTAGTAAATGATATTTTGATGCCGCCTTTTGGAATTTTGCTTGATGGCATCGACTTTAGTAACCTTGAGGTTGGATTGAAAGATGGCATTGCCATACGCTATGGAGCCTTTGTCAATACGGTTATAAGTTTTTTAATCATCGCCCTATCGGTATTTATTGTGATTAAATGTGTCGCAAGGCTCCAGAGGAAAAAAGGGGCTCCGCCAGCGGATACAAAGGAGTGCCCAGAGTGCTGCATGCCAATCCCTATAGCTGCAAAAAAATGTGGCCATTGTAGCAGTGATTTGTAGGTTTTTATTCATAAAAATACTATAATTTCTCAGTTATCATACTAATAGGGTTTTTTAAATGGATTTTCTAAAATCATTTGGCGAGTTCTTTCTTTTTTTAACCACGCCGATTATTCTCAGCGCCAGTCTTCTATTAACGGTTAAGACCAGATTCATTCAATTTCGCAAACTTCCCCACATGTTTCGGCTCCTTTTCACGCTCATCTTTAAGCGTCAAAAAGAGAGTGATGGGAATGCGACTGTTGGGGCACATAGAGCATTATTTAGCGCGATGTCGACAACGATCGGGATTTCAACAATCGTTTCTCCTGTGATTGCCATTCGAATAGGGGGCCCCGGAGCTGTATTGGGCTTTCTAATTGCGACCATACTCGGAGCTGCTGTCAACTTTACTGAGGTGGCTTTCGCTCTTTCCTACCGCAAGCACCACCCCGATAAGGGAGTGGCAGGTGGGCCGATGCAATATATGCAAGATGAGATCAAACCCTGGCTTGCAAAGTGGTACGCTTTTTTCACATTTATCATGCTACTAGGGTGGTCTGCAGCCCAGGCAAATCAGCTAGGGGCAATTTTTAGCTCAGAGCTGGTTGGAAAATTCAGCATTCCAAATTGGGTAACAGGTGCTATTTTAGCCGTTCTTGTTACAGCCTTGTTACTCAGCGGGTTCAAGCGCATTTCCAGTTTTTCAGCGAAGCTTGTTCCGGTTATGTTTCTCATCTATTTAGGGGGATCTCTGTGGATCATTTTGGCTAATTTCAGTTCTTTGCCATCTATTTTTAAGATGGTGATTGAGTCAGCATTTGCTCCAAAGGCTTTTGGGAGTGGAATCATGGTTGGGGGGATTGTCTCGGCGCTGCGTTGGGGTGTTTTTAAAGGACTCCAAGCAAGTGAAGCGGGTGTTGGGACTCAAACAATTCCACACTCGATGGCAGAGACAAAAGTCCCTTTTGACCAAGGGATCCTTGCAATGGTTTCAACCTATTCAGCTGGGTGTATCTTTATTTTATCGAGTCTTGTGGCTCTTGTGACCGAAACGTGGCTCGATCCAAATCTTGCAATTGGAATCAACATGGTGGCAGCCTCCTTTCAAAGCTATTTTTCGACAGTTGGTTTGTTGATTGTCATGGCAAGCGCCCTGCTCTTTGCTTTTGGAACCATTCTTGGAAACAGTTTCAACGGGAGTCAGTGTTTTATCTATTTAACCAAGAACCGCTTTATGCCGCTCTATTATGTAGCAGCAGCTTCACTTATCTTTATTGGGACTGTGATGGATGTGACCATCGTCTGGTCGTTGATCGATTATTTAATCGTCCCTGTCGTTGTTCCTCATATCTTGAGTATCGTCTATCTCTCCTACAAACAAGGGGGTCTTCTCCTGGAAGATAAGCAGCAAATGCAGGCAGCTTAGATGGCGAGTTTGAGCTGACTTGCGATCTCATGCAAGTACTCGGCACGCCGTTTGGGAAGGTCGGGAATTTCGATTGCTTCTTTTGAGATGCCGATTAGGTGGGCCCGTCTACAGTTAAATAGTATCTGATTTAGGTTCAGACCCTCAGGAGCTAAGATCCAGCCGATCTCGACACCCAACTTAACCAAACTCAGCGCATTTAAAGCTTCGATCACCTCGAGTTGATAGGAGTGTGTCAAGACCCCTAAAGCGCGCGTGACCTTGTTTTTCATCTGCTCGTCATTGTTTGCCATCAGCTTTTTGCGAATGCTGATCTCAGCGACGACAGCGCGCGTTGCCCACATCCGCATGGTAGTCAGGATATACTCTTCTGTTAACCCGATCGAACATGTATTGCGTGCGACTAAAATATCTCCAAGCATCTCAGTCGTTTTTCCTTGGAGCCCGACAGCTAGTACCTCTTCATCTTTCTCCCGCTCTAGCAATTCTGCGAGCTCTCCAGTGTGAATCATAGCCGGGACGTGCAAATAAAGTGAGACACTCAAACCTGTGCCGGAATCTTTTGGATCGGCTATCAAAAACCCGAAACGGGAATTAAAAGCAAAATCCAAACTCTTACTAAGATGTCCCTCCACTTGCACAAGGCGATTCCATGATTTTTCAATTTCCTGCTGCGTGTCGATCACATTCATTTCAAGATGGTCTCGCAGGTTAACAACAGCCAGGAAATCTGCCGATTCATCTATGATGAACCCCTCACCGGCGTGCGCCTGGTGAAATCCATTTGGAACTAAAAAATGTTCGAGTAAAAACTCTTTTTGCAGAGGCCCAACCTCTTCAGAGCGGTAAAGAACAGGATTTTTGAGTTGGGGCATCGTTTTAAACCCCTCCCAAATAAGCGAAAGGACTTGTTCCTCGTGGATTTTATCGAGCTTTGCGGGGAATTTAAATTTACTTAAGTTACGTGACACGCTCAAGGTTGAGGCAAGCCAAACATTATGGGAGTGTGTATCCCAAGGATTTTTCATCTGAAAAATCGGATGCGACTTATTATTTCCCTTCTTCATGCTCCGCCTTCACTTTTAATGCGCGAATTTGATCTCGTAATAGCGCAGCCTGTTCGTAGTCTTCTCGGATCAGCGTTTCATCAAGCGCTTCATTTAATGCAATCAGCCGTAAAGTCGGACTCACTTCTGTGATCTCGCCCTGAGTTCTACCTATATGCAAGGGTTGTGTCTTTTTATTCGAAGTAAGATGGCGTGAAATACGTTTCTCTTTGAGTAGATCTTCAATCAAAACATCAGCAAACACATCATAACATTCTGAGCATCCTAAGAGATGTCCCATACGGATCGATTCAAGAGACGTGCTGCAGTTTCCACACGCAAGAGCTGTGACTCTCAGCTCCCCTTCGGTAGCTTTTTGAGGTACACTTCCATGGAGACGCTTTTCAAGATGGGGGCAGTCAGCGCACATAACTGTGCGGGTGATTTTTTCGCCCACAATCTCTGTGTATCGAACAGAGATCGGTTTTTTACATTCATTGCAGTCTAGAGGTCGGTCAGCCATTTCAGTCTCGGAATAAAATCCAGATCTTATCGACCGTTCCAAATATTCACAATCTTAAATTGAATTAAACTGATCATTGCAAAAGGAGTTCCAGATTCTATTTTGAGTGATAATAGGACAGAATTTACAAGTCCCGTGATTTTAAAATTGGCTCAAGAAGCATAAGTTGATTGGCTATATATTTGGCCGAAAAGCGCGTGTAAAATCTTTAAGGATTGAGTCCTCAGACCCTGATTGCTACCTAAACCTCGTCTAGAAACCGTTTGGGTGCGACAGATACAACTGCAGAGCCAAGGGCAAGGCCACTTTTGAATAAGAGAGTAAGCGGTTAAGTTGCCAAGTAGTTCTGGAAAGCACTATCCAGGAAAATCAAGTGAGAGTGTTCTTGAAGGTTGAGTATCAGCTCTCCTATAAAAAAAGAAAATCCCTACCCATCCCTTCGCATACTCTCCATCAAGTCCTGTAATCTTTACAAGTTCTTCGTCAGATGCCGCTACAACATTCTCATACCCAATGTTTTCAAAGTAAGTACTTGAGTTTTGATTAAAGTGTTCAATACAAGTTCTTTGTGCCTCGAGTTGTGCTTTTATCATTTCTGGACGAGAGCCTTTGCCAAATAATGAGGATACTTTGGTGCGCCAGTTGTTCGACTCGTTATTCACAGGTTGTGTTAATAAATCGATCTGTTCTGGAGTTCTCTCCAGCATAATAACATCACAAACATCAGCTTCGCCTCTGAAAGGATTATAACGTTGTTCGCCCAGAAGTAAGTTTATACAACCAAACCCACACTCAGTCGTTTTTCGAGCTATTATTTGTATCAGGCAGGAATGATCTCCTTGATGATATCGAATCCAATTCCCACCAACTTGAGCTTCATAATATTTGTTTTGAGGAGAATGGAAAAAATGTGTGATACGTTTTATATCATCAGTAGTCGGGACTGGAGATCGAAACGTGATATCCCCTACTCTTGCTCTTGCTATATCTACACTATTTTTTATTTCTTGAGTGTACAAACCCATACTCTCCAACTCTTTGACTACAGCACTTAGATTGGATCTTAAAACCATTGCAGACCGAACCTCATCTGCTGAAATTGTTCTTTTGCTAGCTAAGAGTTCAATTTTATTAATTAGATTCTGGAAATCGTGAGTCAAATCAGCCGAAGAAGGGCGTTTGTATAGAACAATTGCCGTATTTTCCTTATAAACCTTTTTGCTGCAACAGGTTTTTGCAGCACCAACAATGCCAATAATCAAAAGGACAGCTCCGCCCATTGCCATCATGACAATGCCATCGACCTGAGTGATGGTGTTAAGAGCTCCTACATGAAAATATGCGGCTAATCCACAAATGCCCACAATAATGGCAATAGCGAACCCGTATGTTTTTAATTTTAAAGAAAGGTTGCATACGGGTATATTACAATTGGTTTTTCCAGGCTGCACAGGATATGACATGATTGCCCTTAAAAATAGTTTTATGAAACGATTATATAATAAATGAATTAAATAGTCAATAAAAAACCACTAAAATTGTTTTATCATTCAATAATATAGGGTTTTTTGTATAACTCCTTCTAAAATATCAAACCAAATTTGGCTGGGAAAGAGTTTAGAGCAGGGGGAGGAATGCAGGGCAATTAGATAATTTTTACTATCACTTCGGTCAACCCTATTCTTGTGATGCACCTGCCCCAGCGCTACCTATTGCCATGGCAGCTTCGAAGGATAAAGAGAGTTCAGAAAAACCAACCACAGAACAAAATCCAGCAACCAAAAATTACCGAGAACAGAAAACATAAACTCCCTGAAGACACGCGTGTTGCTAAAAGAGCAAGGCGTAAGAGATAAAGTCTGTAAAATTTTTGAGATTTCATTAGATTGGTTCTAAGACCCTGATTGCTACCTAAACTTGTTGTTATAGTGCTCTACCAAATCAAAATGGAGGATAGTATGGAGCTTTATGCAACTGTAGTTTACGTGGTTAGTTATGAACTGCTGAAAATCCTTGGCGTACAAGACGACACTCAAGCGAAAATGGAAAATGCGGAAGAGATGACTTTTGCTGTTGTGACTGCAAAATTTTTTCACAGTAACTATGTGAAAACGAGATATTTTTGTAAGCGCCTCGGATTGTTTCCAGCAATCTTAAGCAACAGTCGACTCAACCGTCGTCTTCACAAAATCCCCTGGACATGTCGGCATGCCCTCTTTCGATTTCTAGCTCTTTTGTTCAAACAAGATTTTGAAAGTAAGATCTTTGCTGTAGATAGTTTCCCGATTGCATGCTGCCAAAAAAACCGTGTGGACAAGCGAAAACTTTTTCTCGAAAAGAGCTATTTAGGCTTTGCAGCTTCCAAAAAACGGTATTTCTGCGGAATTAAGGTGCACATGCTTGTGACCGGA
>JAJFLY010000020.1 GCA_021772455.1 Chlamydiota bacterium
CTTCTAGGCTTGTTGCAAACCCTGGAAAAATGTCATCCTGTTTCATGAGCGTACTCCTTTTTTTGAAGATTTATTTGATAGTTAAACCTTCGAGGATACGCTCACCTTATTTTTCCCGGACACAACTTTCGGTTATACCTCCAGGTCAGATTTGGTGCAATTTTGGTGCACTTGGCCACAAAAGCCGGCCAGAAATGGCCACTCTTGGCAATAAATCCCTCTGCTTTAAGTCTTTGATTCTTTTGTTGCTAGATGCTGTAGTGTGTTGTAGATTATAGGCTTACGCTGGACTGTTAATCCATTGGTCATAGGTTCGAATCCTACATCCGGAGTCTTGACACACAGGCACTTAGGCTTGCCCTAAGGTGCCTTTTTTGTTTTTGGGGATGATCTTTCCCCACCCCTCCCCCACTTAGCCACAACACTTAACTAAAAACTACAAAAGAAGCGAATGCGCCAAACAACGTTAACTTTGTATTTAAGTGGGGAAGAGGTTATGCAACAACCCTCATATATTCCTTCATCTCTTATTCTCCCTTATTATTTTAAGCCAACGTTTAACAAGATTTAGAGTTATATTCTGATAATCATTTAATGGTTCAGACTCAAGACCTTCTGGTATTCCTACAACACGTGCAAGAGACAATAGATCAAGTAAATCTCTCTCCTGACCACAGTTAAGATTCATTTTAAATAGAGTTGTAAAATCAACCACAGGGCATTTAGATTCTTTTGATTCAGGATCTTGTGCAATATTTTTAATATTCTCTATTTTACAAAATTTCACATACCCCTGGCTTGGGGATGCCCATAGCGCATGTTCAAAATCATCTTCAATTTCTTGCCAATTTGTCAGAGGAGGGGGTTGTTTTTGAGAAATGAATAACACAACCGTACTCATAGGGCGATAAAGTCGATTATGAATATCTTCAAGAGAAAGTTCTAAATGTTTAATAGCAGCAAGAGTATCTGCAATAACGAAATCCACCCCATGCTCGGATAAATGTGAGATTAGCACTTCCAGTTCAAGACTTGAAGGAGGGATCTTACACAACTGATCTTCAATCAGGAAAGGATTTCGCCTTCTACTTTGTTCTAAGTACGCTGCAAAATATCTTTCAATAAATTGATGTTGATTTAACATGCTTATTCCACGCTTAGGTTGAACATAAGATCCTAATGTCTTCTCCTAAATTCCTCTGATCCGGATTAAATATCTCGCTTTCTTCTGCAAGCTCCTCTGAACTCATGATAACTCATACAATTCCAAATCTCTTTATAGAGTTAGCTCCTGGATAGCAGAAAATTTTGCCTGGTAGAGAGAGAAGTCCTCTTCAGGTATGGCAATGATGTCTGTTGCATACTGTCCAAGTTTTGGAGGAGTAAATTCTGATAAAGTTTGGTTATCTAGACACTTATAGCCATATTCAGCCAAAATCTCAGGCGAATTTGAAACGAAATTTTGGCGCTGCATATATTCAAAAATTACGAGCGGGCGTGTCTGTTGCAGTAATTTGCTTCCACCTCTAAAAATCGCATCTTCATGCCCCTCAACATCAACCTTCACTAGCTTAATCTTACGAGTGTGCTCTAAGCTATCCAGAGAACGAGTCTGAACTTTGACTTTCACCGCACGCTTTTTGAACCGATTTGCAGTCACCATTTTCGGCTCTACCGTACCACAATAAAAAAGTGTGTAGGGCTCAATAAACATATCAAGCACCTCACCAGAACGTGTCGACACAGCTTCTTGATGACACTCGATATTTTGTTTTCTTTTTGTCCTTTTCTTTAAAATATTGAAAACATATGGATTTGCTTCATAAGCTTCAACCAACCCCTCACGCCCCACAAAATGGGAAAAGAAGGTCGTAAAAAATCCAACATTTGCTCCGATGTCTAAGACTCGATCCCCTCGATTTAAAATAGCTCGAAAAAAAAGGAGCTTCCTCCACTCTTCACGGTTACATATAATATCGATATCTGAATAAAACTTATTTTCTAAAAACCGAGCTTTAAAATAGTGGCGCAAATCTTTTAACATAAATTCCAGAATTTTGATATTAGACAGCGCTAGTAAACGAAAAAAAACAGGATCCTGTCAAGAGTCTTTTTTCTAAGAGATGGAGGCTTATTTGTGGTGTGACCTTGCCCCACGATCAGGATGCGCTCTTTTCTTGCTGCACAATTTCCAGCGCGGTCTCATAAGACTCCTCATGCAAGTCGGTGAACTTTTTTGTCTCGTGATCGTAGCCGGAGTAAAAGATGCGCCTCTTAGCATTGATATAGGAAACTAAAGCGACATATCCCCCATCCATGTGCTGACGGTTTTCATTTTCAAAGCCTATCCTTATTCTGAAATTATCGATAGTAACGGGATAATTACGCAGATAAGGACGAACTTCTTCATTTTGGTTGTATCGGCTGATATACCCTTCCGCCACATCCACAAAAAGCCTGCGTGCTTCCTCCACATTTAATCTTTCATAGGAATCGTAGAAAGCATCGACTTGTTGGATATCACCCATCATCGCTCCCCCTTTTCCGACTAAACTCAACCTATTTCGCTTGCACATCTCTTTGTTGTAAGCAAAATAAATTTTGTCTGACAACTTGCAGTGCATTGGCTGCTTAAAGCCGCAAAGAAGAGACAATAAGAAAGAAAACACCAAAATATTTTTAGTTACCCACATATTCTTCTATAAACTTTTGACCATTCTGTTCAATTTGTTCCCAGTAAGTTTCGCCTAATAGGTAGTGCTCTGTCAAGGGGTTCTTGGAGTGACGAATCTCTTTATTTTGGTTGTAAATGGGGGTTCTTTTGTCATATCACTCGATTACTGGCAGGATGCGCTCTTTTCTTGCTGCACAATTTCCAGCGCGGTCTCATAAGACTCCTCATGCAAGTCGGTGAATTTCTTTGTCTCGTGATCGTAGCCGGAGTAAAAGATGCGCCTCTTAGCATTGATATAGGAAGCTAAAGCGACATATCCCCCATCCATGTGCTGACGGTTTTCATTTTCAAAACCTATCTGTATTTTGAGACTATCGATAGTAAAGGGATAGTTGCGCAGGTAGGGACGAATCTCTTCATTTTCGTTGTATCGCGCGATATATCCTTCTGCTACATCGACAAAAAGACGGCGTGCCTCCTCCACATTCAGTCTGTCGTTAGAAGTGTAGAAAGCATTGACTTGCTGAATATCACCCATCATCCTCCCCCCCTTTCCGACCAAACTCAACCTGTTTCGCTTACACATTTCTTTGTTGTACGCGAAAAAGATTTTATCCGACAATTTACAGTATGTAGGCTGCTTAAAGCCACATAGGAGAGAACACAAGAAAGAAAAAATCAAAATATTTTTAGTGCGCCATATATTGTTGTACAAAATCTCGCCCATTTTTTTCTATTTGTTCCGAATAAGTCTCGCCTAACAGGTAGTGCTCTGTCAAGGGGTTCTTGGAGTGCGGGCTGAGAAATGTGACATTGGAGTCAAATCCAGCCACATTTTTGATATAATTCAAAGTGCTTGTAATAGGAACGCCATCAAGCCTACTGAGGTAATTATTCACTCCGCCAAAGCGTCTTTCGCCAATAATCGTAGCGGGTCCGTAGGCATTAACTGAGATATGCTGCCGCTGATCCCCAGTCAATAGATCCCCTGTATTATTAAGACGGGTGCATCCTTGGCTATATGCTGTTACACGAAACTGATGGATGGGATCCCCGCTCAAAGTATTTTTAAAATGTTCAGCACACATGCTTTCATAGGCGGTTTTGATGCCACATTTTAAGAGCGCGCAGGTAAGCAGATCATTCATAAACCCACGGGTAGGATTGAATAAAAGAACCACCTGGACACCACCGTGCGTCTCAGATATCCCGTCACGTACACCAACAGCTGATTCTCTATTTGTGAGCATCCCATTATAGAAAATTTGTGATTCGTGCTCTATCGTAAAACCATCAGATGGAAGAATTGCCATCTGTTCTTTTGGTTTGTGATAGCTTTCGCCGCGCATAAATCGGCAGCTCCCTTCAAAAACATCTTGTGCCATCGAAATAGGGAGCATGTGGTGCCCAATCCATTCGGTCGCACTAAAAGCGCAGTGCCACATCCACCCACAAAAATCGACGGGATTGTGCACCTCAGAATAGGAGCGAGCTAAAAGCCCATAGGGGTCGCAGTAGAGAAGAGGGTTATTGAAGACGTACGCGTAGAGGTTAAGGCTGTCTTGAAACCCTTTGGGATCGGGGGTGAGCCACCGCCCTAAAGAGGGATTATAGTACCGCTTACCAAAATAGAGAAAGCCGCTCTCGGGATCGTACCGTTTGCTGGCAAATCCCCAGGGTGAGAGGTGATTTTTGTCGCCTGTCTCCCCAAAAGCTGTATACTGATAGCTGCCAGCTAAATCTCCCTCAGCTGTGAGC
The DNA here is from genome assembly GCA_021772455.1 of Chlamydiota bacterium. Taxonomy (GTDB): domain Bacteria; phylum Chlamydiota; class Chlamydiia; order Chlamydiales; family JAAKFR01; genus JAJACP01. The sequence continues at coordinate 4,433 of JAJFLY010000020.1, forward strand.
ATGTTTACGAGAGAGCCTCGGTGATCATGGATGGGAATATATGGGGTACCTGCAATCTCTATGAGGACAGCTGCCCCAATTTCAGCCCCTTTCCCCTCTCCAAGTACCCTGAGCTCTTGAATTTCCCCTCCACGCATCATGCCAATCTCATGCTGTCCATCCCACAGATAGAGCTCCTCACCTTTGGCAATGCGGCGATTTAAAGCGTCATATGTATAAACTGTTCGCTTGCCTTTTGCGGTCACCGCAATTAGCCGATCTAGGAGGTCGTATTCATAGCTCGATGCACCATCGGATAGCAAGTTACCGTTGAGGTCGTAACAGTACTCTTGATTCCCATCATGGGTAATTTGATGGAAATGATTTAGGGTGTAGTCTGCCTCATCTTTGCTAGTCCTATTATGAAGGGAATCGTAGCTGTAGGCGTGCGCATTTTCTGAACTAAGCTGATTGAGCGCGTCATACTGAAAGTTGTGAACCGCATCGTTGTGCCGATATGCGATGAGATTACCCACTTCATCGTAGCTATAATCGACTGTGAAGTAGGGGGTCTGATAACTTTTCCAGCGATGAAGGGGATCCCAATCTAGGGAGACTTTCTGCTGATTGGCCAAAATCTGTTCTGTTGGACGTCCTGACAAATTTCTCTCACTATAGGTATGCGTCATCCCACCGTAGCAAATGGTATATAGAAAAGGCCCTTTGTAGCTCTTCGTAATGGTCGACGCGTCGGGAAGATAAAGAGCTGCGCATCTCCCATAGGGGTCGTAGTCGCGACGAATCGTAAGACCTGAATCGAATTTTTCGAGAGTCATGTTGTCATAGGCATCGTAGGCACATTCTAGGGTCGTGCTCCGGATCTGATCGCAAATATGAGTTAAGCGATTTTTGGTGTCGTAGATGTAGGTATAATCTATTCCATCTCCAAAATAGCGTGCGAGGCGGTTTTGAGAATCATACTCCCGATTAATGGAGTGGCCATCTGGTTTGATTCGGGTGATCAATCGCCCCAAGCTATCGTAGAGATATTTGGTCTCTTTCTCTCCCCCTTCGATGAATGCTTCTAACCTCCCACTGGGACCGTAGCGCCACTTATGAGTGATGGTTGTCTTTAGCACGCTCCCCTCAAATACGGAAGCGACCGTGCAGATCTGGTTGCCGGCGGAATCATACGTGCGCTCTTCTCTTTGGATCAAAATTCCTTTAGAGTCGTGGGTCTGAAAATCGACAGGGCGCTTATGCGCATCATGGTAAATCGTTCTAACAACGCCTTTTGGATCGCGCGTAGTTTTACATAGGCCCCCTTCATAGCTATAGGAAATCTCTGTAACTCTACCGAGTGGATCTTCAATGCGGATCGGCTCGCCGTGCGTATTGTAAGTGGTGTGGGTTGTGCCCCCGCAGGTTGTAACACCAATCTTGTTACCAGCCTCATCGTAGGCATACGATTCTCGAAAGGCGTCTTCAATATTTTTTTCAAGGAGAAGACCCCTGAGGTCATAGGTCAAATTGGTGACGATATCCCCTTCCTGTGTCTGGCAAAGCCGCCCTAGAGAGTCGTATCTATAGAGTGTCTCTCTCTCTTCTTTTCGCTCGGCTATCTTTCTGCCGACCCAATCATAGGTAAGGGTGGTGGTGGTTCCCAGTGAATCTGTCTCTCCAATAAGCCGAAAGGGAGTATAGGCGGCCGTTGTCGTAGCTAAATCGGTTTTCGTCTCCACGAGATTGTCGAGCAAATCATAGGTATAAAAGGTTGCCACCCCATGCCTATCGGTATGATTGGCTAACGTTCCCCCTTCTAGGTTGTGGACAAAGTGCTCCTCTGTTCCATCAGGATGGAAAATTGCAGTGGGCTGACCACGGAAATTGCGCTCTGTAGAGGTCGTATCACCATTGGGATCGGTCTCTTGAATGACCTGATCGAGGACGTTATATACTTTCCTCTCGATGGCACTATCTGCATGGGTGATCGCAATCATCCGCCCCAAACTATCGTATGTGAAGCGCGTTTCAAAACCCGAAGGATCGATGGTCGCAATTAACCGGCCATTTTTATCATACTTTTGCTCTGTAATTAAAACCGTCCCATCACTTTGCCATTCGAGTTGCTTAATAGGACGATTCGCAAGATCAAACTGCCATTCGGTTCTTTGGTCGGATCGAGGCCCATCCTGAGCGATCAAGTTAAATTGGGAATCATAGGTAAATCGGGTAGAATTACCTAAAGGATCGGTCGTTTCAATAAGTCGCTCTTGGGCGTCATACGTATTGTGAAGAGTATAACAGTAGCTATTGTCTGCGTCATAGTGCGCCTCCGAGGCTATCTTACCCGATGGGTGGTAGGCATAGCGCACCATTTTTAGCAATTTGTCCCCGGCGTACTCGCGCACTTCCTCGGGAAGACCAAGACAGGGAAAAGTGCGCTTAGGAGAAACTTCTGTAACATGCCGAAAGGTTACAGAAGCGAGATCATCAGAATTTTCGCTTCTGCCATCATCAACGATGGTCTTGATGCAAACAGCTCCAAAATCATGATCATAAAAGTGAAATGTCCGCTTCACAATCTCACCATCAAGGATGAGCAGTTCAGATTTAAGAAGATTTGTGTTCGGAACATAGGAGTAATGCATCTCTTTGCCTGGCCTATCGGATTCGGTCAGGATTAAATTCCACCCATCGGCAGTATAGGTGCGATAAACCGGTGCACAGCCAAGAACTCTCTCTTCAATGACGTTGTGGTTGGCATCGTAAACATATTCCCCACTTTGAAAGACCTTCCCCATCGCATCTTCTAGGCTCGTTTTTAGCAAATTTCCGGTCGTGGGCTCCCAAGTGCTCTTCTCAACAGAATAAAGCACCTCCCCAAGATATCTTTCGATGGCGATAATTTGCTTATCCTCGTTGAAACGGTAGAGCGTTTTGTTGCTTTCGGCGTCGTAAACAATGGTGAAATCTTCACCATATTCATAGCGAGCGATGGGGACAACTTCTCCATTTGGACCAACAGGAGCGCTTTGAGCTGCCATCTTCTCATCGTTTTCATAGGTCGTTTCATAAAAACTCCCTCCCTCTATTTGGACACGACACATGTGGGGAGGGCGTTTGTAGCCATTTTTTCTTTTATTCGGATAATTTTGATAATCATACTGTTGCAACGGATTTCCAGATGAAATAACCCTCTTAAGGATAGTGTCATATTCTACACCCTTGTGAACCGTGCGCTGAGTTTGATCATAAACAGCCACTCTCCCATCACTTCCCCTAAATGTAATTTGATCAACTAGTTGAAAATATTCGCGTCGCCCGCTAATTGAGTGGGAGGCGTAGTCAATTTCAACCGAACCGAGAAGTACACCCGTTGAACTAAAAGCCTTTATCGACTTGAGCGCATAACATGTTGGGAGATCGCGCCAAACAAAAGGATTTGTCGCATTGCGATCGAGATACTCATACCGAATCACATTTCCATTAGGCCTCCTCTCTTCGACGATTTGTCCTTGATAGGGAGGGTGAAAAGGGAATTCCACTTCCTCATACTCGCCCGAAACAGGATGGCGATTGAAACGCTTGGGCGTCTTGTTGCTCATTTGAGGCCACTGTCTCACATCGGTTTTGAAAAACCGCTCGGTTCCATTCCCTTCTTTAACCGACCCTTCCCACCAGCAGTGCTCTTCAGGTTCGCTGAAGTTCGCCTGGAACTTTTTTCTCCCCTTTTTATAAGAGACACGCGTGTTCAAAGGGTGGTGCTGCCCTGAAAGCCGTCCATTGGTGAAGTTTTTGTTTTTTTCAGGCTCAAGAAGAAAACCTGACGCTATTTCTCGACCAAAAAGAGCAAAACTTCCATTTCTTCCCCCTGCGCCAACGTACGTTTCCTTCTCCTTTACGGGCTCAAAATTAAAGAGCATGAATGTTTCTGGATTAACCCTCCAATGGCCATACATCTGCTCATCATGTGCTGAAGCGTGGGCATAAAATCTGCGAATCGAAATAGGCTCGCTCCCTGCCACAACAAGATCGCAAGCCTCCTCGCAATATTCACCCGTAGTGAGATTCCCCTTGAGAGCGTGTATATAAAATGTACTCCTTTCGGTAGGAGAAAAAAGGCGATGAGGAATGACCTCCATTTCTGCGCCTTTCACCGAACAGGTGAAGAAACATACAATCCCTAACAATAGCCTAAACATCTGCCAACCCCTTAACAATTGCTTAACAGAAGAGGAAAGTAATTTTTTTAGGAATTATTAGTCAAGGTCGGGTCGGGTTACATCATCTATTCTCTACAAAACCCTCATTGAAAAGAGCATTTCCCCCTTATACATATTGGGTATTAATTTACTAACGTGCCGCAAGTTAGCGGAATTCTTGGAAAAAATCCTAATTGACTTAAGATGAACCTCGATTTCCCTGCGCTTATCACAAATACTTTTTAGACTACCCCCAAACAGCTGTTTCCACCTCGACATCATACTTTCTACTATCACTCGCCTACTATAGCCTACAAGTTTACCCCACAATGATTTAGCAGATTTATCACCGCCCAGAGCTTGAATAATCTTGATAGCGTCATTTCTGAGCGAATGAAGCACATGACTTTGATCAATTCATCTCTGTAAACGAGGGGATGGCCATTTTTTTCTCTTTCTTAGCTGCCCAATTTTCAAGGGCTTGTGGAGTGACCCACAAATTGATGTTGCCACGATTTACAAGTGTTTTGTTATACTTACTCCAATCACGTTTGTGATGCATGGGTTTACCTCCGGTTTGGTTACCAATGAGCGTAAACCCGTGCTTTTCTTTTTCTCAATAAAATACTTGCTGTTAAGAAAGAAGCACCTGATTCGCTCAGCCATGCTATCGCATGTCCTTGCAGACAGGCGGGGCTCGCCACTCAATTGGGGTTATGCAACAACCCCCCACCGATATTACCGACAGGTGGCAACTTAGGTTTTGATGAAAAAAAAGATAAAGTTTAATAACATGAAATTATGAAATGGATTAATCATCGCACCTTTCAAAGGGTCGTAGCTCAAACCAATATCTTTGACACAGCCATCGGTTTTGCCGTGGCCGTCTCTTTTATTAAACTCGTCAATACCTTTGTCACCTCGCTACTCACCCCTGTGCTTGGGGGAGTGATAGGCGGAAAAAGTCTCTCTCAATACAAACTGATATTTACTTTCCCTATTAATGGAAATGAACCTGTTTTGTTTGAGTATGGCACGTTCCTTGATGTCTGCATCGAGTTTTTTTTCGTGGTTCTATTTGTCTATTGGACTGCAAGATTGGTCCTTCGCATCAAAAAAAGAGGGATTGAAGCCATCGAAAAACAGAAACCCTGTGCAGAATGCGCGATGCAGATTCCGGAAAAAGCAAAAACATGTCCCTATTGCCAAACTGAACTTTGTTGAATTACTTACAAACAATCATTTCACCAGGAGAGATCATGGAACGGATTAAAAATATTTTTTTGGCCACACCACCTGAACCACTTCCTCCTCTACCTGAATAAGCTCTTTGAAATATCCAACGCTGTCTGCTTCCCCTCCACTTTCATGTGTAGAATGGACTCACTGTTAAGGTCGAATTGATTCAAATCAAGATAGCGAATCGCTTGATCGTTATAAGAACGGTAGTAGTACCTTAAAGATTTTGGATCTTTGACCGATGTCAGCAAAGTACTATCATATGAGAAACCTTTTTTCTCTTTCTCTCTGACAACTCCTGCAGGAATATCAAACTGATTTAGAATATGAAACGTTTCAAAGACCGCATCTTCAGGAGTTTTAGAGGGAAGCGCAGCTGCTGAAAAGAATGTTGCACGCACAAACCGTGAGGTAGGAGTAAAATCTCCTGGCAACCCAACTAGGCCAGACCCCTGACCAAAAGGTGCCAATTCCAATCCTTTCAAAGAAATGGGGTCCACATTGTAGACGTTTAAGTTGATGGAATTCCGCAAATTTGTGAGGTGCCACTCAAAAGTTGGTGAGTTCGTGAACACGCCGATTGGGTTGTCATGTTGGACCAGTTTTCCCTTTAGCGGCTCAATCACAAGGCTGGCTCCCGTTGTATCATAGACAATATAATGCATAGGAGGAGGAGTCGTTCCCCAGCTTTTACTCACAGTCGGGGCAATAATAACAGAGGATAAGGCCTCTTTAACCTCAGCGACAGTGGCAAATTGTGTGAGAATCCAGTTAGGAAATTCTACAGGAGAAACAGCTTGGTGTGCATTAGATTGGTTCACAGCTTCGTAATCGGCATACCCGGGGAAGTAAAAGGCTGCCGCAACTAGGCCTTTTTCATTGATCCCATCCATTAAGACCTGCTCTTCAAAGCAATAAATCCCGATGGAAGCATATTTCGATTGGTACCCCATCCCCTTCCCTTTTGGGATGTTCCCAACAAATTGGTAATTTCTTGGTATCAGGGCAACACTCATCTCAATATTGCTACCAAATTCCACTGTTCTTCCAGAAATTGACGTTCCATCCTCAGCTTTTAGTTGCACCCCTGTGCACCCTATCAGCTCCTGAGTGAGTAAGGCGAACATCGACAAAAAAAAGAAAATAGCTTTCATAAATTGCTCCTTGTATTAAACTAAATGGACCACATTGTGTTATTTCAGTCAATTTTTTAAGAATTATTCGTCAAGTCACATAACAACACCCTTGCGAGAGAAAAATGATTCTGATTTACTCGTTGAAAAATGTGAGGAAATAATGATTCAAACATGCCGCGTATGTGATGGACAGCTCTCTCACAAATTTCAAAAAACACAACTCACATACGACGTCTCCTATCTAGAATGTCAAACATGCCACTCTCTGCAAACTGAAACACCTTACTGGCTTGAAGAGGCCTACAGTAAGCTCAATTTTGCCATCGATACAGGTATGGCTTCACGAACTATCTATACATCAAAGCTTGCACTGGGATTGAGCTTGCTATCCAATTTCCATGCCGACGATTTATGCATCGATTTTGGAGGAGGAACAGGACTTTTTACCCGACTACTAAGAGATGCAGGGCTCAATGCTTTTTGGGACGATAAATACTGCAAAAATGTGTTTAGCCTCGGTTTTGAAAAGGTGCTGCCGACAAACGAGCCTATCAAACTCATCACCGCGTTTGAGGTTTTAGAGCACCTCCCCTCTCCCCTCGAAACCCTAGAGTCAATTTTGGGCAATAATCCCGACTATTTTCTCTGCTCCACCAAACTTTATTCAGGTCAGGGATCTGAGTGGTGGTATCTTCTAAATGATGGACAACACGTCCAGTTTTATAGTATGAAAGGGCTGGAGCTTCTTGCGGATAGGTTTGGATACCATCTTCAAACCGACAGAAATAGCTTTCACCTCTTTTCTCAAAAACCCTTCCCTCCGAAATTCCTAAAAAAAGTGATCAAAAAAGCGGAAGATATCCGTCTACAAAAACACCTTCAGAAAAAGTTTTCAACACGTACTCAGAAGGACCGCGAATATCTATTCCATCGCAAAGATGCTGTAATCAGCGCGTGAAAAGAAAACAAAAAAAACAGATTGTCGTCTTGACAGATGGGTTTCTAAACTGGAATGGCGGTGTCGATTTTATTACGATGAACATCACAGCTCTTTTAGCAGCTCACTCTCCTGAAACGTCACAGATCACACTTGTTTTCCCTGAGAAAAAATTTTTCTCTAACAAGATGCGTCTTCTATTACGCCTCCCGTTCTTAAGAAAATGGCTCTCCAAACAGACCATCGAGCGCGATCCCTTGCTCTTGGGTTTCAACCACAACCGGGTCTGCTTTGCCCGTTTTGGTAAAAAACGGATTAAACGCCTTCTCACAAAACTGAAAGCCGATTCTGCCCTTTTTTGCTGGAGCGATACGCCTGTCGAAGCAAAGCGCGCAGTCGGCTACTACCCGGACCTGCAGCACCGCTACTATCCAAATTTTTTTACCCCTGCAGAATGTGCAAATAGAGATCGAACTATCGAAAGGATCTTGCGCATGCGAAATGCTCTTTTGGTCACCTCAGAGTCGGTAAAAAATGATCTCAAAAAATTTTACCCCACTACAACGTGTACCCTTCTCTCGCTCCCCTTTGCACCGGTTTTACCCAACATTGAATGGTTAGCTCCCCTCTCTTTAAATGTTCAGACCAAATACAAGATTTCTTCCCCCTACTTCATGATTTCGAATCAATTCTGGATCCATAAAGGACACAAGCAAGCCTTCGAAGCATTAAAAAAACTCCCCTCCGATATTCACCTTGTATGCACAGGGAAAGAGGATGATTTCCGCTTTCCTACATTCTACAAGGAGATGCTTACTCTTATCGACGAGCTTGGTATCCGAGAGAGAGTACACCTTTTAGGGTTGATCCCAAAGCGCGAGCAGATTGAGTTAATGAAAGGTGCGAAAGCTCTTGTACAACCCACACTTTTTGAAGGTGTTCCAGGAGGAGGGTCTGTGCAAATAGCGATTGCTCTTGGGCTTCCAGTCATTGTTTCAGACATCCCTGTAAATCGGGAAATAATAGATGGTGATGTCCATTTTTTCTGCGCTGGCAATAGCCTAGATCTTTTTGAAAAAATGGAATCTGTATTCAAAACCTCTTCTAAGAGACCTTCCAAAATAAGTTTGCTTCAAAAAAGGGAGGAAAATATTCATAAATTGGGACACGCACTCTTAAAATCGGCGGAATAGATGCAAAAATTTCTTAAAGATCTCACTCTTCTCAACCCCTTGCGCAAAAGACGCCTATTTTTCATCTACACGCACAATAACGCGCATGACCGCTTTACAAATGGGCTGAACGCAAATACAGAGATCAGCTATTGGTCCCAGACCGGTTTGAAAGAGGTTGGTATACCGATCTATTTCCTTCGCCTGCAAGGAGAAAAACCGTGGAGAATCAACCAAATAGGCAGTCAGGATATCGTGATTGGCCACATGGGAGAGACCTATCGAAAAGCATGCTTAAGAACAAAAAATGTAATCGTTTTTCAACCATGGGCGGGACATGAAGATCGTAGTCGCGCTGATACACCAAACTGCACTCTACACTCTGTTGAACTCAAAGACTACTCATATGCAAAATCGCTTATTTTCCTTACGAGCGAGTTTAACGTAAAAAAGTACGTCGAAACAAATACGAATTTTTGGTTTGACGTCTGTCAAAAAAATCGCGTGCGCTTTGTCCATCAACCAATCGACCTAGAGAGATTCTCTCGTTGCAAAACCACGTATGAGACCAATAATTTCCTCTATATAGGTAATAATCTACACATGAAATGTCTGGATGATACCCGCAGACTCGTTCGAGAGCTTAAAAGGAAACTCACGATTTATGGCCTAGAGGGGAAAAAAATCAATAATCTCGACACTGCGACAGTGGGCAAGCTCCCTGAGTTTGCTGATTTTTTCATTCAGCCTGGCATGTGGGAGGCGCAGTGTGTCTCGATTTTAGAGGCAGCTGCGCGCGGATTTATTCCGGTTGTTTCACCAGAAACCGGCTACCCCTATGACCACCCCTATCTCCTTAAATATGGAGATCACGCTTACAATCTTCAAACGCTGCAAGGACTTCTCAAAACAACTCCTCAGGAGAGAAAAGAGCTTGCCGATCATCTCCATAGCTCCCTTGTGAATGATCCAAACCATAATAACTGGAAAAAACTCACAGACGTTCTTGTTGAAGAAGTTAAGAGGCTTTTGTAAAGGGAAGCGCACACTTTTGATAGAGAAGCTTGGCATAAAGGCGCAATCGTTTCTTTTTCTCTTTTCTCAGTCTCTCTTGTAAAAAGGTAATGGCAAGAGAGCGCATTCCTCTTTTATTTTCCTGCACCCTCTTTGGGAAGTGGAAATCGGCAGGCAAGCGCGCCTTTTGGAAATCTTCCCTCTTCATCGTTCCATGAATATAAAACTCTCTTTCGCTTAAACCCGGATCAAAATCCCGCGCGGCATCACCATGCGTCCCCCCTCCACAGCCACAATTCCATACGAGTGAGCGGTAGGGGAAAAGGGTAAGAGCGTTCGCCTTAAAGTTCGCATACATCCACCGTGGCCCCCACGCCTTCCATTTTCCGGTGAGTGTTTTATAAAGCCCCTTTGAAAAAGGCATCGAGCCGAGACAATCGTATCGATAGCGCTGCTTTTTATCCTTCATGAACTCTTCCCAACCGGGGCACTCCCAATCGAAATGGTCCCACGCTCGCTTCCATGTGGCCCATCCCCAAATAAAGGGCGCACTTAAAAAAAAAGTTTGTGGCTCAGGAGGTTGAGATCCAAAATGTATAAACCCAGAGGCCATAAAAACTCTGTGATCGTTTTCGTATTTCTCAAGAGCGTCGCACATAAAGGGGAGAAAATCGGGGGAGATCAGCACGTCATCCTCGATAATAATCGCGCGCCCATACGTGTTACACAGTTGAGAGATTCCTTCAGTGATGTTACGGAATCCGTAGTTGCGTTCCCGCTCAATAACGGTCCCTCTACCAAAGCTGTGAGCGACAGCGCGCGTCTGCGCAACCCCCTCTTCCTGACCGGGTTTTGAAGCAGCATCACAGAAGATATAGAGGGGTAATTCTTGCTTTAGAAAGCGCTCCGACTCCCGAATTGCTTCAAGGGCAGCTCTTAAATGCTCAGGACGCTTATGTCCAAAAACGGCAATGGGTGGAAAAGACATGGTTCAAAAGTATCAAAATGGAGTTGTTTGTGTATACACAAACAGATTTTTCGGGCTTCAAAAACATTCAGTTCTTTTGGGCGGCAGAGCAATCGACCCCAGAAAAATTTTTACAAGAGATTTTAAGCAACTCACAAAACAATACGATCTTTTTCCAACTTTTCTATGGATAAGGTCCTAACCTCCCCCCTACTGCGTATTTCTTTGCTACAAGCAACCTTCATTGCACATATATGACCACTAAAGTACAAAATTCTAGGAAATTCTCCGATCTCCCTTGAACAAATTCGCCACCTCGGTTACAAATATTATTTCTTCCAAAAATTGAGGTAGAAATGATGTCTATTCTTAAATCAAGAATCAGAATCTTGCTCCTTTTACTCCTTCTACTCCCCTCCACACTCTCGGCAAGGCAGATTCACACTTTTTATGGCCCGATCGATCTTGAAGAACCGGTCTTGCTTGAACTGATTGACAGCCCCTTTTTTCAAAGGCTAAGAGCTGTCCACCAATACGGTGTTGCGTACTATACAACCCACAGAGAAGAGTATAGCCGCTACGACCACTCCATAGGAGTTCTTACGATCTTAAAGGCACGAGGTGCCCCCTTAGTGGAGCAGATTGCAGGTCTTTTGCACGATGTTTCTCACACGGCTTTTTCACACGTTGGAGATTGGGTCGTCGGAATAGAAAACCAAGAAGAGTGCTTCCAAGACAATATCTACGAGGTCTTCATCCAAAATTGTGAGCTTGTAAACATCCTTCAAAAATATGGATATACTGTCGAACAAATCCTCCCCGATCTCTTTCCTGCCCTTGAAAGTCCCCTCCCAGAACTTTGTGCAGACCGTATTGATTACAATATTCAAGGGGCCTATCACCAAGGCTTCATCTCCTATGATGAGGCAATCGCGATCTTCAAAAACCTCAAGTTTATTGAAAACCGTTGGGTGAGTACAGAGCCTGAGCTCATGAAAAAACTTGCCCGTTTTGCCCTCTATATGACAGAGAGCTGTTGGGGTAGCCCCACTAACCACGTGATGTCTCGTTGGCTTGCAAATGCGATCACACGATGTATCTCTCTTGGAGGTTTTACTCCTGCAGAATTCTATTTGGGAACCGATCAAGCGATATGGGATATGCTCATGAGCCAAACGGACAAAGAAATTCGAAGGACTATGCATAAAGTAAAACATCCCTACTCCTATTTTTCTTTTGTACGTGAATCAGAAGCTGATATCATTGTGAAGAGCAAGTTTCGGGGAATCGATCCCTGGATTCTGCTTGATGGACAGTACATACGTCTTACTGAATACGATCGTTCCTTAGCAAAAGATTTTCAGAGCACGAAGAAGAAAGTCACAACGGGATGGAGCCTTAAAATCCTCTAAACAGGGAGGGTTCTAATTGGGCAAAAAGCAGCCAAAAGGGGGAAGAGCTATTCTGCAACAATCCCAAACCTTTTTGCTTGTTCTATACTCTTGAAGTTAGTAGTCTGCCACCATGGATCCGGTTAAAGCAGCAATCGTTTATCTAGTCAAAAATTGTACTTCTGATTTAATCGAGAGTCTAAAAGCGCTTCATCGGTATTTTAATGCTCAATATGACTACCCGATACTCATTTTTCATGAGGAGCTAACCGATGACGATAAGAAACACATCGATAGTCTCAAAAGTGGCTCGATCACTTATATCCAGCTCACCCCTTTTGACCAACTCCCAAACCTACCCCACCTCGATCCCCAATTAATACAAAAATGGTGCGAAGGGAAAGAAGGGGGACGAAAAGCACGTCTTGGGTACAAGCAAATGTGCCGCTTTTATGCCTATGAGCTCCTTGTCCACCCTGCTCTTGACTCTTTCGATTATTACTGGAGATTTGACGACGACTCCTTCCTCTATGCCCCTATAGATTATGACCCCTTTGCCTATATGCAACAAAATCAGCTCATATACGGCTACCGATCGGTTGAATTTGAAAATCCACGCGAGATCGTCGGAATGCAAGAGTTATGGAGTGCAACCAAAACGTTTGCTAAAGCGCATAAATTATCCAGACGGTATTTAAAAAAGCTGTGCACCAACTGGAAAGGGCGCTACAAAGGGTTTAACTACTATAACAATTTCGAGATCAACAACATCACGTTTTGGCGCAGCCACCCGCTATACAAAGTCTTCTTTGATTATCTGGATCAGGATCAAATGGGCTTTTACAAATATCGGTGGGGTGATTCTAACTTCCGCGCGATGATCACTGGGCTTTTTCTTCGCCCGGAGCAGGTCCACCACTTCAAAGAGATCGCCTATCGCCACAACGACCACTACTCCATTCCCGGAGGCGATCGGATCGTCTATTCTCTAGAAGGAAACCCCTTTGAAACAACTTCTTTTTAGTTTGTAATAAAGATACATCTTATTTATACCCATATTCTTTAGTGACAATCAAAGAAGTAGAAAAATATGACGCATGCTCAAGAGTTGACTAAAACTCTAAGTGAATATGAAGTTAAAAAAATCCACGCTTACTGGCGCGCAGCAAATTATCTTTCTCTGGGTCAAATCTACTTACTCGACAATCCTCTACTACGCGAACCATTAAAGGCTGAGCACATTAAGCCGCGCCTTCTTGGCCATTGGGGAACAACGCCTGGATTAAATTTTATCTACGCCCACCTTAACCGGCAAATAAAAAGCAAAGACCTGAATATGATTTTCCTGACAGGACCGGGTCACGGAGGACCAGCTCTTGTTGCCAACACCTATTTGGAAGGGACCTATAGTGAGTATTACCCAAACATCTCTCTTGATGAAGAAGGGTTGCAGCGCTTGTTTAAACAGTTTTCTTTTCCAGGAGGCATTCCCAGTCATGTGGCTGCCGAAACTCCAGGCTCTATTCATGAGGGAGGCGAACTTGGGTATGTGTTGACGCATGGCTATGGAGCTGTGCTTGATAATCCCGACCTTATTGCCTGCTGTGTTGTGGGAGATGGCGAGGCGGAAACGGGCGCACTTGCTGCGAGTTGGCAATCGAATAAATTCCTCAATCCCATTACCGATGGTGCTGTTCTTCCGATCTTACATCTCAATGGGTATAAAATCGCCAATCCAACCGTTCTTGCACGTATCTCAACTGAGGAACTGAAAAGCTATTTCCATGGGCTTGGATATACTCCCTATATTGTCGAAGGGAGTGACGCGCAAGAGATGCATCAAAAAATGGCTCAAACCCTCGATGAGATGATCGATAAAATTCGCGAAATTCAAAGAGAGGCGCGCACCGAGAACAAAGCCGTTCGTCCTCTTTGGCCTATGATGATTCTAAAATCTCCAAAAGGGTGGACGGCCCCCAAAGAGTGTGAAGGAAAAAAAATCGAGGGGTATTGGCGCGCTCACCAAGTTCCCCTTCCCGATGTAAAAACCGATCCCGTACAACTCAAAGCTCTGGAAAAGTGGCTTTTGAGCTATCAACCTGAGACCCTATTTGATCAAAAAGGAGTTGTGATCTCTGAGGTCACAACACTCTCCCCAAAAAAAGAGCGGCGAATGGGAGCAAATCCGCATGCTAATGGGGGGATTTTGCTGCGTGACCTGCGTATGCCTGATTTTCGAAAATATGCCCTCCCTATTCAGAAGCCCGGAACAACCTTTTCTGAAACAGCCAACGTTTTAGGTCTCTTTTTGCGAGACATCATGACACTCAATCAGGAATCTAAAAATTTTCGGGTTGTAGGGCCCGATGAGACGGCCTCTAATCACCTAACAGCCCTTTTTGAAGTGACAAACAGAGCTTTTTTAGGCGAAATTTATGAGTACGACGATCACCTTGCACCCGATGGGCGTGTCATGGAAGTGTTGAGTGAGCATCTCTGCCAGGGTTGGCTAGAAGGGTATCTGCTCACAGGACGCCACGGCTTTTTCTCCTGTTATGAAGCCTTTATCCATATCATCGATTCGATGTTCAACCAATTTGCTAAATGGTTAAAAGTAAGCAATAAAATCCCTTGGCGTCGTCCTATCTCTTCGCTCAATTATTTTCTAACTTCCCATGTATGGAGACAAGATCACAACGGCTTTTCCCATCAGGATCCCGGCTTTATTGATCATGTCATCAATAAAAAAGCAGAAATCGTACGCGTCTATCTCCCACCAGATGCCAACACTCTACTTTCCGTGGCCGACCACTGCCTAAAAAGTCGTAACTACGTCAATGTCATCGTCGCCGGCAAACACGCCTCTCCTCAATACCTCACAATGGAGGAAGCGATCCAACATTGTACCAAGGGAATTGGGATTTGGGATTGGGCGAGCAATGACTTCCCAGAGGAGCCTGACATTGTCATGGCGTGCTGTGGAGATGTGCCTACCATGGAGACGCTCGCTGCAGTAGACCTCTTACGCACTCTGGTGCCAGACATCAAAATTCGAGTGATCAATGTGGTCGACCTCATGGTCTTGCAACCACAGCTTGAGCATCCACACGGTCTTGCTGAAAAAGAATTCGACGACTTTTTCACGACCGATAAACCAGTTGTTTTTGCCTTTCATGGCTACCCGTGGCTGATCCATCGCCTCACCTACAGGCGTACAAACCACGAAAATATTCATGTTCGAGGATATAAAGAAGAAGGGACAACGACCACACCCTTTGATATGTGCGTTCTCAATGAGCTTGATCGTTTTCATTTAACCATCGATGCTGTCGATCGGATTCCCCGATTTGAGTCGATGAGAGGCCCTATCCGCAATTTGATGGAGCAAAAGTTGACCGAGCACAAAGAGTACATCACCCAATATGGGGATGACATGCCTGAAATCAAAAACTGGACATGGCCTGCACGATGACTTTTCTTGTTGTGAATTGTGGCACCTCCTCGATCAAAATAACCATCTTTGATGAAGGATTAAAGCGTATAAAAGAGGAGCATCTCAATGTCTCATCCGATTACCCCTCCGCGATCATGAAGATGGAGTTCCCAACTTCGTTAAAAGGAATTGGTCATCGCGTTGTCCATGGAGGTGAGCGCTACATAGACGCAACTCTCATCACCCCAGCAATCGAAAAAGATCTTCAGGAACTCTCAAAGCTCGCCCCACTCCATAATCCCCCAGCGCTCAGTGGAATTGACACCATGCAAAAGCTCTTTCCACACGTTCCACAAATTGCCGTTTTCGATACCGCTTTTCATGCCCACCTGCCACCTAAAGCAGCGTATTACCCAATTCCATGGGAGCTCTCACAAAAACATAAAATCAAACGATATGGATTTCATGGAATTGCCCACGCCTTTTCGTGGAAAACCTATTCACGAGCTAATGACAAGCAGCGCGTCATCACCCTCCACTTAGGAAGTGGCTGTTCGATGACAGCGATTCGCTCAGGCGTTTCGCTCGACACTACGATGGGCTTTACCCCATTGGATGGCCTGATGATGGCCACCCGTAGCGGAGAGATCGACCCAGCTGTTGTCGCCTATCTGTGTGAAAAAGAGGGAAAAACTCCCGATGAAATTATCTCCCTTCTCAACCATCGGTCGGGCTTGCACGGAGTATCAGAAGCAAGCGCAGATATGGAAAAAATCCTCGCCTTAGATACCCCACAAGCCAAGCTAGCTGTGGAAATGTTCGTCTATCACATCCAAAAGAAAATCGGCGCTTTTTTAGCCGTTTTAGAAGGAGTCGATGTCCTTATCTTCAGCGGGGGAATCGGAGAAAATAGCTGGGACATTCGGCAAAAGATTGCACAAAGCCTCTCGTGGTATGATGTAGCACTAGATGAAAAAAAGAATCGAGCATGTGTCCATCCCAGCCCAGGTGAAATTCAGTGTATTAGTAAAGCTGGCTCAAAGATTGCACTCTACGTTGTGGGGAGTGACGAGAATCAATTGATTGTAGAAGAAGTGCAGTTGCTTTTATCCAAATAAATCCTTTCCTTTTAGACCCTGATTCCTACCTAAACTTGTTGTTATAGTGCTCTACCAAATCCAACAGTCGACTCAACCGTCGTCTTCACAAAATCCCCTAGACATGCTGGCATGCCATCTACTGCCTGCAGAGCTAAAGGCAAGGGAGGAAGCCTTGCCTTTAGCTCTGCAGAGGGGTTTCTAGACGAGGTTTAGGTAGCAATCAGGGTCTGGGGATTTAACCTTTGACATTATCTTATTGGATTGATAAAGTATTCGTTAAAAAAACTCAATAAAAGGATTTTAATATGAGTTATTTAAAAATTATTTCAATCGCTTGTTTAAGCCTATCTTTCTTCGTTAACGCGAACTGTGACGAAAACTCCTGCTCAAGATCTGCCGATCAAGCGGATATCAAGCAAAAAGCGTATGAATTTGCTGACCAAGCAGGCTTGTCCCTTCTAGACAACTCCTCAATTCAAAGCACAGACGAGCAATCTGATGTCTATCGGGCAGCTAATGAGTTTTCAGCACATATTGGCGTAAGCATGTTGGATTCAAGCCAATAACTTTTGAAATTCAATGTAGGGGATTAAAAGAACGCTTCAGCTCTAATGGTTAATCCACTAATGATAAGGTCATTTGAGGCACGTATATTTGCACCATCAGCGACGTTGTTAAAAAAGTAGAAATTATCGCCATAGTCGATCCACAGGAGGTTTTCCCACCCCATCTTCACAATTACCCCTGAGCGTGAATTTAAATGGTACTCCCACTTAAGTCCGACCAATAGATCCAGTGAATGCTTTCCGATATATTTTTTATCTCGGGTATTAATATCCGCTGTGACTGCAGCTGTGATTACATCCGAACGGTAGGAGACGCGGTAGCCCGACCAAAGAAACGCCCACTGAAAGTCACTAAACAAGGAGAGGCACCGGAAAAAATTCCATTCTGAACCGAGTCCTACGGTAGGTCCAATTGCATTGATACTTTGATGGATTTCAATAAGTTCAGTAAGTGGAGTCCCAGTTGAAATGTATGTAATATCAAAGTTATCTTTAATACGATCCCACCTTAAACCAAGATGGGGAATGATTGAAAGCTTGCGGCGAGCCCAAAACAAGTAACTTAAATCCGCTTTAGCAGTATTCAATTCTAAATCCCAAGCCCCTGTTGCACGGATCACTGTTAAAAATGTCGCGGCAGGATTCACTCTGGTTGAATACAAAGTTAGACCTGGTGTTGGTGTTGTTGTTTCAGAAGCATTTGTTTCAAAATGGGTCCAGCTGAAGTTTAAAAACCAATCATCACAGGGAAAGTAGTACCCCCCGTGAGCGCGAAACCCATTCTCCCAACCTCCATCAACGTTATAAGCACGCCCTCTGGTGGCTGTACCAATTCCATCGATCGCATAATCGAGCGCTTGATTGTCAGCGTGCCATAGAAGATAATCGGCACCAATAACAATTGTTCCCCAGCTATTATGGTATTCAGAAGCAAGCTGCTCATAAGCAGCAGACATGTGAGCGTAGGAAGCAGACATTTGTTCGTAGTGATCTGCAGGTACAACCGGCACCTTAACAATTTCATAGCAAGGAGGTGGATCCTCAGAAAGTGCATGCCCCTTTCCATTAATGCAAATTATTGATGAAAAAAGAAAAGCTACACAGAACTTATACATACGTTAAAACTCCAAATCGCGATATTTGCAATCGAAATCTCAAATTAAGGAATTAAAACTTATCGAACAAGCAAATTCCTATCTGCGTTCTATAGCGCACGTAAGTAGCTTGCGAGATCTATGAGTCTTCCTTCAAACCCCAGCTCCTCCTCGGCTTGATTCAGCGCCCGTTTTTCACGCGCAAGCGTCTTGGGATCATCTACATCCCAAGCCACTTGTATAATCTCATGTTTCCCTTCCTTATCCTGCGTAATGAAATCGATCTCATACCCATCAGACGTCTGATAATAAAAGATTTTCTTCCCTTGCCGACGCAGGTCCAAATAGACTTGATTTTCAAACGCCCTTTTAAAAGGCGTACATAAGAGCTACTGTCTACTCAGTCTTGAACAAACTGTTCGATATTGCCCCCGAAATTTTGATTGGGATGGCAATCAACGTGGTCGTCCAACAAAAAGACTCGTGGCTTGCACAAATCGGGATTAAAAGCGTACAGGCACAGCTTGTCTCTCTAGGAATCATAACTTTAATCATTTGGATCTTAGAGTCGCTCAAAGTGGCTCCCACGATGAGCTGGTGGCGCAGGAAAAAATCTACGCAAACCTCTGGAAGCTCCAGACGGGACAACACGTCAATCCCTCACTATTTAACAATAGTTAATAAGATATTAACAATTATTTAGTACAATAGTTGATAATTAAAACTAGAGGCCCCCATGATCAAAAAGTTTATCTCTCTCTGTCTACTTAGTTTTTCTGTGGCTTTTGGCAATATCCCAGATCCCGCAGAGGACTTTTTGCCTCCTCGCACCGATAAACTAGATGACTCTTCCAACGTAGCAAAACTGCGCTTAAGCAGAGCCGAAAATATCTTGGCTACCCTCGTTCCCGACCCAGAAAGCTACCACTTAGTTCTTTCAAGTACGCCCGCATTTGGTGGAGAGGCTGTTGCTCCTTATATCCCTGGCGACCAGCCAACCATTATCTTGTATCAAGGAGCGCTTAGCCCCGATCGGTCGAACGAAGAGATCGCCTTTATGATGGCGCATGAGATGGGGCACCTACAGCTTGGACACCATGAGGAGATGGATCAGATGATGGAGAAGATCTTTACCGGATCGCCGATCGAGATCAGCGGGCTCACCTTCACGATCTACTTTCAAAAATTGCAGGAGAGGCAAGCCGACTTATTTGGGCTAAATCTGTATCGAGAGGCAGGTTACGACATGAACTTTTTTCCCTACACGCTACGTCTGATAAATATTAACCCAAATATCCATTACGGAACGAACAGGCCGTTTAGAGAGGAGCTCAGCTCCCTCTCTTTCATTGACTCGCACTTTGCGATCAAAGAGCGCTTTGAGCTTCTCGTAAAAGAAGCTGATCAAGCCGTTATTCAAAACTTTGCCCGGTTCTGTGTTGTGGATGGCGTGCTCAAACGGTTTTCTTTTTTACAAGCGCCTGAAAACCAATTGTTACAAGTGGAACTCCTGCCAGCGCCACTAGTGTGGAAAGTAGGTACTTCTTCATAAAATAAAGAGTACCTACTTAACGTGATTAATACAACTCAGTGCTTGAGGGTGGCCTTGAGGGTTGCGAGGGTTGAATTGTCTGTGGTTGGTAGGGTCGAATTTGTGGTGTGGATTGCGGTCTCTGAGGCACGTAGTTATGGCTTGGAGGGCGCGTTTGTGGAATTTCAGATTGTGGAGGTCTTTGTGGTTGGTAAGAAGGTGGTCTCGATGGATAGCTCGGCTGAATAGGTCTTTGTGGCTGATAACTAGGCGGTTGAATAGGGCGTGATGGGGGCTGGTATGCCGGTGGTCGCTGTGGACGTTGCGGCTGATAACTAGGCGGCTGAATAGGTCTCGATGGGCGTGGCGTGTAGGTACGCGGCGGCTCAACAGGCCTTCTCGGCGGCTGATAGGTTGGCGGAGGTGTTGACGGCACGGTAGGTTTCGTCGGCGTCTCCACTGTTCCAGGTTCCGAAGGCTCTGTCGGTTCTGATGGCGTAGAAGGTTGCTCACCTGTTGGCGCATCAGTTGGTGGAGGTGGAGTTGTTTGCGGCGGTTTCGGCGCATCTTCATCCAGCTCATCATTAGGTTTATGAGGCCCTTTTGGCCGCTCAGTTGTCCCTTGATCAATCCCTTCTCCAGCTTCTTCCTGAATATCTCGTGGATCTAGCGGGAAGACAGGCTCTCCACCAGCTTCATCAATGAGTCTCGCAGGTGGAATCAATCCGTTTGGACCAAGTATCACCGGCGGATGGAAATCGTCCATCGCATTGATCAGCGGCATCGGCGGACCAAAGAGCATGTTTAGCAACCAAAGATCGAACCACCATGGAGCTGGGAATCCAGGATGGGTCCACCACCACCATATTCCCCAATGGTCGAACCAAGGCATCCACCACCAGTCAGCCCAACCCCACCAAGGAGGACACCAATCGCATCCAACCCACCAGTCGGGATAGAAAAACCAGTAGTAGTAGTACATGTAGCAATAATCAGGGTAGCATGGGATGCACCCTTCCATCATCGCCCATGGATCAACCTGCATACCAGGGTAGTAGGTGATCTCAGTCTCTTGAGGGGAAACGGCGACACACGCATAGGCGATGCCACGCTGATCTAAAGGCCAATCCCAAAAGGCGGGAACAAATACATAACCACTTGGACGCCAAATATATTTGGCAGGGACATAGATCCACTCTTTATCGAGCTTTTCCCATTTCCCTGAAAACCAAGTGTACTTGTTATTTTTATGCTTCCAATAGCCTGACATCCAAAAATACTCTTTTCCAGGACTATTGGTCGGATTTTCATCATAAGCATCGGGTGGCGTCTCTTTAATATAGGAGAGTTTAGATTCGGGAGTCTTGCTCCAAAACCCTTTTACACGGACCCAGCCTGCTTCTAACTTCTCCCAATTACCAGAAATCCACTCGTGGTCTACAGGAGGACGTCTCCATCCACCTGAACACCACACATACTCTGAGCGGTCGAAAGACCACTCCCAATATCCATCAACCCAAATGGTTTGGGGATCGGTTTGGTCGGTCTTATTCTCTTTTAAGGGAGCTGGAGGTTCAGTGGGAATTGCTGTCAGTAGCGTGACACCTGCTTCATTATTCATAAAAGCTTCGTGTACATGACCTTTTTCAAGCTTCTCATAAGCAGTAGCTTGAAAATTCCAAATGATACCAAGTACGAAAAATATAGATGCGATTCTCATCTTTACCTCAAAAAATAACTATTTAATTAAAAAATAACAAAAAATATAATTAATAATAAAGAACATTTTACAAGGTTTGCAAATGTATCCACTAATTCTATTTATCATCGCCATCCTAGCTTCAACACTCCACCTTCTGCTTTCTAAAAAAAAGACAACTTTTCGGCGCATTGTCGAGATCGCCCTTCTCTATATCATTCCACTCACTATCGGAGTGGGAGCGCTCATCGCTTTTGTCGGACACGTCTTTTTTGGACCGATGGTTGCAGCCCAAATCGGCTGGCCAGCACATAATCCCTTTCAATTTGAAGTGGGAATTGGAAATCTGGCGATGTCGGTTGCGGGCTTTTTCTGTATTTGGCAAAGACGTGGCTTTTGGATGGCAACCACCCTCTTTTCGGGCGTGTTCTTACTCGGTGCCGCGTACGGCCACCTTGTTCAGATCGCGGGTGGGGATACCTCTCCCCTTAATACAGGCATTTTTCTTTATGTAGGAGATGTGGGGATTCCGCTGATTTATCTTGGGCTGACGTTGATCTACTGCATCCAAAACAGATTCTTTATGTGCAAATGCGACTCGAAGAAAAGTAGGTCCTGATCTCCATCGGTCTAGTTTTCTACCAAGCGCTTGATCCCTAGGAAATTTAACGCAAAGACGCAGAGACACAAAGCCGCTATCGCGTACGTGATAAAATATCGGATCAAACACTACTCTTTTTCAAGAACTTCGCGTAGAAGATCGGGATTACAAAGAGCGTTAGAAGGGTCGAGCTAATGAGCCCGCCGATGACGACCGTTGCCAGCGGACGCTGCACTTCTGCCCCAGCACCTGTCGAAAGGGCCATGGGGATAAAGCCGAGCGAGGCGACAAGAGCTGTCATCAACACAGGACGCAGACGGGTAATTGCTCCCCCAATAACCGCTTGGCGGTGTTCGATCCCTTGGCGGATCAGCTGAGACATGTAGGTCACCATCACCAAGCCATTTAGTACGGCAATTCCCGACAACGCAATAAAACCGACTGCAGCTGAGATTGAGAAAGGAATATCTCGCAGCCAAAGCGCGACCACACCTCCAGTGATCGCAAATGGAACGCCTGTAAAGACTAAAATCGATTGCTTGATCGAATGAAGGGCGCTGTAGAGCAAAAAGAGAATCACAATAAAACACATAGGCACAAGGAGAAGGAGCTGTTTACGCGCTGATTCGAGATTCTCAAACTGACCACCCCAGGAGATCCAATAGCCGGGAGGGAGTTTAATTTCTTGATTCACAGTCTCCTTGGCCTCGCGGACAAATGAGCCTAAATCGCGCCCGCGGATATTGCTCTGCACGATAAAGACCCGCTTGCCATCTTCTCGGTTCACTTCGTTGATCCCCTCTTGCAACTTCAAAGTTGCCACCTCTTTCAAAGGGACATAAGAGTAGTGATCGCGGTTAGGGAGAGCAACGGGAAGATTTTCTAAGGTCGCAATGTCGTGGCGCGCCTCTTGAGGGAGACGGATAAAGAGATCGAAGTGGCGGTCCCCCTCAAAGAGCATCCCGACCTCGCGCCCTCCGATGGCAGTTGAGATCACATCGAAGACATCCTGAGCAGAGAGGCCGAGGCGAGAAATCGCATTGCGTTTGAGGGCAAAATCGATTGTGGGCTGCCCTTGCGCTTGGGTGGCACTCACATCTTCTGAACCAGGAATGTGCTTCAGTAGATGAGCCACTTGCATTCCAAGCCTCTCAATTTCAGCGTAATTATCCCCATAAATTTTGATCGCAAGATCTCCTCGCGTCCCGGCAATGAGCTCGTTAAAACGCATCTCAATCGGCTGGGTAAACTCGTATAAATTGCCAGGCACATCCTCAAGAACATGTTCAATTTTGTGAATCAGGTCGTGTTTAGAGAGTTTCGGATTGGGCCACTCTTTTTTGGGTTTGAGCATCACAAAGGTATCTGAAACATTTGGAGGCATCGGATCGGTGGCCATTTCTGCCGTTCCCGTTTTAGAAAAAGCGTAAGCAACCTCAGGGACTTGGTTCAATGCCGACTCGACCTGGTGTTGCATCTTACTCGATTGCTGCAAGGAGATACTCGGAACGCGCATCGCATGCATCGCTAAATCGCGCTCATCAAGAGAAGGGACAAATTCTTGGCCCAGGTTGACAAACAGAACACCTGCTCCTACAACCAGCGCTGTAACGCCGATTAAGGAAGGAATTGGATAATCAAGCGCGCGGTTTAAGAGGTTGAAATACCCCCTCTTAACCTTGCGCAGAATGAAAGTCTCCTTATGAGCCACTTTGCGCGACACAAACGTCGCAATCATCGCCGGCACAAAGGTGAGCGACAGAATAAAGGCTCCAATCAGCGCCAAAATCACAGTCATCGCCATCGGATGGAACATCTTTCCTTCCACACCGCTCAGAGCGAGAATCGGCACATAGACGATGATAATAATCGCTTGGCCAAAAACTGTTGGCTGAATCATCTCTTTGGAGGCGAGGATGATCTCATCTTTTCGCTCTTGAACTGTTAGGAGGCATTTGAGGTTTTTCTGCTTAGCTCCAAGCCGGCGCAAACAGTTTTCAGTGATGATAATCGCCCCATCGACGATCAGTCCAAAGTCAAGAGCCCCTAAACTCATTAAATTTCCACTGATCTGAAACTTGACCATTCCAATCGTTGTCATCAACATCGCCATCGGGATGACGAGCGCTGTAATCAAAGCGGCCCGGAAGTTGCCCAGCATCAAAAAGAGAACTAAAATGACAAGCAGCGCCCCTTCGGTCAGATTCAGCCCCACGGTTTTAATCGTTGCATCGACCAAATTGGTACGGTTAAGGGTCGTTTCAATCTTAATATCTTTAGGAAGGCTCTTTTCAATCTCAAAAATCTTTTCGTGGACAGCTGTCGAAACTGTGCGACTATTGTCACCATTCAACATCATCGCTGTTCCAATCACCGTTTCCCGCCCATCTTTACTCGCGCTTCCCGTGCGCATCTCTTCGCCAATCCCAACATCTGCAACATCTTGAATACGAATAGGGGTCGCATTTTTTGTCCGCACCACAATCTGGTTGATCTCATCGATGTTTTTGACCCGATTGTCCGACTGGACAACATACGCTTCGCTGCGCAACTCAAGAAATCCAGCGCCCAGATTGAGATTATTGCTCTCCATCGCCTCGGCTAAATCGGTAAAACTCACCCCGAGCGCAATCATTTTTTGGGGATCGGGCATGATATGGTACTCACGCACATACCCACCGATTGAATCGATATCCGCAATTCCTGGAATAGATTTTAGTTGAGGGCGGATAATCCAATCTTGAACGGTGCGTAAATACGAATCGAGCTCTACATCCGACGTGAGAGATAACCCTTCAGGTGTGAGATAGGAGCCATCGCTTTGCCATCCCGGCTCGCTATCTGATGTCTCGGCCCCTTCCCCATTCGGATGGGCATATTCGACAGACCACATGTAGACCTCACCGAGCCCTGTCGAGATCGCTCCCATTTTTGGCTCGATTCCTTCAGGCAAAAACTCTTTTGCCTCGATCAAACGCTCACCCAATTGCTGACGGGCAAAGTAAATGTCTACATTTTCACGAAAAATCGCCGTCACCTGAGAAAATCCACTTCTAGAGATCGAGCGGCTTGATTCAAGCCCAGGAATCCCTGCAATCGCATTTTCGATCGGAAAGGTGATCTGCTTTTCCACGTCATAAGGAGAGAGGCCCGAGGCTTCAACATTGATCTGAACCTGCTCATTGGTGATATCGGGAACCGCATCGATCGGCAGATTGCGCAGCGAATAGACGCCATACCCTGCGACAATGACGGTGAGCATGATCACCAAAAAACGGTTGTTAATCGAAAATCTGAGTATTTTCTCTATCATTAGTGACAGTGTTCCACTTCTTCTTTTTCATATTCAGCTTTCAAACAAAAAGCATTTTTAGAGACGTAATTATCCCCTACATGTACCCCTGAAATGATCTCAACATTTTGATCGTCCATTTTGCCAAGCTTCACCTTGCACGGCTCAAAATTATCGCTACATTCGACAAAGAGATAGCTTTCGCCTTTCATCTTTTGCACCGCATCAAGCGGCACAACAAGTGGAAACTCAGCGGTTTTTGTCATAACCGAGACATTGACATATTGACCCGGTCTCCACGATTCATTTGGATTTTGCATCACAGCAATCGCTTTTGCCATCCGTGTCTCTTCGCAAATCGTCGGGCTAAATTGGCAGACGCGCACGCTCCCCTCTTTTCCAGCAGCTGAGGCGATCCTTACCTCTAGCCCCTCTTTTAAGTAGCGCACCTCATCTTGAGGAACATGCATCTCAACCCACACCTTTTCGAAGTTGCCAACAGTAAATGCTTGGGTATGCTCGTCTGTGTACTCACCAAGTGTTAGATTTCGATCGAGTACTTTTCCGCTAAGTGGAGCCTTCAAAGAGTAAAAACGGCGCTGCTTAGAAGACTCTTCTCCCACACACGCAATCTCTTCATCTGAAAAGCCGAGCACATAGAGATTTTGCTGGGCACACTCACATTCAATCTGCGCCTCGTCAGACGCTGATTTAGCTTCTAAATAATCTTGCGCAGCAGAAATCCCTTTCAAATTTTCCTCCCGCTGCAAGACCGAACGGGCAGATGCTGCGCGCTTGGAAGCGAGTAGGTAGTGCGTTTTTGCCTCAGCAACCTCTTGACTCTCAATAATTGCCAGAACATCTCCCTTCTCAACCTGGTCACCCAAATTTTTATGAACCGCATACACGCTCCCTCCCATTTTGGGAATCACGTAGGCAACATGATTGGGATGTGCCACGATTTGGGCGGAGAGCTGGCTAAACTTTTGAATCGTTCCCGGACCTGCAGTGGAAAGCTCAATATCCGCATACTCGCTTTTAGTTGCTGTCCACTGAAACTCTTCGTGTTCATGATCATGGTGATGTCCATGCCCATGCGCCTCTAGTGCTCCGGCTCCCAGTAAACAAATGGTGGTAAGGATCAGCTTCATATTTGCATCCCACTTATGCGAGCAAGCTCGGCTCGGCTTTGATGATATTCATATAAAATGTCTAAGTATCTTTCCTGGATCTCGAATAACATTTTTTGTGCGTCCAAAAGATCTAGATACTCGAATTTTCCTTTATTGTAACCTGACTCGGTGAGCTGCACCGTTTCAGCAGCCTCTTTCCAAATGCCTCGATACATCAACTCTGATTCTTCATAGGCACTTGCTAACCTCGCATAAGTAACAGAAATCCCCTCTTCTCCCAGACGCACAACATCCTCGAACGCATTTTTTGCTTGATTTAAGCCCGCGCATGCGCTCTTGACACTCCCCTGGTTGCGATTGAAAAGAGGAATCGGAATCCCCACTCCCGCAAGAAAGGCGCCCGTTCTGGAATCATAAAAATGGCGATAGCCGGCTAAAACCGTCACATCTGGAATCGCATTAGCCCTTTGAAGGGAGATATTTTCAGAAGCCGATGAGACGATCTGCTGCGCTTTTTTAAAATCGGCCGTCTGATAAAAACACCCCAGAAGCTCACTCTCACATGGTGGGGCGACAAACCCATAAAGCTCAAAATCGACCGACTCAAAATCGGGACACTTGCTCCCCCACATCGAGGCCAAACCGATTTTAGCCTGCTCGTACAAAGAAAATGCCTCCCGAACAGCAAGCGACTGCGCCATCATCTCGATCCGTGCCCGCTTCTCATATATAGGAGAAAGTTTCCCATTCTCGACCTGTTTTTTCGCAACCAGGGTAATCTTTTCTGTGACCTCGAGACGCTTTGTTGCGATGCACCACTTTTCTTGAGCTGTGCGCACATCGATAAAAGCCAAAAGAAGAGCCAAATAAATATCAGCCCTTTCGATTTGGGCATCCCAATAGGCGACACACTTTTCAGAAGAGGCCAATCGGCAACGCGCCCCCCGTTTCCCGCCCAGCTCCAAAGTTTGTGATAAGCTGAAAGTTGTCGTCGGAGGCTCAACATCTTCTGTTGGACGTCCGACCCCCAAATTATCACCCACCACCTCTAATACAGGATTGATAAGCAAACCGACCTGTTCGCGCATCCCCTCTTGCGCCAAAATGGCTGCATCAGCTCCTGCAATCGAAGGAGCATAACACTTAATACGTTGCCAAGCCGTCTCCAGGTCGATGGACTGAGCGTGACCGACTCGACATAAAACAATCATGATGAAAATAACTTTTCGCATACCCATCAACGAGCAAATCCGATGCCAATTTTTTTATGAAATGTGTATACTGGTTTTTATGAGCTTTTGTTATCCAATCCAGACTCGGTATTCTGAGACCGCTCAAGATGGGATCATCCACCACTCATCCTACGTCATTTACCTCGAAGAGGCGCGCATCGCCTACTTTAGATCGATTGGGTGTGAAATTAACGCACTCGAAAAGCACAAACAATTTTGCATCGTCATTGATCTTTTTCTAAAATATCTCAAGCCCCTCAATTCAGGAGAGGAGATCGAAGTGAGAGTCACACTTGCAAATCACACAAAAGTGCGTTTCCAGCTCAACTACGAGATCTATCGAGGCAAAACCCTGACCACGACCGCTTCCACCTCCCATTGCTTTATCAATGAAGAACATAAACCCATTCCCATCCCTACAAGGGCTATAAATCAAGAATAGAATTGTTGAAGAATAGCTCTATACCTCCCTTTTTGCTACTTTTTGCCCAAAATGAACAATCGCTCCCCATTTGAATCCAGTATCAATTCTTGCTCTTTATCAAATCTTTACTATGAGACCGTTGAAAAATTTAAAGGACTCAGATTTAATTGGATTTAGACTTCAGTTTTCGAGCCCTTAAAAGAGGGCACCGAGAGTGAGCGGAGTAGCCCATAACAACAAAAAAACAATTGAAAACAAATGACTTAAAGCATAAAATAGTCTATTAATAATTAGATTACTAAAGGTCTAAAATGGATGTACGTTTCTGTTACTCCGCTCCACAATTCGGTAAAATTTTGCTAGTTGCCAAGGATTCGCCCTGCAAAACTGCAATGGTTGCGCTTGGCATCATTTTAATGATTGGAGGCGTTGCTGCAGGAGGCGCTGCTACAGGAGGATTACTTTATCCTTATTCGGGATATTCCTCTCTTCTTACCATTCCTACTGGAATGCTTTTAAGCATTTCGGGCGTTTACTTCCAAAGGAAATGGTCTGACAAAGAATTTGTATTGAAAACTGTCCAGCGAAATGGCTGGATGCTTGAGCATGCTAGCAAAGAACTGAGGAATGACAGAGAGGTTGTCCTGGCGGCTATCCAACGAAATATCTCGGCGCTTCAGTATGCTAGCGCAGAACTGAGAAATGACAGAGAGGTTGTCCTGCCTGCTGTCCGGCAAAATGGCTGGGCGCTTCAGTATGCAAGCGCAGAACTGAGGAATGACAAAGAATTTGTATTGACAGCTATCCAACGAAATGTCTGGGCGCTTGAGCATGCTTGCGGAGAACTGAGGAATGACAGAGAGGTTGTCCTGGCGGCTGTCCAGCAAAATGGCCGAGCGCTTGTGCATGCTAGCGAAGTACTGAGGAATGACAGAGAGGTTGTCCTGGCGGCTATCCAACCAAATGGCCGAGCGTTTCAGTATGCAAGCGCAGAACTGAAAAATGACAGAGAGTTTGTCCTGCCTGCTGTCCGGCAAAGTGACTGGGCGTTTCTGCATGCTAGCGAAGAACTGAGGAATGACAGAGAGGTTGTCCTGGCGGCTATCCAACGAAATAGCTCGGCGCTTCAGTATGCAAGTGCAGAACTGAGAAATGACAGAGAGGTTGTCCTGGCGGCTATCCAGCAAAGTGGCTTGACGCTTCAGTATGCTAGCGCAGAACTGAGAAATGACAGAGAGGTTGTCCTGGCGGCTATCCAACGAAATATCTCGGCGCTTCAGTATGCAAGTGCAGAACTGAGGAATGACAGAGAGGTTGTCCTGGTGGCTATCCAGCGATGGGGCTTGGCCCTTGAGCATGCTAGCGCAGAACTGAGGAATGACAAAGAATTTGTATTGACAGCTATCCAACGAAATGTCTGGGCGCTTGAGCATGCTTGCGGAGAACTGAGGAATGACAGAGAGGTTGTCCTGGCGGCTGTCCAGCAAAATGGCTTGACACTTCAGTATGCAAGCGCAGAACTGAGGAATGACAGAGAGGTTGTCCTGGCGGCTGTCCAGCAAAATGGCTGGGCCCTTGAGCATGCTAGCGCAGAACTGAGGAATGACAGAGAGGTTGTCCTGGCGGCTGTCCAGCAAAATGGCCGAGCGCTTCGGTATGCAAGCGAAGAAGTGAGAAATGATAGCGAATTTAATCGAGTTGTTGCCGACCCAAACTTAAGGGGTAATCGTGAATTTATGCGCGTGGCTGTCCAGAAAAATTGGAGGGCCCTTGAGTATGCTAGCGCAGAACTGAGGAATGACAGAGAGGTTGTCCTGGCGGCTGTTTCACGATATGACGCAGCGCTTCGTTTTGCCGATCAAAGGCTAAAACAGGATAAAAATTTTATGCTGGAAGCCATTAAAACAAACCTGTTACTGTTTTTATCTGACTTACAAGAAGTTACGAATTTCAAAAATGATGAAGCGTATATGCGCCAAGCAATAGAACACGATTATTTGGCTGTAGAACACGCTTCTGAAGGGTTGAGAAATAACGAGGAATTTATGAAATTTGCGATTACGCAAAGTTCAGGTGCTCTAAAATTTGCAAGTAAAACACTCCAAAAGACTCTTCATAAATTTGCCGAGGCATCTCCTAATATTCAGCTAAATCGCGTTCTCGAGAGTTAGTAGGCCCACAGTTTGCGCAGGCCTATTTTGACTGTCTAACTGAAAAAAACCGGTATTAGAAGCTTTTCAATGCAATGGTGAGGCAATCGAGTATGCCAGCAACCGCTTTAGAGGAGATCATCCGTGCAATGAAAACATCTCCTAGTTTACAATTCAGGACATTCTAAAAATATCTTGAGGGTGTCTATGCACCAAGAAAAACAACTCCCCCCCTTCTACCTAATTGGCCTGCCGCTGAAAGTAACCCTTGATGAGGCCCCAAAAACAATCGGCCCCCACTGGGATCGCTTTTTCGAAGAGAATTGCCTCGAAAAGATTCCAAATAAACTCAATGACACACTCTATGGCCTTTATACCGATTATGAAGGAGATTTCACAAAGCCCTACACCCTTGTCGTTGGAGTAGAAGTCTCTTCCCTCTCCTCAATTCCCGAAGGAATGGTTGGAAAAGAGATTCCTGCGCAAACCTACATCCCATTCGAAACTGAGGGTGAGCTTCCCCAAGCACTTGTTGATAAATGGGTTGAAATTTGGAAAACCCCATTGAATCGCACTTATAGCGCCGATTTCGAGAAATTCGATGGGGGCGCCTTGACCATTTATATCGGAGTAAAATGAAGAAGCTGATTATTATTCTGATTGCTGCCGTGATGGTTTTTTCCCTCTTTTTCTTCACCCAATGGCCAACAACATCAAATTGTCCAGAAGATGAGCAACCCGCGCTTCCCACTGGACTTCCTAGCGAATAATTTGCTAGCTTCTGGTTTGTGCGTACACTTTTACTCTCAACAGCTGTCGGGCTTGTCGCCTTTCTTGTTTCGCTTGATGGGTTCATCGTCAATGTGGCGATTCCCACCATCTCAGGCGAGCTTGGCGTGCGTGAAGATATCGGAACATGGATCGTCACCGTCTTCTCCATGTCCACCACCCTCTTTATCGCCCTCTCGGGGTGGCTCTCTATCCGCTTTGGGTGCATCAAAGTCTTTCTTACCGCAACACTTCTGTTTGCTTTCTTCTCTCTACTCTGCGGCTTTGCTGAATCCTTTACCGCGCTCTTGATCTTCCGCATCATGCAGGGAGCTGCCGCCGGCGTTCTTATTCCCCTTTCCCTTACCTTAATGGTCGCAAACTTTCCCCAAGAAGAACGGAGCATTGCCGTAGGAGTCTGGAGCTTTTTTGTCATGGTCAGCCCCGCAATGGGGCCGATGGTCGGCGGTTTTCTCTCAACCTATCTATGGCACTGGATGTTTTTCTTAAATGTTCCCCTCTGCATCGCGTGCGCCTTCATCCTCTTCATTTTGACCAACTGCAAAGAAGAAAAGTGCGAAAAAATCCCCCTCGACTTTATCGGACTCTCCTTGATCTTTCTGTGCGTCTGCACCCTCCAATCGGCGCTCAACCGTGGCCAGGTCGACGACTGGTTTGGCTCGACGCGCATCATCACCCTTTTTATCCTCTCCGCCCTCTCATTTATCTTCTTTATAGTCTGGGAAATCTTCCAAAAAAACCCCTTTCTTCCTATCGCAACCTTTAAAAAACGGAATTTCTCCCTCGCAGCCCTCATGATGGGAATCGCCATGGGGGTGATCTTCTCCAGCTTCATCCTTGACTCGCTCTGGGTTCAAAGAGTGCTCGGCTATACACCCCTTTGGGCTGGATTTAGCCTAACGCCAGTTGGCCTCTTTCCAATATTATTTTATCCCATCATGGGACAAATCGTCCGATTCCTAGAGAGGCGCGTCTGGCTTGCCATCAGCTTTATCCTCTATGGGGTCACCTTCTTCATTCTGAGTCGTATTAATCTCGAGACAACCTTTGCTCATCTTGCAATCACACGCCTTGTCCAAGGGATTGGCTTTGCGATGTTCACAGTTCCCCTCTCGCTCATCGCGATGGAAGGGGTGAATCAGGCCGGGCTCCCCTATGTGATCTCCCTCTTCTCTTTTTTCCGTACGCTCTGTGTTGGACTTGCGATTCCACTTGCCACCACACTATGGATCCACCGCGAGGCTTTTTATCAAACGCGCCTAGCTACGCGTATCTTTCCCGAGAATCCCGCTTTTCAAGAAATTGTCAAAACCTTCAGCTCGTTGGATGTGACGGTTAAACAGTCGTATGCGCTCACAAGTGAGCTGCTTACCAACCAGGCCTTAACACTTGGCCTGGCAGACATTTACTACTTATCGGGCTGGATCTTTTTTGGGATGCTCGTGCTCGTTGTTTTCGTCAAACCAACACGAACGGCTTAGACCCTGATTGCAATCTAAACTTGTTGTTATAGTGCTCTACCAAATCCAAATGTGTGAACTTCTGATAACTCATGATGTAAACAGGTGGGGGCTTGTCTACACATTTTTTCTGGTCTGTCGGTGAGAGCGTATCGGGAGGGGGAGGGTAGAAATAACACGTTTCTGTATCAACTAATGGCCTGAAAGATGTCGGGAATGCACTCATGCAAAGAAGTATAAAAATCTACGACTAAAAAGCCTAGACTGATTACTCGTATGGTTCGCCATCAAGGTATTCGGCAAGAAGGGTGAGCTGCTTCACACAAGTCTTCAGTGAGATTGCTCCTGCTTGGAAGAGGTCCATTAATACGCTATTCTCGGCAGCGAAGCAGACTTTGATCTGTTCGTCTAAGTCTTTGAGAAGACACCCAATGCCTCGAATCTGTATGGGGCTTAAATAAATTCCTGACGTTGCCGTGGCGAGTAAATTACGATACGTCTTTGCCTGTTTACCCATTAGAA
This sequence comes from Chlamydiota bacterium, assembly GCA_021772455.1. Classification (GTDB taxonomy): domain Bacteria; phylum Chlamydiota; class Chlamydiia; order Chlamydiales; family JAAKFR01; genus JAJACP01. The sequence goes on from JAJFLY010000020.1 coordinate 37,499, forward strand.
AGTAATTTGCACGTAGATCAGATATTTTTAGGGAACAATTGGATACAGGAGATTTTTTATGCTCTTTGACCCAGCTTTCAATTGCCTTCTTTTCATAGGAAAATCCTGATGGATCGACAAAGGGGTAATGCATGAGCTCTTTTGTAATGGGACATTTAAATTCATTTAAATTGGGATGATTTTCAAATAGGTCCAAAAATTCAGATAAGATCTCATCTCTAGAATACTGCTTCATCCAGCTTTTGTATTCTTTTCGAGTTTGGTAACCTGCACGCGCCGTTCCCGCAATAAACCCAACTCCTACACCAGATTTAACCCCTACAGCAGCTCCCTTAGGGCCACCTATGGAGCCGATCATACCCCCAACAGTTCCCCCAATACTCATTCCAATAACTTGGGAAAACAAAGAATAGGTGATGAGCTTGGCCTTTGGAGCCTCTCCCATAAACTTTAGCGCCCGGTTTTTTTTCTGAGAAATTTTCTCTCCATATATGAAATGCAACTTTGCTTCGGTGCGATCAAGAACTCTCTTCGTCTGTTTTTCCATTTAAACTCCTTTTTAAAGGAAAAAGAGTATGAGGGATTTTTTTTTGTTGCAAGCGTATAAAAAAAAATCCCCCTAGACTAAAACTTAAACAGGAGAATCACTAAAAAACGGCTGCAATTACAACTCCTGCCACGAAGTGTTGCAAACAGCTGGTGAATTTGGGTTTGGGGATATACACGGATGCAATCAGCCCTCCGAAAATTGCAAGGGCAGCAGGAATTAGTGAAAAGAGCACAATCACAGTGCACGTCTCTGTTGCTTACGAAAAACCCTGATTGACAAAAGAACTCCTCCTAACATCGACACAACCCCTATCACCTCGATGACCGATGGGAAGCGCGATTCAAACGTGTAGACAAAGAGCAATCCGAAGAGCGATTCGAAAATCAAAAATGGTCCCATAAGAGAACTTGGAAGGTAAATACTTGCTCGATTCCATAAATAACACCCGAGCCACGAGCAGATCACGCCGAGTAAAATGACACCTACCAAAAAGCGTGCTGTTTCATTCGACCAACTTGTAAATTTTGTAAAATCTAGATCCTTTTTTAGGATAAATCCATACAAAACCCCCATCCCAATCGCCCAAAAAAGGGTGCATATCCCAATAAGCGTTGACCAATCTGTCGAAGGAATGTGGGGATGGCGTTTTAAAAAACGGGCGTTATGAACTGCATACCAACTCCACGCTATAAGAGCGACCAACACTCCAAACATACCCAGGAGATATTGCTGGAGCGAATTTGTTGTAAATGTCCAATCGATTTCTGCCACATTGATCATGATCAGCCCAAATACAATCCATGCACTAGGAAACACCATGCTTTTATAAGAGATCTCACGAACATGCCAGTTTCCGTATAATGCGATAAAAATCGGTGCCATTCCAATTACAAGGACAACCAAGGGGGCCGACGCAAAACGGATCCCTCCAATAATTCCAAGGTAATATAGGATGTTGGAAAAGAGGGCAAATACAAGGGCCATTACCCACGCACGCTTTGGTATTTGACGCGCTTTTTTAAAGCCTTTTCTAAAGAAAAGCGCACAGGAAATGATTCCATATATTAAGTAGCGCCCCAATACAACCTCAACCCCTGAAAAATCGATCAGGTATTCCGGGACAACAAAAATTGCTCCCCAAACAAAACAGGCACAAATCGTAAAAACAAGTCCTAACCCCATGGGTACATTATACGTCCTTATGAGATATGGAGAAAATACAATTTCGATGTAATCGAAACAATGTTATCCTAAGACAATGAAAATAAAAATTTTAGCACAAGTTCAGCCTGGACAAAAACTCCCTTTTTTCGAATCGGGGCTGCCAGCCGGTTTCCCCTCTCCTGCCGATGACTACTTTGGGCGGCAGCTCGACTTGCACGAGCTCTTGGTCGAGCACCCCGAAGCGACCTTTTTTGTCCGTGTTGAGGGTGATTCGATGGTAGGTGCAGCCATGCAATCGGGTGATATCCTCATTGTCGACCGCTCCTTAACGCCCGCGGATGGGAAGATTGTCGTTGCTCTACTCGATGGAGAGTTCACCGTCAAGCGTTTGTGTATGAAAGGACAAAAAATTTATTTAGCTGCAGAAAATCCCCGATATCCGCCATTAGAGGTAACAGAAGAATCTGATTTTCAGGTTTGGGGAATTGTCACCTATGTCATCCATCGCACTCGTTGATTGCAACAATTTTTACGCCTCGTGTGAACGGGTTTTTAACCCAAAGCTACGTAGGCGCCCCCTTGTCGTCCTTTCCAACAACGACGGCTGTATTGTCGCGCGTTCCGGCGAGGCCAAAGCACTTGGAATTCCGATGGGAGCCCCCTACTTTCAGTGGGTCGATTTCATTCGTGCCCACGATGTAGCAGTTTGTTCTTCCAACTATGCTCTTTATGGCGACCTCTCCCACCGCGTCATGCGCACCCTTGAACACTTCAACCCTGAGCTCGAGATCTATTCGATCGATGAGGCATTTTTGTGGACAGATAACATCGATCATTGCCGCCATATCCGTGAGAAGGTTTTGCAGTGGACAGGAATTCCCGTCTCGATTGGGATCGCTCCGACCAAGACGCTCGCCAAAGTGGCGACCCGCGTTGCCAAAAAAATGCCAAGCGGCGTCTATTACCCCAAAACTTTCGATTCGATTCTCAAAGAGCTGCCAGTGAGTGATATTTGGGGAATTGGGCGGCGCCTCACCCTGTTTTTAGCTAAGCGAGGGATCCATACCGCAGCCCAACTTCGCGATAAGCCAGACATATGGATACGGAAAAACCTCTCGGTGGTAGGACTACGGACCGTTTGGGAGCTGCGCGGCATCTCCTGTCTTGCGCTTGATGAAGCTCCCACTGCTAAACAATCGATCATGACCTCCCGCACCTTCGGATGTCCCATCCTCTCTAAACAAGAGCTTGGCGAGGCGATTGCCGGATATGCAGCGCGCGGTGGAGAGAAGCTGCGCAAAGAAGGGAGCCGGGCGAGCTGGCTGCAGGTCTTTATCAGCGGCAAAGATTACAGAAACCAAGCCCATTTCGTGCTGCCCCAGTCGACAAGCTACACCCCGACCCTCATCGAGTATGCCAAAGCGGCGCTTGCATCGCTCTACCGCCCCGGCTACGCCTATAAAAAGGGAGGGATTTTGCTCGGCGGGCTCGTGCCGGAGACGAGCTATCAGCGCGACCTGTTCGCTCCCCCTGTGGACGAGGAGAAGCAAAAGGCGGCTATGGGGCTCCTCGATAGAGCCAATCGAAAGTTTGGACATGCAACCTTACAGTTTGCCGCTGAAGGGATCGAGCGGCCATGGCAAGTGAAAGGGCAGCTCCACTCTCCCTCCTTCACCACCAGGTGGGATGAGCTCTTAACTATATTTCTCTAGAAAATGGATCAAATCAGCTGCATCAAACTGATTTGATCGGAAACCCAAGCCAACTTTAGACCTGATATATCATCAAGTGGTGTTGTCCCCTCTAAATTCTTAGATTTAAAGGTTTTTCTTAAAGCAAGTGCTTGGATACAATGGGAACCACTATGGACCAAATATTTGGGTACATTGAGCGGATCACCTTTGCTAATCCTGATAACGGATTCACAGTCGCACGCCTCAAGCAACCCCGTAAACAAGAGCTCACTACTATTGTAGGCGCCCTACCAGGTTTAACAGCTGGAGAGAGCGTTCGCCTTCAGGGCGAATGGAAAACCAATCCTACCCACGGGATGCAATTTGCGGTCATCGAGTGCCATATCGAGACCCCTTCTGATGTGGTGGGCATCCAAAAATATCTAGCCTCGGGAATGGTGCAGGGAATCGGCCCCGCATACGCAAAACGTATCGTCAAAATGTTCGGCGAAAAGACGCTCGATATCATCGATCAGAAGCCCCACTGTTTGCTTGAAGTTAGTGGAATTGGGCAGAAGCGGGTCGATACGATTAAGCGGTGTTGGCAGGAGCAAAAAGCGATCCGGTCGGTGATGCTCTTTTTGCAGAAATATGGGGTGAGCCCGGCGTTTGCCCAAAAGCTCTACAAGCTCTATGGTGATGACACGGTCGAGCGCGTTCAGGAAAATCCCTATACACTTGCGCGTGAGATTCGCGGAATTGGCTTTAAGTCGGCAGATAAAATCGCTGAAAAGTTAGGATTCCCCAAGGATGCGACGCAGCGGATCGACTCAGGAGTCGAATATACCCTTCTTGAGCTGGCTGATGTGGGGCATACGTGCTATCCACTTAACGATTTGTGTGAAAAAGCGGGCGAAATGTTGGAAGTCGATGTCCGAGGAAGGGTCGGAGCTTTGGAGCAAGAAGAACGGATCGTCATCGAAGATGAAGTGGTGTGGTTAAAAGGGCTTTGGTTGTGCGAAAAGGGGATCGCGCGCGAGCTTGAGCGGTTAATGAAGGGGCAAAGCCGCCTGCGGACGGTCGATACGACAAAGGCGGTCGATTGGGTCGAGGAGCAGCTAAAAATCGAGCTTGCCACCAATCAAAGAGAGGCAGTAAAAAGCTCTATACAAGAGAAATTCCATATCATCACGGGTGGTCCTGGAACGGGAAAAAGTACGATTACAAATGCCATTTTGCGGATTACCGAGCGCCTTAGTCGGCAGATTATTTTGGCAGCCCCAACAGGGCGCGCCGCAAAGCGGATGAGCGAGATCACTAAGCGGGGCGCCTCGACAATTCACAGCTTGCTAAAGTTTGACTTCAGCAAAAAAGGGTTTAAGCACAACCGAGAAAACCCACTCACGTGCGATCTAATTGTAATCGATGAAGCGAGCATGATCGATACGAGCTTGATGTATAGTCTCTTGAAGGCAATTCCTGACCATGCGCGGGTTTTACTAGTGGGAGACGTCCACCAGCTCCCGAGTGTTGGCCCTGGCATTGTCTTGAAAGACATGATCGACAGCGGTGTGCTTCCTGTCACGGAACTCACGGAGATCTTTAGGCAAGCGGCAGGTTCGCGGATTATCACGAATGCCCACAAAATCAACGCGGGAGAATTCCCTGACCTCTCAATTGAAAAGAAGTCCGATTTCTTTTTTCTAAAAGGAGAAGAGCCGGAAGAGGCGCTCGAAAAAATAATCCATCTTATTTCAGAGCGCCTTCCAAAATTTTATCGATTCGATCCTATCGATGATATCCAGGTATTGGCACCGATGAAACGGGGGGTGATTGGAATCGAAAACCTTAATCTCACCCTCCAGCAAGTGCTCAATCCACAGGAAGATGTGATCTTGAATGGAGGGAGGCGTTTTGGGGTTGGTGACAAGGTGATGCAAATCCGAAATGACTACAACAAAGAGGTTTATAATGGCGATATCGGTCGCGTAAGAAAGATCAGCCGTGAAGAGCAGGAGTTATTGGTTAGTTACGAGGGACGCCACGTGATCTACCCGTTCTCTGATCTCGATGAGCTCGTTTTAGCTTATGCAACCTCCGTTCATAAATACCAAGGAAGTGAGTGTCCGTGCGTGGTAATCCCTGTGCATACGACACACTTTATGATGCTCCACCGCAATTTGCTCTATACAGCAGTGACGCGCGGAAAAAAACTGGTTGTGCTTGTGGGGACGGGTAAAGCGATTGCGATTGCCGTGTCTAATAACGATTCAATCAAGCGCCAAACAGGACTTATGAAATATCTGCACCCGCTGGCAAGTTTTCTAATGTAACGAGTTCCAAGGCCTTATCTAAACTACCTGCTAACACCATCCCCTGACTTTCGACTCCCATGATCGTTGCCGGCTTGAGGTTAGCAACAATAATGACCTTCTTGCCGATAAGTTCTTCTGGAGAGTAGTGCTGGCTGATCCCCGAAAGGAGGGTGCGTGTTTCAAAGCCTAAATCGACCTCGAGTTTTAGCAGCTTTTTGCTTTTAGGAAGTTTTTCTGCTTTGAGAATGAGCCCGACGCGCAGATCAACCTTGGCAAAGTCATCAATCGTAATCGCCTCTTTTAACGGAGCGTAAGGAGGCTCTTTTTTTTGCATCGCTTGGTCGTGCATTTGCTGAAGTTTTGCGGATTCTTGTTCGATGAGTTCATCCTCAATTTTTTGGAAAAGAATAGAAGGTTTTGGAAGAGCTTTTCCGCCCTCTAGCGGCATCTCGAGAATCTCTTTCCATGTGTGCGATTCAAGGGAATCTTGAAAGCCGATCATCTTCCAGATTTTCTCAGCTGTTTGGGGAATAATTGGAAAACTGGCAAGAGCTAAAGCTTTTAAACACTGAATACAAAGGGCTATTGTAGTCTCGTTCTTTGGATCTTTCCAGGGGGTTTTAGCATCAAAATAGACGTTAGCTGTTTGTGCAAGCTCCATAATAAGCTGGGAACAGCGACGGAGTTTATAAGAGGAGTAGCTCTCCTCAATTTCGGCAGCGAGCCGATTTATTTCATTGAGGAATCGGTGGTCGGCCTCTTCAAGCTCTCCTTGCACCGGGATTTTTGCTGCGCATTTGTTCTGAGCAAACACAAGGACTCGATTTACGAGATTTCCTAATTTCCCAAGAAGCTCGGTGTTGCAGCGCGTTTGAAAATCGCTCCATGTAAATTCCGAATCGCTTGTTTCAGGAGCATTGGCTGCAATTGCATAACGGATTTGATCGGCATGAAAATGGGAGAAAAAATCGTTAAGATCAATGGTCCACCCTTCTGATTTACTGAATTGCCTTCCCTCTAGATTGTAAAACTCATTGGCAACGAGATCATCAACGATCTTATAGGGTTGATTTTGCCCCATAATCATCGCTGGGAAGAAAATCGCATGGAAGGGAATGTTATCTTTTCCGATAAATTGGACATACTTGGTTTGTGGATCACACCAATAGTCTTTCCACGCCTCAGAATCCCACTCCTGCGTCGCGCTGATATAGCCGATCGGTGCATCAAACCAGACGTAAAAGACCTTCCCATCAGCCTCTTTTAAAGGAACGGGTACTCCCCACTTGAGATCGCGCGTAATGGCTCGTGGACGGATATCCTCAACATAAGAGCTTGCAAAATTCGTCACATTGGATTTCCAGGGACGGCTCGAGATGAAAGGTTCAAGCTTCTCCTTGAATTTGTCAAAAAGGAGGAACCAGTGGCGTGTCTTTTTTAACACGAGAGGGGCTCCTGTCATCTTGGATCTAGGGCTTTTAAGATCGGTCGACTCGTAGCTCGCTCCGCACTTGCCACACTCATCTCCGCGCGCCTCTTCAAACCCACACTTTGGGCAAGTTCCGACGACATAGCGATCGGCCAGGAAACGTTGATCAGCCTCTGAGAAAAGCTGCTCGGTCTCCTTGTCTTGTACAAAGCCGTTTTGGTGAAGGTCTTGGAAAAATTGCTGAACAAGCGGCGCGTGCTTCTCGTTTGTGGTGCGCGAAAAGTGGTCAAATTTGATGCCCAGATGGTTGAAAAATTCTTGATTTACCTCATGAAAATGATCGGCCTGCTCCTTCGGAGTACGCCCCGCTAAATCGGCGCTCATAGTAATGGCCATACCATATTCATCTGATCCGCAGATGTATAGCACATCCTTTCCCCGTAAGCGCTCAAAACGCGCGTAACAATCAGCGGGAAGATAGGCCCCTGCTATGTGCCCAAAATGGAGTGGCCCATTCGCATAAGGGAGGGCTGAGGTAATCAGAATTTTTTTCTGCATTAGACCGCTTCTTCTTCAAATTCCTCTTCAGAATCCTCGATCTTATCACGATTCGAGGCGATCGAATCCAACACATCGTTAGCTGGATTTGAATCAATTCCCTCTCCTCTTAGGACCTTAATTTTAGCCAGTGAAATTGCGTAATTAACAAGCGCAAAAGGGTTAGTGAAGCGCTTACTCAACTTCTCATTGGTTAGTGTATCTTTCAAAGACATTTTATCTCCTTTTATGCTCTTCAGCTATGAAAATGCTGCGTAAAATTTGGTAAGTTACCTCGAGATTATCATTTACAATCTGATAATCATAACGAGGGGCGAGCGCGATCTCTTGTTTTGCCCATAAGAGACGCTCTTGAATTTTCTCTTCGCTTTCTGTTCGACGTTTGAACAGACGACTCTGCAGCTCCTCAAATGAGGGGGGGGCAATAAAAATATAAACAGCGGGAATTTTCCCGATAATTTGCATGGCTCCTTGGGTGTCGATCACTAAAACGACATGCTTCCTTTCTGTCAAAAGGCGCTCAATTTCTTCTTTGCGAGTCCCATAGTAATTGCCAAATACTTTTGCATACTCGAGGAATTCTCCCCCTTCCACCTTCTTTTCAAATTCAGGGATCGAAATGAACTCGTAGTGGTGCTCAGAAATCTCAGCAGGCCTAGGATGACGGGTTGTGCTTGAGCAGCTCTCGGCAAGAACATCCGGGAATTCTTTCAAGAGCATCTCGACAAGGGTTGATTTTCCCGTGCCAGCTGGCGCCGAGATCACAAAAAGAAGGCTCTGATCTGTATTCCCTAAAACTTTTTTACTCAATGTTCTGCACCTGTTCGCGCATTTTTTCAAGTTCACTTTTAGCTTTTACAACCTGCTGTGTGATCGCTAAATCAGAACCTTTTGATCCGATCGTATTGATCTCCCGATTGAGCTCTTGGATCATAAAATCGAGAGACTTGCCCCGCGTTTCGGTTGCATCTTCCAGTGGTTTTTCAAGCATCTGGCGAAACTGCTCAATATGGCTCTTAAAGCGAACAAGCTCTTCTGTGATATCGATACGTTCCGCATAGAGGGCCACCTCTCGCAAAATGCGCTCCTCATTTTCTAAACTCCCCTCAAACAGCTCGGCCAAACGGTCTGTCAACTTCTGGCGGTATTTTTCGGTTCCACCAGGAGCGAGTTTTTCAATGACCTCGAGCATGCCATTTAATGATTCAGTCCGCTCATATAAATCTTTGGAAAGGGTTTTTCCTTCATTCTCCTTCATCTCTAAAAAAGCATCGAGAGCGCCATCCAAACTCTGTTCAAGAGCCGCTTCGAAGCCGGCTTCTTCAGGAATTTCCTCTTCAAAGAGTAGCAAGTCTTTTTGCCCGGCTAGCAATGAAAGATCCATTTCAGGGTCGATGCCAAGATCATACGCAATTTGCTCATAGGCGGTTTTGACTCCCTTAGCTAAAGAGAGATTGGGCAGGACTTTAACAGGTGTTTGAGCATCCGAGCGCCAGCTAATAAAAAGATTAACCATGCCGCGTCCGACACGAGCAGCCACTTTCTTACGCAAGGCCGTTTCAAAGCGCGTAAGAAGCCTTGGAAGATTGACATTCACTTCGAGGTAGCGGCGGTTCACACTTTGGATCTCTGCGGAGAGAGTTCCGTAGGGAAAAGTTGTGACTCCCCGCCCGTAAGCGGTCATACTTTTTAAGTGAAAATTTATCTTTGACATGACGCACTATCATCTCGAAAAATGGGTATAAAGTCAAGAAGCAGCAGAGATAGAGAAATTAAAAAATTAAGGAGTTAGAGACTTTAAAAAATTATTGGCTTATGGCAAAATGCTCGCATGGCATCAATACGTCCTACAGTGCACTATGCGCCCTTCTGTTCGTGGACTTCCCTTTATGGCGGATCTGATTTTAACTATGAGTCTAAAGGGATTGAATATGTATGAAATTGACTTTATCAACATGAGATTACTCCCTATTCTTGAGCGGTTGTCTGACTCTAATTATCAGGTTGCAGTTTGGGGTAAAAAACATCCTAAGTATATAGACGATTACTATTCAGCTTATGATGAGCTAGTAGAGGTTACTCAATTCTTTGGTGAGGCCAAAGAGTTCGGGGAGAGGTCTTTAAATAAGGATAATCTCGCATTACTCATAGAGTTAAAGAATAAAATGAGATCTTTTGAAATTTCCAGTGAAGAGGATGAGCAATCTGAACTGCTAATCAAAAATCCGAAATGGATTGAAATCCAAAAAGAAGCGGGTCAATTACTCAAATCAGTGAAAAAAGAGGAGTTGGGGCTATGACTGGGAGAGATCTTCACAAGCATTTTTTGTTGATTCCCACTGCGCCTTTCAGGTTCGTTACAAACAAAAATAGTCGCGATAGCACACACTATCCAGCCCCCTACCCTCCCAGCAAAAGCTAATACACATAAGGAAGAAGGGAGAGATGACTCTACTATACACCCACCCGCAATGAAGGTTCCAACGAATCCGGAAGCGCAGGCAAGAGCTCCCGTCCTTAGACCCTGATTGCTACCTAAACTTGTTGTTATAGTGCTTAGATGCATTCAGATGCGTAGGCTCGATGCGAAGACAAGGGTTCCTCCCTTGTCGAGTGTCGAGACTTAGCAGATGGAGGCATCTAAGCGCTATAACAAC
>JAJFLY010000003.1 GCA_021772455.1 Chlamydiota bacterium
GCATTTTCCATTTTCGCTTGAGTGTCGTCTTGTACGCCAAGGATTTTCAGCAGTTCAGAACTAACCACGTAAACTACAGTTGCATAAAGCTCCATACTATCCTCCATTTTGATTTGGTAGAGCACTATAACAACAAGTTTAGGTGGCAATCAGGGTCTAAGCTGCAGGAGTTTCTTCGGTTTTGAAGATATCCTCTTGCGCTGTTGGTTGATCCTGACCGCTTGGGGTGGCGAGGTCTATCCCAAGCAAGCCCATAAAGGCCATCGCCATCAATCCTGTCATAATAAACGTAATTCCCATCCCCTGTAGCCCTTTGGGAACATGCGAGTAGGTCAGCTTCTCGCGAATCGCTGCAATCAGAGCAATCGCTAGCCACCACCCTATACCCGATCCAAATGAGAAGACGAGGTTTGCCATGAGCGGGTATTCGCGCGTTGTGGCGAAGAGTACACCACCTAAAATCGCGCAGTTGACCGTGATCAGCGGTAAAAACATTCCCAGCGAGTGGTAGAGGGGAGGGGAGAAGCGCTCGATAATGATCTCAAGCACTTGCACAAAGGCTGCAATCACCGAAATAAAGATGATGAGGTTGAGGAAGCTAAGGTCGAGCCCTCCTGCGTTGATCCCAATCACACTAAGCCATGCAAGCGCGCCTTTGCCGGTCACAAATTTAAAGACAAACCAGTTCAACACTCCCGATGCGGTTAAGACAACTGTTACCGCCATCCCAAGACCATTGGCTGTGCTGACACGGTTTGAGCAGGCGAGATAGCTGCACATCCCCAAAAAGTAGGAGAGGAGAATATTTTGGATAAAGACCGACTGAATGATTAGGCCAAAGAGGTTCAGAACTGTATATTCACCCATCCACATATCAGGCTACCGTCTCTGGTTTACTAATTAAATTTGCGATCCAAATAAAGAAGCCCAAAATAAAGAAGGCTGCTGGAGCGAGTACCATAATCCCAAGATTTTGATAGGCGTCCGGGTGTTCGGCGCTCGCGTACCACGCCTCTGGAATGAGTTGTATCCCAAAGAGTTGGCCAAAGCCGAAAAACTCACGCAAGCCTGCTACTAAAAAGAGGATGTAGGCGTATCCAAGACCTGCTGCCAAGCCATCTAAAAAAGCGGGAATGGGAGGGACGTTACGGGCCATACTTTCTGTGCGTCCCATCACGATACAGTTGGTGATGATCAAGCCGACAAAGACAGAAAGGGTTTTGGAAATACTGAAGAAATAGGCGCGCAAAAATTGGTCGACGATGATGACAAAGGAGGAAATAATCGCAAGTTGGGTGATCATCCGTACGCTGTCAGGGGTAAATCTTCGCAGCAAGGAGACAAAGAGACAGGAAAAGCTGGTGACCAAACTCACAGCGATTCCCATTGTAAGGGCCGTATCTAATGTTGTTGTGACGGCAAGTGCTGAGCAAATGCCGAGAATGGCAACCAAAATTTGGTTGTTTTTCCACAACGGGTCCATGAAATAAGCTTTAAGCATCGGACGTCGTTCAGCCATCTTTATGCACCTTAATTAAAAAATCTCGATAGGGGGTAAGCGAATCTTTGTAAGCTGCCGTCACCCCATCACCTGTCAGCGTGGCGCCTGAGATTCCATCAACGGCGCTCTTGGATTTGGGCGAGTCGCTATAGACATCGCTCACTTTCCCTTTAACAACGATGATTCCCATGTCTGTTGTTGGCAGGTCGACCGAGCCATCGGATGAGGGTTGAAACACAAGTTTTCCATAAAATTGCTTCTGCCACCACGCCTCAGCGATATTGGCTCCAAGACCAGGGGTTTCACCATGGTCGTACCACGTCGTTCCAATTACATCGTCCCCGTTCGGGGCAATAGCTATGTAACCGTAGATGGGCCCCCAGAGTCCAAAGCCTGAGACGGGAATCACAAATGCCGAGACTTTTGAAAGATCTTCGCCACTCTCTTCTGCCACACCAGCCTCATTTGGCAAGATCACATAAAAGAGTTTGTAGGGGAGTTTTGCATAGCCTGATTTTTGATTGTCCTCGAGATATTCCGAAAGGGTTAAGTTTTGCGCTTTGAAAGTGGTAACCTCTCCCGCTTTATTTGTAAGGAGTGGCCGAATACGGAGCTCAGAGATCTCTTTAATTTGTTCTTCGGTCGCCTTTGGGGGCTCTCCTTCAGTCTTGACGAGGATTTTCTCACTTGGATCGAAGGTGGCAGGAACAAAGTCTCCACCCTCGCTTTCGATCTGGAAATAGCCAGCATGGTTGAGGATTTTTGCGGCAATGAGCATCTGCTTACTGCGGTCGAATTCCTTCGCTTCCTTTTGCGGGCCGCTTAGAGTGTAGGCGACGACGGAAAGTAGCAGACCACATGCAAAACAGAGGCTGACCATAAAGACCATGATCTGAAAATCGGTATGTGGGGCGCGTTTATGCTGGGGCTCGGCCACGGATGACTCTCCTCCGGTAATTTCTTACAACGTAGTGATCGATCAAAGGGGCAAAGACATTCCCAAATAAAATGGCAAGCATCACACCTTCAGGGTAGGCGGGGTTGACCAGACGGATCATGATGGTCACAACGCCTATAAATATCCCATAGATCCATAATGCACCTCGCATGCCAGGAGAGCTCACAGGTTCTGTTGCCATAAAGACAAGTCCAAATGCAAGACCTCCCATCAGGAACTGGCGGTAGGCGGGCATCGAGTAACGAGCTGGATTCCAAGCCCCTCCATCTACTCCTACGTGCGTGGCAAAAAATTGGAAGAGATAGGCGGTAACAAATGCCCCGATCCCATAGGCGACCATTGTGCGCCAAGCTCCTACACCCGAGTAGATTAAAAAGAATGCACCAAGCAGGCAGGCGATAACAGAGGTTTCTCCCATGCTCCCTAAAATATTCCCCCAAAAGAGGTTGCCGTCGGTAAATTTTCCGAGCCCAAAAATGGATTCAGCCGAGTTATGGGCAGTGACAAAGTTTCCAGGAAGGAGTCCCAGTCCGCCATTTTCCATCGGGCCGGTCACAAATGCACGCATTTGGTCGATCGTGAGGCTTCCAAGCTTGGCGCCATGGTCTCCTGCAGCATTCCACGTCTCAAAGTTGCTTTGAATAAGGTCGTAATGGGGAACTTTTGCTCCGAGAGAATTGGTTGCAATCGCTTCAACGTGGATCTGTTTGATCCCGTCGATGGCGCTGTTAATTCCTTGAAGAGGAGTTGCTTGCGAGAATCCATCGAGTTCGTTTAAACCTGCGACGGAGTTCATCTTTTGCAAGCTTTGCGAGATCTGTGTCGGGTTTGTTCCGGCCCAAATATCACCGGTCATTTTTCCAGGGAAGGTGAAGAATAAAAAGGCTCTTGCGGTGAGGGCAGGGTTGAGGATATTCATTCCTGTGCCGCCAAAAAGTTCTTTACCGACGATAACTCCAAAAGCAACTCCGAGCGCAACCATCCAGTAAGGGATTGTTGGAGGGAGGGCCAAAGGATAGAGGATTCCTGTTACCAAAAAGCCCTCTGCGATCTCATGTCCGCGGATTGAGGCAATGATTCCCTCGCAAAGACCTCCAACTGCATAGCTAATAATCATCACCGGAAAAAAGGCGAGCGAGCCGTATTTCAAAATAGTTAAATAACGCTGATCTTCGAATACGAAGGAGAAATAGCCTTTAAAGGAGTCAGATGCCATTAGATAGCTCTTCATGAGCTCTGCATCGCCGCTTCCATAAACCATTTTTTGCAAACCGGTGTTCCAGATTGCCATAAGTATTGCTGGAAGAAGGGCGATGACAACGAGGACCATCCACCGCTTGATATCAACAGCATCACGAATAAAGGGTGCGCGCTTCGTATTCAGGGGAACCTCATAACAAAAGGCATCCGCCGCCGAAACTAGAGGGCGGAAGCGCTGAAGGGGTTTCCCTTTTTCAAAGAACGAAAGTTGAAAATCCAAAAAACGTCTAAGCATTATTCAGAAATTAGCAAAAAAACCCGTAATTGAGAAGAGAAAAACCTTTTCCTTCCCTCCTTTTCATTGTATTCTCCGATCGGTGTGTAATCTAAGACGAATTCTTTTCCTATCTGGTTTCCTTCTACTCATTGGGGCAGCGCTGTTCCCTATCGAGATCGTTTTGGCATGCGTCAAGTATCAAGCCTCTAATTATTGCAAGAAAGCGTTGGGGGCAAAACTTGGATTTGAGTCGCTTACCTGGGAAAATGGGCGCATCGTATGCAAAAATGGCTCTCTTATTAAATCGGGTAACTTGCACGCGACCTTTGATGAAGCTATCCTTGATCCACTTGTGAATTTGAAGGGACGCGAACTTGGCGGAGAATTGGATGTAAAGGGTTTAAGGATTGTAAATCGGAAAACGCGTCCACAAAAGCTCCCCTGCACTTCCTCTCCATCATTCCCCTTTTTGACCCTTAATCTCAAAACATCTATTAATGAGGGGAAAGTTATCCTCTACGACTACTTTGGGACATCGCCCCTGTTTCAGAGTTTGAAATTTGATCTCGAGCACCATGTTTTAGGAGGGCAAACTTTTGGATCGATCGCGTGTGATTGGGGTGAAAATGAGCCCAAACTCATGACACGCTTTTGGCATGGGGAGGATGCGGCATTCCATGTGCAAACCGATTTCCGTTCCCACTGCTTTCCTGCATTATACGACGTGATGACCTATTTTTTTCATGCCTATCTTCCTGAGCCTTTGACTCTCTGGAAATTGGATGCAGGAAAAATCAATGGTAATCTCGAATGTGCATTTGTGAATGGAGACCCGATGCAGCTCAAGGGAACGGTTAATATATCCGACATCCACGCAGAAAATCCCTTTCTCGAGTTGATCTCAGAGGTTGACCATCTCGATGCTCAGCTCGATGTCGATTTTTCCTCTCTAAAAACGATGAATGGAGAGATTTTTCTCCAAGGTGGGAGGTTGGCTCTCGACCAAACGGGAGAATTTTGGCAAGGGTTGTGGGATTTAAGACATCTCCACACCTGCATTTGCGTCAAAGAGGGAAAGGTTGAGAGTTCTGTTATAAGAGGAGACTTCATGGGGATGGACGGTCAGCTTGTCCTCGATTGGCAGTCTCAGGGGACTTTAATGAGCATGGGATTCGAGGGGCAATCCGATCAAATCGGGGCCCTTTTTCCCAAAGTCTACCAAGAAAATTTTCGCGAGGCGTTCATAGACGATCACTTCGCCATGAAAGCAGCTCTCTCCCGTTCAGGTGAAGGATTGGAGCTTGAAGGGGCACTCACGATTACGGGGGATGAAGAACATCTACTCACGTTTGGCTGTTTGTTTGGTCAGGGAAATGAGGAAATAGAGGTAGTTCCCGAAACGCTTCCCTTTTCTCTCTCCCGATCAGTCGATTCATTTTTAGATCATATCGCCCATCAATTTTGTCTCTCACAGAAGCGGTTTGGATGGTTTAACGGTCATGGGTTTCCTCTAGAAAAATTTCTCTCACCCTTCCTATTTGCTAATAGCCAAATGGATGCCACAGGTAGAGCTGATTTTCAGGGAACATTCGATGAGAGATATCTTGTTATCTCCTACGAGGGCAAAGATTTCCATCTCGAAAGCCCGAATTTTTATTTACATACCGATTGCACAGAAGAGAAAATGTGCACAGATGTTGTTGCTGTCCATTATATCGATCTTGAAACCTGGAATCACGTTGGATTTCTCCCCTTAAGAAATACAACCTATTATCAAAAAAATCGCGATCTGCTCTTCAACAATGGGCAGGCGATGGTCCATTTTGAAAACAATCTGATCCATATTCAAGATGTTGAAGCATATTGGAATGCTCTCATGATAAAAGGGAACATCGAAATTGCAACCAAATCCCCTGATCATGTCGAGTTAATGATTCACTCCGACTATCTTGCAGGGCCCGCCTCCGATGCACAAAAAATGTTATCCCATCTATCCGATTCAGTTTTTTGGGAAATTCCTTTTGAAGGTGAGGTCCAAAGTAGTGGAGAGGTGTTCTCCTTCCTTTACCACTTCACCCCAACAGCTGAGCTTGTCTCAGGAAATATACAAGCAGACTTCCATGGGAGTGTCGAAAAACCCCATTTGGAGTGCATAGGCCATGTGGAATACGATTTAAATGCAATCAACATTGAAATGACCACCCCACTTTGTTCTTTTCACGCTTTGATCACTGGGGACGCGATTCTCATAGATGGGGACAACATCTCCCTTCATGCCGATCGAGATAAAAAGGGGATGCAGATCACGGAATTCACTTATGGCCCTTGGGAAGGAGAAGGGGATTTAGAGTGGCAAGGAAGAGATATCGTCTTGCACAATTTTTTGCTAAAGGAGACCGAAAAGAATGGGGAATTTGCCTTTTCTGGCTTCTATAACCGTGAGGGCAAACTGTGGAAAGGCTCAATTGATTCCCTTCAATGGGATTTTGGCAAAACCCCTTCTATTTGGAAGCCTCAGGGGGAAATTTATGGCTCAGGAACATTTGAAGGGAGTATTTCTGACGGTCTACAGGCTTTTCTTGCCGCATCGTTCAAAAATTTAGAATTCGGCGGCATCCACTTCGGAGATGGGGATGATCTGATCTGCTCCTACCACTCCAATTACGGTTTAACCGTCGAAGGACTTGAAGTAGAGATCCCAACCGAAAAGGGTGTCACAAAATATAAACTTGGGCGCTTTTTCTCCGATCTCACCCACCAAAAATTTCTCTTTGAAGGATTTGATTTTTCCCTACCACCCGAAAAACTCCCTTGGGTAGCCGAGTTAGCAGGAGATATGTTTCCAGACAGGGTCCATCCTGTCATCGTCGACTGGGTAGAAGAGCTAAAACAAAACGAGCCTTTAGAAGGGCGGGTCTCTCTAGAAGTTTATCCCGATAGTGTTTGGGTCCACCTCTCTCTAAAAGATGGCACCTACAATCTCTCAGATAATCTATTTAGTTTTAAAAACTTTCAACTGCTCTACGACCCGCTAGAGTTCAATGTTTGGACAAAAGTTTTCTACAGAGATGATTTCTATTGGGTCCATCTTGTAACCGATAGCATGACCACAAGCCATGGAAAGTTAGAGATTAGTGAGTACGAACTCTCTCCTGATATTCCAGTAGGGCCACAAGCAGTTGTTGCCCACTGGGAAAGACGTCCTGAAAAGGGATTTTGTGTAAAAGATGTCCAGGGGAGTTTTCATGGCATATCGATGGATCTAAGCTCTTCCGGACCAATGAATTTTTCCGATCAGGTAGAGTTAGAAGGGCAAATCAGCCTCGACACCGGTGAAGTGCGCTCCCTTTTAAGCGATCAACTCGTAAATTTTGTTGATAGCCTTTCTATTTCAGGAAATTATGCACTAGAAGGTGCCTTTACGATCCCAAAATCGGATTACTCTCAGTTTAGCTTTTCAGGAATACTGTCCGGCAGCGACTTCGTTTTTGCTGGCGTTGAGCTCGGTTTGCTTACATCTGATCTTGACTATCAGCCCGATCACATCTCCTTGAAGAACGTAAACGTCAAAGACTGGGCTGGGCGGCTCACGATCAGCCAGGCCGATATCGTGCGCGATATGGGGACATGGGCCCTATCCTGTGATGCTCTCAAAGTCGAAGAGATGCGTCTTTCCAGAGTCAAAAGTCCCTGGACCCAGCGCGCCCCGCGTGATAAACCCCTCTTCCGCTCTCTCTTCGTTCGCAATTTTGACCTCAACGATTTTCACGCCGATCTAAATGATCTCGAAAGTTTTACCGGCAACGGGATTCTAGAATTTTCCAACCTTCCTAAAAAGAGTCTTTTGAGTAACCTCCTCTTCATTCCCACTGAGATTACTGCTCGCATCGGACTCGACCTAACAGCCCTCATTCCCGCCCGTGGGATAATCGACTACCAAATAGCCAATAAAAAAATCTACTTCAATGAGTTCAAAGACATGTACAGCGACGGCAAATATTCCCGCTTCTACCTTGCCGAAGGGGCAAGTGCTTATGTTGACTTTGGCGGTAACCTCAACTTCAAACTAAAAATGAAGCAATATAATCTGCTAATGAAGCTCGCCGAGCTTTTCACAATCTCGGTCAAAGGGACTCTGCTCAATCCAAATTATACTTTCACAAACCAATACGAAGGGTAAGGGGCTGTTTATAGCTGCGCAGAATTATCCCCCGCTGAACTTCAAAAACTCTGAACAACAGAGCATTCTTGATTCATTAGAGTGTCAGATGGCCCACTTATCGGAAGTGATGAAACTGCTAATTAAGACAGAACAAGTGAGTGGAAAGAGATTGTTGGGTGCCGATTTTGCAAATTGTTCTTACACAGAGAATTTACCATTTGTGGCAATTGGAAAAAATAGTGAGCTTGGCTTTGCGGTTGATCATGCTCAAATAAAGAACACCCATGGTGCCATGGGCGCTCTTGTCTTAAAAGTTTAGAAGTTCCAGCCGAATCCACCTTCTCCTAAGATGCGGGAGCTGCTGTGAGAGTCAAAGCTCGCTTCTAGGTTGAGGAAGAGGTTGAAACATCCAAAAGATTGAATCCCTCTGATCCCAGAAAGAAATGCTGCAATATTGCGCGGTCCACCCTGATTGAAGCTCAGTGACTCGCCCAATAGCTCTCCATCAATACCGTATCCACCAAGTTGGTACCGTCCGTAAACACCGATATAAGGTTCAATGCTCCAGCAACATCTGCCACACGATTCGCTGTAGGGAAGGCCTGCTTCAAATCGTGTAGTTAACAGATTAATGTAACGATCATCAACAGATAGGTTTGTTAATGAACCATTTTCTGAGTAACTGCCTGGGTAGAACCCTGCGTAGCGGAGGGTAAAGCTTAAGTTAGGCTCCCAGCAGAAGCAAGAGAACTGGCGTGCTAACGTGAGCTCGGGAGAGAGGAAGAGGCCATCGATGTCAGCATTTGCTATTTCGACTCCACCACCTGCCAAATTATTCATGACGTAGCGGTTGTTATCCCAATCGATGTAACCAGCTGTTAGGGCAAGTCCGACGAAGGTGTTGCAAAAGCACGTTTCGTAGGTTGCGCCAAGAACATAGCTATTGATAAAAGCCTTTTGGGTGTGTTGATCAACAGCGGTTTCTCCATAAGTTGTTCCTGCAAAGAATCCAAGGTATCCATTACAGATAGGTTTGTCGTATCCGACAAGAAAGCCTGCTTGCCAGTTATCGTACCCTACATGCTCGTGAGCATGGTCACGTTTTCTGTAGCTGCCAACCCCTTCAACCCACGCTCCACAGCCACAAGGAGTGCAGCAGCCGAGACGGTGGCGGTAAATTCCATTTAGGATTGTATCCGAGAGATCGGCAATCACATCGGGTTGTAGTGTGAGTACTGTTGGATCAATCACGCCAAGGATAGCTCCTACCTGAATATAAGGGGCTTGAATTCCAAAAGCTCCAAAATCTGAAGAATCAATAGTGAGCGCAAGGTTAAGTCCTGTTTCGACATTTACGTTAAGAGGGGCGATTACTTCAACACCCCCTTGTATGTTTGAACCTCGAAGAAGGGTAAGAGTCAGGTCACCTGAAATGTCATTAATCGCAAGAGAGCCTACAGAGCTTAAGATCCCTGAATTGATGATGTGGCAGTTAGGCGCACCATGGAAAAATGCGTTAGCACCGGCTCCTGTGGTGATAATTTTGCCACTATTAATAATTGTAGCGCGCTCGGCATTGTCAGATACGTTAATTCCATGTGCGCCCCCTCCTTGGGTTATGATGGTGCCGCTGTTCCCGATCACCGCATCTGTGGATACATCAAACAATTCTATTCCATGTGCGCCTCCTCCGGTGGTTGAGATACGCCCAGAATTTAAGATCACGCCTCCAACAGTATCATTGAATCGAATTCCAATACCTGAGGTCGTCGAGATGAGGCCGCTGTTTGTAATCATAACACCTGTGGTCGTATCTGCAAAAATTCCAATACCTGTAGTTGTCAAGATTTGGCCCAGGTTATCGACTGTTTGGCCTGCTGCTGTTAGGGTTATCGCGTCCGTTGCTCCCGTTGTCAAAATACCTCTGCTCTCGATAAGTACCCCATCATCGGGATCTGGAATGAGAGCCGCGCCAATTGCAGTTGTTTCTACCTCTCCATCACGCACAGTAATCAATACTCCGTAACTTGGAATGGTGAGGCTAATAGCTGTTAATAATAATGCGCCAATTTTCATGGAGGGTCCCCTTATGTAAAAAAAATATTCATAATAAAAAAGTAATTACAATGGCAAGATATATCCATGTTACATTTTTTATTTCCTTCACTATGCCTTCATTGTGAAGAAAGATCGCCCAACCTTGTATGCAAGAATTGTGCCACTTTTTTCGAGTTAATCGACCCTTTAACTAGATGCCCTTTCTGTTTTACGGAAAATGAAGGACGCCACGCATGCCCTGAGTGCCGCGAAAAAAAGAGGTGGCGTTTACGGTGCGCCTCGGCTTTGGACTTTACGCCGCCTGTTCAAACGGTTGTTGGAAAAATGCAGGGGGGGCAGATGCCCTATCTAGCTAAGACAGCTGCGGCTTTTATGGTGATGCAAATGGAACGTTTGGGATGGGATGAGCCCGATCTTTTCATACCCATTCCGCATCATTTCTTGTTTCCATCAACGCATCTTGCTAAGTATTTGAATGGAAAGGTTTCAACGTGTTTGAGACGAGGGATCGATCAATTCTATTTGAAGAGGGGGGCGCAGATTGAAGGGAAAACGGTTGTATTGATCGACCATGTGATGAAGAGAGGGACAGTATTGCAAGATGCTGCAGAAGCACTGAGGGAAGGGTTTCCTAAAAAAATATACGCCCTCACATATGCAAGGGCGTTATATTAGATGATCTGTTCTTCGTCAGTTGTAGCGGGGGTGATGTTGACGTGGCCAACAATCCGCACTCCTTCATCGACACAAAGCGATTTCGCTTGAATGTCCCCTTTGACACACGCTCCACCGCGAAGCTCAAGCTTCTCTTGGACAGTGATGTTACCCGTCACCTCTCCTTCGATAATCGCCTCGCGCAAGTTGAGGTTAGCTGCTACTTTCCCTTTGGGGCCGACGACAACCTTCCCTTGAGAGAGTAGATCGCCTTCAAAAGAGCCATCGATGCGCAAAAGGCGCTCGAAGCTCAGCTCACCTCGAAATGTCACACCCTCACCAAGAGTTGTTTCAGGATCATCCTCCTGGACAAAGTGGTGGGGAAGAGTACTTGTGTTCTCTTGCGTGCTCCATGGCTCCTCATGTGTTTCATTCGAAAGGTGGCGGGTTGCAGGACGCCCCCCTTGTTGATGCAAATTATCAAAAATACGTGGGGGGACCTCTTCTTTTTGAGGTCCATATTTATAAGGAGAAGAGATGTGTTGCTCTTCTTCGTATTCATCTAAGGGGTTTTTTCCCGGGCGGCGAAACATAATATACCTATTCGTTTAGTGCTCAATATTCCGACGGCAAAGAGCTATTTGCCGTTTTAAGGAATCATCTTTTTTAATTTTATTTTCAATCGTCTTACACGCATGCAAGATCGTGGAGTGGGTTTTGCCAAAAGAGGCGCCGATCATCACAAGCGAGTCGTTAATCATCTCTTTGGCTAAAAACATCGCAACTTGTCTAGCAACTGCGATCTTGAGTGTGCGCGATGTTCCCTTAAGATCATTGATGCGCACCTCAAATACTGTCGAGACACTCTTTAAGATATTTTCGACAGAAACTCTTTGCTTTGGAGCTGTTTGAAAAAGCTCACTCAATGTTTGCTCAACAAGCTCCTCTGAAACATCTTGTCCAAGGAGGCGACAATGGGCGGTCAATCTGTTAATCGCTCCCTCTAGTTGGCGGACATTACTAAAAACATGCTCGGCGATAAAGAAGGCGACTTGATTGGGAATTTTCAATCCTTTCTGCTCAGCTTTGTGTTGCAAAATGGCAACACGTGTTTCGAGATCGGGCATCCCTACATGTGCCACAAGCCCCCACTCCATCCGTGCGACAATACGCTCGGAGAGTTTGAGTTGGCCGGGAGGCTTATCACTTGTGATCACAATCTGCTTATTTTGGTTGATTAAGCTCTCAAACGTATTACAAAACTCCTCCTCGAAATTGAGACGGTTTTGCAAAAATTGGATATCATCCACGAGAAGAACGTCAAGAGAGCGGTAAAAACGCTTCATTTTATCAACAGATTTATTGCGTAGGCTATCCACAAGATCGTTGATAAACCCTTCAGTTGTGATGCACTGGACGCGTAATTTCTTATGGGTATTTTGCACATAGTGGCCGATAGCATGTAATAAATGAGTTTTCCCCAGTCCAACACCCCCATGGATAAAAAGCGGGTTGTAAGATCTTCCGGGGCGGTTTGCAATGCCCACCGCTGCCGACTTTACAAACTGATTTGAAGCCCCTTCGATGAAGTTGTCAAAGCGATAAGAGGGATTGAGCTTCAATTCATAGGGGGCAACCTCCTCGATAATCGGAGAGGCTGCAGGCTTTGGGGGTGCAACCGGGGTTTTACGCTCTGCTTGGTCGGCAATAACGAAAGAGATTGCAGGCTCACCTTCCACATTAACAGGAAGAAAGGAGCATAGATCCCGTTTGTAGTTGTCCAACAAGTAAGCTTTCACAAAAATGTTGGGTACTTCCAAAGAGATTTCTTCTGCAGAGGAATTCAACACCTTAATGGGCGAGAGCCAATTTTCAAAAGCTGTAAGAGAACAGCGTTTCTTTACATATTCGAGAAACTGGGTCCAAGTATCGCGCGCATCGCAAGTCAGCATAGAGTTTTCCTTCTTGTGAAGTTGTGAACAGTGTTTTCCACAATAGCTTCAGAGTCATATATTTGGGTTATGAACAAGATCGAGAATCTACCATTTGATTTGATAGGCCGCAAGAAGTTTCAAAAAGAAAAATGCCGCGCACGAACTAACTGTTTCACGGTTAAAGCTGTTTGCATCGAAAAAAAATATCGGGGTGTCGTAAACATCTAACCTATTGATAATTAATATTGTGAACATGTTTTCCTCATATTTTTTAGAACAAGATCTTCAAAAAGAGGCTCTTACCGATCGACAATCAGCGAAGTAACAACCTTCGACATTTTCAAGATAACAGATAGGCAATAATTGCATATAATGAGCATATTTAATCATTGTAATTTGGATTCAGCTTCTATCTATGTTGTGATTGGATATGTCGCAGAATTGCGGATTTTGCCGCCAACTTTTCTACCAATCACCTACCAATTTCAACTGAATTGGTAGGAATGGTTATAAGTTATGAAAAATCAACGGTATAAAATTAATGATAGGCGACAAGAAGTGCTGAGGCATCGTTTGCAATCGTGAGATCTTCGCTCTTCTCAAGAGTTTTGGCCAGCTCCAATGCGTCTGCTTTTCGACCCAGAAGCAAGAGAGTTTTCACTTTATTAAGCCTAGAAGGTTCGTGTTGAGGATCAAGGGAAAGAGCGCGATCGAGCGTGTTAAGAGCTTTTTCCCCCTCACTTATTTGTAGATAGAGCGCCCCGAGAGTTTGCATATCGTAGTGGCTTGTTGGGTCGAGTATGATAAGCGCCTCGAAAAAAAGACGGGCCTTTTGGTAGTGCCCTTCCCGCAAAAAAGAGAAACCGCTGAAGCGGAGCTCCTCGAGCTGCTCATCCGTCCATCCTAAAATTGCTCTCCAGTTAACTAGCGCCATCTTTATGCCTGTACAAATTGGTGCATGCGGGAAATTACAAAATCGACCATCTCATTGGTCTCTTTCACTCCTTTTTCCATCATTTCGATGAGCGCATCGCTCTCATCCATGAGCTCTTCATCGCGACTTTTCTCTCCTGACTCCTCATCGCGCTCTTCTTTGCGGCGGATCTTGCGACCGCGGGTTTGATTTTTGAGAAAGGCGTGAATCTTATAGATGTCAGCATCTTGTTTTTCGGTAGATCCCAAAGAAGGAGCAACATAGGAGGAGGTAAAGCGCTGCGTGTAGTAGTTTTTGGGGATCATAAAGCGCGCCCACATCTTCCTTTGGTAGGTCTGCATGAGCATGACAATCGCAGGGTGCTTTGGAATGAAATCCATAACCCGAGTCTGCACAGCAACCATCTTAGCGCCGCTTGGCGGAACGTGGTACTGCTTGCGGAATGCTTCGATCTCTTGTTGATCGTAGGCGTATCGCTCGTGAGCGGTGATATCGTAGCTGTGAACTTCTACCATGGCTTGATTTTATCTACTAAAATGGTTTGGATCATCTAAAATCTTTTGTAAAATCTTAAATCTAGGGTATTTTCAGGAGCATGACTGTTAAAGAGACGCTTACTGTTACCATTCAACCACCTCCTATTCACTACGACCTTGTCTTTGGTGAGAACCTTCTGTCTCAAGCTTTTGCATATGCGAAGACTCATAATTTCAGGCCTTTTCTGATTACAACACAGGCGATTCAAGATCTTCTTCCTCATGTTAATGAGGATAAAATTGTTCTTCCGCAAGGAGAATCTATCAAATCGCGTGCCATGAAGGAAAAAATTGAAGATGCGCTGATCGAAAGAGGGTGTGGGCGAGAGACGTGTTTGATTGCCGTCGGTGGGGGAGTGATTCTCGATCTTGTTGGATTTATTGCTGCAACTTATTGCCGTGGAATTTCTTATATCTCGATTCCTACGACACTTATCGCGATGACAGATGCAGCAATTGGAGGAAAAACAGGTGTCAATGTCGAAGAAGCAAAAAATTGGATCGGCGCTTTCCATCACCCACGCAAAGTTTTTATAGATTTTACTCTTATTACTACTCTTCCTCAAAAGGAGTTTGTGAGTGGCTTAAGTGAAACGCTCAAGCATAGCTTAATTGCCGATCCCGATCTTTTCCATTTTTTGGAAACCCATTTTGAAGAGATTCTCGCGCGTGACCCGTTAGTAATTAAGGAAATGGTATCTAGAAGTTGTCGAATTAAAGCAAAGATTATCGAACAAGATCCTTTTGAAACGCGTGGCTTGAGGCGTACTCTCAATTTTGGCCACACCATCGGCCATGCTTTGGAGACGCTTTCAAACTATTCTCTTTCCCATGGGGAAGCTGTTTTAATAGGAATAAAAATCGAAGCAGCTATTGCCCATCGTCTTGATTATCTATCTACTGCCTCATTTGAGAGGATTTGTGCATTTCTGGATAAGCTTCCAGTTTCGATGGAATTTCCAGACCATTTCCCCTATGAGATGATGAGCCGGGATAAAAAAGGGGCCCACCGCTTTGTCGTTCTGACCGGAATTGGTTCGGTCGCTCCCTTTGATGGGGAATACGTGACCCATTTGACCAAAGAGAATCTAATTGAAGGGTGGAATGATGTTGTGTGCCACTATTAAAGAAGATTCTCTTCAGGAAATCAAGCAAGCTAATAAAAAGGCTGATTTGATCGAATTACGTCTTGATCTCTTCAAACCTAAAGATCTTAAAGGATTAAGAGAGGCGTGTAAAAAGCCTGTAATCTTCAAGCTTCTCGACTTTGATCCAGAAGTTCTAGAGCTGAATCCCGATTTCGTTGATCTCCCCTTTGGGGTGGATGTCGATTTGCCGGTTAAACGCATTTGCTCCTATCACGATGAGGAGCAAACGCCTGACCTCGACGCCTTGTACAAAAAGCTCCAAACATGCCAAGCCGACTACTATAAGATTGCAACCCATGCAAACTCTTCTCTTGATGCCTTAAGAATGTTGCAATTTGTTCGCACAACCAAAATCATTGGCCTATGTATGGGAGAAATGGGGGTAATCACACGCATTTTAGCTCCTATCTTTGGCGCGCTCTGGACCTATGCACCTATCCATCAAGGGCAAACAACTGCACCCGGTCAACTCCTATTGGATGAGCTCGCCCAAACCTACCGCTATCGTGCCCATTCCCAAAAAACTGCCCTTTACGGACTTATTGGCGATCCCGTCTCGAAAAGCGTGAGCCATAAAACCCACAATTTTGCGTTCAAAGAGCTCGGAGTGGACGCTGTTTATGTCAAAATGCCAGTCAAACAAGAAGAGCTCTTGCCCTTTTTGACACTTTGTGAAGAAGTTGGGTTTAAGGGTCTAAGCGTGACGATGCCCCTAAAGGAGCAGATCCAAGAAGGGGAGGCGATCAACACGATTGGCTTTCAGGAGAGTAAAATCTCGTATTGGAACACCGATGGGGTGGGGGCTTTAGATGCGCTTGAGAAAAAGATAGAGGTCGCAGGGAAAAAGATCGTGATTCTTGGGGCGGGTGGAGCTGCGATTCCGATTGCAAGGGAAGCTAAAAAAAGAGGCGCTCGGGTGTTGATTGCCAATCGAACCTTTGAGCGGGCCGAAAAGGTTGCCTCGAATATCGGGGTTGAAGCGCTTCCTCTCGCGGAATTTGCCTCAAATGGGTACGACATTTTGATCAATTGCACCTCAACATGTCCTGTTCCAATAGAAGAGCTGCTTGAAAAGCGGGTCGTGATGGATATCATCATCCGCCCGAAGATGACATCCTTATTAGAAGCCGCTGAAAAAAAAGGGTGTACCCTAGTTTATGGGTTGGATATGTTTCTCCAACAGGCGATCCAACAATTTTGCCACTGGTTAATAGATGAAAAGCTGGAAAATAGCCCCCTCTAAACTCAAGGGAGCGCTCACCATTCCCCCCTCAAAATCGCAATCGATGCGCGCCCTTCTTTTTGGATTGCTTGCGCACGGAAAAAGCGTTTTACACAACGTCCTTCCCTCTCCTGACATGGTCCATGCATGTCGTTTGCTAGGAGCGAAAGTTAAAGAATTCTCCGATCGGATCGAAATAGTTGGTGTTGGTGGGAAGTTGAATGGGGCTGAAGATGTGATCGACGCCGGCAACTCGGGCTTAATCCTGCGACTCATTGGAGCTGTTGGAGCTCTTTCTACAAAACCGATCGTTATCACGGGAGATCACTCCGTTCGAAATTTTCGCCTCGTATCGCCCCTCTTAGAAGGACTCAATCAATTGGGAGCGACCGCATTTTCTCTGCAGGGGAATGGAAAAGCTCCGATTTTGGTACAAGGGCAGATCCAATCTAGATGTGCAATCATCGACGGGGCAGAATCACAACCCGTTTCGGGCTTGATTATCGCCTCTGCATTTGCTCCTAGCCCAGTAGAAATTCATGTGACCAATCCTGGTGAGCTGCCGTGGGTGCACCTCACCCTCGATTGGCTCGATCGCTTCCACATTCCCTACACAACCCGCAATGGAGAGTATTACCGCTTAGAAGGGGGCGCCTCGATCGAAGGGTTTTCCTACCGCGTTCCAAGCGACTTTAGCTCGCTCGCTTTTCCACTCGTGGCAGCCCTCTTAACCGATTCCGAGGTGCGCTTTGAAAACCTCGATTTTGACGATCCACAAGGGGATAAAGAGCTCATTTCCATTTTACAAAAGATGGGAGCGAAAATCGAAGTGGAAGAGAACGCACTACAAGTAAAAAAAGGGAGTGTTTTGCGGGGAACGAAAATTGATGTGAATAGATGTGTTGATGCGCTCCCTATTTTGGCCATTGTCGGGTGCTTTGCAGAAGGGGAAACAGAGCTGGTTGGTGGAGAAATTGCCCGCAAAAAAGAGTGTGACCGCATTTCAGCAATGACCACCGAGCTAAAAAAGATGGGAGCGAATATCGAAGAGCGGAAAGATGGGTTATCGATCAAACCCTCCCATTTGAAAGGAAGTGTCGTTCATAGCTATCAAGACCATCGGATGGCACTAGCTCTTGCGGTCGCTGGTTTGGCAGCTGTTGGAGAAACTTCGATCGAAGATATCGACTGTGTCTCAAAAACGTTTCCAAATTTCCAAGCGCAGATGCAAAAATTAGGAGCAAAAATCCAATGATTCTATGCGGTCTTTTTTGTGCGGGAAAATCAACTCTTGGAAGAGCGCTAGCTGCGCAAAAGGGTGTGCCTTTCTACGATACCGATCTGATGTTAGAGGCATCTGAGGGAAAAAATGTGAGCGAGATCTGGAATGCGATGGGGGAAAAAGCGTTTCGCGATCTTGAAACTGCGCAGGTGCTTCAACTTAAACGGGAGCCTTGCGTGATTGCCACTGGGGGCGGGACGTTGCTGCGAGAAAAAAATCGCACACATCTGAAAACACTTGGAAAAACCATCTACTTGAAGGCGCCCGTTTCCGTTCTGTGGGAGCGGCTGCTAAAAAGAGGCCTGCCTGCCTATCTCGATCCAGAGAATCCTCAGGCCCAAGTTGAGCATCTTGCCAAAGAGCGCTTTCCTATCTTTGAAGCGTATTGCGAGTATACCTTTAAGACGGATGGGCTTTCAATTAATGCATGTCTTAATAGATTTATTCTTGAATTCTAACTTATTAAATGCCATTCATAGTTTTATATGTAGCTAAATATGGAGGCTGGTTCGTATGGGACTTTTAAAAAAAGGATTCTGGATTTTATTACTCCCCTTGCTTTTCTCGTTTGAAGCAAGAGCAGATTTTGGTAACTACGGTAACTGCTGCCCACAATATTGTGACTCTTGTGATGATTGGGTTGTTTATGGAGAGTGGCTCTATTGGAGATCAAGACGATGTGATCTCGATTACGCTGTGACAGGAGCAGGAGCTGGCACATACACTGGAAATATCCACAGCGTTGATCAATCTTATGAGAGTGGATGGCGGATTGGAGTGCAAAAATATTGTGGGGATTTCTTCTACGATCTTACCTATACATATTTTCGAAACGATGAATCGAATTCTAAAAACAATCCAGCCCTATCCGGAACACGCATCGTGGACGATATCACAGCTGTAACCCAAGGTTTGATTACCGATGCTAGGGGGAAATGGGATCTGGATTACGATGTTGTTGATCTCTTAGCTGGGTATGGATTTTGTAATACAAGTTGTTTTCAACCTTATATTTTTGGTGGGCTTAAGCTTGCTTTCATCGATCAAAAATTTGAAGCTTTGTACATCGAGGGGGCAAATTTTGATAGAGTCACACAAAAAATTGACATGGATGCGTATGGAATCAACCTTGGGGTTGGCGCAAACTATAACTTTTGCCACTGTTTCAACTTTTTTGGGCGTTTTTCGTACGATGTCCTATTAGGTGATTTCACACGTCATTATAACTATGAAACCTCTGCGAATGCAGATGCAGCTAACTTTAAAGATGATTGCTGGAGAATGCTCAGCGTGCTCAATCTCTCATTTGGATTGGGCTACGACTTTGCATTTTCAAATTGTTGGTGTTCTAACCTGGGGATTTCCTTAGGATATGAATTTCATCAGTGGGTCGGTCAACCTGACTTTATAGATTTCCAAAGTGAATCGGGGGAAGTGACCTTTGATCGCCACCTTCAAAGCTTGGGCTTTGATGGTCTATTCTTAAGGCTTGCTCTCAATTTCTAGAGAAGAGTTTTGATAAGTTTCTGAAGCGGTTGTGGAGAAAATTTTCACAACCGTTTTTTTTACTTAAAATGAGAGAGCTAACCTGAAGTAGGGGCCCCCAAAGCCAATATTTTGGCAGGTAAAATGGGGGATTTCTGCCCTGCCAAACTCGATTTCTGTCTCAGATGCATAGCGCAACACCTTCGCATAATAGTCGAGCTCGTAGCCAACCTCTAATTCTACGGGGCGTCCGCAGATACAAAACCCATAGTCAAGACCAGCTCTAAGCTCTAGCCCTGGGAAAAGGTGGTGTTGGATTTGTGGCGTCTTCAGAACATTTATGCGGACTAGCGGGTTGCTGATAGTTCGGGAGGTGAAGTTTTTTAATTTACTCGCTCCGTAAATGGCCATCACGCCCCCACTTCCGTGTAGGCTAAGTCCACCACACAGATGCGCGCGGGTTCCCACTCCAAAACCGACACCCCCTCCTTTAAACTCGGATTCTTGTTTGAAAAAGTTTTCGAGGGAGGGATCGGCAGGAAGGGGATTTACCGGCACACCGGTCGTGTTGTTTTGAAAATCGATGCGCATCAAGCGGGCGTTGCTGTACAAAAAGGCATCGAGGCAGCGTACTAGATCGAGGTCGTAGCTAAGACGTCCATCGAGATTTTGGTAGCGGAATTTACCGGTAGACTTTGCTGAGAGGACTCGGTCTGAATCCCCAACATTTCCTGCCATCACCATTGTGTTAAAACCATCTCTACTTGCGCTTTCATGCTCATCAGAGCGAAAGTAGAGGTAGGAGAGATCAAAAAAACAAGCGCAGCTTCGCGTTCCCAAGCGGATACGTGTCCCACCATTGTAGGCACCATCGAGGTAAAATTGATCGTGTGGTAGTGCAATGCCATTTGCTAAAGCATCATCAAATCTCTCGGCAATAAAAATGGGACAGTGGTAAGTTTTCCAGTAAAGCGCCTCTATCTCCGCATAGTAAGCACACCCTTTAGAATTGTATGGGTCGTAACACTCTGCTGCGGTCAGATGCGCTCTACCTCCAATCAGTAAGATGAGCAGGGTGAGATTTCCAAATAGACGTTTCATCGTATTTCCCCTCAAAAGGCGGTTGCGAGTTTAAAATAAAGACCACCGAAACTTAAATTTTGGCATGTAAAAAGTGGAAAGTGGTTACGACTAATTGTATTCGCTGCATCAGATGCATAGCGTAGAATATTGGGGTAATGGTCTAGAGAGTATCCCACTTCAGCCTCTAGTTCACACTTACAGAAGGAGTGGAGGTAGTTTAGGCCAATTTTAAAATCGTATGCAGCAAGAGCATGAAGTTCGCGCTGTGGTTTAGGTAGATTCTTGACAAAAGATTGGCGTGGGAATACGGGGCTAGGTTCAAATACAAATTGAGTACGATACTTTCTTAATTGAGTCTCTCCGTAGAGCGCTGTCACCCCGATATTTCCACGAAGACTTAGACCTCCACAGATTTCATACGATGCTCCACCACCAAAACCGAATCCCCCTCCATTAAAGCCTCCCTTTTGCTCAAATAAATCCTCAATAAAAGGGAGGTTAACAATTGGAAATAGCGGTGTGCCACGTACGATATTATGAAAATCGACACGTACCAAGCGGGCATTCCCATACAGAAATCCATCTAAATATTTGGATAAATTAAAATAATGTCCAAAACGTCCATCCACATTCTGGTAAAGATAAGTGACACTTCCCTTCGCTGCTGTAATTGGGGTAAATAGTCCAGGGTCTCCAGGCATCGCTATCTGATCAAAATCCCCAATATCTGCATATAGCGAGTCATAGGAGAAAAAATTGAGGTAAGAGAGATCTGCAAATGTATTGCATAAGCGCATCCCCACCCGCACTCGTGTACCTGGATTAAAAGTGCCCTCTAAGTCAAACTCTTCAACCTGACCATTTGCAGCGGCACTTGGATTGAATCTTTTGGCTACATAAATCGGCTCGTGCCGCGTTTCCCAATAAAGCGCCTCGATCTCTATGTAGTTCTTGCGGATTTGATCACAGTAGGGGGTACACTCTCCTGCCGTTAGGGAGAGGCTACTTGTGAGGAGTGCAAGCAAGGCGAGTATTCCAAAAAGACGTTTCATTTGACCGTTCCAAAGTTGCGTATACGTGCGAAATTTATCAATAAGTGTTCCATTTTGCCTCTCTAATACCTAACCGTAAGCCTAAAATAGGGCCCTTCAAAACCGATGCTTTGGTCGTCAAAAGGAGGGGAGTCTGCCCTCACAGAACCAACCTCTGTATTTGATGCATAACGGAGAATTTCCGAGTAGTAGTCGAGCTCATAACCCAATTCAGCATCTAGTGGGCAGTTGCAGATGCAAAGTGTGTAGCTGAGGCTAAGTTTGAAGTCGATTGCGGGGACAAACTGGTAGTGGCTTTCAGGGTTGAGTAGAACATTTGTGCTGATGTCGGTTCCATCGATAAATCGTGTGCTAAAGTTTAGCAATCGACTTTTGCCGAAGATTGCCATCAATCCGAGATTTCCGCGGAGGCTTAAATTTCCGCAGAGGTTATAGGATACGCCCGCTCCCAATCCTCCTCCACCCCCTTTAAAGTTGGCTCCTTGCTTGAAAAAGTTTTGAAGCGAGGGATCTGCAGGGAGGGGATCTACTGGTATGCCGGTTGTCACGTTTCTAAAATCGACCCGTATCCAGCGGGCATTTGCATATAAAAAGGCATCGATGCACCTTCCGAGATAAAAAAGGTGGCCAACACGCCCATCTACGTTTTGGTACTCGTATTTACCCGTGGATTTCACCGATACGATTTTTCCATTTGTTGGAGAAAAGGCAGGAGAGCCTGCCATCGTCATCCGATTTAGACTCCCACGGTCCTCGCTTATACGCTCGTCAGAGTAGAAGTAGAGATAGGAGAGGTCGCCAAACCAGCTGCAATATTGGGCACCAGCGCGTACGCGCACACCTGGATCGTAGGTGTTACCATCTAAATAATACTCTTCTCGCGGCCTTGGAGTGCCATTTGCAACCCCTCCAAGAAATTTTCTTGCGACAAAAACGGGGGCGTGGACGGTTTGCCAACAGAGCGCTTCGATTTCTCCGTAGTAGTTGCAACAGTTTCCTGCTATAAGGGTTGCGTTACTTGCGAGAAGGGCTAAAAGGGCAAATGTTCCAAAAAGACGTTTCATTTTATCGTTCCAAAGTTGCGTGCGTGACAAACCTTATAAAAAAAAATTATTTTAAAGTCAATTTATCTAGAATTGGAGATGCGTGTGCCCATCACCTAATTTAGAATGTGAGCGCAAGCCTAAAACCCTGATTGCTACCTAAACCTCGTCTAGGAATCGTTTAGCTAACAACTTAATACCTTCATCCTGAAGCACATCTTCTAGATCAAAAGAATTATACGCTCCATCTGCATAAAGAAGAGCGTCTTTAGGTATATCTAACTCCATGGACCACAAAACCTTGACATCGCTTATGGCACCAGATTTAAAATGCACTTCGACCGGCTTGCCATCTCCGGTCACAAGCATGTGTACCTTGATTCCGCAGAAATACTGTTTTTTGGAGGCCGCAAAGCCAAGATAGCTCTTTTCGAGAAAGAGTTTTCGCTTGTCCATACGGTTTTTTTGACAGCATGCCAGCTTGTCCACGAGATTTTGTGAAGACGACGGTTGAGTCGGCTGTTACTCAAGATCGTAGGAAACAATCCAAGACGCTGACAGAAATATCTCGTTTTCACATAGTTGCTGTGAAAAAATTTTGCTGCCACAACAGCAAAAGTCATCACTTCCGCATTTTCCATTTTCGCTTGAGTGTCGTCTTGTACGCCAAGGATTTTCAGCAGTTATGAACTAACCACTTAAACTACAGTTGCATAAAGCTCCATACTATCCTCCATTTGGATTTGGTAGGGCACTATAACAACAAGTTTAGGTAGCAATCAGGATCAGAGGGTGAATAGGAGAGAAAAATGCCCCATAAGACTAAGGAAGCGATGGCACTTCCCGCACCCAAACATCCAACTGCCGGTGGGAGATAAGAATAAAATGCGAACCCAGCAGTCACAACACCTAAAAGAGTAATCATTGCTAATGCTGCTTGAATCGCATTATTACTAACAGTACCTTTAGTTGGCAGGCAAAAACCTGAACAAACATCCCCAATCGAACGCATAATAAAGCCAATCTACAAATTAAGTTTTTGTTGATAATAACATAGAAAATAAAAAATATCCCACTAATTCATTACATAGAGAACTTAAAAATTAAATTATCAATTATGCTGCCTTTTTCACCTCTTCTCCGTCCTTAATTCCATCGTGAATAGCAAGCAATTCCTTCTTGCCAACAATTCTAGCTCCTATCAAGACAAAAGGATCGCAGTCAAAGCTTCCTGCTTTAAAATCACTTCTAGACTTGTTACAAACCCTGGAAAAATGTCATCCTGTTTCAAGAACGTACTCCTTTTATTTTTCCCGGACACAACTTTCGGTTATACCTCTTTCCGAAGTTAGAATATTTTGATTCCAAACTAAAACGAAGGTAGCTATGAGTTATTACATCGCTCTTTACATACTTAGCCTTTACTATCAGTTCCTGTATTATATACAAAAACCAGTGTGGTTATTTCTATTTGTATTACTATTCGTGATTTCCCCAACATTCATATTTATTAAAAAGCGAAATCAGATTGGCAAGACTTGGTGGGGTCCGGTGCAAGCGACTGTTTCTATTAAAAATAAGACACTAAACTGCTCACACTGTGGTCATGATAAATTTGACAAAAGAGAGGGTATCCTCAACACTTCATGGGTCATGTTTTTTCGATTTGGATTTTGGAATAGAAGTGCTTCATGTTTTATTTGTCGAGATTGTGGTTTTCTGCACTGGTTTGTATCTCCAGATGAAAAGGCGAAAATTCAAAGGGATTTGTAAATCTAGGGAACCCAAGCCTGCTGTTTAAAATCTTTGGCTTAAATCCATCTGAGTTCATTTCTTCCTCCTATTATGTCGTAAACTCAATAGGAAGGTGGGCTCGGACTTTTTCTTTTTCAAAATTTTTCCTCAAGACTAGCCAAACCAATTTTACAGAAACAATGTTGCACTCAGAAATATGATAATTTTTATGATAGTGGTGTAGGGGTTGTAAAAGTTTCATTAATCCGCTAGTTTGTCAGATATGAATCCATATCATGTTGGCACAATTAATCCTCGGCAGTATCTCTTTTTAAAGAAGATAAATCCTTCTCTATTTCAATGGTTTAAAACCACGTCGACGTTTGACCAGGAAGAAGAGACCCCCTGCTCAGGCAAATCTCCCGCGGAGGCGATTGAAGCTGCCCACGCAAAATGGGACTCTTTTCGCACCCTTAACTGCGGCTTTCGCTACTCGTTGCCAGAACGCGATGAGGTGGGATGCAACGCCTTTTTCTGGGAGATGGCCAAAAGCTATGCCTCCTTCAATGGCCCCTACTTTGACGAAGAGCTTGGCCATAAGTGTTATGTCGATTTCGCATCGCAAGAGGCTCTCTCAATTTGGAGAAAGCTCCGATGACGCAGACGATTGGCAGGTACGAATGTCTGGAAACAGTTGGTAAAGGCGGGATGGGCGAGGTTTTGCTCGCCTACGATTCGGTTTGTGACAGGAAAATCGCAATTAAACGGATCAGACCTGATCTTCAGCAGCACGAGATTTTGAAAAATCGCTTTTTGCGCGAAGCAACGATCACAGCTCAGCTTACCCACCCGGGTATTATCTCAATCTATTCTATTCATCAGGAAGAGGATAATCTTTACTACACGATGCCCTATGTTGAGGGTAAGACGTTGAAGCAAATCTTGAGACAAGCGCATCATGAGACGACAACTTCGATCCCATCGCTTCTGCAAATCTTCAAAAACATCTGCCAAACGATTGCCTACTCTCATTCTATGGGAGTTTTACACCGCGATCTAAAACCTGAAAATTTTCTGGTCGGAAATTTCGGTGAGGTGATCATTCTCGATTGGGGGCTTGCCCAAATGATTGAGGAGCCTCCTCAAGAATTGGAAGAGGAGATTACCCATTCAGATCCGGGTTTAACAAGGCCTGGAAAGCTGGTCGGAACGGTCGCCTACATGGCTCCTGAACGGGCCCTTGGTGCGCCGGCAACAGTTCAGACCGATTTATATGCGCTGGGTGTAATTCTCTATCAAATTCTCACCCTCCACCTCCCCTTCAAACGCTCTTCGCTGAAGGAATTTTCCAAAACCTACATGCACGAAAAACTTCTAGACCCTGAGGAGATGGCCCCGTATCGCGAAGTGCCGCCTCGCCTCTCACGGATGGTCAAAAAGTGCCTCGATCCCAACCCTGCTATGCGCTACCAGACGATGGAGGAGATGATCCACGACTTGATGTGCCATATGGAGGGGCGCTCGGAATGGTTTGAGAGCGCTAAGCTCGATCCCAAGTTGAAAAAACCGTGGGCATTTCAAGAAAATGTCCTCATCTCTAAACACATTGCCATCACACGGACAACTGAGTCAGCAGAGTGGGTAAGTGTCATGGTTTCAAAGGGGGCTTTTGCTGGAAATACACGACTTGAAACGCGCATTCGCATCGGTGAGAGTGGCGAGGGGGTCGGATTTTTGCTATGTGTCCCCGAGTCTAGCGAACGGGAGAATCCACTTGAAGGGTATTGCTTATGGATCGGATCGGACATTAGCCCTGCCGCACAGCTCTTTCGCAATACCGTTGAGGTGATGCACCAACCCGAAATTTTCCTAAAGCGAGATGAGTGGCACACGATTACAATTGAAAAGATCGATCACAACATCCACTTCTCGCTAAACGGCCAGCTGCAATTTACGTACTTGAGCTATCTTCCCTTATTTGGAACCCATATTGGCCTCCTTGCACGTGACGATGATTTTGAGATGGAACCACTTGCCGTGCTCAGTGGAAGCCAAAATTTGCAAGTAAGCTGCCTCTCGGTTCCTGATGCCTTTTTAGCGAGCAAAGACTTCAAACGGGCCCTTACAGAATATCGCCGGATCGGCTACTCATTTCCCGGCCACACAGAAGGGCGAGAGGCGCTTTTCCGTTCTGGGATTACGCTACTCGAACAAGCGCGCACGGCACGCACGGCAAAAAAAACCGAAGAGAAATACACTCTTGCCCTTGAGGAATTTTCTAAACTCCACAATACCCCTGGAGCCCCTCTTGAATACCTTGGGAAAGCGCTCGTCTACCAATCTTTGCGCGATAATTCCGAAGAGATCAAATGTTTGGAGCTGGGCTTGCGCCGTTATGCGAGACACCCCCTTATCAATGCGATCCGCGAACAAATCATCTACCGCATGCACGAAGCCGCGCAAATAGATCGCCACTCGGCCTACCAGTTGATCCTAATCGTCCTCCGCTTGCTTCCTGAAGTTGTCCAAAATAACGACTCCAACCGCCTCTTTAAACACCTCATTAACCACTGGGAGACACTTCCCTTCCTCGAAAGCCCAATTGACCCCTCCCTACTCGGCAAGGAGAAGTGCAGCGAAATCCGCTTTGCGATCCCTCTTGCCTTTTGGCTCGGCGCTCCCTATATCTTCCTCGAGTTATTTCAGGAGTTAATCAAAATCAAACCGCTCGATACTGCCGCATTAGGAGACATCGTATTCTCCCTTTTTGAGCTAGGCTCATTTGGTCTTGCCAACAAGTTGATGGAAGAGGCGCATGCCCTTAAAGCTGATCTCGAAATGGAAGAGGCGACCGATTTGCAAAACCTCCTCGAAACCCTCAAACCAATTTGGGTCTGCCACACCGAATCGCTTAAAAAAGCTCTTCCCACCCAGTATGAAGATATTGGGGTTCGAAAGTTCCGTACAATCAGCTACCTACTTCAATACGCTCTGCGCTCCGACCAGGAAGAAATCGTCCACGAAGTTGCAGCTAAAATACGACCCCTTCCCCTTGCGCGTGAAGATCGTATCACCCTCGATGCCTATGAAATCTGGGCCTACCTCAAAGAGGCAAACTGGCACGCAGTTGAAGAGCTCTTTGATACCTACCCAATGGAGCTATTGAACCAAGAAGGTACTCTTCTCCACTCTCTTTATGGGTGCTACCTACAGGTTACAGAAGGTGATGAGATTGCAAACATCCATTTCGCTGGGGTGATCGATACACCTTTTCCAAGATCGTGGGCACTTCTCGGCCATGAGCTGACCAATAAGATTACCGAATCTGTGGCGTGGTATAGCACGTCGTTTTTATGGGAGCGGCGTCGCCTTTACAGGCAAATGACTCTTTATTATCAATGTATGGATAATCCCGATCTCGAAGCGTATTACCGTCACCTCGAGCGCGAAGAGTACATCTACGTCCCTGGATAGGTCTATAGCTTATAGCAAGCTCCCACACCATAGTTCGGAGATTGAGCAAAGGGGTCGACTAGCGCCGGTGAGCCCCCTCTGATCGCAAGATGTTGACTTAAGAAATCCTCGTAGCCAGAGAGATCGCCGTCGTGTACGACGTCTCGCGAAATTTGGGTCTTTGATCGATCATTGTAATCTGGATTGCTTTGAGAAGTTACCACAAACAAAGTCAAGAGCTCTAAGAAAGAGGGAACAGCAAATCCCAAATCATTTACACTCTCCTTTAGACTTTCAGAATTTAACCCCTGAATACCTTTGATGGGCCTATCTGAAATCAAAAGATTGTACGTTTCACCAACAGATGGATCTCCCTCTTCTTTTATTGCTTTCTCAAGGACGTCATGAAAATTAGTGTTATCCTTTAGCCCATTTTCTACTATAATATTTCTGAGGATTTCTAGGTTAAGTCCCTTTGGTATTGTGAGTCTGGTAGCACTCTCTCCTGTCAGCCGGAGGAACTTTTTCTCATGAAATTCCAAGTGAGCCGGATCGATCGGAGGTGCATCATAGATTGGAAATTTAAGTTTTTTCCACACCTCGACATCAAAAATGACAGGATCGTTAGATACAGATCCTGAGTCCCTCTTCCGCACTTCAGGAGCCATAGGCGAAGGAGGTTCAGGCAGCGTTTCTTCAGGAGGTTCAGGCTGTTTGTTCTGATTGGTAATCCAAATAAGATCCAAAATTAAAGCAAAAACTGAGAATCCTATAAGGGGAGTGAAACTAACAATCCCACCAAAATGTGCACCTGAGGAGACAAGTCCAATAGCAGCAAGGGCAATTGCTGTGATCGGTACGACACAGACAGCTGCAGGAATAATCCTGCTTTGAGAAAAAGGAAATGAATCGGATAAATCTTTAATAGACACACTAATGTTTTAATTCATCTCTGGAAATTTCTCAATTTGAAACTTTTTTTTAGTAGTTTTGGCTCACAGAGTTCTTTTCCTCGAATCATATTTTTTGTATACTGTTTGGCCTATGGATAAAGCTTACGATGCAAAAAAGATCGATGCCAAGTGGTATCAATTTTGGGAAGATGGAAATTTTTTCCAGGCAAACGCCTCTTCCGACAAACCTCCTTACACAATTGTGATGCCTCCGCCCAATGTGACGGGTGTGTTGCATATGGGACATGCGCTTGTCAATTCGCTGCAGGACATTTTAATCCGATGGAAGCGGATGAGCGGCTATGAAGCTCTTTGGCTTCCCGGGACTGATCACGCGGGAATAGCCACACAAACGGTCGTCGAGCGCCATTTGATTGCGACGCAAAATAAACGGCGTAAAGATTATGCGCGCGAAGATTTTCTCAAAATTGTTTGGGAGTGGAAAGAAAAAAGCGAGTCGACAATTCTCAATCAGCTAAAACGACTTGGCTCTTCGTGCGACTGGTCCCGTTTACGTTTTACGATGGATGATGGATGCAACCGAGCTGTTCGCACTGTTTTTAAGAAGCTTTTTGATGCTGGTTTGATCCATCGAGGCGACTATCTGGTCAATTGGGATCCGATCACCCAAACAGCGCTCGCTGACGATGAGGTGGAGTATGAAGAGCGGGAATCGCACCTCTGGTATTTTAAGTACCACCTTGTGGATGGATCCGACTATATTCGTATTGCAACAACACGCCCTGAGACTATGTTAGGTGACACAGCCATAGCTGTTTCTCCGAGCGATCCACGCTATAGCGCTCTTATTGGAAAAAAGGTCCGCCTCCCTATTCTCGATCGTGAAATTCCGATTATTGCCGATCACCATGTCAATCCTGAGTTTGGAACGGGCGCGGTCAAAATTACCCCAGCTCACGATCCCAATGATTATCGGATGGGAATCGAGCATGAGCTTGAGATGATCAATATCCTCACTCCCGATGGTTTTATCAACGAAAATGGGGGGCCATTTGTCGGATTAGGGCGTGAAGAGGCGCGTGAAGCTGTTGTCAAGCAGATGAAAAGTTTGGGGCTTCTCGATAAAATTGAGCCGCATACCTTGCGCGTCGGCGTCTCATACCGTTCTAAAGCAGTTATCGAACCCTATCTTTCCAAGCAGTGGTTTGTGAAGATGAGCCCCTTTGTAAAACCTCTTCAGGAGGCGGTTGAAGGGGAAAAGGTGAAGATTCTCCCCAAATCATGGGAGAGCACCTATTTCCATTGGGTCAACAACTTGCGCGATTGGTGCATTAGCCGCCAACTTTGGTGGGGACACCGTATTCCAGTTTGGTACCGCAAAGATGACCCCAAGCAGGTGATCTGTCATGATGGAGAGGGTATTCCTGAAGAAGTGGCTCAAAACCCCGATGCATGGGAGCAAGATCCCGATGTTCTTGACACATGGTTCTCGTCATCACTTTGGCCCTTTAGCACACTTGGCTGGCCCGATAAGACTCCCGATTTAGAGAAATTTTATCCCACAAATGTACTTGTGACAGGCCACGACATCATCTTTTTCTGGGTGGCGCGCATGGTGATGATGGGAGATGAGATCATGGGAGAAGCCCCCTTCGCCGAGACCTTTTTACACGGCCTAATCTATGGAAAGTCGTATTGGCGTGAAAATCCTGAGGGTGGAATCACCTATGTGACTGGAGATGAAAAACGTGAGTACGATCTTGGAAAGCAACCTCCAAAAGGGGTTATCTCCAAGTGGGAAAAACTTTCTAAATCCAAGGGCAATGTCATCGACCCGCTCGAGATGATCGAAGAGTATGGAACCGATGCTGTGCGTATGTCGCTTTGTGCGTGTGCCAACCAATCCCCTCAGATCGATCTTGACCGGAGACGTTTTGAAGAGTTTAAGAATTTTGCAAACAAGGTTTGGAACGGAGCCCGTTTTGTCTTCATGAACCTTGAAGATCTCACATCTGAAGCCCTCTCAGAGGGGCTCGACGAGTCACTCCTTTCCCTTGAAGACCGGTGGATTCTTTCGGCGCTTAATCGAATTAATTTGGAGATTAACCAAAATCTCGAGAACTACCAGTTTGATCAAGCAGCAATGACTGCCTACGACTTTTTCTGGAAAGAGTTTTGCGCCTACTACGTCGAGATCTCAAAGCCCATTCTCTTTGGAAAAGTGGGAACACCTGCCGAGCGGCAAAACAAGCAAAAAGTGCTTCTTATTGTCCTACTAAACAGCATCCGCCTCCTCCACCCAATGGCTCCCTTCATTACCGAAGAGTTGTTTCAGAGTTTAAAAGAGCGCTTTCCAAATCTCGAAATAAAGCAAACCGATCCCTACACCAAAGAGGCAATCGAAGCGCTTTTATCTCCAGCTTGTGTTGTTGCGCCCTATCCAAAGGCTATCCGCCCCTCCGATATGCTACCCGAGGTAGAAAAGCAATTTGCGACCCTTGAGAAGATCATCTACACCGTACGCAATATTCGTGGTGAGATGAAAATTCCCCCTCAGATTGCGACCGACGTCTATCTAATTGGAAAGGGGCTCGAAAAGCAACTCAATATCATCCACGCCCTTGTGAAAGCTGATAAAGTGGAGATGGTTGATAAAGCCCCAAATCAAGGTTTTTACGCGACGGGGATCGTCGAAGATTTCACTGTGATCGTTCCTCTTCCAAAAGAGCTTGCCGAAAAGGAACGCGAGCGCCTTGAAAAGGAGTTAGAGAAAGCAGCGCAAAATAGCGAGCGCATTCAGAAGCTTTTATCGAATCCAGATTTCCTAGAAAAGGCGAAACCAGAGCTTATAGAGAAGCAAAAAGAGAGCTTGCGACAAGCAAAGCTTAGTCAGCAAGAGATCCAGAAAAAGCTAGCGCAGCTATAAATTTTTATACTGCTCCGTTGCGATAAAGTCTTCAGCATCCTCTTTTTTTTCGAAATAGAAGTGGCTAAGCTCAATTGAATCTGGACCTCTATAAAACACACCTGTGTATTCATACTCCAATGACTGAAAGGCTTGCACTTTAAAAGTATGGATCCCGTACTGCCTTGAAGCAAGGCCTACAAATTGATGACATAAAAATTTCCTGTTATTTCCTTTAATCGCCTACTGCCGGTGGAATTCCAACCTCTTGAAGTTCGCACCCTTCGATGAATTGATTAATATCTTCTTCTCTGAGAGAATACCCGCTCACTAAGAAGTCGATTCCAATAATCTTATAAAATAAGACCGTACATAGACGCTCTTTTTCAAGGTATGGTGCGAGCTTGAATTGAAACCGCATACAGGATCCGGGCTCCACATCGACCACATGTGAATTGTAGATCTGTTGGATTTTTATATTTAGCTCCATACGGTTTACCAACCCCGCGCGTACCATATCTCTTTTATCTTCATCAACGTAAAAGCAAAAGAAAATCCCCTCTTCATCAAAGCATTTTATCCCATACGCAATATTGCCGTTATGTAGTTGAGCATCACACATCACATACTCGCCCGGAAAAATTTTTTGACATCCCCATGCCAATACGTTTCTCCAATCGATTGGATCTAACTGACCAGCGATATAGTTGATTGGATAAACAATCTGGTTATCACCAATCTGTATAGGATTAGCCATATCAACTTGTGATTTATAATTTCAGCTCCTCTTGAGCCACTTTATCAAAGAAGACGCGCGTTTCAGAGACAACAATGCCAGAAAGGGCAACGATTCCAATGAGGTTTGGCAGAGCCATAAAAGCATTTGCAATGTCGGCCAGTGCCCAGACCATTTCGACTGGAATGGCAACTCCAAATAAGACGATGATCGAGAAGATCAATCTATAGAAAAAAATCGAGCGCGTACCAAAAAGATACTCGCAACATTTCTCTCCGTAGTAAGCCCATCCAACAATTGTCGAGTAACCGAAAAGGATACTTCCGAGGACGACGATCCAGCCACCGTAGGGAAAGGCGGCATTGAAGGCGGCAATTGTCAAGGGCGCGCCATTGAGAACAGTACCATCGGCACCAATCCCTCCAAGTACGTGAGTCACTGCGATTGCAAGCCCCGTAAATGTGCAGACAACCGTAGAGAGAAAGGCCCCTGTCATCGAGATCAAGGCTTGCCGCCCTGGTAAATCTGTTTTAGCAGAAGCAGCGGCTATTGGAGAGCTTCCAAGCCCTGATTCATTCGAGAATACCCCTCTGGAAACTCCCATTTGGACAGCTAACATAATCGTTGAACCGGCAAACCCACCGACCGCTGCCTGGCCGGTAAAGGCAGTGGAGAAAATCAAGCTAAACGCTTCGGGAATATAGGCATATTTTATAACCAAAACCAGAAAA
The DNA here is from genome assembly GCA_021772455.1 of Chlamydiota bacterium. Lineage (GTDB taxonomy): Bacteria > Chlamydiota > Chlamydiia > Chlamydiales > JAAKFR01 > JAJACP01. Next base: position 33,003 of record JAJFLY010000003.1, read on the forward strand.
CTTCCCACGACATAGAAAACTGCCATAAACGGAACGAGGAATGAGGTGACCCCTCCAATCGATTTAATCCCACCGATTAGGACAAGTCCTGTGCATACGGCCAAAATCGCACCTGAAATCCACACGTTCACACCAAAAGAGGTTGAAACAGCCGAAGCAATTGAGTTTGATTGGACAAGATTTCCAGTAAATAAGGTAGTCAGACCTCCGAAAAAGGCAAAGGCAACTGCGAGCCACTTCCATCCAAGCCCTTGCTCGATGTAATACATCGGGCCGCCGGCCATTTCACCGCGGTCGTCGACGATGCGGTATTTGATCGCCAAAATCGCTTCACTATATTTCGTGGCCATCCCGATAAGAGCTGTAATCCAGAGCCAAAAAAGGGCGCCGAGCCCTCCCATCGCAATGGCAGTGGCAACACCGGCAATGTTACCGATTCCAATGGTCGCAGCTAATGCTGTCATCAACGCCTGAAAGTGGGAGATATCCCCTTCTGCATCGTCGTCATGTCGGGTAAAAGCGAGTTTGAGGGAGTAGAGGAGATAGCGAAATTGTAAACCGCGTAAGCGATAGGTAAGAAAGAGTCCAGTGCCAACAAGAACGACAAAAAGCGGCTGCCAGACCCACGCATCGATTCTATTAAGCCAATAAATAAGAGTTTCCATATCAATGGGAAGGGTTATAATCATTGAAAAAATTGCTGTCAAGTTGTTACTGTTACTACTTATGACAATAGTTTCCCTGACACCGGAAGAGCTCGACCATCATCTTCCGACGCCAAAACAGCTTCAGGAAGAAATTCCACTTACCGAAGAGAACGCTGCTTTTATTGCAGCCACTCGCGCTTCGATTCAAAAGATTTTGGACGGCTTAGATTCACGCAAACTCCTCATTGTCGGCCCCTGCTCCATTCACAATGTCGAGGCGGCGGAGGAATATGCAGCCAAGTTTCGCGATCTTTCAGAAGAGGTGTCTAAGCAATTCTTAATGGTAATGCGTACCTATGTTGAGAAGCCGCGCTCGATTATTGGCTGGAAAGGCTTGCTTTACGATCCCAACCTCGATGGATCGCACGATCTCTCCAAAGGGATCCGTTTAACGCGCCGCCTTTTGGCAAACCTTACGGACATGCGCGTTCCAGTGGCAAGTGAACTGCTCGAATTGACAACATCTCCCTACTATTCAGATTTCCTCTCTTGGGGATGTATCGGCGCGCGTACAAGCTCCTCCCCTCCCCATAGACAGCTAGCAGCGAGCTTGGATTTTCCAATGGGCTTTAAAAACTCTACGGATGGCTGCATCGACAATGCGGTCCATGGGATCATCTCAGCTGGAACCCCTCACGCCTTTTTAGGTTTTTCCTCTACTGGAAAGTTGAGCCGGATTGAGTGTGAAGGGAACAAACTGTGTCATATCGTATTGCGAGGCGGCTATAACGGCCCAAATTACAATCCAAAAGCGATCATGAGCACGGTTGAACGGTGTGAGGAGGCTGGAGTTCGGAATAAATTGGTGATCGATTGTTCACACGATAATTGTGAAAAGAGGCACCTCAAGCAGGTCTCAGCCTTTCAAGCGGTGATCGATCAGATTGCAGAAGGGAATGAAGCGATTGCAGGGTTGATGCTTGAAAGCAATCTTCTTGGGGGTTCTCAGCCTATTTCTTCAAGTTTGCGCTACGGTGTTTCGATCACTGACCCATGTCTCGATTGGGAGACGACACGGCGTGCCATTCTCCAAGCTGCTTCTAAATTAGAGTCTGGAGCCCTTTGCTTACTCTAATCTGCTCGATGAGCGAATGTCTATTCTTGCATCAATCGCATCGAATACATGTTTTGATTTCCAATAAATTAACCACAGAGCACAAAGAAGAAACTGGACCACGCGAAGCGCTTCTGAGTGCTCTATGGTGGTTATTCTTTTTGTAAAATGTTGCAGCCATGAACGTCCAAGCAATCAAGACATTCTCCAAAAACACTAAATTTGGATGAGGTCGACCCAAAGCGAATGCTTCCAGTCATAAAGAGGCTCACCGTCCTGATAAAGAACCGCCTTAAATGAGACAATCCCTTCCCTACACCAGTACTCATCATTGATCAGACGATAGATGTGATGGCCTCGAGAACGGGTTATGGGCCAAGAAAAGATCGCATCCTCGCGCGAGCCATACCGTACATGTAAGACGAGCTCAAGTGGCAAGCAGGGATGCGGGACGTTCCACTGCATCACAACTTGCTGACCTAAAAAGCATGCGTTGCACGGATCGGGTGTTCCAACGTTGGTGCTTGCCAAATAGTCGGGGTAAAGAGCTTCCGTACGGCATTGGAGTGGGGCGCGGTGACATCCTACAAAAAGCAGAGCCACCGCACTTAAAAATAACAACCGCATTAGAGCAGAAGTAGGGCAAATACGAAGGCGAAGAGGGAGAAAGACTCCACAATTCCAATCGCAGCGTAGCACTTTCCATAAATCGCTGGCTGCTTTGCCGAGGCTTGGATCCCCGTCGCGCAACACTTTCCTTGCATCACCGATGAGAAGAGCAGGGCAAAACCAATTGAAAAGCCGATCGCAATTCCTCCCATTGGAGAGAGCGATTTATCCTTAATCGCTCCATTCATCAGTAGCATGAGGATGAATCCGTAAATCGCCTGAGATGAGGGCATCGCAGACATCCCGATCATCTTTCCGTGTCCTTCGTCAATGCGGGCCATCACAGCGTGTGAAGCCATCCCGGCAATCCCGCACCCAAAGGAACTTCCAATCATTGCGAGCCCTAGTACGAGAGCTGGTCCGACAACATCATAGTCCATGTGTAATTCTCCTAGTCAATTTTAATAAGTGATAATGGATGAAACTCTTTGCCGCCCCCATCGAAGCTATAATGATACCACTCGATGAAGTTGAGACGCAAGCCGTGGATCACCCCACCCATCAGGGCGAGTGTGAGGTTGATCATATGTCCGGCTAAAATCACAAAGATCCCTAAGTAGATCGGCATCGATGTTCCAATTTGGTTAAAAGTGGTCGCCATAATAATCCCGGCGAGCGAAAGGGCATAAATACGTAAGTACGACATGACATCAGCAAAAACGCCGATGATATTCATGATCTCTTCAAGCCCTTTTAAACGTCTTTGGATAAGGGCCAATACAACGCACATTCCAAGCCCCGTAAAGAGGAGATACTTGCCGATCATCCCCCCTAGCTCGTAGGGGACGTGGAAAATGTAGTGGATGAGCGACAAAGCTCCTAAAAGGAGGGGGAAAAAGAGGTACGAGCCGACCATAAAGATCACCCAACCAAGTCCGGCCCAATTGCGGTCGAGATATCGTAAAAATGAGATGATGATGTGGATCGTTCCAATGAAAATCGCAAGCTCGATTAGGACATTATCGGTAAAGTTATCGTAGATGACATAGTTACCCATTCCTTGCTGCTTGCGAGTAATTGTCATCATTAGCTCATGCGGTGTGGCGGCATCTTTGAGCTGTGGATACTCTTGCATGAGGTCAGTGTATGCTTTGGGTTTATGGGTGAGCAAATACTCTGCTTTCTGGTTTACCATCCAGTTGATGAGCGAGACATCGCGTATCTTACTGTCGGGTTTGATGTCGATCCCGAAGAATGACGACATCATCACCCCCCAGAACATACACCCTATCGACAGACTCATTGCGAGCAAAATCACGCGCCGTCCCAGCCCTGCCTTTTTGCCATACTTGAAATAGAGGAAGAGGGAGAATCCGAATAGTATCAGCCCATATCCAGCGTCGGCTATGATCATAGAAAAAAAGATCCCAAAAGCGACAAAAACCCAAAGGGAGGGGTCGCGATCGAAGCACGATGGGGTGTCATAAATACTGATGAGATCTTGACCAAGACGTCCGAATCTCTTGTTTTCTAGGTAGGTCGGCACGCGGTCTTTCTCTTCGATTTGAATCGACTCTATATGGATATCGAGCTCATCAGCAATTTTGAGAACGGCTTGGATTTTATTTTTTGCCACCCACCCTTCGACTGCGAACACCTCTCCATTAAGAAGCGATTGCAAGCGCTCTTTGGAATCGTTGAGATGGTAGCGATTAAGAGCATCGACAAGCCCACTTTGGAGGAGTTTTTTCTTGTGGGCAAGGGAGGCGAGCTCAGACTCGTACTCATCGATTTGACGTTGGATTTGTGCGAGCCGATCGTGTAGCTCACCGAGGGACGTTTCGATAAGTATCTCGATAAAGCCGTCGTAATTTGTCCGCTCTTCATTGATCGCGACAAAATAATCGAGTCCATACGCATGGCCCACAAAAAGCACTTCAGGGCGCTTAGGTGCTTCTAACAGCTCGCTTTTTTTTGCGAAAAAGAATTGAAAAATGCGCCCTGTTTCGGCTTCGATTTCATGAAGGGTTGGAATCGAAAAATCCCCAAATGGCTCGATACGCGAGATATCTTTTTCTATAATACGTACTTTTTCCGCCAAGTGCTCAAGCTCATGGCTCCTCTCGACGACATGACGGGCAAGTACCCCAGCAGAGCGGTAATCATCGGTCGGCCCCTGTTTAACTGATACCATTTGGCGCAAAACATGGAGAGCATCAATCAAGTTTTGAATCTCAGGAGGGGTCTCTAAAGCGGGAGGAGTGGGTGAGATAAACTCAACAATCCCCTCTTCCTGAATCCGTTTAAAAAACAGATCTCGGACACTCATCGCCCCCATTACGAGGTATTTAGTCACATCGACTCGCATGCTTCCTCTGCTCTATTTTTGCTTTGGCTACTTTAGCTTGCCCCACGGCAGCCAACTCCTGATCCCCTAAGAAGATCTTAATTTTTTTGATGTTGCGCTTCGATTTAGGGATAAGGTTCTTCTCAAAAAGATTCACCCGGATGGAAACCTCCCTAAGCTCTTTTTCAAGCGCGGCTTTTTTTTCCTGAGCGATCAAAACTTTGACACGTGCTACCGCCATCTCCCTTAACTGATCAACCGTCACATCCAACCAGGCTGGCGTGCTAAAAAGAGGGTAATCAAAAGGCTCAAATTCGATCCCTTTGTAAAGTGGAATGTCAACGCCAGCTATATTTTCATACTCTTTATCAACATGCTTAACTTTAGCCGCATCTGTGAGATTTAGCCCCACACGCTCATTCAAAAGCCCACCAGAATGCGTAGCGGTCAAACGCGCCTCATCGAATCTCTCTTCGAGACGCAAAATTTCGACACGCACCTCATTCACTTCCGTTTGCAGCATCGCCTTTTTCAACTGAAGTGTTGGTAAGTACTTCTCAAGTTGATTTAAGCGCACCTGCTCAGAGCGTAATGCATTTTTTGTTAACTTTACCTCGGTCATTAACCTGGCCAGTATTTATCAATCAAACTTTGCTTAATTCCAACTTCATGCCTTTGGAAGCACTCAGAGAGGAGTTTCCACCCTAAATCGAGCGCTTCTTCAACTGTGATATTCACTTCCAAATTCATCATCTCTTTTTCAAAAAGGCGACTATAGCTAATCAGCTTTTCATCCCACCTTGAGACTTTAAAACCCATTGACTCGCGCTCTTTCGCCTTCTTTGAATCAGCATAGAGACGAATCAAGGCATTTGCGATATCTCCATGATCTTCACGCGTAACTTTTCCAATCACCTGTTGTTTCAAGCGGGAAAGAGAGCCAAATGGGTCGATATAGCCACCGTGTAGATAGAACTGCCCCTCGGTGATATAACCGGTGTTATCAGGAACCGGATGGGTCACATCATCGCCAGGCATTGTGGTCACACTAATCAGGGTAATCGAGCCACTATTTTCAATATCGACCGCTTTTTCGTAGCGGGATGCTAAATCAGAATAGAGCGATCCGGGATATCCACGATTGGAAGGAATTTGATCCATCGTGATCGAAATTTCTTTAATTGCATCGGCAAAAGCTGTCATATCTGTTAGCAATACAAGGACATCTTTCCCATCTGTCGCAAATTTTTCGGCACACGCAAGTGCCATATCGGGAGCAAGCATACACTCAACGGCTGGATCGATCGCTCTGTGGACAAACATCACCGTCTTCTGGACCGATCCCGACTCTTCGGCATTATCGATAAACGCTTGGTAATCGGCAAAAGTTAGTCCCATTCCTGCGATCACAACGACATCGGCGTCTGTTTGGTTGGCGATTCGCATAAGAAGTTGGTTATAAGGTTCCCCTGCGACGGAGAAAATCGGAATTTTTTGCGATTTTACGAGGCAGTTGAAGACATCGATCATTGGAATATTTGTGCGGACCATCTGACGTGGAATAATCCTCTTAACGGGATTGAAGGAGGGTTGTCCAATGTCAACTTTATCCCCTGTAATCTCGGGACCGTTGTCGATCGGTTTACCTGTACCACTGAGACGCCTTCCTAGGAGCGCATCACCGTAGGTAGCTTCCATTTGCCGTTTTAGGAATGTAACTTTATCTCCAGTAGAAATCCCTCTGGTTCCTCCAAACACCTGCAAGGTAACCTGATCTCCCTCAAATTGAAGAACCGAGGCGTAAGTGATCTGCCCATCTTTTTTCTCAATTTGAGCCATTTCCCCTAAAAATACCCCAGTCGCTGTCACGGTAATCAAGTTACCGCGCATATCATTGATTCTATCGTGCACAGTCTTCATAACTTCCTTGCTGTTTCAATCAATTCATGGATCTCAGAGAGCGCTTTTTTAAATTCGTCGGTCTCAAAAGGAATCGAGTTCATAGTTTTGATTTTACCTTGCAGTTGAAGGAAAAACTCACGCGCCCGATCGCGGCTGCTGAATTCAAAGGCTGTATTGAATATGCGATCGATGAGTTTAAAGAGTGGAATTTGCCGGTTTAATGGACAGTAGGAATCTACTTTATCGAAAGCATTTTGCTGCAAATAACAAAAATCATACAGCTCAGCCTTGAGGTGGATGATCATGTCATCGAGAGAGGTTCCTTCTTCTCCTACAACTTCCATCCGCTTGCCAATCTCATTTCCTTCGATAAGTATCCGCTCAGCCTTCATCACCATCTCGCCCCACCCTGGAACCTCTTCTTCCAACTGTTTCGAAACATCACCTACATATTTTGACCATGAAATGAGGGTATCGACCGAGGGGTAGCGACGCGCATCAGAACGTGCTCTAGAAAGGCCGCAAAATGCGCCGACAACAGCAAGTGTTGCTTGCGTGACAGGCTCTTCAAAATTCCCCCCCGCAGGAGAGACAGCTCCGCAGATGGTAATCGACCCTTGCTTCTTATTTTTAAGAGAGACAACACCACCCCGTTCATAGAATGCCGCGATTCGAGAAGCCAAATAAGCCGGAAAAGCCTCTTCACCGGGAATTTCCTCCAACCGACCAGACATCTCGCGCAGTGCTTGTGCCCAGCGGGATGTAGAATCGGCGAGTAATAAGACATCAAGCCCCATTTGCCGGTAGTACTCAGCAATTGTCACACCCATATAGATCGAAGATTCGCGGGCAGAGACCGGCATCGAAGAGGTGTTACAGATAATACATGTACGGGTAATAAGAGGTTCGTTGGTATGGGGATCGGTCAATTCAGGGAATTCGCGCAAAATTTCGACAACTTCCCCGGCTCGCTCCCCACATGCACATAAAACCACAAGGTCGACAGACGAATATTTTGAAAGGTGGTGTTGTAAAACGGTTTTCCCAGCGCCAAAGGGCCCGGGAGTACAAAACGTTCCTCCCTTCATAATAGGGATCTGGGTGTCTAAAATGCGCAAACCTGTATCCATCATGCGAGTCGGCTTCACCTTTTCCCCTTGGAAAAGTCCCATTTTGATCGGCCATTTCTGCACCATAGTGAAGGTATGCTCCTCACCACGCTCATCACGACCGCGCGCCACAACTGTATCGACTGTGTACTTCCCCGAAGAGATAACCCAGGTCAGGGTGATTTTTCCAAAAAATGAGAAAGGAACCATAATGTGATGCTCAAAACGCCCCTCCATTGTGGTTCCGAGCGTATCGCCACGCTCAAGAGTGTCGCCAATTTTTGCCACGGTCAAATAATCCCATTCCTGCTCGCGATCGATAGCAGGAACATAGACGCCGCGAGGAAGAAAGTATCCCGACTCCTCAGCAATCACTTCCAGTCTATTTTGTAGACCATCAAAAATCGTCTTTAAAAGACCGGGTCCAAGTTCAGCTTCGAGAAGGTCGCCAGTAAATTTGACCAGGCTATTGAGTTTCACACCACGCGTATCTTCATAAACCTGAAGTTTAACTTCATTCCCGACAACCTCAATTACTTCAGCTTTAAGACCGGTTCCATCGACCTCTACAAAACCGACCTCACCTTGGCGCACATTGCCCTCAAATTCGACCTGCAAAAGATTTCCAAAAGCGCGGACAACCCTTCCTGTTGCTGATGTAGATAGTGTCATTGTATTTCCTTCTGAATGGTATCGATTACCTGTATTCCTTTTTGCACGTCAAGATCAAGCCATCTTTCGCATAAAATCAGACGCGCGACATAATTCAAGAGGCGGTTTAAGGTGAAAATGTCACCGCCCCACAACTCAACGATATGGTTAAACTGATAGGTGTAGACCGCTTTATGTAAATCTTGAGGAGAATCCCCATACTCTTCGAATATGGGCTTAAGCTCCTTGTATTCAAATGGGGGCTCATACACCTTTGCATCTTTTTGAGCGAGTATTTGCGCCACAATAGGATCTGTTGCATCCTCATATTGCAGTTCAACTGCGACATCCCTTCCCAATTTTTTTGCCCGAAATCCCACCATTACAAGGCGCATTTCTCTCTGAAAATTATAAAAATCTTTCAAGAAGCCCTCTTGGTCTTCCATCTGATATTGAAAAAACAGACTCATTAAAAGAGGGAAATATTCTAAGCGGTCCTCATTAGAATGATACTTATTTAAATAATCCTGTAAAAAGAGCGGGAAATCCTCACCATTTGGCCACTGGAAATCCAAAAGAGCCTGCTCCATCTCATGACTGTTCAGATTTCCTCTCGGATCAAATGGCTCTTTCGCCCAAAAAGAGCGTAGATTTTCGAGATCAATGAAGCGCAAAAACCGCCACACACGCCTCTGATCAACATCCGTGAGATTGATACGCACAAGCTCCTTGAGTTCGGGAAAACCAAGACCTGGAACGTGCCCGATCTCCAAAGGAGGCAAAAGACTCGCTATGAAATAGTATTCAGTCATATTTTTTTGTTACGATTGAAACAGGAGTTCTCGAAAATCCTTGCGGATATAGCTTCCAAGAAGCTCTTTTAGAGCATCATCACTTAAATCAAGCGTAAGCTTACGATCAAGCAATTTCAGCTTTACTCCTCCAAAAAAATCCCCGACGGTAACCGATTTTTCGCTTAACTTATCGATAATTTCTTTAACGAGTATTGCATTAACCTTATCAGCAGGAATTTGCGCAGGAATTTGAGCTGAAAAATCAGCACTAACGCCCTCTTTTTCAACAGCATCCACCAAAACAGCAATCAGTTTTGCCCCCACTTTTGGATCGGCTGTATTATTTTTTAGCCATTCATTTAGCTCGCCATTGAAAAGCTTGTTTTCAATATCTTGCTTTAAAGCTTCGATTCCCTGGCGACACGCCTGCTTCATAGAGCTTTGAAAGAGCTCCTTTTCCTTTTCCATTTTGGCTTTTGCGTTATTGAGGGTTTCCTCAGCTTTGGCCTCGGCATCACGGATAATCTGATGCGCTTCTTGCCCCGCTACTTCAATGATCTTTTGCGCCTCTTCTTTTGCAGGCAACAGCGTTTCATCTTTGAGAATATCGCAGATTTTTTTAATTTTATCTTTGCCTGTTTCTAAGTTCTCCATTATCCTTAGCCTTTACTGTATTAGATCTATCTTGAGCTCACCTTATCAGCGAGGGAGTAGATTGGCAAACAAAACGATTAAATTCAAGGCCCAACTGCGGAGGTTAGAAAGATGCGTCTTTTTTTCTGTTTTATGTTTCTACTTTGTGCCACTGCGGTTCATGCAGACACACTTTCTGTTGTTCCTCCAAAAGGATGGGAAAGGATCCGCGATCCCGAGCAACTCCCTCAAAAAGTATCCGTTATTTATATCGGATCGGGAAAAAGTCCCTTCTCACCCTCGATAAACCTTGCTACTGAAGAAACAACTCTCCCTGTAAATGAGTACATGACTCTTGCCAAATCCTATCATATTGCTCAAGCAAACACTCATTGTAAACAACTTGGAACTATCGATACAAATGCCGGAAAAGCAAACCTGCTTCAAATCGACCGTCCTACCCAATGGGGTCCAGTGCGCTTTATACAAGGTGTTATTGTACAAGACGAGAAAGCCTTTGTGGTCACAGCAACGTGTCTCCAAGAAGAATTTGCTTCTCTATCCGCACAGATATTCAAATCGATTCAATCTTTCACAATCTCTCAGTAGGAAATTATGATTGCGTTTCAAAGAAAAGAATTGCTATAACCTAGCTTCTAAACCAATGAGGTCACAATGAAAAAATATATCTCGCTATTTCTACTGCTCATGATGGCTTTAGCAACATCTATTCATGCAAACCATCCTGTTAATGCCTGCCCGGATTCATGTGAATCCCAAACGTGCTACGATCCATGCGATCCATGTATCCCGTGCGCTCCAGCTTGTGGCACACGCTGCGGAGTCAATTGGGTCCGTATTGGAGTTGCAACAGGAGTTGTCGTCGCAGTTGGTGTGGCGATTGCAGTTAGTCGTGACTCATCACATTCCCATAATTAATTAATAGCAGGAGCCTTGCTTTGAATAAGTTCGTTGCCATCTTAGCCATTCTTGTTATCTCCTCTGGCATGACCCTTTCGGCAAACTCCTGCCATTCTGACCCAGGTGATTGTTCGCCTTGTTGTGAACAACCCTGTGCAACCGATTGTTGCTTCCCTTGTGATCCATGTGATATTGCGGCTCCTGTTTGTGGAACTAACTGTGGTTTGACAGTATGTTCCATCGCAGTTACAATTGCTGCGATCGTTGGTGTGGCTGCGATCATCATTGCAAGTCCAAATTCTAGCTCTGTCCACCTCCACAATCCGTAATCAAAAAAAACCGATTGCGTTCAAAATGAAAGGTTTGATATCTATATCTCCAACAAAAAAACAGAAAGGTTCATCATGAAAAGTCTCGTTGCTTTATTATGTGCTATCTCACTTGGAATGCCTCTTATCGGAGCAGATAATCCTAACCTAAATTATCAAAACTACAATCATGGATATTGTCCAGAGTGCAATTGTACCCCATGTGGATGTGGAGAGCCAGCACCGGCATGTGCAGCACCCGCTTGTGCCCCATGTGATCCGTGCGCACCTGTTTGTGGAGCTGAGTGTGGCATTTCTCTTTGTGCCATAGGTGTTGGGATCGCCGCGGCTGCAGCAGCAGCCGTTCTCATCATCGCATCAGGAAGTGGTTCACAACACCATCACAACTAGAACTAATAGTATTATGAAAACACTTATTACTCTCCTATCTGTATTTTTCCTATCGTGCAGCTCAATACTTACGGCTGCAAGCAATACATTTTTGGATTACCAAAATTACAACCATGGGTACTGCCCCGATTGTAATTGCAGTCCCTGTAAATGCAGCGGAGGAGGATGTCAAGCTCCAGCTCCAGATACTGCAAAAAATCCTAAAGATCCAGTTAATCCACCAAGCGACTGTCCAAAACCCAACCCGTGTTCCCCTCCTGCAACAACTGCCTGCACTCAGTGTGGTTTAAATGTAATCTATGTTGGAATTGGAATGGTTGTTCTTGCCGCAGCCGCTGTAATCATTGTCGGCTCTGACAATGGAAGTGTCCATGGCCATTCTGCTCCATGAGGACGCCTCTTCTTGGACTTATCATGCTCCTTCCAGCCTGCTCATCTCATAAAGAGTGGAATGCTAGTCAGGTCGTTTCACGCTCGAAGCCGTTCAATTCAGCCCAACTTCAATATACATCCGATAATGAGCTGCAAGGAGTGGGAGTAGAGCTCTTAAAAGGGGCTTTTGGAACTCTTGGCTATCTAAATGTGAGCGCACGTCAGATCCCCACCCTACCAGAAGCGCCTGAGATGTCGATTGTCGTGCTTGTAATTGAAGGGGAGAAATTTCCCTACCATGCGAATCGAATGGAAGGTGGACAAAAGCTCCTTCTCCCTTCAGAGGCAACAGAAAAGTTGATCTCAACGCTTGAGAGCAACCAAGCTGTCTCCATCCACCTCGATGGTTTCATGACCAAGCTAGAGCCCTCGGCTAGTCGCTTCTGGAACATCTTTAAGAGGTTCAACGCGAAAGGCGACGGAAAACTTCTCTCCCCCGATATTCAAGTCGATGACAGAGCTTAAACGGGTCAATAGAATATTAAAAGGGACCTTTACATGGTGCGTCCCGACATCAATCGCAATCGATGTTCCCCCTAAAATCTCCTCTGAAGCATGAATCTGGCAACAAAGAGATTCAAACTGACGCAAATGTCTGAGCAGTGTCTCATCATCAAAGGCATACTTTTTCCCACATTTAGGACACGGGACGACGTTGTCAAAACTTTCTCGATCGAGGACAGAAAAAAGGATGGGCGCCTCACACCCCTGGCAATGAATCTGAAGTTTATGTCCAATCTGCATAGCGCTCTCACATAGTTTAAAATTCGTGCCGAGATTACCAAAGTCGTAGAAAAAAACCCAAGTCAAATTTTTTATTTAGTTTATTAATAACATTCAACTCGTTATAATATTATCTTAATTATTATTGGGGGAATAATGAATAAAATAGCAACTTTATTGCTTTTATTAATGCCGTTTACAGCACAAGCAAAATATAATTTTAACGAAACACTCTTCATTCCAATCGAGCAAACAAGCATTTGGCAGAAATCCAAGCAGTCTGCGACAGAAGAGGGCACCTCAATCACGCGGTTTGTTCAAGGAGCAGCAAATTCGGAGCTCTTAACAATCCAATTTAAAGACCGCGAGCTTGTTCAAGGAAGGACGGCAGAAGAGGCGATGAAGTATGAGCAAAGTCTCAGTCCCCTTGCCGATTGGGTCGTCATTAAGAGCCTTCCAAACGATATCATCTATGAGCGGACATTTCCTAGCGGAGAGCATGAACTTGTTCGCATGGTTATGACCAAGAAGGGACTTCATCGAGCGGCATTCCTAAAACGCGGCAGCCCTATCGCAACAAACCAGCGTTCCGATTGGCTTGAGCGCCTTTCCGGTGGCGTAATAGGGCGCTAGAGTATTGTTTACAAAAGAAAATGTGTGCTATATGTGAAAAAAACACTAAAAAATGAGTTACACCTATGGCATGCAAATTAGATCAACTGAAAAAAATGACCACCGTTGTCTGCGATACTGGCGACATCAATAGCATTAAAAAGTACGAACCAACCGATGCAACCACCAACCCCTCTCTGATTTTTCAGGCAGCTTCTGATCCACAATATCAATATTTGATTGACGACGCTGTGAAATGGGGAATGAGCAAAACATCAAATGAATCGCAGATGCTCCACTGCATCATGGACAAACTCTTTGTAAATTTTGGCATCGAGATCCTCAAGATTGTTCCGGGGCGTGTTTCCACAGAAGTTGATGCTCGCCTCTCCTTTGATACACATGGAAGTATTCAAAAGGGAACCCAGCTAATCGGCTTATATGAAGCTGCCGGGATTGACCGCACACGCGTCTTGATCAAACTCGCCTCCACATGGGAAGGAATTCAAGCTGCTAAAGTCCTCGAAAAGGAAGGGATCCATTGTAATATGACCTTGATGTTCAGCTTAGAACAAGCTGTTGCCGCAGCTGAAGTGGGAGCAACGCTTATCTCGCCATTTGTCGGACGCATTTTTGACTGGTTTAAGGCAAGTGAGGGTATCGAAAGCTACCCACCTGAGAAGGATCCAGGTGTCCTATCGGTGCAGCAGATCTACAACTACTATAAGAAATTTGGCCATGAGACTCAGATCATGGGCGCATCGTTTAGAAATGTCGAAGAGATCTTGCAGCTTGCTGGATGTGATCTCTTGACAATCGCCCCTAAATTCCTAGAAACCTTGCACAATGACGAGGGGACCGTCGATCAAAAGTTGAGCGCTGAAAAGTCGAAAAGCTCTAGTATTCAAAAGCTCGAGCTTGACGAATCAACATTCCGTTTTGGCGTGAACGACAACCAGATGGCAACCGAGAAGTTGGCTGATGGAATCCGGCGTTTCGCTGCCGATACCCGTAAGCTAGAGAAGCACATTCTAGAGCGCGTCTCAGCTGTTGCTTAGACCCTGATTGCTACCTAAACCTCGTCTAGGAATCGTTTGAGTGCGACAGATACAACTGCGGAGCTGAAGGCAAGGGTTCCTCCCTTGCCTTTGGCTCTGCAGGCAGTAGATGGCGTGCTCAAACGGTTCCTAGACGAGTGAAGGGTTGCAAATACACGAGAAACTGTAGGCCAAAATTGTGCAGATTACTTCAAGTAAAAATCCGCGCTCTGTCCTTACTTTTAGATACCTAGGTAATAAATTCGCTATTGAACTAAAAGCCGTTTCTACTATCTGCCGCCTACTGCTGATTTCACGCTCTGCTTGTCTAGAACATAGGCGTTTTTTCCCAGATACGCCGCGTTTAGCTAACAATTTAATGCCTTTATCCTGAAGCACATCCTCTAGTTCAAAAGAGTTGTACGCACCATCTGCATAGAGAAGAGCGTCTTTGGGTATGTCTAACTCCGAGCCTACGCATCTAAATGCATCTAAGCACTATAACAACAAGTTTAGGTAGCAATCAGGGTCACAGAGACGCTTCGCGTTGGAAATAACCCGAATGCCATCTCCGTGTTCTCTGTGGTGGTAAATATAAACAAAGCTAATTACAAGGCAGAGCGCGGGGCAAGAATTTTCTCTTCAAGACCCTTTTCCATTTAGAATTTCAACCTCGCCCGTTTCAAAATCGTAATAGGCGCCTACGATATGAGCCTTTATATTCTTATCCAAATGGTCGACAACGCCAAGCACATTTGCCTTAACTGCCGCTTCTAAAGTCTTTGCCCCTTTGATAGAAGGCTTGATAAGACTTGCAATTGCTGAAATCTCACTCACCTGCCCCTCTTTCACGGCATCGACCGCGCCGCAATATTCATGCCCCATCACCATCACAACCTTAGCTCCCAGATGATCAAGCGCGTAATTAATGCTCTCCATTTCGATATCGCCCACCACATTTCCAGCAACGCGGACCACAAAAAGATCACCAAGACCTTGGTCGAAAATGATTTCAGGTGCTACACGCGAATCAGAACAGGCAACAATTACCGCAAATGGCTTTTGCGTATGAGACTTAGGTTCTACATGCCCCTTTAGATAACGCGCATTCCCATCGACAAGTTTTTGAAGATCTGCCTCTGCTCCAAAAAGTGGTGTCGACAATAAGATAAGTAATAGCCATTTATTCATTTTGTGCCCTCTGTGCAAGTTGTGTAAACAAGGATTCATGCTCCTTGAAATTTTTAATAGGTGCCTCAGCATAAAGGACAAATAAGCGCCCTTTGTGCTCAAGACATTCAAAGAAAAGCCCGCGCTTTCCAGTAGCAAAACCATGCGCCGTAGCGCGAGTCCGCTCTCCCGAGGAGGTGTAGATCGCTCTGTTGTCAGATTGATAGAGACACGATGGCTCACCATCGAGAGTTTCAAGATGCCATGCAATCAACTCCTCGGAGCCACACCGATCAAGCTCGAAGACGCGTACATCAAGATAGAAAGGGAATCCAATCACAGTCTCACCCAAATAGAGGCGTTTATACACTTGAAAAGGAACCGGAGGCTTAATCGTATCCAGAAGAGGTTCTGAAATGCATAAGACGCTGTATAACTCTTGGGGCAAGGTAAAAGGAATTTGGGCTTGCAAAGCAGTCAGCGTTTGAATCAAAGATGTCTCGATTTGCTCATGGGTCAATTCAGAGTGTAAAGAGTCGCAAATCTCGCTCAACAATGAGAGGTCACGCATCATCTCAAGATTTGGACGCATCACATTTGGCTGCGTATCGAGCCAAGGGTGGGAAAGAATCGGCGCTGGGACGATCGGCCTAACCTTTTCAGTCACCTCAGATGCACCTTTTTTCGCCGGCAATAAACGCAAAGCGACAAAAATAGCTAAGCACACAACAAATAAAATCCATGAAAACCGCTTCTTCACATCACCTCTGCAGCTAAAGCCGCCAATTCTGAACGTTCTGTCTTCTCCATGAAAACATGACCAAAAATTTTCTGCTGCTTAAAACGACCCACAATATACGTTAACCCGTTTGAGTCTTTATCTAAATAGGGATTGTCGATCTGCGTCGGATCCCCTGTCAGGACCACTTTTGTATCCTTTCCCGCCCGCGAGATCACCGTCTTCACCTCGTGCGGCGTCAAGTTCTGCGCCTCGTCGATAATGATGTACATCTTTGGCAAGGTCCGCCCTCGAATATATGTAACCGCCTCCATCTCAAGCTTATTTCCTTCGGTCACCCAACGAAGCGTCTCATTTGGCTCGCTTCCCGTCGACTCGCACAAATACTCAAGATTATCGTAAATAGGCTGCATCCAATGAAGAAGCTTTTCCTCTTTTAGCCCCGGCAAATACCCAATATCACGACCAAGCGGCATGATCGGCCGGCTCACCAAAATACGTGAATAAACAGCCTCATCAAAGACCTTCCGTAAACCCGCCGCCAACGCCAACATCGTCTTCCCCGTCCCAGCCGGGCCAATCAACGTCACCAACTTCACATCATCGCGCAAAAGGAGATCCAAAGCACACCTTTGCTCTATATTCAGAGGATTAATTCCCCAAATATTTGCCGGAAGATTGATCAAAGAGCCCACTTTCTTCGTTTTCGGATCATATTTACCTACAGCAGAAGAGTGCTCGGCAGAGGTCATCAAACAATATTCATTTGGAAAAAACTCCTTATCAGGAGCTGGAACCGCGATTTGGCCATCTTTATAAAATGTATCAATGTCATGCTTCGGCAGCTCGATCTTGCGGTACCCCTTATAAAGGCTGTCATATGAAAACTTCTGATTTTCATAATCCTCCGCTTCCAGCCCCATCGCTTCGGCCTTCACGCGCATCGCCAAATCTTTGGTCACAAAAACGACATTTTCCCCCTTCTCAAAAAGGAAGTAGGCCGCCATTAAGATCCGATAGCTGATTGAGCTCAAAGATAGAGAGAAGTTTGGACTATAATTGGTCTTGATTTCCAATTGAATGCGAATGCGCGTCCCATTTTCAAGGACAACCCCCTGATGCAAATCCCCTTTTCCAACGTTTTTCAGGGAGTCGAAATAAGCGAGAACGGCCCGCGCATTTTTTGACATCTCATCGCGATACCGTTTTTTCGTGTCGAACTCCTCTAAAACCGCGAGAGGGACGACCACATCGTTGTCCCCAAAAGCAGTGAGAGCATCTGGGTCGTGCAATAAGACATTCGTATCGAGGACAAAGGTTTTTCTATCCACCAAGCTATACCTCCCTTTATGGGGAATGTAGCGGCTTAGTTTGGAAGAAGCAATAAAATCTTTTTTAGTCAAAATTAGCACTCATATGTAGAGACCGCTAAAAAATGCTTGATCGAAATCCCTACCTCCGGTACAATATGAGGTAGAAAATTTAGTTAATAGAGGGCTTTATGAAGGTAAAAATAGACGAAACACTCATCTGCATCCCCCCACACATCTCGGCTACATGGGATCAGGTCACCTTTATCCACTCAGAAGAAGACCCTGAAACTAAAAAATTTACATTGATTTTACATCTTCGCGATGGAAAAATTGTTCAAATTCCACAACTCGACTCTTCGCTCGTTGACATCGCCTTTTCAGCCCATATGAAGCATATGGAGAAAAAGCCTGCAGCTGATAGAGTTGAGGGTGGGTCTAAGACCTTTGGCGGGATGCTTCAACAGTTAACTGGCCTCTCCCCTGAGCAACTAACAGGGATGCCCATTCGCTTCGGCATCTCTGGCGGAATGCCAGGAATGGAAAACCTAGAGTCAGCCTTCCAACACAACCAAGAGCAAGTCAGCGCCCCTGACATGCCCCCCGAAGTTTTAGAGAAAATTTCACAGATGGCAAAGATGATGATGGGTGGCGATTTAGGATCTTTTCCAAAGCCAGAGCCCCATTGCAACTGCACACACTGCCAACTAGCACGTGCAATTCACAATATCCCCAAAACTATCGAAGAAGAACCTGTTTCTGATGAGGAACTTACATTTCGCACCTGGGATATTAAGGAAACCTCTGAAAACATGTATGTTGTGACAAGCCCGCTCGATTCAAAAGAGCAGTACACTGTTTTTCTTGGGACGCCGGTGGGATGTACATGTGGACATGCAGACTGCGAGCACATCAAAGCTGTTTTGTATTCTTAAAGCATTTCCCTTGATATATTCCCTGTAAACGAGTACAAAATTGGGTAAAACAGTGTGTATTAGAGGTTACCCATGTCAAAAAAACTGCTCGTAACGTTACTTCTGGCTTCCTTGTCAGCCTCATTGAGTGCAAATGAGGAAATCCCAACATATAAATCCTTTACAGGAAAAATCATCGGTTCAAAAGTTCGCTTGCGTACACAACCTACCATGGATTCCCATGTTGTTTGTGAAACACGCAACGGACAGCTATTTGCTGTGACCGGCGAAGAGCCCGACCACTATGCCATTCAGCCTAAAAAAGGGATGAAGGGCTTTGTCTTTCGAACCTTTGTTCTAGATGGCGTTGTGGAAGGTGAGCGCGTTAACGTGCGTCTCTATCCAGATATTGAAGCGCCTGTTGTGGCTCAACTCAATACAGGAGACCACATCGATGCTGTCTTAAGCGATGTGAACCCAAAATGGCTGGAAATCGATCTTCCTCAAACAGCCCATTTTTACATCTCCAAAGAGTATATCGAAAACATCGGCCCAGTTGAATTGATCGCAACCATGGAGCAACGCCATCGTGAAGCGACGCACATGCTCAGCTCAGCCTTTCTGTTTGCACAATCACAAATTCAAAAATCTTTCGCCCAAATCGATCTTGATGCGATCAACTTGAATTTTGAGAAGCTTACACTTGAGTACGCAGATCTTCCCGACATTGCAGAGCGCGCCGAAGAGGCTCATTCAGTGATTCAAGACATCTACGTACAAAAGAAAATCGCATTCCTAGAAAGCAAGTCTGAAAGAGGCTCTATTAGACACCAGATCGCTCCTGCGCACCTTGAACGGCTGGCAAAGCTTGGAATTGAAATCAAGCCTGAGATCGTAGAGAAAGATGTCTCTGAGATTGCTGATGCGGCAGCAAGCACAATGGGACTTGCTACAACCTTTGCCGATGAAGAAATTACAGATAAAATGCTTGTTTGGCAGCCTCTTGAGGAATCTTTATTCCATCTTTGGGCAGTCGCTAATGGCGAGCAAGATATTCAAGAGTTCTATAGCCGCGAAGAAGAAGCCGCGACTGTTTTATCAGGCATTGTAGAGCCCTACAATCGCCCCGTTAAGAACCGTCCTGGTGATTACCTCTTGCGCTGTGAGAATCTTCCAGTAGCCTTTCTTTACAGCACACGTGTGAATCTTGATAGATTGGTTGGAAAGAGGGTAACAATCGTTGCCTCTCCCCGACCGAACAATCAATTCGCCTTCCCAGCCTACCATGTGCTCTCTGTAGAATAACTCAGAATGAGAATAACTCAGAATGGCTCCTCCCCCAGGGGGAGCCATTTCTTCTTTTGTAGTCCAAAAGTTCTGTAAAGATAAGAATATTTTTTTTCTTAGCCTAGACGCAAGCGAATAGCTTGAATAGTCTGATCCGTTGGAGCAAGTCTAAGAGCACTATCCACGGATACTATTGCAGCAGCCGGTATATTCTCATTTAGCTGCAGTTTCGCAAGATACAGGTAGGCAAATACCGCTTTGAGCGGTTGATTAAAAGCCTCATAAAGAGGGGGGAGTGAACCAAAAACTTCAGACGAGTTAGAGTGCTTAAACGCATCAGAAAGGTGAACAAGAGCTACTTCATAATTATTATCTTTGACGTATTTTTGGGATAGCTTAACACAATGATCAGCATTTTTTCGGTTATCTGTCTGTAGGTCAGACGGAGGAAGAAGAATGGGGGACTTGCTTATTATCTCTTCGACCTTGTTTTTTACAAAAAGGTTAAGATTAAGTTCATTGCGTTTAAGGGCCTGTCGATTTATAGGACAAATTTCACCAATGAACCGAAAATGTTCCTTAATGAATCTTCTCTCGAAGGTATGTCCACACTTATCTACCACAGGAATCTGGAAAAAATTTAATGAAATTGGGCAAATTAGACTCGCATGTTTGCCGCTTCCCTCTAAGATTGCAAACTGGAAACGATCGAATACGTTTTTGAAAAGTTCTGGAATTGAACCCTGAGTCAGCTCTATGTCTCGAGCGTCAGCAACAGCAGTGGCGGAAGCGTCTTCTGCAGCTTCTCTCACCCCCCCCCCTCTTGGGACCTCATTTATAGCAGCAGCCTCTCTCCTTGCAGCTATAAGTTGAAATCTGAGATCATTATTAACTCTGTTGGCAGCAGCAGTCTCTCTCCTTGCTGCAGCAGCCTCTCTCCTTGCAGCTATAAGTTCTTCTCTAGCCTCTCTCCTTGCAGCTATAAGTTCTTCTCTGTTGGGACGACTGAGAAATCTCAAACCATGATCGCAGCAAATAATAATTTTTTGAGTGCCCCAAAACGCCGCCACAAACAAACCTGTGTACATCATCGGAATCGCATAGATCTGGCTTAGATTACTGAAGGATCCAATTTGCAAAAAACCACTGAGCCCTGCAATTCCTAACCCCAACCCACCCAGGATTAGGATAGCCTTAAGAGCAGAGCCAATGCAGCTCATACTCCTTCCGCAACAGGTTGGGGAAGTTTGAGGACAACAGAATCTCGATATAGCGCCAGACATAATTCACCGCATAGTTTTATTAATTCTTAATAATTATGCCATATTTAAATTAATCGGTCGAATAAAATTATTTTTATACTAGGCCATTCAAACACCCGACTAATCTAGTAGCTCATGTGGTCGAGCTTGACCTTGCCGCGGAAAATGCGATAGATGAAAAATCCGTAACAAAGGACAAGTGGCAAACCGATTAATACAATAACCGCGAGGACGACCAATGTATTAAGCGAAGCTGCCGCATTGGTGACAGTGATACTGTTCACAAGCGGCTCAACACTCGAGCGGATGACGTTCGGGAAGGATCCGAGCGCATAGAGGGCAAGCAAGAGTGCAATGTTGAGGCATGACGAGATGAACGCCCAGCCAAAATTATGTTTATCGACCTCGCGCGGAATATTGGCAATAACAAGCATATTGGCAAGCGCAACGAAAAACAGGTAGGGGCGCTCCCGAATCACGTCGACCATATGTACCTGGTAAATGAGGGTGACAAATGTGGCGATGGCATAGGTGATAATAAAAAAGATCATCGAGGGGCGAAGCCACAAAATGAGCTTTTTTTGTAGCGCATCTTCGGTTTTCATGATGAGGTAGATCGTTCCATGAAGCATGAAAAGCGAAAGGGTTAATACTCCGATAAGAACGGGATAGGGACGCAGGAAGGTCATGATCATCCCACCCGTATACTCGTGGTTTGCATCCAAGGGGATCCCCTGAATAAGATTTCCAAGGGTAATTCCAACAGATAAGGCAATCATGCAGCTGGCTAAGGAGAAAAGTGTGTCCCAAGTGGTGCGCCATAACTTGTGAGCTACTTTACTGCGAAATTCAATGGCAACAGCACGGAAAATCAACGCAAAAACCAAAAAGTAGAGTGGGATGTAGAAGGCGGAAAAAAGGGTAGCATAGGCAAATGGAAATCCTGCGAACATTCCCCCTACGACAATAACAAGCCACACTTCATTCCCATCCCAAACTGGGCCAATTGCGTTGAGAAATATCCGTCTCTCTTCATCTTTTCGAGCAAATAAATGGAGTGAGCCCACCCCTAAGTCAAACCCATCCAACATGGCATAACAGGTTACAGCTGTGACAAACACAACGTACCAGAAGATCATAAAACCGTATTCGTAGGCACTAATCATTCTTATTCCTTAATTACTTTTTATAGGGATCCCGATATTCGTCTAAACCTGTTTCATCGGGCCCTTGTTGGATTTTGCGATTCATTAAAAATATAAACAACACAAAGAGCAGAGCATAAACACAGGCAAATAAGATCAACGAAAAGATCACTTGCCCTCTCTGAATACTCTTTGAAACACCGTCTGCTGTTTTGAGAAGCCCGTATACAACCCAAGGCTGCCTACCAATTTCGGCAGAATACCATCCTAGCTGGTTTCCTATTTCGGGGAATAAAACCGAGATCATTAAGAACCGGAGGGTCCATTTACTCTCTAAAATCTTCTTCCGCTTCCAAGCTATCACCCCAAAAATAACGCCAACAGCCATGAATCCCCACATGAAAAGCATCCCATGATAGGTTTGAAATACGACGCCAACCGGAGGCCAGAGCTCTGGAGGAAATTGATCTAAGCCAGGAACGGCTTGGTTGAAATCGCGGTAAACTAAAAATGATAGAAGTCCAGGTATGGGAATACCGGTGACCTTTTTCTCTTTTGTATTAAGCACGCCAATTGCATACATCCCTGTCGGAGTTGTCGTCTTGTAAACTCCTTCAAATGCTGCAAGCTTGATAGGCTGATTCTTCGCAACACCCCTACCGGTTGAATCACCTGAGATCCCTTGCAGTAAAACACAAATCGTTGCAAATAAAAGAGCTATCTTGAACGACTTGGTTGCAATATCGATATGACGACGCTTGAGCAGGTAGTAGGCGCTCACACTGAGCACCAAAAAAGCTCCGGTCAACCAGGCACCGATGATCACGTGGCAGAGTCGATCGACCGTTGAAGGATTGCTTAATACGCCCCAAAAACTCTCTATAGTTGCATGGCGCGCCTCCCCTTCCCCGACAATCTTGTAGCCGGCAGGAGTTTGCATCCATGAGTTTGCAATCACGATCCAAACCCCACTAAAATGGGCTCCAACCGAGACCATGATCGTGGAAAACAAGTGCATTTTAGGGCTGACACGATGCCACCCAAAAAGAAGAATCGCCAAAAATCCCGATTCTAGGAAGAACGCGAAAATCCCCTCTGCACCCAATATACTTCCAAAGACGTCCCCAACAAAACGGGAAAAGGAAGCCCAGTTTGTTCCAAACGCAAATATCTGAACAAGCCCTGTAGCCACCCCAACGGCAAAGATGATCGCGAAGATCTTCACCCAAAACCGGGTCATCCTTTCATAGACAGGATTCTTTGTCTTAAGATATGTTCCTTCCATAATGACTAGGAGCAATCCTAAACCGATACTTAATGGTGGAAAGAGGTAGTGAAAGGCGATATTCATTGCAAATTGCAGTCTGGAAAGGAAAACAACATCCATGGACGACCCTTATAACAAATAATTTACTGAACTATGTCCCAACCGATGAAAAAAACGCAACTAATTGGCATCTTAAATTGTACTCCCGATTCGTATTTCGAGGGGGGGCGTTACTTTGAACACGAGAGTGCGATTGAGCACGGGCTGCGCCTTTTTGAAGAGGGTGCTGATATTGTCGATATAGGTGGCGAGTCAACCCGACCTACTGATTCAAGCGAGGTTTGTGAAAATGAAGAACTGGCGCGGGTGATCCCTGTCATCGAGGGTATCCGCAAACAGACTGATCGCCCCCTCTCTATAGATACATTTAAACCCGCTGTCGCTAAAGCCGCACTTGAATCGGGCGCTAATCTCATCAATGACATCACAGGTGCCACCCAGCCGGAAATGCGAGAGCTTGCAGCAAAAAGCGGGGCGCCAATCATTGTCATGCATATGAAAGGGGCACCCCACACGGTTCCTGAGCCTCTTTATCCCGAGGGGATGATTTCTCAAATTTGCACTTTTTTCCAGCAACAGATCGGCGCGCTTATTGAAAGCGGTGTGGAAAGATCTCAAATCATTCTCGATCCAGGAATTGGTGGAGGAAGTTTTGGCAAAACCCCTGAGCAATGTTTACAAATTCTTAAGAATCTGAAGATTTTTAAAAGCTTAGGCTTCCCCATATTAATTGGACTTTCCCGAAAATCCTTTATGCAAAAAATTCTTAAGAAAGATGCATCTGAAGTGTTGTCAACAACTCTTGCCCTCAATACAATGGCCACACTTGAGGGCGCGAATTATATACGGGTGCACGATGTTGCTGAACATCGCGATATATTAACCCTTCTTGAGTACATGGAAGTGGTATAGTTGATGTTGTTGTTAAATTTCTTAGTTCCAGCCCTCGAAGTTGTTATCATTTGGGTGATGCTCAACTATCTCCTCAAATTTTTTTGGGGAACGCGTGCAATGGACGTCGTTTTTGGCTTCTTGGCTTTCCTTTTTATCTTCTTTCTTGCCAGCTGGTTTGGTTTTCCAGTCCTCCAAAAACTTATGCTCAACGTCGTCAATGTCGCTGTCTTGGCAGTCTTTATTATCTTCCAGCCCGAACTCCGTTTAGCGCTGTCAAAAATCCGTTTTAAAGGGCGCAAATATCGTGAAATTCATGAATTCGACCTTTTTCTCGACAATCTCACAAAGTCGGTCTACCGTCTCTCTGATAAACAGGTTGGTGCACTTATCGTCCTGGAAAATCAAGATAGCTATGAAGAATATTCAAGTTCATCCGTGCAATTGAGCGCCCTTTTTTCACCCGAGCTTCTTGAATCTATTTTTGTAACGACAACCCCTCTGCATGATGGGGCGGTTGTAATCCGTGGGCTTCAGATCGCGGCAGCAGGAACGATTCTTCCTCTGGCACATGAAACGGCGCAGCTTGCTCGATCGATGGGAACGCGCCATCGGGCAGCACTAGGAGCTAGCCAAAAGACCGATGCACTGATCATCGTCGTCTCTGAAGAGACGGGTAAGGTTTCGATCGCCCGCGATGGGATCTTGACACGGGGCGTGAAAATGGACCGTTTCCGTGGAATTGTTCGCAGCGTCTTCACCCCTCCTGAATTGACGAAAAAAATCAAGCAATGGAGGTGGTGGAAATGAGTGAAATTCTCAAACGCCTATTTATTACCAACTGGCCCCGCAAACTCGTTGCGCTTTTCACTGCTGTTTTCGTCTGGTTTTTGGTCAATCAAACGATCACCATCACGCGCACAATCCCTGATGTTCCGATACGGATTATCAACCTCCCTCAAGATAAAACGGTTGTCGGCCTTCTCCCCAATGGGCTGTTAAACAAGCGAATTTCTATTACCCTGACCGGTTCCAAGTCGAGCGTGCGTGATTTACACCCCGGAGATCTCGAGGTCGTGATCAATGCCAACGACCACAAGGAGAGTTGGATTGCGGCGATCGACAAACGAAATTTAGTCAGCCTCAATCAAGATCTCGATCTGCGAACAGCTATAACAGAGGTTGCAGCGAATGATATTTATATCAAGCTGAGTAAGCTGATCACAGAAGAGATCCCGATCATGATCACCAAACCGATCGGAGATCCCCCTAAGGGCTTTCAGTTCCTCGATATCTGGCCCAAATACCTATCGCAAAAAGTGAGCGGCCCCGAAGAGCAGGTGCGCGCACTCAAAGAGCGAGGCCTTGAGGTCACATTCAACCTTAACCGCATAACCGAAACTGAACTTGAGACCCTTTATCAGCGACAAGGGAAGAAAGAAGAGGTGACCTATAAGATCCCCGATACATGGAAAAAAGTCGCCCTGCCATTCAACGACAATGTTCTTGAAGGCATCAACGATCCCAGAGCCGATTTGTTACGCATCGATTTTCTCAAGCAAGAGTTAATCCCCCTTGAAGGTGAGTTGCCGATCACTATTTTCTTTCCCCTAAAACACAGTACGACAATCAACCCGCAAACGTACTCCTTAGCAACAAACGAAATCATTGAGAAAAAAAATGGTTTGAAACGTCTCACAGTCCCCCTCTATGTTCAGGATGTCAGCCGCCTCTTTCTCGAGGTTGTGCGCGACAATCTCCTCCTCATCGTGGTTGCAGAGCCTTCAAATGTTCAGAAAGATCTCCGCTGGGCTGTTGAATTTATCGATGAAAAAGCTCTCGAAGATGCTTTTGTCAAGGCCTCTTTACGCGACGTCGAGGAGAAATATGCCGAGGAAGAGAGCTTCACAAAATATAGTGAACGGACCGCGCGCTACCGTTTTCGAGACTACTTGCGTAACCTTGTTTTATACACAAAAAAAGGGGAGCCTTTAAATTTAGACGCAAAGCTCACTGCGAATACCATCACGATCACACAAGTTCCATGAAAACCGTCGTTTTTTTAAAGAGCCGTCTCGCCCATCCGGGCGGCTTGGAAAAATATACCCGAAAACTTGCCGAAGCGTTTGCGAAAAAAGGGTGCTGCGTCAAAATCCTTACCACCGGAGAGTGCACTTCCTGGGATGAAATCGAGGTTGTCTCGCTTGCTCCGACCTCGAAGCTCTCTTTGTACCACCTACGCCACTTCGATACTCTTTGCCAAACGTGGCTTGCACAAAATCCCAAAGAGATCATTTTTGGAATGGAGCGCAATACCTTTCAAACCCACTACCGAGCAGGGAGTGGTGTACACGCTGCCTACCTCAAACAACGCATGCTCACCGACTCATGGCTCAAGCGCCTCACTTTTAAAATCAATCCACTCCATCGCTATCTGCTCGCGAACGAAAAAAAAGCCTTTGAAAATCCAGAGCTTAAGTCTCTTTTCACCAATTCTCATATGGTCGAGCAAGAGATCCTGCAAACCTACTCGACACCGATCGAAAAAATCCACGTCGTGCACAACGGTGTCGAGTGGATCGAAAAAGAAAAACCTTTTCAAGAGAGTTTCTCCCAGCCTCGAAGTGAGCCCTTTCATTTTCTTTTCGTTGGAAGTGGATTTAAGCGCAAAGGACTCACTTTTTTGATAAAAGGGCTTGCAGATCTCAAACACCCCTATCAACTCACCGTTGTGGGAAAGGACAAAAACCTCCCGTTCTACCAAAAGCTTGCCAAAGGGCTACCGATCCAATTTGTAGGTGAGCAAAAAGATGTGACCCCGTTCTACCAAGCAGCCGACGCTCTTGTCATCCCCTCAGTCTACGATCCCTTTTCGAATGTCACTCTAGAAGCGCTCGCAATGGGCCTTTTTGTCGTTTCTTCCAAATACAATGGCGGCAGCGAGGTCCTGAACGGAGATACGGGGGTGATAATAAAAGATTTACTCCACCCGCAAAAAGCGCTCGAGCATGCACTTAACTTTCCAAAAACCTTAGAAAGGGCCACATTAATCCGTCAGAGTATTAAAGAGTTGGACTTTTCCAACCAATTAGATAAAATAGTCAGCCTATCATTATGTTAAGCTATTTTTTCTTTCGCTGTTTTGGATTTTTAGTCTCCCTTCTTCCCTACTCCGCGCTCCATGCGCTCGGCAGGTTTGCGGGAAGGTGCGCCTTTTACCTACATCGCCCCTTCCGCAAAAAAGCGCTTTGTAACCTCGCGATCGCATATGGAGAGACAAAAACTGAAGAGGAGCGCAAAAAACTTGCGATCGCCTCTTTTCAAAGCTTGATGATCACCCTTCTCGAATTTTTTCGCCTAAAAAGGAGCAAAGGCAAGCTCAGCGAGATCGTTTCTCTGCAAGAAAACAGTCAAGTCATCGAGCTCTTAACGAAAAAGCAAGGGGTCATTTTCCTCACCGGCCACCAGGCCAACTGGGAAATCCCCTTTTTAGCCGTCACCGACCGCTTTCCCGGAATTGCCATCGGGAGACCGATTAAAAACAAATGGCTCTATAATTGGGTTCTTTCGGTGCGAGAAATGAACGGCGGAAAAATCGTCATGCCAAAAAGCGCAATCAGACAAGGGATGCGCGCCTTAAAAGATGGAAAATTTCTCGGAATCGTAGGCGATCAAGCCTTTCCCTCTAGCCCCTACTCCTATCCCCTCTTTGGGACACGCGCCTGGACCGCTTCCACCCCCGCTCTATTAGCATATCGAACTAACTCCCCGATTGTTGTCGGCACAACAAAACGAACCGGCCACTACTACCAGGTCGCCGCCTGCGACCCGATTTGGCCCAATCTCAATGTACCGATGAAAGAAGATGTTGAACGGATGATGAACCAGGCGATGGGCCACCTCGAAGCGAGCATCCAAGAGACCCCCGAACAATGGATGTGGGTCCACGACCGGTGGAAACAGCAAGGAGTCGACCACGTCAAACGGATCTACCGCTTTGGATTTATTCTCGTCGTCCTCCCCCCAAAACCCGACCTCTCCCTCATCGCCACTCTTCGCAAAATCTACCCACGAAGTTTTTTAACCTTTTATGCTCCAATTGGCTGCAAAATCCCGGGCGAAGAGGTAAAAACCTACACGAACGAAAGCGACCTCTTTCAACGCGACTGGCGCTTCCAACTCGTCCTCGATTTTTACGACTCGCCCAAGCTGCGAAAACACTTCCGCAAACTCGGCGCCTTTAAAACGCTTGCGCTACCCCAAAACAAAGAGAATCTCATCCAAACCTTGGTGAAACCCGAATGCCTCACGACCGTTTCTTCGTAGACACCTCCTTTGTTGCAGACCAACACATCGACCTGAAAGAAGAGTCGCGCCACCTCAAAGTGATGCGCATCCGCCCCGGCGAAGAGATTCAACTGGTAAATGGACGTAATCAAATTGCGCACGCACGCCTAAGCGATGAGAAAACAGCAAAAATCGTATCGATCGAAGAGAAAGAGCCCCCCTTCCCCATCATCCTCTGCCAGGCGATTCCCCGCCTCAACAGGCTCGATACGCTTGTGGAGAAATGCACAGAACTTGGAATGACAGAGCTGTGGCTCTTTCCCGGCAAAAAGAGTGAAAAGAAAAACGTCCCCCTCGAAAGGCTCAAAAAGATCACGATTGCGGCGATGAAACAGTGTGGTAGATTTGATCTTCCTAAAATCGAGGTCAAACCACCTCTCAACCAATGGGAAAAGCTCCCTTACCCCGCCTACTTTGGAGATGTCTGTGAATCGGCACCCCCATTTCTTTCGATTCTCGAAAAAAAGGAGGGCATTTGTGTTTTTATTGGTCCAGAGGCGGGCTTCACCCCTGAAGAAGAGAGTCATCTCAAAACATTGGGTGTACAAGGGGTCAAGCTCCACCCTTGGATTCTGCGCACCGATACGGCTGCGATCGCGGCACTCTCATTGATCTGCTCCTAGTATCTAACCTTTTTTTTACTTATTTTGATGGATATTTTTAACAAATATGTTTATAATATATAAACTATGGAAACAAAAATTATTCCAACTACATCATGCGTGGGGATGCCTAAGCAGTGCCTGAATCTTAAATTGGGACAGACTATAGCGGTTGCCTTAGTTGCAATCGGAGGGCTGAGTTTATATTTCCAGCTCTGTACACAATCAACCTGTTTGTTGACAAGGTTAAGATTAGGAGGGGCCCTTGCTGTGACCGGTTCAGGGGGACTTGCATCCCTGGTAGGAATAACACTATTGATTAGAGACCGCCACCATGGTTCTACTCCTGCAATTAATAGCAGTTCGACTTCCTTGGAACATCTGCCAAATGAGCTTCTCGATGCCATTTTCAAGAGGTTACCAATTGATGATTTGCATCAGACTATCCAAGTTAATAAACATTTTGAGAGTATTGGAAAACACGTTCTAATCGACAGGGCACGAAAATACAGTTACAGGGAAAATGACTTTAAAGGGGCAAGCGCCCATCTTAACTCTCTTCTCCATTCAATTCAAATTCTTATTAATCAAAGATATATACCTAAAAATTATATTATATACCAAAAAAGCGGTTGGTTTAGGACCAAGATTAATCTTGAAAAAACTCTCGATACGGTTAAGAACTTTGACAAAGGAATGCATGAGGAATTAGGGGCCTCCCTTTGCCGAGCATTCATACGCTATGCAAGATATAACACATATTTTCACACTGGGGGTGCCCTTGGCGAATTCAGAGGCCACCCGATTTGTCTTAGCTCATATAATTTCGAATTGACAAATGCGTTATTGGTATTGGGAGTTAATCCGAATTTCCAAAGAGACACAACAGATCGTACAGTCCTGGTCTGGGCAACCATGAGTGGGTGCACGGAGGCCGTTAAGCTTTTCCTGCAATTTGGAGCCAATCCAAATATCCAAATTCAAGATGGAAAAACCGCTCTGATGTTTGCAGCTGATTGGGAGCGCACGAAAATCGTTGAGCTCCTTCTGCAACATGGGGCCGATCCAAATATCCAAAATCAAAATGGGGATACACCCCTGATGTTAGCAACTTCTAGGGGCGATACGGAGGCCATTAAGCTCCTTCTGCAACATGCGGCCAATCCAAATACCCAAAATCAAAGTGGGGATACACCCCTGATATTAGCAGCTAGTCGGGGCAATACGGAGGCCGTTAAGCTCCTCCTGCAATATGGGGCCGATCCACGTATCCCTGGCGGAAATGGAAAAATGCCTCTTATGCTTGCTATTATGAGCCGTAACCGTTTTACTGGTGCTGCGCATGAGGAGGTCATTTGTCTGCTTATTCGAAATGGAGCACCATTGGAGTGATAGGGATTAGATAAGCCCCTTGTAAACCGACCACATCCTCAGCGTGCGAAGTGTGAAACTCCACCCATTGACTAAAGATGAAATAGAAAAAAATCTCCGCATAATCGGATGATGATTATGAGATCGGTTTAAATAATCCCCTTATAGACAAGAGCTGCACTCGGATCTAGCGTCACAAGCTGCTCGTTGCGCAGCACATCGCCAGCCCCCTCTGCCCGTAGTAAATAAGGCAAATCAAGCATTTTTGCCATTTTCTTAAGATAGCGCTCTGAAGCGAGATCATCGACAAGATTTTGCAAAATCACACCGCTCGCACTTTTGAGCAGGGGCAGATAACTCTCATCACAGGTGTTGATCACGAGAATTTTTCCACGCACGGTATACTCGTGCTCCTCAAATGAGGGTTGGAGCACAACCTTCCCATGAACACGGCTCCCTTCCCCTTCACTCCCACGCACAAGAACGTCTCCAATACTATCGACGACCATCATATTGGTCGTCCCCGCCCGCCCGAAAGGAGCTCCAGCGGTAATCACCACTAGATCGCCATAGGTTACGAGATTCCGCTCTAGGGAAAAATCGCTGATACGCTTTTTGGCATCTTCAATATTACGCGCCTCATCACACAAAATGGGGATTACCCCCCAGGAAAGAGCAAGTTGATGATATACCTTCTTATTGGGGGTCATCGCGATAATTGGCATTTGGGGGCGCAAACGAGAGAGGAGGCGGGCCGATGAACCACTGGTTGTAAAGGCAAAAATCGCTTTGGCGTTTGCGCTATAAGCCGTATTGATACATGCATGTGAAACCGAAGAGGGAACATCGTAAAAAACACGCTCCGTTCCTCGTTTGAAAAACTCGTAGTAGCTAAAATCGTCTTCGGTCTCCTGGATGATCGCACTCATCACTTTTACCACCTCGACGGGATAACTCCCAACGGCAGTTTCTCCGGAGAGCATCACAGCTGAGGTGCTATCGTAAATCGCGTTGGCAACATCGGAGGCTTCGGCCCGAGTAGGACGAGGATTGTTGATCATTGATTCGAGCATTTGTGTCGCCGTCACAGAGGGTTTGGCAGCTAGGTAGCTCTTGCGAATCATCATTTTTTGCAAACGGGGCACGTGGGTGAGAGGCATTTCCACACCCAAATCTCCGCGCGCCACCATAATACCATCAGAAACAGGAACAATGCTGTCGAAGTTCTCCACTCCTTGACGATTTTCGATCTTTGCGATGACCGCAATCTCGTGCTTACCCTCTTCTTCGAGTAGCTTTTTGATCGCAATGACATGCTCAGCAGAGCGAATGAACGAGGCTGCCACAATATCGATATCTTGCGCGCAGCCGAAACGGATATCCTCTATGTCCTTCTCTGTCATGGGAGGCAAATCGATCTCTGCTCCAGGAATATTCACGCCGCGGGTAGGTTTGATCTCACCACCGTGATCGACCTCAACTGTCACCCCATCTCGATCGATATCAACAACGTGGGTAATGACGTACCCATCATCTAAAAGGACAAACATATCTTTTTTTAGCACATCAAAGGCGACAGGAGGTGTGAGGGTAATTTGGTTCTCATCCCCCTCTATTTCCTCTTTGACAAACCGGATTCGAGAACCTTCACGCAGGGTGATCTTCTCTTCTTTTAAATTTCCCAAACGGATTTCAGGACCCTTGGTATCTAGCATAATCGCAAGAGGAACGCCTAGCTTCTCCCGAACATCTTTGAGCATCGCGATGATTTTCCCATGCTCCTCATAGGTGCCGTGACTGAAATTGATCCGGGCGACATTCATCCCAGCTTCAACTAACGCCTCAATTTTTTCGGGCGAAGCGACGGCCGGCCCCATTGTACAAACTATTTTAGTGCGATTAACCATGTCCCCTCACTAATAGCAAGTTTGCTCAATAATTTCTAGAAGCATATTATGTTTGGGCTATGAAGCAGCAAATCGTTCTAAAAAAAGTGAATGTCCACAATTTGAGGGGGGTCGACCTCACGCTCAACACAAATGAGCTGGTCGTGTTCACAGGTGTCTCGGGCTCGGGAAAATCGTCGCTTGCCTTTGATACGCTCTTCGTTGAGGGGCAGCGTCGCTATATCGAATCGCTCTCTTCCTTTGCCCGCCGCTATTTAGGCGATTTGAGTAAGCCCGATGTCGAACACGTCTCTGGCCTCTCCCCCACCATCTCGATCGAGCAGAAAAGCGCCGGCAAAAATCCCAGATCTACTGTTGGGACGATGACCGAAGTTTACGATTACATGCGCGTGTTATTCGCCCGTGTAGGAATTCCTCACTGTCCCGTGAGTGGTCAGCCGGTCTCCCCGCAGAGTAAAGAGCGGATCATCAAAAAAATCCAAAACATCCCCGAAAACACGAAGTTGATCCTCCTAGCTCCCTTCGCCCGCGGTAAAAAGGGGGAATTTAAAGACGATTTTCAACTTTTTCTTCGCAAGGGGTACATGCGCGCGCGGGTAGATGGAACCTTTGTCGATCTAAATGAGGAGATCAGTCTCGATAAAAATAGCGCCCACGACATCGAAATCGTGATCGACCGCCTCGCCCGGACACCTGAAAATGCCTCTCGGATCGCCGAAGGGGTGATCGCAGGGCTGGAGTTGGGTAATGGGGTGATTTCTGTTTATGATGTCGAGCATAAACAAGAAACGCTCTACTCGATGCACGCCTACTCCCCCAAATCGGGCCTCTACTACACCTCGCTAGAACCACACGATTTCTCATTCAATAGCCCAGGAGGGATGTGTCCGCGTTGCAACGGAATCGGTATCACCCAAGAATTTGATCTCGACCTCGTCATCGACCCAGAAAAAAGCATCGCCGAAGATTGCTGCCAGATCGCGAGCCACTATGAAACTGTTCGGTTTGGCAATATTTATAACAATCTTGCCAAGCTCTACGATTTCAATGTTCACACACCTTGGAAAGAGCTCTCAGAAAAGGCGAAACACGTTTTTCTGTATGGGACAGAAAAAAAGTGGACCCAAATGCATTTCACTCACCCGAGCCGCCCCGTTGCGTGGACCGACTATGTACGATGGCGTGGGGTGATCTGGGATGCCAAACAGAAATTTAGCGAAGCTAAGAGCGACACCTACAGAAAAAATATTCTCCAGCTCATGCACCAGCAGGTTTGTCCCGATTGCAAGGGGGCTCGTCTACGCCCCTATCCGGCGGCGACACAACTTGCTGGGAAGGCGATCCATGACGTGTGCTCCCTTTCGATAGCGGCGGCACTTGCTTTTTTTCAAAACCTTAAACTCGATTCCCAGGAACATCTCATTGCCGATGAGCTCCTCAAAGAGATCACAGAGCGCCTCCACTTTCTTGCCGATGTCGGTCTCCACTACTTAAGCTTGGACCGAACCGCTCCTACACTTTCTGGTGGTGAAGCGCAACGCGTTCGCCTTGCGTCACAGGTGGGATGTGGCCTTGTTGGGGTGACCTATATTCTCGATGAACCGTCGATCGGCCTCCACCCACGCGACAACAAAAAGCTGATCGCCACCCTCAAGCGCCTCCGCGATATGGGAAATACCGTGATCGTTGTTGAGCACGATGAGGAGACGATTTGGGAGGCTGACCGCGTTGTCGATTTTGGACCAGGGCCGGGAGTTTTAGGAGGAGAGATCCTTGTTAATGGCTCCATTGAAGAGCTACTTAAACATCCGAGATCATTCACCGGAAAATATTTAAGCGGAAAAGAGCAGATCACCATTCCAAAAGTTCGCAAAAAACCGGGCAAGGAAGCGATCGAAATCAAGGGAGCAGCCCATCACAACCTGAAAAACGTCAATGTGAAGTTCCCACTTGGTCTAATGGTGGCCGTGACGGGAGTTTCTGGATCGGGTAAATCCTCTTTGATCACCGACACACTCTTTGCCGCCCTCTCAAATCACCTCCACCACGCCGAGCACGCGGTCGGAAAAATGAAAAAGATTTCAGGGATCGAGCACATCGACAAGGTGATCGCGATCGACCAATCAGCGATCGGGCGCACACCTAGATCTAATCCGGCTACCTACATCAAGATTTTCGACGAGATCCGCACCCTTTTTTGTAAGCTTCCCGATAGTGTAGCGTGTGGCTATCAGCCTGGTAGATTTAGCTTCAATGTCCGCGAGGGGTCGTGCCCTCAGTGCCACGGAATGGGGATGACCCGTGTCGATATGGACTTTCTTGAAGACCAATGGGTCTCATGCCAAAGTTGTAAGGGGAAGCGATTTGATCATGAAACCCTCTCTATCTACTATAAGGGGAAAAACATCCACGACGTCCTCGAGATGAGTGTCGGCGAGGCGCGCGATTTTTTTGCCAATATCCCCTCGCTCAAGCGAAAACTCGATATGGTTGCAAAAGTCGGTATGGAATACATCCAGCTCGGACAATCGTCGACCACCCTCTCAGGGGGTGAAGCGCAGCGAATCAAGCTTGCCAAAGAGCTCGTCCGCCCTGGAACTGGCAATACGCTCTATATATTGGATGAGCCGACAACCGGGCTCCATTTTCACGACATCAAAGCGCTTCTAAACGTCTTAGATGAGCTTGTCGAGCGAGGCAACACCGTTTTGGTCATCGAACATAACATGGATGTGATCAAAACCGCCGATTGGGTGATCGATTTGGGACCTGAGGGGGGCGATGGGGGTGGCCAGATCGTAGCGCAAGGGGCACCAGAAAAAATAGCTAAGCTCGACACCCCTACCGGAACCTCTTTGAAAGAGATCCTCACACCGAAAAAACGGGTCGAAAAGAAAGTAAAAGCTGCGCGCACTGGAGCGATCAAGGAGATCTCAGTAAAAGGGGCCGAGCAAAACAACCTCAAATTGCTCGATCTTGAGATTCCAAGAGATAAACTCACCATCTGTACAGGCCCATCAGGCTCGGGAAAAAGCTCGCTCGCATTTGATACGGTTTACGCTGAAGGGCAGAGGCGCTACATCGAATCGCTCACACCGTATGCGCGCCAGTTTGTCAAGCAGATGCCCAAACCCAAACTCTCCCAGATCGAAGGGCTCTCCCCCGCCATCGCAATCGAACAAAAGGCCGCCGCTGGAAATCCGCGCAGCACCGTCGGCACCATGACCGAAATTTACGACTACCTCCGTATCTTATTCGCCCGTATGGGTACAGCCTACTGCCCCGAAACAGGCGAACCGATCAAAGCGATCACCAAAGATTACGTCGTAGGTCAAATCTTGCAATACCCTGAAGGGGAAAAAATCACCCTTTTGGCCCCCATCGACTTCCAGAAAGGGGAAGTGTTTGAAGATTTGCTCGCCAGATTCCGTAGGCAAGGATACGTCCGCCTACGCCTCAACAATAAAATCTACGAGCTCGATGAAGAGATCCCCTTCGATAAGCGGCGTAAACAAGAAATCGCCCTTGTTATCGACCGGTTAAAGATCAGCCCAAAAATCGAAAGTCGCCTCTTTGAAGCCGTCGAAAATGCCACCCACCACGCCCACGGAAAAGTTTTGGTGATGCGCGAAAAAGAAGATGTCTTATTCAATCTATCATTCGCTGTCGAAAGCACTGGAAAATCGTACACTCCCATCACGCCCCACACCTTCTCCTTCAATGGAACCGAAGGGATGTGCCCCGATTGCCAGGGACTCGGCTACCAATATGGAGCGAATCTCACCAAAAACAGCGAGATCATGCACCTCTCTGTTCTAGGACTGCTGCGCACCCTGTGGACCCTTCCCCACTTACCCGTTCTTGAGAATTTTTTCCAAAAAGAAGGGATCGATCCCAAAACACCCCTCATTGAGCTCAATTCAACCCAGCTCCAGCTAATCCTCAACGGCTCCCCAGAAGAGAAGTGGATCGAAACCAAAGAGGGTTTTCGGTTTCGCTGGATCGGTATCCAACCCGTTTTGGCAAAAGCCGGGAAGCACGCCCACCGCGAAATTCGCTCCCCACTCATTCCCCTACTTGATGAAATCGAGTGCTTCTCCTGCCAAGGAACGCGGATCAACCCACTCGCCCGCCATGTGCGTATCGAAGGGCACTCAATCGCCTCGCTCTGCCAAATCCCGATTGGAAGCGCGCGCACCTTTATCGAAAAACTTACTCCCGACAAAGTCCTCGAAGAGGTCATAAAACAACTCACCGGGCGGCTCAATTTCCTCGTTGAAGTGGGATTAGACTACCTTAGCCTCGATCGGCGTGCCCCCACCCTAAGTAATGGGGAATCACAGCGCATCCGCCTCGCGCGCCAGCTCGGAAGCAGCCTCACAGGGGTCCTTTACGTGCTAGACGAGCCCACAATTGGCCTCCACCCACATGATAACGCGCGCCTCAACAGAGCCCTTCAAACCCTAAAGGAGCTCGGCAACACATTGCTCATGGTCGAACACGACCCCCAAACCGTTGCAACAGCCGACTATATCCTCGATTTCGGTCCCGGAGCAGGCATCCACGGCGGACACCTCACCGCCCAAGGAACCTATAAACAAATTCTCAAAGACCCCAATTCCCTGACAGGCACCTATCTCTCCGGCAGAAAAACCGTCACAAAGCGCACAAAAAGGCGCAAAGCAAAAGAGACCTTTCCAATCGAAAAGGCGACGATACACAACCTCAAAAATTTGAAAGTCGACATCCCACTTGGCGTAATGACCGGCCTCACAGGCGTCTCTGGGTCGGGAAAATCGACCCTCATGCACGACGTGCTCAAACCCCTTGTAGAGCCCCTTATCAATAAAAGAGATCCCTTTGATAAACTGATTGTAATTGACCAAAACCCGATTGGGCACACCGTCCGTTCTGACGTCGGCACCTACGTCGATGCCCTCCCCTCGATCCGCACATTTTTTGCTGCTCTTAGCGCCGCCCGCACCAGAGGGCTCCTACCCCGCCATTTCAGCTACAACCACCGCAAAGGGATGTGCACAACATGCTGGGGGCTTGGGTACAAAAAAGTCGAAATGCTCTTCCTACCTCCCGTTAAAGTAAAATGCGACCAATGTCACGGGCTACGGCTCAACCCCGTCAGCCTCGAAGTGACCTATCACGGGAAGAACTTTGGACAGCTGCTTAACATGACCATCGAAGAGGCGCTTCTCCTATTTGAGATGATCCCCAAAGTGCGCCGTATTTTCGATACCCTCATCTCGGTTGGCCTCGGCTATCTTAAGCTTGGTCAAGAGATTGCCTCCCTTTCAGGTGGTGAGGCGCAACGGATGAAACTCAGCCGCGAGCTTGCCCGTAGAGGGACTGGCAAGACGCTCTACCTTCTCGACGAGCCCACCACCGGCTTGCACCCAGACGACATCGAAAAGCTCCTCGCCCTCCTCCATCGCCTTGTTGATAAGGGAAATACCATGGTGATCATCGAGCACAACATCGAGATGATCAAAAGCTGCGATTATTTGATTGATTTGGGGCCTGGTGCCGGGGCTGCTGGAGGCAAGATCGTGGCAAAAGGGACACCTGAATCTCTTGCCAAAAGCAAAAAGTCTCTAACAGGCCAATACTTAATAATATAAGGAGTTTGACATGGTCGCAAAACAAATCACTGAGGGATCATTCCTCTCCAAAAAAGAAAAGATATTCAGAACGAGCTTTAAGTATTACCTTTTTGCAAACCTTCTTTTCTGCAGTGCTATGATTAGCCTCTCTTTGGATAACCCACCCACACTAATACTACATGCGATTTCTCTTATCTCATTCGCTGCGCTTTATTTTTTCGCGTATAAAAAGTGCGGTACTAAACTACTTACTTTTTTAATCGCTTCCACTTTAAGTTTACTTTTCCAAACAACACGTTCCCTTGCAGAAGAATCTGTAACTTTATTAACAGTTTTTTTGATTTATCACGCGATATTTTTGAGCTTCGCATTATTAATGCAAAGCATAAACAAGAAAATTCTAAATAATAACTACGTAAATTCAGACACTTATCAAAAGATTGTTTCTGCTTTTAAAGGAGCACATTCCTTAGAGGAACTTAAGGGGATCTACCGCAAAGCAAAACGAAAATGCCCCCGTCACTCCAGACAGGATCTAAAATATGAGTATGAGGAATTCGAAGAAAAACTATCTCAACCTCAAAGTGTGTGATAGATAGGATTCTCTTTGATTTTCTCTTTCCACATACGCATAGCCTCTTCAGGAAGATGCATTGCTCCTCCATCGAGCGACTCCCCCCTGATTGCAGCCTCTTCAATACGTTTCTGATACTCCGGGCTATCGGATACAAAGCCCAGCTTATGATAAAATAGACTAGAGCTGCATGTAGAAATGAGATGAACTCTTCCATCAAAGCCAGATTCGACACTTTTTTCGATTGCAAACTGAACGAGTGCTGATCCAATTCCTGGGACTTTACCATCCTCTCTTTTAAGAGAATGGGATCCAGAGTCATAACAGAAATTATCGATCCGACAAACTGCCATAGAATTCTCAGAAGAGCAGGGTGCAAGTGTAAGCCATCCTGCATTCGTATATTTCTTATCCTCTTGAAAAGGGGCGTAATATGTTATATTAAGGGTTTTATCAACACCTATTTCACGTAAGTCAAAACCTAGGGCTGGTTGCTTCGTTTTAAAGGTTCCTACTTGCTGAAAGTTGGGATCGAAGTCACACTCTCTGCTCAAAAAATCGACTTTTGAGTTGTTCTTAAGAGGACGCTCGATAGCAGGAATTGACCCAGGACCCTGATTGCTACCTAAACCTCGTCTAGGAATCGTTTGAGTGCGACAGATACAACTGCGGAGCTGAAGGCAAGGGTTCCTCCCTTGCCGAGGCGACGCAGGCAGTAGATGGCGTGCTCAAACGGTTCCTAGACGAGT